>NZ_CP124576.1:7500-631250 GCF_000281715.2 Sphingobium sp. AP49 | reverse complement strand
GCATATCTCAATCTGCAATTGCTCGCCGAATGCGTCAATTGCCATGGCTCCTCTCAGCATCACAAGGCAGCGAACGCCGCAACCATGTCGTCGGCCGCGAGGCAGCACCTTGCGCTCACCCCAGCATCAAAACGACCAAAACAGGATAATAAACGGGACCGATTCCAGTTTCTCCGCTTCCTCTATCCGCTTGATGCGGCGTTGAAGGGCGCCGATGCCTGAAGATCAGTCAGCCGCCCCTGCCGCATCCTCCCTCTCGCCCGCCATCGCCAGCAGCAGGTCGATCTTGTCGTGCAGGCTGGCGATTTGTGCCTCCGACCGCAGGTTGGTCTCATAGTCGAGCCGCGCCTCCAGCCGGTCCTTGGCCGCCTGGCGGTTCTGGCTCATCATGATGATCGGCGCCTGCAGCGCGGCCAGCATCGACAGCATCAGGTTCAAAAAGATGAAGGGAAAGGGATCGAAGGCGTGGCGCGCCAGCACCAGCGTGTTCAGCAGCGCCCAGAGGACCAGGAACAGGCTGAAGCCGATGATGAAGCGCCAGGAACCGCCGATCGCCGCGACGCGGTCGGCCAGTCGCTCGCCATAGGTCTGGCCGTCATCGAACAGGCGGTTGAGATCAGGGGCTTGGGGCCCGCGGCGCAGGGAGCCGACGAGAAAACGGATGGCTGCATTCATGGATCACCTCGTGCGACCGCGCCTTCGGGGCGGGCGGGTGATCCGAACCTGTCAGTTCGCCCCCATGCCCGAACGCGCGGTCTTTCGACTATGGTCGTTGTCGGACATGATTTCCTCGAAAAGGTGGACGGAATGTCCCAATTGGAACGTCGCCGCAGCTAGCCCCCACGCCCGGCCGAATCAAGGCGCGCGATCATGAAATCTTGGTCATGTCGGCGAGCGATGCCGGATAACGGAAGTGGATGAAGGTGGCACGACGGTTGTTGGCGGCCCATCTCATGCACGCCCATCAGTCGGCGACTGCCGCTAATAATCGACCAGCCGCGCTTGAGGGCACAGGCGCAGAATGTACGCCGCCCCGGTCCTGAAAGCCGCATGATTATGCGCGCGCGCAAATCGGACGGCAGATTCTGCACGTTGCCGCTCCTCCCGCGAATAGCGCGCGCCTTCGCTATGATCTGCATCGGGCAAGGGAAGGAACAGCCTTTCCGCTTCTTTGGCAATGGCCGGATGCTCTCTGACGTGATGATAGAGCGTCAGCGGATCGCAGTTGAGCAGCCCCGGCGTCTGATAGCCCGGAACCACGCTATTATATTGATGCGCATAAAGGGTGACGGGGGCAGATCCGCCTTCCTTGACGCCGTCCATTTTGGCGGGTTGCCCCGAACAATCGGCTGAACCGATCAGGATCGCGATCAGAAGCAGGCTGAGGCGGACTTGCATGGATGCCCCTATACCATTTGGGAGACCCCATGCCTCCTTCCCACTCGACCTTCGCATCCTACCCTTTGCGGGGCATTGCCCGCCACCGTGCCGCAGCACCCACTCACACGCAATAGGGACGCATGGCCGACGCATTTCTGTCGCGTCGGTGAGGCGCCCCGGGCGCGAAGGCCTGACCTCACCCCTATCCCGACTGACGCGCCGCAAGCGCGTCAGCGACGCGCGACAGGCGCGTTTCAGGCGCAAAAGGCCCTAAAAGCCCGTTGACACTGTGAACTTCGGCAGGCGCGTCCGCCATTATATCCGCCCTGTCCTACAGATAACCATATCGGATAAATGATTCGCCTTTCACGAACCATGGAAAGGCACATCATGGATATCGAGACTTTGTTGGACGAAGTGATCGCGCGGGAGGGCGGCTATGTCGACCATCCGGCCGATCGCGGCGGGCCGACCAATATGGGGATCTCGCAGGGCGTGGCGCGGGCGAACGGCTTTGCCGGCAACATCCGCGACCTGCCCCCTGCCACCGCGCGCAGCATCTATCGCCGGCTCTATTGGGAACAGCCCGGCTATGCCCTGGTCGCACGGGAGAGCCCGAGCCTCGCCGCCGAACTGTTCGACACTGCGGTCAATATGGGGCCGGGCGTCGCCAACGGCTTTCTCCAGCGCGCGCTCAACGCGCTCAACCGCAACCGACGCGACTATCCCGACCTGGCGCTCGATCGCATGATCGGTGCCCGCACCCTCGCCGCGCTGCGCGCCTTCCGCGCCCTGCGCGGCCCCGCCGGCGACGCGGTGCTGATGAAGGCGATCGAGGCGCTACAGGGCGAACGCTATCTGGCCCTGGCCGAAAGCCGCCCGGCCAACGAGGCCTTCCTCTATGGCTGGCTCGCCAACCGCATCGGCTGAACAAGGAAACGCGGCGTGATCGGAACCGACGACATTCCCCCTCCCCCCGAATCGACCGACCTGTGGACGCAGCGGTCGCGGCCGGCCTTTCTCTACGTCATCTATGCGCTGCTGCTCTGGTCGATTCCGATGGGGCTGATATCGGGCTGGCAGCCCGAAGTGGCGGGCGCGATCATCGCGGGGATGCGCGCCTATCTCAACGCCCTGCCCGAACCGCTCTACGCCCTCTTCGGCACCGCCTATCTCGGCTATACGGCGGCCCATGCCTGGGGCAGGGCAAAGGGCAGGGAGCGGTGACCGGATGAGGGGGCGTCGCCCTCCCCCTCAATGATTGATATAGAAGTCGCGCAGCGCCCGCGCATCATGCAGGGCGTTGTGCGGCACCCGGCTGTTCGCCGCCGCGCTGAAGCCTGCCGCATTGATCAGTTCCAGCCGCAGGCCATAGTCGATCGCCGCCATCTGCCCCGGCCCGGTCGCCAACAGCGCACAGAAATGGGCCAGATCCTCGGGCCAGTCGGCGATGATCACCGGGTCGGAATCACCATCCAGATAGGCCGCGATATGATCCGCCGCCTCGATCCGGCTGAGTTCATGGTCGATGCCCGGCGGCACATGGCGCAGATAGGGAATGACATGCCGCTCGACCCACGGCTCGATCACCTCGGGCAGCGGCAGCGACGCATAGAAATCATCGTCGCCATGTTCAGGCACCAGCGCCACGCTGATCAGCGTGCCGCCAAAGCCGTTGAATTCGGTATCGAGAAAATAACGCATGATGGCCGTGCCGATAGACCCGCGCGCCGCCGCTGACCAGCCCATAGGTGGCGAAAGCAGGATAGCCCGCAGCGCAACATTGCGCGCGCGGCCGCGACCTGTCATGCGGCCGTTTCCCCCGTCGCTATTGAGGACCGCCGACATGACACCGCGCGAATTGCTGGGCACCGCCGCCGTTCCGGGCGGGCAGGAACTGCGCCTCTATCGCCGGGGCGCCGACTTCATGATCGTGCTCGACCGCAACGAACTGATGAGCAGCCGGATGAGCGGATCGGAAAAGGCCTTGGCGCTGATGACGATCGAGCGGCTGGGGCGGCGCGATCCGCACCTGCTGATCGGTGGTTATGGCATGGGCTTCACGCTGCGCGCCGCGCTAGCCCAGCTCGACGCCAGGGCGCAGATCACGCTGGCTGAACTGGTCCCCGAAATCATCGACTGGGCGCGCGGCCCGATGGTCGACCTTGCCGCCGGCTGCCTGGACGATCCGCGCGTGCGGCTGGTGATGGACGATGTCGCCCATGTGATCGCTGCGGGCAACGGCAGTTTTGACGCAATCCTGCTCGACGTCGACAATGGCCCGGATGGCTTGACCGCCGACGCCAACGACCGCCTCTATACCAGCGCCGGGCTGGCCAGCGCGATGCGTGCGCTCAAGCCTGGCGGCGTACTGGCCATCTGGTCGGCCGGAGCGGACGCCGCCTTCACCCGGCGGCTTCAGAATGCGGGCTTTGCGGTCGATGAGGTCGTCGTGAAGGCACGCGACAATGGCAAAGGGCCGCGCCACGTCATCTGGTTCGCCACCCGACGGCGCTGAACGCATAGCGGGCTGGCCGCCGCCTCCGGCAACGGCCCTCCCACCACAAATGAGAGGGGCCGTCAGGCAATGCCCGACGGCCCATCATGTGCATGGTCAGCGGCCGGAAACCGCCCAGAAGGAAGACAAGTTCGCGCTAAAGCCCCTGGCGGAGACGGCCTGTATGTCGGCACGCAAGGTCTCTACACCATTTAGGGTTTGTACCGACGCTCCGGCGTCGTCAGCGGCGCGTTTCCCGAATGGACTTGACCGACCCCATTGCTGAACCATGAGACATCGGATCACCTCCTTTCGCTAATTAAGCCCGCGTGGCCGGCTTTGGTCTGCGCCGCGATCAGCCACGAGACGGACTGTGAATCAGACGGATCGCAGGATCAAGACTTGTAATATTCTTTTTTGGAATCATACTTGACCGTCCGCGCCGAAACGGCGGGACCGCCCGTTTCAGCCCCGACAATCCTCGATCACACGGGAAATTTCGGCCCAGGCCGGGACGATCAGCGTCTCCTGCCCCTGCACCTCGACCGCAAAACGGCCGCGGCTATAGGCTAGCTGGTCCAGCACCGCGTCGCTCGCGCCGCGCACGGCGGTCAACTGCGGCATCTGCGTACCCGCCATCACCGCCGGCCAATTGGTCGCGCCATAGCTCGTCCGCACGGTGATCGCGCCCTGCCCGCCGCCAGCCCGGCTGAGACTGATCCGCCGCGTCGCCCGATCGCAGCGCAGCGTCAAACGGGGATCATTGGCCGACAGCCCAAACAGCGCCACCGGTCCGGCGGGATCGGCGCGATAGGTCCAGGCCCCCGGCGTCGCGGGTCGATATTGCCACTCCACCGCTGCGGGCGCAGCGGGCGCGGTCGGCGGCACGGGCGCCAGCCGCGGCGCCGGTGCCGGGCGCGGCGCCGGCGCCGGCGCCGGCGCCGAGGGCGGCGCAACGCACCCTGCCACCAACAGGGTCAGCGGCGCTGCAAGGGCCGGGGCGGACACAAGAAAACGGGTCGGGCGCATCGCGCTTCCATGCCCGAGCCGGACGGAGCGCTCAACCCGAAAAGGGGCAAGGCGACAGTAGAGGCAGATGGCCGGCCACGGCCATCGCCCGCCAGCGCCGACGGGCGACAGCTCCGTTCATCGCACGGACGGCGCCAAAAAAGCGCCGGATATTGACAGTTTTGGGGCGAATCGATAAAGGCCGCCGTTCCCTACACGCGTAACAGCGGCAGTGCTTCCTGCACTGGCCGTCTTTTTTGCGTCTGGGGAGGCAACATCATGGCCTACTTTTCCATGCCAGGAAAGTGGCCCGGACGCTTTGAGATGGGGTGGCGCCAACTACCCCGTGGAGCAGGAGATTTAATTACCATGGCACGTATTGCGGGTGTTAACATCCCGACCAACAAGCGCGTAATCATCGCGCTCACCTACATCCACGGCATCGGTCGCAAGACTGCCGTTGACCTCGCCGACAAGCTGGGCATCGACCATAGCCGCCGCGTTCAGGACCTGTCGGACGCCGAAGTCCTGCAGATCCGCGAAGCCATCGACGCCGATCTGACCGTCGAAGGCGATCTGCGTCGCGAAACCGCGATGAACATCAAGCGCCTGATGGATCTGGCCTGCTATCGCGGCCTGCGTCATCGCAAGGGCCTGCCGGTCCGCGGCCAGCGCACGCACACCAATGCGCGCACCCGCAAGGGCAAGGCGAAGCCGATCGCCGGCAAGAAGAAGTAATCGTCGAGGGTCATGTCCTCTGGACCGACCCTCCGGTGACTTCTGCTTTTGAACGATTTTTGTAGGATTAGAGCAAAATGGCACGCGAACCCCAGCGCATTAAGCGCCGCGAACGCAAGAACATCTCGGCCGGCGTCGCGCACGTCAACGCCAGCTTCAACAACACCATGGTGACCATCACCGACGCCCAGGGCAACGCGATCTCGTGGTCCTCGGCCGGCATGATGGGCTTCAAGGGCAGCCGCAAGTCGACCCCGTACGCCGCTCAGGTGTGCGCCGAAGACGCCGGCCGCAAGGCCGCCGAGCACGGCGTCCGCACCCTCGAAGTCGAAGTCAAGGGCCCCGGTTCGGGCCGTGAATCGGCCCTGCGCGCACTGCAGGCCGTCGGCTTCCACATCACCTCGATCCGCGACGTCACGCCGATCCCGCACAATGGTGTGCGTCCGTCGAAGCGCCGCCGCGTCTAATTAAGCTTCGCTAGAGGCTTGAAGGCGGGCGGCGGACGCGTCGCCCGCTTACCCGTTTGCATCGGCCGGAACGTCCTGATGGGTCCAGGATCTACCCGTTACGGCCACATCCCCAGGGGAAGTACATGACTGTCAACATGAAGAACTGGCAGGAATTGAAGAAGCCCAACGCCCTCGAGATCAAGCCGACCGGCGACGGCAAGCGCAAGGCGACCTTCGTTGCCGAACCGCTTGAGCGCGGTTTTGGCCTGACGCTCGGCAACGCGCTGCGCCGGGTTCTTCTCTCCTCGCTCCAGGGCGCGGCGGTCACCTCGATCAAGATCGAGAATGTCCTGCACGAATTCTCGTCGCTCGCCGGCGTGCGTGAGGACGTCACCGACATCGTCCTGAACATCAAGCAGGTCGCGCTGAAGATGGAAGGCGAAGGCCCCAAGCGTCTGCAGCTGTCCGCCACCGGCCCGGCCGTGGTGAAGGCAGGCGACATTGCCGTCGTCGGCGACATCGAAGTGATGAACCCCGATCTGGTGATCTGTCACCTCGATCAGGGCGCGACGCTGAACATGGAACTGACGGCTGACATCGGCAAGGGCTATGTCCCCGCCGTCGCCAACCGCCCGGCTGACGCACCGATCGGCCTGATCCCGATCGATGCGCTCTACTCGCCGGTCCGCCAGGTCGCCTACAAGGTGGATAACACCCGCGTCGGCCAGGAACTGGACTATGACAAGCTGTCGCTGACGCTGGAAACCGACGGCACCGTGACGCCGGAAGATGCGATTGCTTACGCAGCCCGCATCCTGCAGGACCAGCTCCAGCTGTTCGTCCACTTCGAGGACGCGCTGCCTGCCGCTGCCCCGGCTGCCGGCCATGCCGCTGCCGCTGCGTCGGAAGGCGAAAGCGACACCAACCAGATCAACCGCTATCTGCTCAAGAAGGTGGACGAACTGGAACTGTCGGTCCGCTCGGCCAACTGCCTCAAGAACGACAACATCATCTATATCGGCGATCTGGTCCAGAAGACCGAAGCCGAGATGCTGCGCACCCCCAATTTCGGCCGCAAGTCGCTGAACGAAATCAAGGAAGTGCTGTCGTCCATGGGCCTGCGCCTGGGCATGGACATCCCCGGCTGGCCGCCGGAAAATATCGAGGAAATGGCCAAGAAGCTCGAACAGGAGCTGCTGGGCTAAGAGGATCGGGTCGAAGCAGCGCTTCGACCCGCTTCCTTTGTGGGGCAATGGGCGGCGCCCCTTAATCGCTGCCTGGTCTGGGGTACCTCATCCGGCCCCTTAACGAACGAAGGAATGAGACATGCGTCATAAAGTTGGTCATCGTAAGCTTCAGCGCAGCACCGGTCATCGTACCGCCCTGCTTCGCAACCTGGCTGCCTCGCTCATCAAGCATGAGCAGATCCTGACCACCACGCCGAAGGCGAAGGAACTGCGTCCCTACGTCGAGAAGCTGATCACCCTCGCCAAGAAGGGTGGCCTGTCCAACCGTCGTCTGGCCGACGCCCGCCTGAAGGATGACGCGCAGCTGACCAAGCTGTTCGAAGTCCTGGCCGAGCGTTACAAGGATCGCAACGGTGGCTACACCCGCGTGATCAAGGCCGGTTTCCGCGCTTCGGACGCCGCGCCGATCGCGATCATCGAGCTGGTCGATCGTGACGTCGCCGCCAAGGGCCAGGACTCCGGTCCGGTCAACACCGTCGACGAAGACGAATTCGAAGCCGCCTGATCGCGGTTCCACCGGTAACGGTGGATAGACGATAGTCGAACAGGCCGCGGCTTCATCCGAAGCCGCGGCCTGTTTTCTTTCCAGGATAATGGGTTCGAGAGGATGCGCGCGCTCCGTCGCCTGATCTGGCCGCTGCCAGCCCTGCTGGTAGCGATCGCCGCCGCGCCGGCCGCCGCCGCCGCCGCCGGGGATGCCACGCCGGCGGTGATCGACGCTACCCCTTCGGCCAGCGATCTCCATTATCCCCTCACCCGCCGCCAGGATCTGGTCGAGGATCATTTCGGCGTGAAGGTCACCGATCCCTATCGTTGGCTGGAAGGCGATGTCCGCAATGATCCGGCCGTGCGTGCCTGGGTCGACCAAGAAAACAGGCTGACCCGTCGCTATCTCGACGACCTGACCGGCCGGGACATCCTGAAGCGGCGGATGGAAACCCTGTTCGCCCATGGCCGGTTCACCGTCCCGCGCAAGGCCGGAGGTCGCTATTTCTACGGCTATAATGAAGGGCTGCAGAACCAGACCCCCCTCTATGTTCGCGAGGGGCTGGCCGGCGAGCAACGATTGTTGCTCGATCCCAATCGCTGGACGCGGGATGGTGCCAGCGCGTTGGCGGAGTGGATGCCATCACCCGACGGCCGCTACCTCGCCTATGCCATCCAGGACGCAGGCAGCGACTGGCGTACGTTGCGCGTGCTCGACGTCGACACCGGCAAAATACTCGAAGACAAGATCGAATGGGTCAAATTTTCCCAAACCGCCTGGGATGGACGAGGCCAGGGCTTCTTCTATTCGCGCTTTGCCGCACCGGTCCCCGGGCAGGCCTATCAATCCGCCAGCAGCGGCCAGCAACTCTTTTACCACCGCATCGGCACGGGCCAGGATCAGGACCAACTCATCTACGCCACGCCTGATCGGCCGGCACTCAGCCACACCGCGCAGGTCACCAGCGACGGGCGCTGGCTGATCGTCAGTTCGTTCGCCGGCATCGATCCGCGCCGCGAACTGCACATCGCCGCGCTCGATGGCGGTCCCGTGCAGATGCATATGCTCGTCAAGGGTCTTGCCAACGACTGGCGCCTGGTCGGCAGCCGGGGCTCCACCCTCTATTTCATCACCGATCGCAAGGCTGCGCATATGCGCGTGGTCACACTTGATGCCCAGCGCCCGGGACGGCGCGAAACAGAATTGGTGGCCGAACGGCCGGATACACTGGCAGGCGGCTCACTGGTGGGCAACCGGCTGATCCTTGCCTATATGACACAGTCGGAAACCGTGGCCGAACTGGTCGAACTGGACGGGCGCAAGGTCGGTGACGTCCCCTTGCCCGGCATGGGTACGGCAGCAGGATTCGGCGGCCGGGATGGCGACGCGGAAACATTTTTCAGCTTTTCCGGCTTCGTGACGCCGCCCAGCATCTATCGCTTCGACACGGCAACGCTGCAGACCCAGCTGTTCGCCCAGCCCGACCTGCCCTTCAATCCCGCCGATTTCGGTGTGGAGCAGGTCAGCTATCCGTCGAAAGACGGTACGCTGATCCCGATGACGATCATCCGCAAGAAGCTGTTGGCCGACCATGCGGTTGCGGCACCGACCATCCTCTATGGCTATGGCGGGTTCAATATCGCGTTGACGCCCGGCTATTCCGCCACGCGGCTGGCCTGGCTGGAACAGGGCGGCGCCTATGCGATCGCCAATCTGCGCGGCGGCGGCGAGTTCGGCAAGGCCTGGCACGACGCCGGGCGTGGCGCCAACAAGCAGAATGTGTTCGACGATTTCATCGCCGCAGCCGAATATCTGAAGGCACAGGGCTATACCCCGCAAGACGGGCTGGCGATCGAGGGTCGCTCCAACGGCGGCCTGCTGGTTGGTGCGGTGGTAAACCAGCGCCCCGACCTGTTTGCCGCCGCCTTGCCGGCCGTGGGCGTCATGGACATGCTGCGCTTCGACCGTTTCACCGCCGGCCGCTATTGGGTCGACGATTATGGGTCGCCGGACAATGCCGCGGACTTCCCACTGCTCTACAGCTATTCGCCTTACCATAATATCTTGAGCGGCAGGGATTATCCGGCGATCTTGGTAACGACGGCCGACACCGATGACCGTGTCGTACCGGCACATAGTTTCAAATATGCTGCCGCGCTACAGGCCGCCGCCATTGGTGATCGGCCCCATCTGCTGCGTGTCGACAGTCGCGCAGGTCATGGATCGGGCAAGCCGATCGACAAGCTCATCGAGGAATATGCCGACAGCTATGCCTTTGTTGCCCATTTCACGGGTCTGACGATCAGCGCCAAGCCATGATGGCGGCCATTCAGCCTATGGACAGTCGAACGCATCTATAGCTCCATCCAGCGCAGGAGACAGGTAGATGATCGGGAACAGGACGCGGTGGCTGACAGGTGCACTGGTCGGTGCGGGGCTACTGATGAGCAGTGTCACGCCAGCATATGCACGGCCACGCTATGACGATCGCGGCTGGCATCATCGGCATGATCGCGGCAACGGGTTCGGCTTTGGCGATGCAGTCGGTATTGCCGCGCTGCTGGGCGCTGTGGCGGTGGTCGCCACCTCGGTGTCGAAGGACAAGCAGGCACCCCCCGCCCCCGGTCCATATGACAGCGAATCCGGCCGTCCCTATGCGGACAATGTCGCGCCGCCCCCGGCCAGCGGTACCGATTATGGCACGGATATTGGCACCGTCAGCGCGCCAACACGGGCAAATGATGGCAACGCTGGCGACCAGAACAATGACCAGCTAACGGATGCCTGTGCCCTCGCCGCGCGGGACGAAGCGCAGGGCCGGGCCGGTGGCTATGCCGAAATCCGCCATATCGACGAGCCCCGTCCCACACAGGGCGGCTATAATATCGATGGCGAGGTCGAGACGCGCGCCAGCTATCGCGCCAGCACCGGGACCACCCGCCGCTTCACCTGCACGATGACGGAGGGCCGCGTGGCACAGGTCTATCTCAGCCGCGATGTAGCGCTGCACTAAGGCGAGCGCCTAGGCCGCCTGCCTCACTGCGCCGCAGGCAGCGCTCTTGCCTCGTCGGCCTGGGCGTCGCGGGCGAGGACGTCGAGCGGTTCCATCGCCTCAATCTCCTTGCCGCCGGTCTCGATGTCGAGGTCGCGGAACTTGCGGCCGGTGGACAGGACACGCGTCTCGAAGCTGCCGATGAAGCTGTTGTAATTGGAGACCGCGCTGTTGAGGCCGGAGCCGAGACGCTTGAGGTGCGTCGCGGCGACCGACAGGCGTTCATACAGCTCCTTGCCGAGCTGGCCCACCTGCTGTGCCTGTTCCTGCATCTTGGCCTGGCGCCAATGGCCCGCCAGTGTGCGGGCGAGCGGCAGGAAGGTGGCCGGACCGCAGATGATGACCCGATTCTTGGCGGCGCGTTCCCACAGCTCCATGTCCGCTTCCAGCGCGGCGGTGACGAAATTGTCGCCGGGTACGTACATGATCACGAAGTCGGGCGCCTTGTCGAACTGTTCCCAATAGGCCTTGCGCCCCAGCGCGTCGGCATGGGTGCGCATCGCGCGGGCATGGTCGAGCATATGGGCGTCGCGCTGCGCGGGGTCGACCTGGTCGACCGCGTTCAGATAGGCCACCAGCGAACATTTGACGTCGACCACCATCTGCTGGTCGCCGGGCAGGTTGATGACGAAGTCGGGGCGCAGGCGGCCGTCCTCGACCGCGACCGACACTTCCTCCTTGAAGTCCACGAAGGGGGACAGGCCGG
The DNA here is from genome assembly GCF_000281715.2 of Sphingobium sp. AP49. Taxonomy (NCBI): domain Bacteria; kingdom Pseudomonadati; phylum Pseudomonadota; class Alphaproteobacteria; order Sphingomonadales; family Sphingobiaceae; genus Sphingobium; species Sphingobium sp. AP49. Next base: position 619,686 of record NZ_CP124576.1, on the reverse strand, counting down.
CGGTTTCGATGAGATTCTTGAACTGCTGCTCGCCCCAGCGACCGCGCGTCTTGGGTGCGGCGCGCAGGGCGTTGACCAGCTTGGCGGTTTCCTCGCGCACCTGGCCCTGGCCGAGATGGACCTGCTGCACCGCCTCGCGCAGTTCGGCATAGCTGCCGACCCGGTCCTTCTCGACGCGGGCGAGGCCCTCCTCATAACGCTTGAGCGTCGTTTCGACCGGATTGAGAAGCGTCTTCAATTGCGCTTCGCTCTTCTCGCTCGCCTGGGCGAAGCGCTGGTCGGCGCGGGTCAGGAACTGGGTCTGGGCGGATTCGAGCAATTTGCCGCCAATCTCGCTGAACTGGGCGGAAAGCTGTTCCTTGGCATCCTTGAGCGCGGCGATCTGCTGCTCGAACGCCTGGGTGCGGGCGTGGATGTCGGACTGGAGCGCGGCGAGGTCACGCAATGCAGCCTCGCGCTCGGTCTGGATCGCCTCGATGCGCTGGCTGGCGGCGGCCTGCAGCGCCTCGATCCGCTGTTCGGACGCGGCCTGCGCGGATTCGAGCCGGGCGAGCTGGCTCATGCCCTGCGCGACCCGTTCCTTCTCCACCGCCAATTCGGCGATCGCGCCGTTGCGCTGGGCGGTGGCGATGTCGAGCTTGCCGGCCAGATCGGCCTTTTCGGCGGTCAGCGGCGCCAGCGCCTTGCCCTTGAGCAGCCAGCCGACGGCCAGGCCGATCAGCAGCGCGACGGGAATGAGAAGGGCGGCGAGGCTGTCCATAACTATCCTTTTTGGGAACGAAACGGGAACTTAGCGGGCGAAGGAGGCGGCCGCAAGAAGCTTCCTTGTGCGTGCCGTCATGCCGCCTGTGCGCTGGGCGCGGCAAAGCGGGCGCGATAGTCGCCGGGCGACAGGCCGACCAGGCGGTGGAACAGCTTGCGGAAGGCCGCCGCATCCTCATAGCCGACGCTCCAGGCGATCTGGTCGATCGTGCGCCGGGTAAATTCCAGATGCTCGCGCGCCCGCGCAACGCGCAGATGCTGGACATATTCGATCGGGGTCATGGCGGTCGCCGCCTTGAACCGGCGCTGGAAGGTGCGCTCCTCCAGCGTGGCCTGCGCCGCCATCTCGGTGACGCTGACCGCCTTCGCCTCCCGCGCGGCGAGCCAGTGCTGGACCTTCAGGATCGGCTCGTCGCCATGAGTCAGGCGCGGCAGGAAGCGGGCGAAATGCTTCTGTTCGCGCCCGGCCGTGTCGATCAGCAGGAATTTGGCGGTGTCGAGCATCACCGTCGGGCCGAGCAGCCGGTCGACCAGCCGCATGCCAAGGTCGGTCCAGGCCATCAGCCCGCCAGCGGTGATGATGTCGCCATCGTCGATGACGATCCGGTCGCAATCGAGCTTCACGGCGGGGAAGCGGGTGCGGAAGGCGTCGGCGAACCACCAGTGGGTCGTCGCTGGGCGGCCGTCGAGCAGGCCGGTCGCCGCCAGCAGGAAGGCGCCGCCGCAATTGGAGGCAAGGGTGGCGCCGGCGGCATGGCGATCGAGCAGCCAGCGGGCATAGGGCGCGGCTTCGTCCGCCTCGGGCACGCCGGTCAGGCGGCCGGGGACCAGCCAGATGTCGGGCGTGCCGCTCAATCCTTCATGCGTGTCATGGCTGCGGGCAAAGCAGCCGTCATCGCCCATCTGCCAATGGCTGACGCGCACCAGCGGGCCGCCATGCTCGACCGAAAACTGGCCGGCAATGGCGATCAGGTCGGTCATGCCATGGACCATCGCCTGCTGGCAGTTGCGGTAGAGCAATATGCCCACCTCGGCGCGCGGAAGGCTGGTGTCGCCCATCTCCTGATCCTTTGTCGGAATCGGCCCGCTTAATGTCGGAACCGCCAATCCCGCTTGTCCGCCATTGCCCCTAATTCTGCAAGCACAGGGCGTGAGGGACGCCCTCTCTGCAACGAGAAGGGAATTTCACATGAGCAATTTTGTCACCACCAAGGACGGCACCCGCATCTTCTACAAGGATTGGGGACCGCGCGACGGCCAGCCGATCCTCTTCTCCCATGGCTGGCCGCTCAGCGCCGACGCCTGGGACGCGCAGATGGTCTATTTCGCCAATCAGGGCTTTCGCACCATCGCCCATGATCGCCGCAGCCATGGCCGGTCGGACCAGGTGTGGGACAATAACAATATGGACCAATATGCCGACGATCTGGCCGACCTGATCACGGCGCTGGATCTGTCCGACGTCATCCTGGTCGGCCATTCGACCGGCGGCGGCGAAGTCACCCGCTATATTGGCCGCCATGGCACCAGCCGGGTCGCCAAGCTGGCGCTGATCGGCGCGGTGCCGCCGCTGATGCTGAAGACCGAAGCCAATCCGGGCGGCCTGCCGATCGATGTGTTCGACGGCATCCGCAAGGGCACGTTCGACAATCGCAGCCAGTTCTTCAAGGATCTGACCACGCCCTTCTACGGCTATAACCGGGACGGCGCGGTCATCTCCCAGGGCATTCGCGACGAATTCTGGCGGCAGGGGATGATGGGTGGCCTCAAGGGCCAGCTCGACTCGATCCGCGCCTTTTCCGAAAGCGATTTCCATGCCGACCTGGCGAAGGTCGATGTGCCTACTCTGGTCCTGCATGGCGATGACGACCAGATCGTGCCGATCGGCGCGGCAGCCCTGTCGACGGTGAAGATCATTACGGATGCGGTGCTGATCGTGTATGAAGGCGCCGACCATGGGCTGACGCAGACTCACCAGGACCGGTTCAACGCCGACCTGCTCGATTTCATCAACGGCTGACACAGATACCGTTCGCCCTGAGCGAAGTCGAAGGGTTCCACCGAGCGGAGCGAGGTGCCTTCGCCTCGCTCAGGCAAGGGCTTCGACTTCGCTCAGCCCGAACGGGAAAATAGTCTTTCAAAGGAGACATCCCATGACCAAAGACACCATTCTCATCACCGGCGCGTCGGACGGTATCGGCGCGGTCTATGCCGATCGTTTCGCCAGGCGCGGCGCCAATCTGATCCTGGTCGCCCGTCGCGCCGACAAGCTGGAGGCGCTGGCCGCCAGCTTGCGCGCCGACAGCGGCGTCAGCGTGGAAGTGATCTCCGCTGACCTCGCCAAAGCCGATGATCTGGCGCGGGTCGAGGCGCGGCTGCGCGACGATGACGCGATCACCGGCCTCGTCAACAATGCCGGCATCGCCGGGGAGCAGGCCTTTGTCGAGACCGACCCGGCCTATCTCACCGGCCTCATCGACCTCAACATCCTGGCGGTGACGCGGCTGTCCCGTGCGATCGCCCCGCGGCTGGCGGCCAAGGGTGCAGGCACGCTGGTCAACATCACATCGGTCACGGCGCTGATGCCGGACGGCTTCACCGCCGTCTATCCCGCGACCAAGGCCTATGTGCTGGCCTTTACCGAGGCGCTGCAGGTCGAACTGGGCAGCAAGGGCGTGAAGGTGCAGGCGGTGCTGCCCGGCATCACCCGCACCGCCATCTGGACGGCGGAACAGATTGCCAGCCTGCCGCCGCATATGGTGATGGATGTCGAGGTGATGGTCGACGCGGCGTTGGCCGGGCTCGACATGGGCGAGGCGATCACCATCCCCGCCCTGCCGGACCGGGCCGATCTCGACGCCTATCTCGACGCGCGGGCCGCGCTTCGGCCCAACCTGTCGCTCAAGGATGCGGCGCCCCGTTATCGGGTGTGAACCTACCCCCGTTCGGTTCGAGCGTGTCGAGAGCCGAACGGATTTTTGGAAACTAGGAGAAAAATCATGATCCTCGGTCTTTCCATTCCCGCCTTCATCGCCCTGCATGTCGCGATCAGCCTGATCGGCATCGCCAGCGGCCTTGTTGCCCTGCCGGCCATGGCCAAGGGGCATGTCCTGCCAAAAGTGCAGGGCCTGTTCCTGGTGACGACTCTGCTCACCAGCCTCACCGGCTTCCTCTTTCCCTTTCGCGGCTTCACCCCGGCGATCGGCGTCGGCACCCTCTCGACGCTGGTGCTGATTATCGCCTTCGTTGCCTTTTACGGCCTTGGCCTGCGGGGCCGGACGCGGGGCGTCTATGCGGTCACGGCGACCATCGCCCTGTGGCTCAACCTGTTCGTGGCTGTCGTGCAGGGCTTCCTCAAGGTGCCGGCCCTCAATCGGCTCGCACCGACCGGCAGCGAGCCGCCCTTCCTGGCCGCACAAGGCCTTGTGCTGATCCTCATGCTGATCCTGGGCGCGGCGATCCTGCGTCAGTCCAGGCTGGCGCGAAAGGCGGCGAGCCGCTCGATCGCCTGATCCAGCGTCGCGTCCGACTTGGAGAAGCACAGGCGGACCAGATGGGTGACCGGATCGTCGGGGTAGAAGGCGGAGATCGGGATCGCCGCCACCCCGGCTTCGTCGATGATCCGGTTGCAGAAGCTCACATCGTCCATCGCGATGCCGGACGCGGGCAGGTCGATTGACAGGAACCAGGTGGCGCCGCTCGGCTGCACGACATAGCCCGCCTGGCTCAGCCCCGCCGCCAGCCGATCGCGCGACGCCTGATAGGCGGCGCGCTGGTCGTTCAGCCAATCTTCGGGCCAGCCCAGCCCCTGCGCCACCGCCCATTGCAGGTTGGGCGGGGTGGTGAAGGTCAGGAACTGGTGCGCGCGGGCGAGCAGGGTGGCGATCGGCGGCGCGGCGCACATCCAGCCGACCTTCCAGCCGGTGACGGAGAAGATCTTGCCCGCCGACCCGATCTTGACCGTACGCTCGCGCATGCCGGGAAAGCCGATCAGCGGGCGATGCGGCACGCCGTCATAGACGGTCTCCTCCCATACCTCGTCGCACAGCGCGATCAGGTCATGGCTGACACACAGGTCGGCCAGCAGCGCCAGTTCTTCCTCGCGCAGCACGATGCCGGTCGGATTGACCGGATTGTTCATCAGCAGGATGCGGGTCCGGGGTGTGATCGCCGCTTCCAGCGCGTCGCGGGTGACGCGCCAGTCGGGCGGGGTCAGCTTCACCACCCTGGCCACGCCGCCCGCCCGTTCGACCAGCGGCAGATAGGCGTCATAGAGCGGCGCCAGCATCAGCACCTCGTCCCCTGGCCGCACCAGCGCCAGCAGGCTGGCGGCGATCGCCTCGGTCGCGCCCGATGTGACGATGATTTCCAGCGGGCTGAGGTCCAGGCCCTGACGCCGGGCATAATGATCGGCCAGCGCGGTGCGCAATTCGATCAGGCCCGGCATCGGCGGATATTGGCTGGAGCGGGTCAGCAGCGCGTCCGCCGCCGCCTGCAACACCGCCTGCGGTCCCGGCCCTTCGGGGAAGCCCTGGCCCAGATTGATCGCACCGGTTTCGCGCGCGCGCGCCGACATATGCTCGAAGATGGTGGTCGGCATGTCGCGATAGACGGGATGGCCAATTTGGGTGTCGGGCAAGCGGGGCTCCATCGGATCGGCGGCGATGGTTTGGTCTAGAGCCTGATCGTTTGAGGTGGAAGCGCCTTGCGCTTCTACCGATGACGTGAATCAGGCTCTGCGTCTTGATCCAGGTCTTTCCATTGCCGTGCGCAAACGGGTCCGGCATCATGGCACCTCCTCATCACAGGGAGACAGACCCATGTGTTCGGACGTCGATGGCATGTATGACCAGCTACACAGGACGCAGGAGGACGACGGCAGCGCGTCGTCCCGCCGCGCCTTTCTGACAGCGATGACGATGGCGGGCGGGGTGGCCATGGCCGCCTTGCCAACTGCGCGAGCGATAGCGGCCCCGCCCGCCGACGGCCCGGATGCGTCGATGACGCCGGACGCCGCCCTGGCCGAGATCATGGCCGGCAACGCCCGTTTCGTCGCCGGCAAGCCGACCGCCCATCTGCAGGACCTGTCGATCATCAAGGCACGCGCGGCCGAGGGGCAATGGCCGGTGGTCGGCGTCCTCTCCTGTGCCGATTCGCGCGTGCCGGTGGAGATGCTGTTCGACGAATATATCGGCCGGCTGTTCGTCACCCGCATCGCCGGCAACATCACCACGCCCGAAATCGTTGCCAGCCTGGAATATGGCGTGGCGGTGCTGGGGCTGAAGGCGCTGGTCGTCATGGGCCACAGCAATTGCGGCGCGGTGAAGGCGGCGATCGACAATCCCGAGGTACCGGGCCAGATCAGCGCGCTGTTCCCCGCGATCCTGCCCGCCCTCTATCTCGCCCGCAGCAAGGACGCGGCCATCGTCACCCGCACCAATGCGCTGGTGCAGGCGGCGACTCTGGTCAACGCCTCACCGGTGATCGAGGAGAAGGTGAAGGCCGGCACGCTGAAGGTGGTCGCCGCCGTCTATGACGTGGCGACCGGCAAGGTCGATATGCTGCCGGTGCCGGCCGACATGCTGATGCGCGGCTGACCCGTCAGGGCCGGGTTGCCGCCGCATTCCAGGCGGCGACCTTCGCCTTCGTCTCTGCCAGCAGCGCGTCGAGCCGGGCGCGGTCCTGCAGCGTGCCGCGCAGGATCACCGCGTCGATCGCCTTGGTGGCGTGGATATCCTCCAGCGGATTGGCGGTCAGCAGGACCATATCCGCCTGCTTGCCCTCCGCCACCGCGCCATAGCGGTCGAGCAGGCCGAACCAGGCCGGGCCGGCGCGGGTGGCGCTGGCCAGCGCCTGGACCGGGGTCAGGCCGCGATCGACATAGAGCGCCAGTTCCTGATGCAGGGCAAAGCCGGGATAGTCGAAACTGTTGAGGAAGCCGGCATCGGTGCCGGCCATGATCGTCACGCCGGCCTGCTGCAACAGCGGCAGGATCGCGGCATTATGCTCGTAAATGGCGTGGCGCTGGGCGATCTGATCGGGCGTCGCCTTCGCCGCGCGCTCGATCCGCCAGTCATAGGTCTTGCGCAGGCGCGGGCCGATATAGGCCAGTTCGGGATCGGTGCTGTGATCGTTCTGGTCGAGATAGGCGACGGTGCGCGAGATGCTGAGCGTGGGCGTCACGAACACGCCGCGCGCAGCCATGTCGCGATAGGCGGCCATGGCGGTGGCCTCGTCAAAGCCGGCATCCAGCTGCGCGCTCGCCTGTGCCCGGTCGATCTTGCCGGCGGCGAAATCGGCGGTGATCCGCGCCTCGTCCTTCACGCCCGCCTTGTGCGCATAGTCGATATGCTCGATCGAACTGATCCCGGCGTCGATCGCCTGGCCGACGGTCAGCGCCATCGGGATATGGCCCGACGCGCGCAGCCCGGCGCCGCGCGCCTGGTGCACGGCATAGAGGAACAGCTCGGGCTTCAGGGTGCTGTCCGTGATCTTGACGAAATTGACGTCCAGTTCCTTGAGCTTGGCGATCGCCTGATCGACATCCGCCTCCGATCCGGTTTCCAGCGTGCCCTTCCACACCGGCTTGATCCCCTCGATCTTGGGACCGGAACTCAGCAGGGTCGGGCCGAACAGCCGCCCGTCGGCAATCTCGCCGCGCCAGCGCAGCACATCATAGGGCAGGTCGCCCGACGCATCGCGCACGGTGGTGATGCCATTGGCGATATAGAGCGGCAGCAGCGCCTTATTCTCTTCGACCAGGTCCGGCCCGCCGCCGAAATGCACATGCATGTCCCACAGGCCGGGGATCAGATAGCGGCCCTTGGCCTCGACGCTCTTGCCCGCGCGCCAGGCGGCGGCGATCGTCCCGTCGTCGCCGACCGCGACGATGCGGTCGCCCTTGGTCGCGACGGCCTGATCGGGGACCAGACGGCCATGCTCGACATCGACCAGCGTCGCGTGGCGGATCAGCAGGTCAGCGTGGGCCGGCGCGGTCTTTGCCGCGGCGGGCAGGGGCAACAGGGCGGTGGCGGCCAGCAGCGCGGCGAGAAGCGTCTTCATGGAAATCCCCGGTTCTTGTGCGGCGCGCAGGATAGGCAGGGGCTGCATCATCGACAAACAACATATATGAATGGCAATCATTCATAATTTAAATGGAGTATCATGCTCGATCCGCGCCTGCTCCGGGCCTTCGTCGCGATCGCCGACAGCGGCAGCTTCACCATCGCGGCGCAGCGGCTGCACATGACCCAGTCGACCATCAGCCAGCAGCTGGGTCGGCTGGAGCAAGCGGTGGGGCATGTGCTGGTTGATCGGGCGGCGCGGCCGGTGCGGCCGACGGCCGCGGGCGAGCGGCTGCTGGGCCATGCCAGGCGCATCCTGTCGCTGCAGCAGGAGGCGGAAAGCCTGCTCGCCGATCCGGCCGGCAGCGCATCGATCCGCATCGGCCTGCCGGACGACATTGCCAGCGGTGCGATGATGCGCGTCTTCGCCCGCCTTTCCGACCAATATCGCGCCGTGCGGCTGGACGTTACGACCGGGCTCAGCCGCGACCTCACCCGCCGCTATCGTGCGGGCGAGTTCGACATCATCGCTGTCAAGGAAGCGACGCCGAGCGCAGATTGTCGCGCCAGTTTCCCCGAACCGATCGGCTGGTATGAAAGTACCGACCGGCAGGGCGACTGGCCCGATCCGTTGCCGCTGGTCGCCTTTCCCGCGGGCGGCCTCTATCGCGACGCGATGTTCGACCGGATCGGACGGGAAAGACGGCGCTGCCATGTCGCCTTCACCGGCAGCGACCTCACCAGCGTGCTGACTGCGGTGGAGGCCGGCATGGGCCTGTCGCTGGTGCCGATGCGTGCGGCGGCCGGGCGTGCGGTGCGACCCTATGCGCCGTTCGGGGAAGAGGCCGCAATGCGCGTGTCGCTCTATGCCTGGGACGATGCCGGGCCGACGGCCGAACTGGTGGCGCAGATGGCGGCGGTGCTGGCGGAGCGGTAAGCGGCAGCTTGCGCCGCTGCATCTGGGTCTAAACGGTGCGGCACCTTGCGGTGCCGAATAAACCGGATCGCCGTCCCCCGGACGGCGGTTGAGTTCGATACCCACGGCCGCTTGCGCGGCCGAGTAAAGCCGGCGAATGTCCCCCGGACATTCGCTATTTCGGCTTTACTCCCACTCGATCGTGCCGGGGGGCTTCGAGGTGTAATCATACACCACGCGGTTGATGCCCTTGACCTCGTTGATGATGCGGGTCGCGACGCGGCTCAGGAAAGCGGCATCGAAGGGGTAGATGTCGGCGGTCATGCCGTCGGTCGAGGTGACCGCGCGCACCGCGCAGACGCTGTCATAGGTCCGGTAATCGCCCATCACGCCGACGGTGCGGACCGGCAACAGCACGGCAAAGGCCTGCCAGATCGCGTCATAGAGGCCCGCGTTGCGGATTTCCTCCAGATAGATGAAGTCCGCCTTGCGCAATATGTCGCAGCGCTCCTTGGTCACTTCGCCGGGGATGCGGATGGCAAGGCCGGGTCCGGGGAAGGGATGGCGGCCGACGAAGATGTCGGGCAGGCCCAGTTCCTTGCCCAGCACGCGCACTTCGTCCTTGAACAGTTCGCGTAAGGGTTCGACCAGCTTCATGTTCATGCGTTCGGGCAGGCCGCCGACATTATGGTGCGACTTGATCGTTACCGAGGGGCCGCCGGTGAAGCTGACCGATTCGATCACGTCGGGATAGAGGGTGCCCTGCGCCAGGAAGTCGGCGCCGCCGATCTTCGCGGCTTCTTCCTCGAACACGGCGATGAATTCGCCGCCGATGAACTTGCGCTTCTTTTCCGGGTCGGTGAGGCCGGCAAGGCCGCCAAGGAAGCGCTCTTCCGCGTTCACATGGACCAGCTTGATGCCATAATGTTCGCGGAACAGGCTGACCACCTGTTCGGCTTCGCCCAGACGCATCAGGCCATGGTCGACGAACACGCAGGTCAGCTGGTCGCCGATCGCTTCATGGATCAGGACCGCTGCCACGGCGGAATCGACGCCGCCCGACAGGCCACAGATGACCCGGCCGGTGCCGACCTGTTCGCGGATCTCGGCGATCTTGACCTGGCGGAATTCGGCCATGGTCCAGTCGCCGGCCAGGCCGCAGACATGGCGGACGAAATTGGCGATCAGCTTGCCGCCGTCGGGCGTATGCACGACTTCCGGATGGAACTGCGTGCCGTAGAATTTCCGTTCCTCGTCGGCGATCACCGCGAAGGGCGCGCCATCCGACACCGCCACGATCTTGAAGCCGGGCGCGAATTTCGTGACCTTGTCGCCATGGCTCATCCACACCTGATGCCGTTCGCCGACGTCCCACAGCCCGTCGAACAGGGCGCAGGGTTCGGTCACGGTCAGGAAAGCGCGGCCAAATTCGCCGCCTTCGCCGGTCTCGTGACCGGGGCGCACTTCGCCGCCGAGCTGATGGCTCATCACCTGCTGGCCGTAGCAGATGCCCAGGATCGGCACACCGGCGTCGAACAGCGCCTGTGGCGCACGCGGGCTGCCTTCCTCCGGCACGCCGGCGGGCGAACCGGAGAGGATGATGCCCTTGGGCTTCATCCGGTCGAACGCGGCCTGGGCCTGGGTGAAGGGGGCGATCTCGGAATAGACGCCGGCTTCGCGGACGCGCCGGGCGATGAGCTGGGTCACCTGGCTGCCGAAGTCCACGATAAGGATGGAATCCTGAAGGGGCAGCGTCATCGAATCGCCTTTATATCGAGCGGTGGAAGGGATTCGCGCCCGGTTAGTCGCCCCGCCCCGATATGTCCAGTTTTCCCCGCTCAGGCAGGAGAGGGCGAGGCCGTCATGTGCGCAGCCGCCCGGCCAAGCAGCGCGGCGCCAGCCAGCACCAGCGCCGCAATCAGGAAAGCACTGCCGATGAAGGGCAGGATCGGCCGGGCGCCGACCGAGGCGGAATAGATGGCGCCAAAGAAGAGTGGCGAGACGATACCGGCGATCGCGCCAACGCTGTTGTTGGCGCCCTGCAACTGGCCCTGCTCGCTTTCCGACACCCGCTGGGTCATCAGCGACTGGATGGTCGGCATGGCCAGGCCCCAGAGCGCATTGGGGAACATGGCGGCGACGAATAGCCAGCCGGTGGGCGCCAGGCCCATGGCAGCAATGCCGACCGCGCCAAAGCTTAAGCCCACGACCATCGTGGTACGATCGCCCAACCGCTTCACCACCGGACCGACCAGAAGCCCCTGCACCCCCATGTCCATCAGCCCGACCAGCGCCAGCAGGGTGCCGACCTGCCACGCCCCCCAGCCATAACGGTCGCCAGCATAGAGGACGAACACGGCCGAGAAGAGATGATGGGCGAAATAGAGGAGGAAATTGACGACCGCCAGGCTCGACAGCTCGGGGTGGGAGCGCAGCAGTTGCAATGCACCGAACGGATTGGCGCGGCGCCAGCTGAAGGCCATGCGCTTGTCCACCGGCAGCGATTCAGGCAGCACGATGAGGCCGTATAGGAAGGCGAGGCCGGACAGGCCAGCCGCTGCCCAGAAGGGCGCACGGTGCGAAATTTCGCCCAGCACGCCGCCCAGCAGCGGTCCGGCGACGAAGCCGGCGCTGAACGCCGCGCCGATCAGGCCATAGCCGCGCGCGCGTCCTTCGGGCGGGGTGATGTCGGCCATATAGGCGAAGGTGGAGGTGAAGCTGGACGAGGTGACCCCGGCCAGCATCCGTCCCAGCGCCAGCCACCAGAGATTGGGCGCCAGCGCCATCAGGATATAGTCGAGCGTCAGCCCCGCGACCGAGATCAGGATTACCGGCCGCCGCCCGAACCGGTCGGACAGCGAACCGATCACCGGCGAGCAGAGAAACTGCATCGCCGCCCACAGCGCCACGAAGAGACCGTTCCACAGGCCCGCGCTGGTACTGGAGCCGGACAGCGCTTCGATCAGCTGCGGCAACACCGGAATGACGATGCCCATCGACATGACGTCGAGCAACGCCGTCACCAGGATGAAGGCGATGGCGGCGGTGCGGCGCGGATGGGCGGGAACGGTCATGGCGGTGGGGCTATCGTGCCAGGACACCGATGCCAAGGGCCGGCCCCCATTCCCATCGCGCGGTCGCATCCCAAGACCGACCGCAAAAGGGGCCAGATCCCATTCGATCGGTCGGAACATGCGGAGTTAAACAGCCCATTTCCTATTTCGCGACATCAAGTATCTGCCAAACCCATTGCCGCCCCTTCCGGGCGCTGGCATGGCATATCCCATGAAAAAGATCGGCGTGCTCGGCGGCTCCTTCAACCCGGCACATGGCGGGCATCGCACCATTTCGCTGTTCGCGTGCAAGGCGTTAGGGCTGGATGAAGTGTGGTGGCTGGTTTCGCCCGGCAACCCGCTGAAGCCCGCCAAGGGCATGGCGCCGCTCCCCACCCGCCTTGCCCGCGCGCGCAAGATCGCCCGCCGCGCCCCGATTCGCGCCACTGCGATCGAGCGTCAACTGCGCACACGCTACACCGCCGATACGCTCCATGCGCTGCGCCAACGCTATCCCCGTCACCGCTTCATATGGCTGATGGGCGCTGACAATCTGGCCCAGTTCGCCCGGTGGAAGGACTGGCGCGGCATTGCCCGACAGATACCCATTGCCGTTATCGCCCGTCCGGGCTATGATGACGTTGCCCGTGGCTCTACGGCCATGAGCTGGCTGCGGCGCTTCGTCCGGTCCGCGCGCCAGAGTGCAGATTGGACGAATTGGAGACCACCGGCGCTCGTGCTATTGCGCTTTCGCCCTGATCCAAGATCGGCAACCCTGCTGCGGCAGGCGGACCCCCTCTGGCATCGCGAATATGAAGCAACGTGTGTGCGCGATCCGCTCACGCGCCGGTTGATCGTCTAGATTGGAGTTTAATTGACTAACCTCGCCCCTGCCAACGATACGGCGCCCGCCGCCGATAGCGTGGCCGCCCTGCACGCCCTTGTCATGCAGTCGCTCGACGACGACCAGGCACAGGAAACCATCTCCATCCCGCTGGAAGGCAAGAGCAGCATCGCCGATCACATGGTGATCGCGAGCGGCCGTTCGTCGCGTCAGGTCGCGGCGATCGCCCAGCATCTGGCCGAACGCATCAAGAAGGAAACCGGTCGTTCCGCACGAGTCGAGGGCCTGCCGGTCGCCGACTGGGTGCTGATCGATGCCGGCGACGTGATCGTCCACCTGTTCAAGCCGGAAGTGCGCAGCTTCTACAATCTGGAACGGATGTGGGGCTTCGTCGACGCGCCGGTCGCGGGTAACGCCTGATCCTTGCCGTCGCGCCCTTCGACATGGGCGCGATGACAGGCTAGGGAGGAGCCATGCTCCTCCACATCATCGCGCGCGGCAAGATCGGGCGATCGCCCGAAGCCGATCTGGTCGACCGCTATGTCAAGCGGCTGACCATGCCGCACAAGATCACCGAGATGCCGGACCGGGGCGGCAAGCTGCCGCCCATCGGCCCCGGTACCGTCACGGTCATGCTCGACGAGAAGGGCAAGCAGCTCGCCTCGATGGACTTTGCCCGGCGGATCGAGGGCTGGCGCGACACCGGTACGCGCGAGATCCGCTTCCTGATCGGCGCGGCCGACGGCTTCGACGATGCCGAACGGACCAATGCCGACCTGCTGATCGCCTTTGGCGCCATGACCTGGCCGCACATGATGGCCCGCGCCATGCTGGCCGAACAGCTGTGGCGTGCCTGCTCCATTCTCGCCAACCACCCCTATCACCGCGAAGGCTGAGGCTCGACAGACAGGGCAGTTATGCCTAGTCAAAGCCCTATCGGGCGGGACAAGCGGTTGAAGCGCAACATCATCTCAAGCATGACATTGGCGGGCCTCGTGACCCTCGCCGCTACGCGCCTGCCCGCCAGCGACGACAGTGCCATCATCCTGTCCGGTACCGCCGGCACGACCCTGGCGCAGGAGCAGAAGGCCCTGCGCGATGCACGCAGCCAGTCGGCCGAGGCCGCCGACCGATCGGTCCGGCTGGAGCGTCAGGCCGGCATGGCCCGTGACGAGGCCGAACAGGCCGGCCGCCGCGCCGCCGCCATGGCCGCCCGCATCCAGCAGGCCGAGGCCGATGTGCAGGCCGCCCAGGCGCGCATCGCCATCATCGCCCGGATGCAGCGCGCCCAGGCCGCGCGCCTCGCCGCCAGGCAGGAACCGGTGGTGCGCCTGACCGCCGCGCTGCAGATGATGAGCCGCCGCCCGCTCGCCCTTGCCCTCGTCCAGCCCGGATCGATCAGCGACGCCGTCCATATGCGCGCGGTGCTGGGACAGGTGCTGCCGGTGATCGAGCAGCGCACCGCCGGCCTGCGCGCCGAGCTGGACCGCAGCCGCGCGATCCGCGCCACCGCGCAGCAGGCCGCCGACGCCCTGACAAACAGCCGCCGCGCCCTCACCGATCGCCAGGCCGCGCTGCGCCAACTCGAAACGCAAAAGCGCGTCGCCGCCCGCGACTATCGCGCCAATGCCGGGCTGGAGAGCGAACGCGCGCTGGCACTGGGCGAAAAGGCGCGCGACATTGTCGACCTGATGGACCAGCTGGAGGTGGCGAGCGACCTGCGCGATCGCCTGGCGCAACTGTCCGGCCCGGTGCTGCGCCCCGCCCGCCCCGACCAGGCCGGTGCCCCCGCCCCCGACCGCGAGACGCTGGACAGCGGCCCGCCGCCCTATCGCCTGCCGGTCGTCGGCCAGCTCGTCACCGGCATGGGCGAAGTGAATGACGGCGGCGTGCGATCGCGCGGGCTGACCCTGGTGACGCAGGCCGGCGCTCAGGCGGTCGCGCCGACCGCCGGCCGCATCGCCTTTGCCGGCCCCTATCGCGGCTATGGCCAGATCCTCATCATCGACCATGGCCAGGGCTGGACCACCCTCATCACCGGCCTGCACCGCGTCACCGCCCAGGTCGGCGAAACCGTGCGCCAGGGCGACCCGGTCGGCCTCACCGCCGCTCAGGGCCGCCCCACCGTCACCATCGAACTGCGCCGCAACGGCCGCCCGGTGGACATCGTGCCGCTGGTGGGACTGGGCTGAAGCATTGAAATCATCATCATATGATGATAAATATCGTGCCTAAGGAGCATGACACATGCGCACGACACTGGCCCTTGATGATGAACTTCTAGCCGAAGCTCAGGAACTGACAGGCCTGACAGAGAAATCGGCGCTCGTTCGAGAAGCGCTCAAAGCCCTGATTCAGCGCGAAGCCGCGCGGCGCCTGGCGCTATTGGGTGGCACGGAACCCGATCTGGCACTGCCCCCGCGCCGCCGCACTGCTATTGCGTAGCACCGGAATCGCATGATCCTCGCCGACAGTTCGATCTGGATCGATCATCTGCGCGACACGGATCGCGACATGGCCGCCATGCTGAACGCTGGCCGTATTTTGACGCATCCTTTCATCATCGGCGAAATCGCATTGGGCAGCATGCGCAACCGGCGCACCATCCTCCACATGTTGCGTCGCCTGCCGGAAGTCGTTCAGGCGCGCAATGCCGAGGTGGACATGCTGATCGAGCAAATCCCCCTGTTCAACCTTGGCATTGGCTATATCGACGCGCATCTGCTGGTTTCGGCGCGCCTGACGCCCGGCTCGTCGATCTGGACACGGGATCGCAGATTGTTGCAAGCAGCTGCATTATTGGGTGTCGATCGCCACATGGACCGGCCCCATTAACCCCCCGCTCATCGACGCCAGGCAACATTGGTCGAAGCGCGCTTTTGCGTTGGATAGCGAATCGACGTATATCGATCCCTTGATGCGGACTCCAAGGACAGCCATGAAATCCACCTTCCTGCAGGGCGCGGTCGCGCTCGGCGCGCTTGCGCTCATCCCCGCCACCACCGCGGCGCTCGCCGATGGCGAGGCATCGAGCTACAAGGCGCTCGACGAATTCATGGACGTGTTCCAGAAAGTCCGCAGCGACTATGTCGAGAAGGTCGACGATGAAAAGCTGATCAAGGGCGCGATCGACGGCATGCTCGCCAGCCTCGATCCCCATAGCAGCTTCCTCGACGCCCGCGATTTCCAGAATCTGCGCACCCAGACCGAGGGCAGCTATGGCGGCCTTGGCCTGTCGGTCACGCAGGAGGATGGCGCGGTCAAGGTGATTGCGCCCACCCAGGACACGCCGGCCTGGCGCGCCGGGATCAAGGCGGGCGACTATATCACCCATATCGATGGCCAGCTCATCTATGGCGGCACGCTGGACGAGGCGGTGGACAAGATGCGCGGCGCGCCCGGCACCAGCCTCAAGCTCACCATCGTGCGCACCGGCCGCGACAAGCCGATCGAACTGACCCTCACCCGCGAGATCATCGAGATCAAGCCGGTGAAGTGGGAAGTGAAGAATAATATCGGTGTCATCAACATCGTCAGCTTCTCGGCCAATACCGGCGCCGATGTCCGTTCGGCGATCCGCAGCATCGACAAGAGCCTGGGCCACAAGCCGACCGGCTATATCCTCGACCTGCGCTCCAACCCCGGCGGCCTGCTGGACGAAGCGGTGTCGACCAGCGACGTCTTCCTGGAACGCGGCGAGATCGTGTCGCAGCGCGGCCGCAACAAGGGCGATGTCGAGCGCTATTATGCGAAGCCGGGCGATGACGCGAAGGGCCTGCCGGTGATCGTGCTGGTCGATGCGGGTTCCGCCTCGGCTTCCGAAATCGTCGCCGGCGCATTGCAGGACCAGCATCGCGCGCTCGTCATGGGCGAACGCAGCTTCGGCAAGGGCAGCGTCCAGACCATGTTGCCGCTGTCCAACACCACCGCGCTCAAGCTGACCACCGCCCGCTACTTCACCCCGTCGGGTCGCAGCGTGCAGGAAGGCGGCATCCAGCCGGACATCAAGGTGCCGCAGCTCAGCGACCCCGACTACAAGAATCGCCCCAAGTTCCGCGAGAGCGACCTGCGCCGCCACCTGATCAACGAGATCAAGACCGACGACGCCGCGCTGGAAGAGGATGCCAAGGACGATCCGCGCTTCGCCATGTCCGCAGAGGATCTGAAGAAGAAGGGGGTCGAGGACTTCCAGCTCGATTATGCGCTCAAGACCATTTCCCGCCTCGCCGGCACGCCGGGCGCGACCATCGCCCAAGCCCAGCAGGCCGCCGCGCGCAAGCCCGGCGCGAAATGAGTCGTGCCCGTTCGGATGACCGGACGGGCAAGTTCAGCATGACGAAAGGCGGACAAGGGTTTAAGCGGGCGATATGAACAGCTTGTCCCCCGCCTTGGGCCGCGCCCGTCTGCTTGCATTGCTTGTGCCCGTGATTGCGCTGGGCACGGCCTACGCCTCCCAATATCTGGGCGGGCTGCACCCGTGCGACATGTGCTGGTGGCAGCGTTACCCCCATATGGCGGCGATCCCGCTGGCGCTGGTCGCCTATGCCCTGCGTGGCCGCGCCTGCATCAGCGGGCTGTTCGCCGGTTTCGCCGGCATCGCCATCGGCATCAGCGGCGCCATCGGCCTGTTCCATGCCGGGGTCGAATATGGCTGGTGGGAAGGACTGACCGCCTGCTCGACCACGCCGACCGGCGGCAGCAGCGCCGATATTTTGAGCCAGATCATGGCCACGCCGATCACCCGCTGCGATGTCGCGCCCTGGAGCCTCTTCGGCATTTCGCTGGCAGGCTATAACGGCCTCTTGTCGGGCGCGGCCGCGCTCGCCATCTTGGCTCTGCTGCTGAAAGCGAGGAAGGCATGAGCGCCACCAAGGATTTCCCGCGTCCCGGACGGCGCACCGACAAGGTCGATCGCGCCTCCATGGTGCGGGTTGACCAGGCGGGCGAATTCGGCGCGGTGCGCATCTATGCCGGGCAGCTCGCCGTGATGGGCGATCGCCACCCTTATGGTCGACTGATCGCCGGCATGGCCGCGCAGGAGGAGCGCCACCGTGCCGCCTTCGACGCGCTGATCGCCCGGCGTGGCGTGCGTCCCACCGCGATCCATCCGATCTGGAATGTCGCCGGCTTTGCGCTGGGCGCCGTGACCGCCGCGATGGGGCCGAAGGCCGCCATGGCCTGTACCGCCGCGATCGAGACCGAGATCGACCTCCATTATGAGGAACAGCTGCAGCAACTGGGCGAGGACGACCCGGAACTGTCCGCGCTGATCAGGGATTTCCAGGCGGAGGAGGTCGAGCATCGCGACGCCGCCATCGCCCATGGCGCGCAGCAGGCCCCGGCCTATCCACTGCTGTCCGGCGCGATCCGCCTGGGGTGCCGCGCTGCCATTGCGCTCTCGAAGCGCGTCTGAACAAGGGACGGACCGATGATGAAAACTCCGCTGATCACCCTCGCCGCCGGCCTGATGCTGGGCACCGCCGTCCCGGCACTGGCGCAGCAGGACAGCGCCCCCACGGCCGCCACAGGCACCGCGTCCGAAAAGGTCAATCTGGTCATCGTCTATGGCGACGATGCCTGCCCGCAGAGCGCGGGCGATGACATCGTCGTGTGCGCACGCAAGGGCGAGGAAGAACGCTATCGCATTCCAGAGCCGCTGCGTGGTGACCCGAACCAGCCCAGCCACCAGGCCTGGGGCGAGCGGGTGAAGTCGATGGAATATATCGGCCGTGATGGTATCGAAAGCTGTTCGCCCACCGGCGGCGGCGGCGCCACCGGCTGCTTCGCCAAGCTGTCGCGTCTGGCCAAGGCGGAACGACAGCAGGCCGACAACGCCAGCTGGAAGGACCTGGTTGAAGCGGAGCGCACCAAGCGCCTGTCGACGATCGACGCAGACAGCGAGGCGATCGAAAAGCGCGTCAAGGCCGAGGAAAAGGCCGATGCCGATGCAAAGAAAGCGCAGGATCAGGAAACGCCACCCAGGCACTGACGGGCCTGCCGCGACGGTTTGGGCGTCGCGGCGACGTCAGTTGAGATAGTGCCGCGCCAGGGAAATGCGGGACGGGGATGAATGATAGGGGCGAATGAAGGAATTGCCATAATGCGTCTGCCCCACCCCCTCCTGCTCGCCGGCCTGCTCACCCTGGCATTGCCCGCTGCGCCGGCCGCAGCCCAGGCCGAACCGCCACCGGACAAGATTTTCAACCTGATCGTCTATGGCGACGATCCCTGCCCACAGGGTGCGGACCCCAACGAGATCGTCGTCTGTGCCCGCAAGCCCGAATCGGAACGCTATCGCATTCCCAAGAAGCTGCGTGAAAAGCCCGAACCGGCGGGCGGTCCCGGCTGGGGCAGCCAGGTCGCGACGATGGAGCAGGTCCAGCGCAATTCCGGCCCGATGGGCTGTTCGGCAATCGGTGGCGCCAATACCGGCTGCTTTGCCCAGACCATGGCCCAATGGTTTGCCGAACGACGGATGAAGGAAAGCCAGGACACACCACCCTGACCCACCTTTATCGCGGATAGAGTCCATCCATATGGGCAAGGCTCTTGCCGATCAGCGCCTCCAGCACCGCCATGTCGATATTGTCGAGCCGCTTGACATAAAGACAGCCCTTGCCCCGCCGATACTTGCCCAGCGGGACAAGATCGGCGTCGTCGAGGCCGGCCAGATAGAAGACCAGCTCCGCCTTGCGCGGCGAAAAGCCGATCCGGCACATGTCGCCCTCGCGCCCGCTGTCATAGCGATAATGATAGCGGCCAAAGCCGATGATGCTCGGCCCCCACATGCGTGCAGGCTCGCCCGACAGCCGCGCCATCAGCGCCGCGACGATGTGCCCATCCGCTTGCCGCTCGGCCGGCTCCACCCCGTCGAGATAGGCGGCGACGTCCACCGCCGTCTCCGTCGTCTTGTTGTCGCCCGTCCTCATCGGCTTGCCTTTCGCGGCCTGTCCGGCTACAGGCTAGCGCGTCATCTGGGGAGTAGCCAGCCGTTCCGCTGACGGGACGGGCCATATGTCAACATATTTGGCCGAGAGGTCATGGCATATGGGACGCGGTATCAGCCGCATCGGGCGAGACCAATGGCATCGGCTTCCCAGTCCGGCCGGGCGGGGAAGACGGTGGCATTGTGTCTTTGGTTTTAGCCCGGCCCGGACGATATTCATGGAAGCCTTCCTCACCTCCACCGCTCTCGTCGCGCTCGCCGAAATGGGCGACAAGACGCAGTTGCTCGCCATGCTGCTCGCCACCCGTTTTCGCAAGCCGGTGCCGATCATCCTGGGCATCTTCGTCGCCACGATCGCCAATCATTTCCTTGCCGCACTGGTCGGCCATTCGATCGCGGGCGTGCTGACGCAGCCCTGGTTCCGCTATGCCGTGGCAGCCAGCTTCATCGCGATGGCGCTCTGGACCCTGGTACCCGACAAGATCGACGAGGATGCGCCGCTCAAGGCCCCGTCGAAGGCCGGCGTGTTCGTGACGACGCTGGTTGCCTTCTTCCTGGTCGAGATGGGTGACAAGACCCAGGTCGCGACCGTGGCGCTGGGCGCCCAGTTCGACAATCTGCTCGCCGTCACCGCCGGCACCACCTGCGGCATGATGCTGGCCAATGTCCCCGCCGTGCTGTTCGGCGAAGCGCTGGCGCAGCGGGTACCGATGCGCGCGCTGCAGATCGGCGCGGCCCTGCTCTTCCTGCTGCTGGGCCTGTGGATGATCGCCGGACTGCAGGGCTGGATCGGCTGATTGGCTGGTCGCGTTTTCCGAGCCATCGGGTGATACCACCCGATTAGAAAACGGAACGCCGCCGCCAGCGGGCGGTTGTCAGCGGGCGGCGGAAGTTGCAAGGGGAACGGCACGATCTTTCCCCTTTTCGAACAGCATGGGACGCGCGTGATGCAGGACAATCTGGTAACGATCTTCGGCGGCGGCGGCTTTCTTGGGCGCCAGGTCGCCCAGGCGCTGATGGCGCGCGGCGCGCGGGTGCGCATCGCCCAGCGCGACCTGGCCTCTGCCTTCAAGGTCAAGGCGCTCGGCAATCTGGGCCAGACCCAGTTCGTCGCGGCGGATATCCGCAAGCCCGATACCGTCGCCCGCGCGCTCCATGGCAGCGACATCGTCATCAATCTGGTCGGCATCCTCAGCGGCGATTTCGACGCGGTCCAGCATGAGGGCGCGGCCAATGTCGCAAAGGCAGCCGCAACTGCGGGCGTCACCGCCCTCGTCCATGTCTCGGCGATCGGCGCCGATGCCAGCAGCCCCTCGGCTTATGGTCGGTCCAAGGCTGCGGGCGAAGCCGCCGTGCTGGCCGCCTTCCCGACCGCGACCATCGTCCGTCCGTCGATCATCTTCGGCCAGGAGGACCAGTTCCTCAACCGCTTCGCCGGCGTCGCCAGCAGCGGCCCGGTCGTGCCGGTGATCGGTGCGAACACCAAATTCCAGCCCGTCTATGTCGGCGACGTCGCCGAGGCGATCGCCAACGCGGCGGAACAGCCGGGCGTCCATGGCGGCAAGACCTTCGAGCTCGCCGGTCCGCAGATCATGAGCATGAAGGAGATCAACGCCTGGGTCGCCAAGGCGATCGGCCGTGGCGGCAAGCCGCTGGTCGAGGTGCCCGGCGCCTTCGCCTCGCTGCTGGCCCTGCTGCCCGGCAGCCCGATCACCCGCGACCAGCTCGCCATGCTGGGCCAGGACAATGTCGCCGCACCGGGCGCGCCGGGCCTTGAAGCACTGGGCGTCGCCCCGACCCCCATGGTGGCCGTCGCCGAACGCTGGATGATCCCCTATCGCAGCCATGGCCGCTTCGCCGGCCGCGTGAAGGCCTGATCCATTCCCGCCATCGGCTCGACGGGCCGATGATCGGCCGCGACCGGCCGTGGCCATGCCGCTTTGCCTTTTCGCTGCACTGCGGCATGGTGCAGCCCTGACATATAGGCATTGCCCGGCCCTCTCCCTTCGCGGGGGGAGGGCTTGGCTTATGCGCCCCCTGCTTGAGGATCCGACATCCCCATGGACATGCACTATCTGACGGTCATCCTGCTCGGCATCGTGGAGGGATTGACCGAATTTCTCCCCGTGTCCTCGACCGGCCACCTCATCCTGGCGAGCGAACTGCTCGGCTATGATGCCTCGGTCTGGGCGATGTTCAACGTCATGATCCAGCTCGGCGCGATCCTCGCCGTCGTCGTCCTCTACTGGCGCACCTTCTGGGCTGTCGCCATGGGCCTGCTCCGCCTCGACCCGGTCAGCATCCGCTTCGTGCGCAACCTGCTGGTCGCCTTCATCCCCGCCGTCGTCATCGGCCTCGCCCTGCACGACTATATCGACACGCTGCTCGGCTCACCCCGGGTCGTGGCCTGCGCGCTGGTCGTCGGCGGCGTCGCCATCCTGGTGATCGAGCGCCTCATCAAGGACCAGCGCTTCCACGGCATTGCCGACATTCCGCTGGTCCGCGTCATCGGCATCGGCTTCATCCAGTGCTTGGCCATGGTGCCGGGCGTCAGCCGCTCTGGCGCGACCATCATGGGTGCCCTCGCCCTCGGCGTCGAACGCCGCACCGCCGCCGAATTCAGCTTCTTCCTCGCCATCCCGACCATGCTCGGCGCCTCGACGCTCGAACTGCTCAAGAAGGGCGACCAGCTCACCAGCGCCCAGGTCGGCTGGGACAGCATCGCGCTCGGCTTCATCGTCTCCTTCATCGTCGCGCTGCTGGTGATCCGATGGTTCGTCGGCCTGGTGTCGCGTCACGGCTTCGCGCCCTTCGCTTTGTATCGAATCATTGCCGGCATCGGTGCTCTGATCTGGCTCACCTTGAGATAGGTCCATATCGGCCGCAATAATTGAAAGAAAATTACAGCGCCGCGACAGTCCTTTCCAATAACGATAGATAATAGGTCAGTTTTGCTGTCTTAATTGCCAGAATCCGCGTGACTCCGTGGGTTTTCCTGCTATGCGCACTGCAAATAATCATCTGCAGGGAAATGCCATGGCTGAAAATCCGATGCTGAAGTTCGTGGGCAAGGAACAGGCCTATCCGGAAAAGCGCGGCGCCGACGCCCGCGCCGAGGACTTTCTGGAAATCAGCAAGTCCTTCATCCTGGACAAGGCCGAGGAACAGGCGTCGCGCTGCTCGCAATGCGGCGTGCCCTATTGCTCGACCCATTGCCCGCTGCACAATCATATCCCCGACTGGCTGCGCCTGACGGCCGAAGGGCGCCTGCGCGAAGCCTATGAGCTGTCGAACCTGACCAGCACCATGCCGGAAATCTGCGGCCGCATCTGCCCGCAGGACCGCCTGTGCGAGGGCAATTGCGTGATCGAATTTTCCGGCCACGGATCGGTCACCATCGGCTCGGTGGAAAAATTCATCACCGACACCGCCTGGAAGGAAGGCTGGGTCGAACCGCTCGTCCCCGGCGCCGCGCGCGGCCAGTCGGTCGGCGTCATCGGTGCCGGCCCCGCCGGCCTCACCACCGCCGAATATCTGCGCGTCGCGGGCTATGAAGTGCATGTCTATGACCGGCACGACCGCGCCGGCGGCCTGCTGACCTATGGCATCCCCGGCTTCAAGCTGGAAAAGGACGTCGTCATGCGCCGCGTCCAGCGCCTCAAGGATGGCGGCATCATCTTCCACGAAGGGTTCGAGGTCGGCCGCGACGCCAGCATGGAACAGCTGCGCGCCAAGCATGACGCGATCCTGATCGCCACCGGCGTCTACAAGGCCCGCGACATCAAGGCGCCGGGCGTCGGCGCACCGGGCGTGGTCAAGGCGCTCGACTATCTCACCGCCTCCAACAAGGCGGGCTTCGGCGATGCCGTACCCGGCCATCAGGATGGCACCCTGCTCGCCACCGGCAAGAATGTCGTCGTGATCGGCGGCGGCGACACCGCGATGGACTGCGTCCGCACCGCCATTCGCCAGGGCGCCAAGTCGGTGAAGTGCCTCTATCGCCGCGACCGCGACAATATGCCCGGCTCGCAGCGCGAAGTCGCCAATGCCGAGGAGGAAGGCGTCGAGTTCGTCTGGCTGACCGCGCCGATCGCCTTCGAGGGCACGGAGCATGTCACCGGCGTCAAGGTGACCAAGATGCGCCTTGGCCAGCCCGACGCATCGGGCCGCCGCGCGCCCGAACCCGATCCGGGCAGCGAGCATACGCTGGAAGCCGATCTGGTCATCAAGGCACTGGGCTATGACCCCGAAGACCTGCCCCGCCTGTTCGGTGCCGACGATCTGTCGGTCACCCGCTGGGGCACGCTGCGCGTCGATCACAAGACGATGATGACCAGCATGGACGGCGTATTCGCCGCCGGCGACATTGTGCGCGGCGCAAGCCTTGTGGTCTGGGCGATCCGCGACGGCCGCGACGTGACCGACCATATGCACAAATATCTCAAGGCCAAGGCCAAGGCGGCGGCGGGCGAACGACAGGCCGCGTAAGCGCGCGCTCGTCCATTTCTGAATTTCATTATCGGAAGGAAGGCCCGATATGACCCACGATAATTTCATGGCCAGCCCCGAAGAGCGCGCACGCATCGCTGCCGAGGGCATGTATCATCCCGAGATGGAAGGCGATGCCTGCGGCGTCGGCCTGGTCGCCGCCACCGATGGCCGGCCCAGCCGCCGCGTCGTCGCCTCGGCGATCGATGCGCTCAAGGCGGTGTGGCACCGCGGCGCGGTCGATGCCGATGGCAAGACCGGCGATGGCGCCGGCATCCATGTCGACCTGCCGGTGCGCTTCTTCGACGATGCCATCGCTGACTCCGGCCACAAGCCGCTGCCCAACCGCCTCGCCGTCGGCATGATCTTCCTGCCGCGCACCGACCTCAGCGCCCAGGAAACCTGCCGCACCATCGTCGAATCGGAAATCATCGACGCGGGCTACACCATCTATGGCTGGCGCCAGGTGCCGGTCGACGTCTCGGTCATCGGCGAGAAGGCGCAGCGCACCCGTCCCGAGATCGAGCAGATCATGATCGCCGGCCCGATGCCGGAGGAACGCGACGTCGGCGAGTTCGAGAAGGATCTCTACCTGATCCGCCGCCGCATCGAAAAGAAGGTGATCGAGGCACAGATCAACGACTTCTACATCTGCTCGCTGTCGTGCCGCTCGATCATCTACAAGGGGCTGTTCCTCGCCGAATCGTTGTCGGTCTTCTACCCCGACCTGCAGGACGAGCGGTTCGAGAGCCGCGTCGCCATCTTCCATCAGCGCTATTCGACCAACACCTTCCCGCAATGGTGGCTGGCCCAGCCGTTCCGCACCCTCGCCCATAATGGCGAGATCAACACGATCCGCGGCAACAAGAACTGGATGAAGAGCCACGAGATCAAGATGGCGTCGCTGGCCTTTGGCGAGCAGTCGGAGGACATCAAGCCGGTGATCCCGGCCGGCGCGTCGGACACCGCCGCGCTTGACGCCGTGTTCGAGGCGATCTGCCGATCGGGCCGCGATGCGCCCACGGCCAAGCTGATGCTGGTGCCCGAGGCATGGCAGGCGGAAAGCGCCGAACTGCCCAAGGCGCATGCCGACATGTATGAATATCTCGCCTCCGTGATGGAGCCGTGGGACGGCCCGGCCGCGCTGGCGATGACCGACGGCCGCTGGGTGGTGGCCGGCGTCGATCGCAACGCGCTGCGCCCGCTGCGCTACACGCTGACCGGCGACAATCTGCTGATCGTGGGTTCCGAAACCGGCATGGTCGTCGTGCCCGAAACCACCATCGTCCAGAAGGGCCGCATGGGTCCGGGCCAGATGATCGCGATCGATCTTCAGGAAGGCGAGATCTATGACGATCGCGCGATCAAGGACCGCATCGCGGGCGAGCGCCCCTATGGCGACCTGATCAAGGACTTCCTCGACATCGGCGACCTGCCCGACGTCCCCACCGCCCTGCCGGCATGGGACAAGGCGGAACTGACTCGCCGCCAGGTTGCGGCCAACATGACGCTGGAGGATATGGAACTGATCCTCGCGCCCATGGTCGAGGATGCCAAGGAAGCGATCGGCTCGATGGGCGACGACACGCCGCTGGCGGTCATCTCCGACAAGCCGCGCACGATCAGCCATTTCTTCCGCCAGAATTTCAGCCAGGTCACCAACCCGCCGATCGACAGTCTGCGCGAACGGCATGTGATGAGCCTCAAGACGCGCTTCTCCAACCTCCACAACATCCTGGAGGAAGGCGCGCAGAACAGCCATGTGCTGGTGCTGGAATCCCCGGTGCTCAACAGCGCCGAATGGGCGCGGCTCAAGGCCTATTTCGGCCCGGCCGTGGCGGAAATCGACTGCACCTTCCCCTCGACCGGCGGCCAGGAACAGCTGCGCGCGGCGATCGCCCGCATCCGCGAGGAGGCAGAGCAGGCGGTACGCGAAGGACGTAGCGAACTGTTCCTCACCGACGAGCGCGTCGGGCCGGACCGGGTCGCGATCCAGGGCGTGCTGGCGGCTGCCGCCGTCCACACCCATCTCGTCCGCAAGGGCCTGCGCAGTTATGCGTCGATCAACGTGCGCTCGGCCGAAGCGCTCGACACCCATTATTTCGCAGTGCTGATCGGCGTCGGCGCGACCACGGTGAACGCCTATCTGGCCGAAGCCAGCATCGCCGATCGCCATGCCCGTGGCCTGTTCGGCGACCTGACCCTCGACCAGTGTTTCGAGCGTCAGCGCACCGCGATCAACGAAGGCCTGCTGAAGATCATGTCCAAGATGGGCATCGCCGTCATCAGTTCCTATCGTGGTGGCTATAATTTCGAGGCGGTCGGCCTGTCGCGCGCCCTCGTCAACGATCTCTTCCCCGGCATGCCGGCGAAGATTTCGGGCGAAGGCTATGCCTCGCTCCATTATTCGGCGATGCTGCGCCACGACAAGGCGCATGACAGTGCGGTCGTGCGCCTGCCGATCGGCGGCTTCTATCGCCAGCGCAACGGCGGCGAGGCCCATGCCTATTCCGCCCAGCTGATGCACCTGCTGCAGACCGCCGTCGGCACCGACAGCTATTCGACCTATCTGCAATTCTCGCGCGGCGTGCGCGACCTGCCGCCGGTCTATCTGCGCGACCTGATGGAGTTCAACTTCGCCCGCGAAGCGGTGCCGATCGACGAGGTCGAAGCCACCACCGAGATCCGCAAGCGCTTCGTGACGCCAGGCATGTCCCTGGGCGCGCTCTCCCCGGAGGCGCATGAGACGCTGGCGATCGCCATGAACCGCATCGGCGCCAAGGCGGTGTCGGGCGAGGGTGGCGAGGATGCCGCGCGCTTCAAGCCCTATGAGAATGGCGACAATGCCAACTCGGTGATCAAGCAGATCGCGTCGGGCCGCTTCGGCGTCCATGCCGAATATCTGGGGTCGGCCGAGGAAATCGAGATCAAGGTCGCGCAGGGCGCCAAGCCCGGCGAGGGCGGCCAGCTGCCCGGCTTCAAGGTGACCGAATTCATCGCCCGCCTGCGCCACTCGACGCCCGGCGTGACCCTCATCTCGCCACCGCCGCACCATGACATCTACTCGATCGAGGATCTCGCGCAGCTCATCTATGACTGCAAGATGATCAACCCGCGCGCCCGCGTCTGCGTCAAGCTGGTCAGCCAGGCCGGCATCGGCACCGTGGCCGCTGGTGTGGCCAAGGCGCATGCTGACGTCATCCTGGTCGCCGGCCATGTCGGCGGCACCGGCGCCAGCCCGCAAACATCGATCAAATATGCCGGCACCCCCTGGGAAATGGGCCTGTCGGAAGCGAACCAGGTGCTGACCCTCAACGGCCTGCGCCACCGGGTAAAGCTGCGCACCGATGGCGGCCTCAAGACCGGGCGCGACATCGTCATCGCCGCGATCCTGGGCGCCGAGGAGTTCGGCATCGGCACGCTGTCGCTGGTCGCCATGGGCTGCATCATGGTGCGCCAGTGCCACAGCAACACCTGCCCCGTGGGCGTCTGCGTGCAGGATGAAAAGCTGCGCCAGAAGTTCACTGGCACGCCGGAAAAGGTCATCAACCTGATGACCTTCATTGCCGAGGAAGTGCGCGAAATCCTGGCGCGTCTGGGCTTCCGCAGCCTGGATGAGGTGATCGGCCGCACCGAACTCTTGAAGCAGGTCAATCGCGGCGCCGAGCATCTCGATGATCTCGATCTCAACCCGATCCTGGCCAAGGTCGATGCGCCGGACGAGCAGCGCCGCTTCTCGCTCGACGCCTGGCGCAATGAAGTACCCGACAGTCTCGACGCGCAGATGATGAAGGATGCCCGCGCCGTGTTCGAGCGGGGCGAAAAGATGCAGCTGACCTACACGGTGCGCAACACGCACCGCGCCGTCGGCACCCGCCTCTCCTCGGCCGTAACCGACAAGTTCGGCATGTCGACGCTGGCAGACGGCCATCTGACCGTGCGTCTGCGCGGCTCGGCCGGCCAGTCGCTCGGCGCCTTCCTCTGCAAGGGCATCACCCTTGAAGTGTTCGGCGACGCCAATGACTATGTCGGCAAGGGGCTTTCGGGGGGCATCATCAAGGTGCGCACGACCGTCTCCTCGCCGCTGTCGTCGAAGGACAACACCATCATCGGCAATACCGTCCTCTACGGCGCGACCAGCGGCAAGCTGTTCGCGGCGGGCCAGGCCGGCGAGCGCTTCGCGGTCCGCAACTCGGGCGCGAAGGTGGTGGTCGAAGGCTGCGGCGCCAATGGCTGCGAATATATGACCGGCGGCACCGCCGTGATCCTGGGCAAGACCGGCGCCAATTTCGGCGCGGGCATGACCGGCGGCATGGCTTTCATCCTCGACGAGGATGGCAGCTTCCCGTCGCGCGCCAACCCCGAAAGCATTGTCTGGCAGCGGCTGGACAGTGCCCATTGGGAAGGCGAGCTGAAGGCATTGATCGCCGAACATGCGGTCGCGACCGACAGCAAATGGTCGAACACCATCCTGGACGACTGGGATCGCTGGCGCCGCTACATCTGGCAGGTCTGCCCGAAGGAAATGGTCAATCGACTCGCCCATCCGTTGAGCGACACTCCGGCGGTGGTCGCCGCCGAATAGCCTGTCTCTACTGCGGCAAGCCCGCCTCTGCCGGTTCTGCGGGAACCGGTGGAGGCGGCGATGCCGTCGCGACCGGCGTCATCACCGCTTGCGGTTCCGCCTCGCCCGCCGCGAATCGCTCGATCTGCGGCGGCAGGCGATGGCTCCTTACCGTCGGCGGCGGCAGCGGCGGATCGCCCAGCGCCACCGTTTCAACCGGCACATCATCCTGCGCCAGATAATCGCGTACAGCCGAATCATGCGATCCGCCGATCATGCCATCGGCATC
The DNA here is from genome assembly GCF_000281715.2 of Sphingobium sp. AP49. Classification (NCBI taxonomy): domain Bacteria; kingdom Pseudomonadati; phylum Pseudomonadota; class Alphaproteobacteria; order Sphingomonadales; family Sphingobiaceae; genus Sphingobium; species Sphingobium sp. AP49. The sequence continues at coordinate 590,760 of NZ_CP124576.1, read as the reverse complement.
CAGTCCCGCCATATCGGCCTTCATCCGCCGCTCCTCCAGCGTCGGCCCGCATCCCGTGCAATTGACGATTGCCGGCCCACGCTCGACGGGCGGCAGATCCTGCGATGCCGCCATGTCGATACCGCCGATATCCGCATCCATCGCCGCCCTTACCGGCCTTTGCGGGCTGGTGACATAGGAACCCAGGCCCAAGCCCATCGCAGCGGCCACTATAATGGTCGCGCCCGATCCGATCCAGAAATGTATGGACATGGGTCCAGTCCCTTTCCGCGCGCGTCGTCCGATCAAACAAACATAACGTCGATGCCGATCACTTGTTGCATGACCCAAAAGCCTTTGCTAAGGGCCGCCTCCTACCAAGACACCGGCCCCGCCGGTTTCCCTGTTGATGTGCGGTCGTGGCGGAATTGGTAGACGCGCAACGTTGAGGTCGTTGTGGCCGAAAGGCCGTGGAAGTTCGAGTCTTCTCGACCGCACCATCATTTCATGACAGCAGTAGATGACGAGATCACGCCCCACCCGGCGTGCCTCGTTGCATCCCTGCGGCCTTGGTTATTCAGGCGAATTTTCCTATATCCGTCGTGGGGCACCCAGCTGATATGGGATACATGACCATGGACAAATCCGCCGACGACCTGATCCCTGACACGGTCGAGGGCGTATCCCATTATGACGGCCCCGCCGGCGGCTGGGGCGCCTTGCGCGCGGTGGCAAAGACGGTCGCCGAACAGATGCGCGCCAGTCCCGACACTCGCGCCCTGCTCCAGATGAACCAGCCCGACGGCTTCGACTGTCCCGGTTGCGCCTGGCCCGACCCCAAGCACACCTCTTCGTTCGAGTTCTGCGAAAATGGCGCCAAGGCGGTCACCTGGGAAGCGACGGTCAAGCGCGTCGATCCCGATTTCTTCGCCCGCTACAGCGTCAGCGAATTGTGGACCTGGACCGACCATAAGCTCGAAGATGCCGGCCGCCTGACGCAGCCGCTGCGCTATGATGCCGCGACCGACCATTTCGTGCCGATCAGCTGGGACGAGGCCTTTGCCCGCGCCGGCGCTGCGCTCCAGGCGCTCGACCATGCCGATCAGGCCGAATTCTACTGCTCGGGCCGCGCCTCGAACGAATCCGCCTTCCTCTACCAATTGTTCGCCCGCGAATTCGGCACCAACAATTTCCCCGACTGCTCGAACATGTGTCATGAGGCGACCAGCACCGGCCTCCCCAAATCGATCGGCATCGGCAAGGGCACGGTGACGCTGGAGGATTTCGACCATGCCGACGCGATCTTCTGCATCGGCCATAATCCGGGCACCAACCATCCCCGCATGCTGAGCACGCTCGCCGCCGCCTCCAAGCGCGGCGTGCCGATCATCGTCGCCAACCCGATGCGCGAACGCGGGCTGGAGCGCTTCAAGTCGCCCCAGCACCCGACCGAAATGCTCTCGACCGGCGCCACCCCGCTCGCCTCGGCCTATCATCAGGTGCGGATCGGCGGCGACATGGCAATGCTCAAGGGCATGATGAAGGCACTGCTGGCGATCGAGGCGCAGCAGCCCGGCACGATCGACCACGAATTCATCGCCCAGCATACCGAGGGCTTCGACGCCCTGCGCGCCGATATCGAGGCGACCCAATGGCCGTGGATCGAGCGCCTGTCCGGCCTCACCCGCGAGGCGATCGAGAGCATGACCCATGTCTATGCCAAGGCCGACCGGGTCATCATCTGCTATGGCATGGGCATCACCCAGCATCGCCACGGCACGCAGAATGTGCAGGCGCTCGCCAACCTGCTGCTGCTGCGCGGCAATGTCGGCAAGCCGGGTGCCGGCATCTGCCCGCTGCGCGGCCATAGCAATGTGCAGGGCGACCGCACCGTCGGCATCACCGAATTGCCGACCGAAGCGATGCTGCAACGGCTCGACACCGCCTTTGCCATCCAGTCGCCGCGCAAGCATGGCCATAATGCGGTGGAAGCACTGGCCGCCATGCACGCCGGCGAATCAAAGGCGCTGATTTCGCTCGGCGGCAATCTCGCCGTCGCCATGCCCGATCCCGACGCCTGTTTCGCCGCCGTGCGTCGGCTCGACCTGTCGGTCAACATCCTCACCAAATTCAACCGCACCTGCCTGCTGACCGCGCGCGAGACATTGGTCCTGCCCTGCCTTGGCCGCACCGAACTGGATCTGCAGGCCGCCGGCCCGCAATGGGTGACGGTGGAGGACAGCATGTCGATGGTCCACGCCTCGCGCGGGAAGCTGAAGCCCCCCTCGCCCCATGTCCGCTCCGAACCGGCGATCGTCGCCGGCCTGGCCAAAGCCGCCATGCCCGCCAGCCGCACCGACTGGGACGGCATGGTCGCCGATTATGACCGCATCCGCGACGGGATCGAGGCGGTCTATCCCGATTTCCGCGACTTCAACGTCCGCGTGCGCGATCCGGGCGGCTTTCGCCTGACCATCGGCCCCAGCGACCGCATCTGGAACACGCCCAGCGGCAAGGCGCAGTTCATCACCCACCCGGCCGCGCCGGACGAGGGCGCGCTGCCGCTGCTGCTCACCACCATCCGCAGCCATGACCAGTATAATACGACCATCTACAGCTATGATGATCGCTATCGCGGCATCCATGGCCGGCGCGACATCATCTTCGCGAACGAGATCGACCTCGCCGAAATGGGCCTCGCCCATGGCGACAAGGTCGATGTAACGACGCCGGCGGGCCGCGAATTGCGCGGCTTCACCATCGTCAGACACGCCATCGCGCGCGGATCGCTCGCCGCCTATTATCCCGAGGCGAACAATCTCGTCCCGCTCGACGATTATGATCCGGCCAGCGGCACCCCCGCCTACAAGTCGATTGCCGTGACGGTGCGCACCGCCCGATGAGCGACGCCGACCGGCCCGTCCGCTTCACCCGGATCACCCCGGACGGCGGCCGCGCGCCCGTCACCCGTGCGGTCGCGGTCGAATGCCCGGTCGCGCTCGAATATAATGGCATCGGCTATGCCGTGCTGATGGCGACCCCGGCCGATCTCGACGATCTCGCCACCGGCTTCGCCCTGTCCGAACGGCTGATCGATACGGCCGCCGACATCATCGACATCGATATCCATGAAGCGCCCCAGGGTCTGCTGCTGCGCATCCGCCTGATCGCCGATCGCCATGACCGTATCCTCGCGCGCGTCCGCCACCGCGTCGCCGAATCCGCCTGCGGCCTGTGCGGCATAGAGAATCTGGAACAGGCGCTGCGCCCGCTGCCGCGTGTCACCGCCGTGACCCAGGCCGACGATGCCGCCCTGTTCCGTGCCCTCGATGCGCTCGACGCGCGCCAGCCGGGCAACCAGCGCACCGGCGCCCTCCACGCCGCCGCGCTCGCCGCACCCGACGGCACGCTCCGCCTCGCGCGCGAGGATGTCGGCCGCCACAATGGTTTCGACAAGCTGATCGGCGCCATGGCCCGCGCCGGCCTTGGCTGGGATGGCGGCTTCGCCCTCCTTTCCTCGCGCTGCTCCTATGAACTGGTGGAGAAGGCCGCGCTCGCCGGCTGCCCCCTGCTCGTCACCCTCTCCGCCCCCACCAGCCTCGCGCTGGATCGCGCCGGCGATGCTGGCCTGCGCCTGGTCACTCTGGCCCGGCGTGACGCCATGCTCACGCCCGCCGACTGAGCGGCGCAGCGCAATTTGGGCACGGCCAAGCAAAACTTGGTTGAGCCAAACACTCTATCTTATAAGTAGAGATTGCCTGAACGGAGCGGACTGGTCCCCGCCCGGATGACGACATCGGCATCGGACCCGCGGCTTTTGATTGGGATGCAGCTTGCTCCGCGTGACCAACAGCTAAAGCGCACGATGCCCGGGCGACGACGCCAGCTTCGTGTTCCCCCCAACTTGGAACGGGGAATGAAACGATGTGCCATCCACATAGACATTAGGGGCTGACGCCCGCCACGCAGCGCGCTGCTTATCAGCGCGCCTCCATCCGCCCGTCCTTCCGCCGTTCGCTCGCGCGGGAAAGGGGGATTGCATGCCCGTGGACCCACATGGCCGGCGCCCGTCACCACGCCCGGCCTATTCCGTGTCGCTGCTGCAGGCGGCCGCCGCGCTCTACGGCCCCAGCGCCGTGCGCGACGATGCGTTGCGCCCGCAGCCCTGCGCCACGCGAAAAACAGACAAAAAATTCAGGGAGTAAGTTTCTTCATGTCCGATCTTTCCGCGCCCAGCCGACCCCGGCACGGCCTTTTTCTGCGTCGCCTGCTGCTCGCCGGCGTCGCCACCGGCCTACTGCCCATCGCCGCCCAGGCAGCCGATGTCCCGACAGCAAATGCTGCCGCCCCAGCCCCTGAAGCCGCGCTGGATGAAGGCGACATCGGGACACCGATCGTCGTCACCGCCCGCCGCCGCGCCGAAAATGCACAGGACGTGCCGGTCGCGCTCAGCGTCGTCGGTGGCGAACTGCTGGAACAGCGCGGCGACTATACGCTCGCCGCCGTGCAGCAGGTCGCGCCCAGCCTCCAGCTGTTCAGCTTCAATCCCCGCAACACCAACATCAACATTCGCGGCCTCGGCTCCAATGTCGCGCTGACCAATGACGGCCTGGAAAATGGCGTCGGCGTCTATATCGACGATGTCTATTATGGCCGTGTCGGCGCCAGCCAGTTCGACCTGGTCGACCTGCAGCAGATCGAGGTGCTGCGCGGGCCGCAGGGCACGTTGTTCGGCAAGAACACCACGGCCGGCGCGATCAACATCACCACCCGCCAGCCCAGCTTCGATTTCGGCGGCCAGGTGGAAGCGACGCTGGGCGACTATGGCTTTCATCAGCTACGCGGCACGGTCACCGGCGGCCTCACCGACTGGGCGGCGGTGCGCGTCAGCATCGCCGACACCCATCGCGATGGCTTCCTGACCAATGTCTACAACGGCAAGAAAGTCCATGATTACGACAATTTCACCGCGCGCGGCCAATTGCTGCTGACCCAGGGGGAGGGGTTCAGCCTGCGCCTGATCGGCGACTATGCCAAGCAGACGCTCAATTGCTGCACCCGCCTGCCCAGCACGGTCTTCACCACCTATGATGACGGGCGCACGATCGCCAATAATTTCAACGTCCGTGCCGCGCGCGCCGGCTATACCCCGCTGCCGACCGATCCCTTCGCCCGCAAGGTCGATGTCGACGGTCAGTTCCAGGCGAACATGAACCAGTGGGGCGTTTCGGCCAAGGCCGACTGGGATGTCGGCCCGGTGACTTTGAGCTCCATCACCGCCTATCGCGCCTGGAACTGGTATCCGCGCAACGACAGCGACGTCACCTCATTGTCGGTCAACACGCTCAACCATCAGGAAAATAACCAGCGCCAGTTCAGCCAGGAATTCCGCCTCGCCTCCAATGGCGACACCCGTCTTTCCTATGTGCTGGGCGCCTATTATTTCTGGCAGATCATCAAGGGATCGGGCGCGGCGGGCTATGGCGTGGATGCGCCGCTCTGGCTGTTCCCCACCGCCGATCCGGTGGTCAGCAATGCGGCGGTCAACGGCTTCGTCGCCCGCTCCAGCTCCAACCCGGAGACCAAGAGCGCCGCGCTGTTCGGCCAGGCCAGTTACGCCATCATCCCCGACAGCCTGTCGGTCACGCTCGGCCTGCGCTACACGCATGAGAAGAAACAGGGCAGCTACAGCCAGTGGTGGGCGGAAGGGAATGACCTCTCCACCCTGACCGCCGCCCAACGCACCGCCGCGATCGCGCTGCGCAACAGCCTCAACCCCGTCGCCAGCTATTCGACCGGCTTCACCGACGACAGCCTCTCGGGCCTGGCCACCCTGTCCTACAAGGTGACGCCGGACATACTGGTCTATGCCAGCTATTCGCGCGGCAACAAGTCGGGCGGCCTCAACCTCACCAACATCCCCGCCGGGGTCAGCCCCGATGTCGGCCCGGAAAAGGTCGACAATTATGAAGCCGGGGTGAAGAGCCAGTTCTGGGGTGGGCGCGCGACGCTGAATGCCGCCGCCTTCTGGACCAATATCTTCGACTATCAGACCGCGATCACCGAACAGATTGTCGGCACCAACAGCACCCGCAACTATATCACCAACATTCCCGAGGCGCGCGCGCGCGGCTTTGAGCTGGACGGCGCGCTGGCGGTGAGCAGCCATGTCAACCTCAACGCCTCGGTCGCCTATACCGACGCCTATTATGTCGACTTCAAGAACGGCCCGACTCCGGTCGAGGCGCTGAATCCCACCACCGGCGGCTCGCCGGTCACCGATCTCAGCGGCAAGCCTCTGTCGGGCGTGCCCGAATGGTCGTGGAGCGCCGGCGGCGACTTCGCCATCCCGCTCGGCGCCACCAAATGGGGCGATGCGGAGTTGTACGGGCGTGCCGACTATAGCTGGCGCTCCTCCTACTACACCGCCGTGTCGGACAGCCGCTATTCGCTGGTGCCGAGCTACGGCGTCGCCAATGCGCGCATCGGCGTGCGGCTCGACGATGGCCTGATCGACCTGTCGCTCTGGGCCAAGAACCTGTTCGACAAGGATTATGTCGACACGCTCTCGGTCGCGAACACCGGCCTCGTCACCGCCACCGTCGGCGACCCCCGCACCATCGGCGTCACCCTGCGCAGCAAATTCTGACCCCCAATCAGGAGGCAAGATCATGGCTACCCTTCCCTACGCAGACTATCTGGATGACCGGAGCATCGTCCGACCGGAACCCGCGCGCGTCGGGGAGGGGGAGCTCTCGCGCCTGCGCCTCACCGGCTTCGCCTCGATCGCGGTGCCGATCGCCGGCGCCGGCCTGCCGCTCGCCCTGTTCGTGCCGCAGCTTTACGCCACCCAGTTCGGCCTGTCGCTCGCGGCCATCGGCTTCATCTTCCTCTTGGGCCGGATCTGGGATGTCAGCGCCGATCCGCTGGTCGGCGCGCTCAGCGACCGCACCCGCAGCCGCTTTGGCCGGCGCCGCCCGTGGATCGCGGCCGGCGGCCTGCTGTTCGGCCTGTCCTCCGCGCTGCTCTTCTTCCCGCCCGCCGCGCTGGTGACACCCGCCTATCTCGGCGCGGCCCTCTTCTTCTTCTATCTTGGCTGGTCGATGATCGAGATACCGGCCTCCGCCTGGGCCGGGGAACTGTCGCGCCATTATCATGGCCGCACCCGGGTCGTCAGCTACCAGGCGCTGCTGCGCGCCATCGGTCTGCTCGCCGTGCTGGTGCTGCCGACCATTCTCGACCAGTTCGAACCGGGCAATGGCACGCTGAAGCTCCAGCTGGTCGGCGGCTTCATCATCGCCACGCTGATCCCCAGCCTGTTCCTCACCCTCTTTTCCGTGCCCGAACCGCCCGTGCCCGCCACCCCGCCGGTCCGCCAAAGCTTCTGGCGCGCCACCAGCGTCATCTTCTCCGACCGGCTGCTGTTGCGCGTCCTCGCCTCCGACGCGGTGGTCACCGCCGGCCAGTCGATCCGCGCCAGCCTGATCGTCTTCTTCGCCGTCTGGTATATGGGCCTGCCCGCCTGGGCCAGCGGCCTCTATCTGCTCCAGTTCATTTTCGGCGTCGCCGCCGCGCCGATCTGGCTGCGCATCGGCACCCGCATCGGCAAGCGCCAGGCGGCGATCACCGGCGAAATCGCGCAGGCGGCGATCAATATCGGCCTGCTCTTCGTCTTCCCCGGCGGCCTGCCGCTGCTGCTCGCCCTCACCATCGCCCAGGGGCTGACCCAGGGATCGGGCAACCTCATGCTGCGCGCCATGGTCGCCGACGTCGCCGACGCCCATCGCCTGCGCACCGGCCATGACCGCACCGGCCTGTTCTTCTCGGTCTTCGCCCTGTCGGCCAAGCTCGGCCCGGCGATCGGCATCGGCATCGCCCTGCCCCTCATCGCCTGGCTCGGCTTTGCCGCCGGTCCCCACAATGATCCGGCCGCGCTCGAAGGGCTGAAATATGTCTTCGCCCTCGGCCCGGCCCTGGCCCACATCATCGCCACCCTCATCATCTGGCGCTTCCCGCTCGACGAAGCCGCCCATGCCGAAATCCGCCGCGCCCTAGACCAGCGCGACGCGATCCCCGCCTGACCGTCCACGCATAATCTCAAGGAGACCTGCCATGACCATATTGACCCAGAGCTTCCTCAACGCCGCCGATGCCGACGGTCCGCTCGATGTCGTTCCCGTCGCCGGCCGCATCGGCGCGGAGATTCGCGGCGTCGCGCTCGGCGGCGACCTCGACGACGCCACCATCGCCGCGATCCGCGCCGCGCTCGTCCGCCACAAGGTGATCTTCTTCCGCGCCCAGCATCATCTCGACGATGCCGGCCAGGAAGCCTTTGCCGAACGCTTCGGCAAGCCGGTCGCCCATCCGACCGTCCCGGTCGTGCCCGGCTCCAAATATCTGCTGGAACTGGATTCCAAGGAAGGCCGCGCCGCATCGAGCTGGCACACCGACGTCACCTTCGTTCCCAACTATCCTGAATCCTCGATCCTGCGCGCCATCGTCATCCCGCAGGCCGGCGGCGACACGCTCTGGGCCAATGCGGTCGCCGCTTATGAGGAACTGTCCGAACCCCTGCGCCAATTGGCCAACAGCCTGTGGGCGGTCCACACCAACCTCTACGACTATGCCGCAGTCATCAACGACGGCAATGAGGAAGCGGCAAAGCGCTATCGCGAAGTCTTTGCCTCGACCGTCTATGAGACGGAACACCCGCTGGTCCATGTCCATCCCGAAAGCGGCGAACGCTCGCTGATCCTGGGCCATTTCTTCAAGCAGTTCGTCGGCCTGAACCAGGCCGATAGCCAGCGCCTCTTCGCCACCTTCCAGGATGCCATCACCAAGCCGGAAAATACCGTGCGCTGGAGCTGGCAGCCCGGCGACGTCGCCATCTGGGACAACCGCGCCACCCAGCATCGCGCGATCGCCGATTTCGGTACCCAACATCGCCAGTTGCGCCGTGCCACCATCGCCGGCACCGTCCCCGTATCGATCGACGGTCGCAACAGCCGCAACATCAAGAAGGAACCCAAGGCCACCGAAGCGGCCTGAGCGGGGATCGCTCACCCCCAACCCCGCCCCTGAACTTCGGTACACTGGGCCGCGCTCCTTCCGGACGCGGCCCCTTTTCACGGAATCCATGATGAAGCTACGCACTGTCCTTGCCAGCCTGGCACTGGCCACCGCCCTCACCACGCCTGCGGCGGCGCGGGAAAAGCGGCCCAATTTCCTGGTGATCGTCGCCGATGACCTCGGCTATTCCGATCTCGGCGCCTTCGGCAGCGAAATCGCCACGCCCAATCTCGATCGCCTGGCCCTCTCGGGCGTGCGCCTCACCGGCTTCCACACCGCGCCCACCTGCTCGCCGACCCGGTCGATGCTCATGTCGGGCACCGACAATCATCGCGCCGGCCTTGGCACCATGGCGGAAATGCAGGCCCCCAATCAGGTCGGCAAGCCCGGCCATGAGGGCTATCTGCGCACCGATATCGCTGCCCTGCCCGAAATATTGACCGCCGGCGGCTATCGCACCCTTTTCTCGGGCAAATGGCATCTCGGCCTCACGCCCGAGCAGGATCCTCATGCGCGCGGTTTCCAGCACAGCTTCGCTCTGCTGCAAGGGGCGGGCAATCATTATGGCACCGATATTTCGGCCACGCCCAAGCTGGGCGCGACGACCTATCGCGAGGATGGCCGCACGCTCGTCAGCCTGCCCAGCGACTATTATTCCTCCGACGCCTTCGCGACCAAGCTGATCGACCAGATCAAGGCCACGAAGGATGACAAGCCCTTCTTCGCCTATCTCGCCTTCACCGCGCCACACTGGCCGCTGCAGGCCCCGGCCGAAACCATCGCCAAATATCAGGGCCGCTATGAAGCGGGCTATGAGGCACTACGGGCCGCGCGTCTGAAGAAGCAGGTCGCGCTCGGCCTGGTCCCGGCCAATGCCGCCCAGCACCCGCTTGAAAACAGCAAGCCCTGGGCGAACTTGACCCCGGACGAGAAGAAGACCGCATCGCGCACGATGGAAATCTATGCCGCGATGGTCGACCGGCTCGACCAGAATGTCGGCCGGGTGATCGATGCGCTCAAGGCCAGCGGCGAATTCGACAACACCGTCATCCTCTTCCTCGCCGACAATGGCGCCGAGGGGATGGATCTGGTCCACGCCAAAAATCCCCGCTTCCGCGCCCGCGCCGAGGCGGCCGACAACAGCTATGACAATCTCGGCAAGGACAGCAGCTATATCAGCTATGGCCCCGGCTGGGCGCAGGCGGCGACCACGCCGTCCTGGCTGTACAAGGCATTCGCGACCGAGGGTGGCACTCGCACCACCGCCTTCCTCTCCGGCCCGGCGGTGAAGAAGCCCGGCAGCATCGCCCATGATTATCTCAATGTCATGGATGTCGCCCCCACATTGCTCGACCTGGCCGGCATCGCCCAGCCCAAGGGGACGTTCCAGGGCCGCACGGTTCAGCCGATCCGGGGGACCAGTTGGGCACCCTGGCTCGCCGGCAAGGCGCCAACCGTCCACCCCGCCAGCGAGGCGATCGGCACCGAATTGTTCGGTTCGCGCGCGCTGCGCCAGGGCGACTGGAAGATCACCGATGCCGGCGATGGCCAATGGCATCTGTTCAACATCGCCGCCGATCCGGGCGAAACCACCGATCTTTCCAGCCGTGAACCCACGCGCAAGGCGGCACTGGAACAGGCATGGGACGCCTATGCCAGCGATGTCGGCGTGGTCCTGCCCAGTCCGCGCATCATGGTCGAATGACCCGGCCCGAGAGGGGTGGCTGCGCCACCCCTCTCATCTTCAACGCATTTTCCCCTTGCTCCGACGGCGATCCCATGCACAAAGCTTGCCAATTGCCGCTGGCGGACCCATTTCCCCCGCACCCGAATTTGGCGGCGCAAGGATGATGTGATGGACGATGTGACGATCCAGGACAGGGCCGCTTCGGCGCGCGCGCTCGCCCCGCAGGAAGTGGGCGAGGGGCTGTCCGTCATCTCGATCGCCAAAAGCTATGACAAGCGCGTCGTGCTGTCCGACGTGTCGCTGACCGTGGGCAAGGGCGAAGTGGTCGGCCTGCTCGGCCCCAATGGCGCGGGCAAGACGACCTGTTTCTATTCGGTGATGGGCCTCGTCCGTCCCGACCAGGGCCGCATCATCCTCGATGGCCAGGATATTACCGGCCTGCCCATGTATCGCCGCGCGATCCTGGGCCTGGGCTATCTGCCGCAGGAAACGTCGATCTTCCGGGGCCTGACGGTCGAACAGAATATTGGCGCGGTGCTGGAAATGGCCGAACCGGACAAGGCGGCCCGTGCCGCCAAGCTGGAACAGCTGCTCGATGAATTCGGTCTCACCCGCCTGCGGGACTCTGCTGCGATGGCGCTGTCGGGCGGTGAACGGCGCCGCTGCGAAATCGCCCGCGCGCTCGCGGCCGATCCCTCGATCGTGCTGCTCGACGAACCCTTTGCCGGCATCGATCCGCTCTCGATCGCCGACATTCGCGACCTGGTGAAGCAGCTCAAGACGCGCGGCATCGGTGTCCTCATCACCGACCATAATGTCCGCGAGACGCTGGAAATCGTCGATCGCGCCTGCATCATCTACAGCGGCCAGGTCTTGTTCGCCGGCAGCCCGACCGAGCTGGTGGCCAATGCCGATGTCCGCCGCCTCTATCTGGGCGAGAATTTCTCGCTCTGACATGATCATGCGCCGCCCCTTTGCAGATCAAGGCGGGCAGGGCTGATGGCGCTCGGACCGCGCCTCGACATCCGCCAGAGCCAGTCTCTGGTGATGACGCCGCAGTTGCAGCAGGCGATCAAGCTGCTGGCGCTGTCTAATCTGGAAATTGACGCATTCGTCGCGGGAGAGCTGGAAAAGAACCCGCTTCTCGACACCCTGCCGGTCGAAGAAACGCCCCGTGACGCCGGCGGGGTCGACCATATCGTCGAACCCCCGCTTCTGTCGGCGGAAACCGGCGGCAGCGACGACCTGATCGCCCAGGGGCTGGGCGGCGCCGATAGCCCGCTCGACGTCGATCATGGCGCCGACACCTTCATCGACGATGGCCCGGGCGATCGCATGGCGGGCGGCGGCGGATCGGGCTCGCTCGACATGCTCGGTGGCAGCGCCAGCGGCGAGGCGCCCGATTTCGACAGCTTTGCCAACCCTGAACCCAGCCTGCAGGAACATCTGATGGATCAGGCCCGCAGCGCGCTGTCGGGCATGGATCTGCTGATCGCGGCCCAGTTGATCGGCCAGATCAGCGAGGCCGGCTATCTCGAAGCCAATCTGCTGGAAACCGCCCATGCCATGGGCATTGCCCTGTTCGATGTCGAACGGGTGCTGACGGTTATCCACAGCTTCGATCCCACGGGGGTGGGCGCCCGTTCGCTTGCCGAGTGCCTCGCGCTGCAAGCCAGGGAAGCCGACCGCTATGATCCCTGCATCCAGCGCCTGCTCGCCAATCTCGACCTGCTGGCCCGGGGTGCCCTGCCGCAGTTGCGCCGGATCTGCGCCGTGGACGAAGAGGATTTGGCCGACATGATCCGCGAACTGCGCGGCTATGATCCCAAGCCCGGACTGCGCTTCGCCAGCGACCGGGCGACACCCGTAACGCCCGACCTGTTCGTGACACGGACGGCGGCGGGCTGGGGCATAGAGGTCAATAGCGACACGCTGCCGCGCGTGCTGGTCAATCGGACCTATTATGTCGAACTGGCCAGCGGCGCGCAGGATCGCGCTTCCAAGGCCTGGCTCGCCGACTGCCTTGCCAGTGCCAACTGGCTGGTGAAGGCGCTCGATCAGCGGCAGAAGACGATCATCAAGGTCGCGAGCGAGATCGTCCGCCAGCAGGAGGATTTCTTTCGCAAGGGTGTCGCCCATCTCAAGCCGCTGACGCTCAAGGCCGTTGCCGACGCGATCCAGATGCATGAATCGACCGTCAGCCGGGTCACCTCGAACAAATATCTCTCCTGCCCGCGCGGCTTCTACGAACTCAAATATTTCTTCACCAGCGGCGTCGCGGCATCCGACGGGGACGGCGCGGTTTCAGCAGAAGCGGTCAAGAGTCACATCAAAGCGCTGATCGCGACCGAGGAGGCCCATGCGATCCTCTCCGACGACACGCTGGTCGACCTGCTGCGTGCCAAGGGCATGGACATTGCACGGCGCACCGTCGCCAAATATCGCGAGGCGATGGGCATCGGGTCCTCGGTCCAGCGTCGCCGGCAAAAGGCGCTCAAGGGCAAGGCCGCCTGAGCCTGTCCTACGGCGGCGCTTTGCCCTATCATCGGCGGCGCCATCCCCTCGCTTTCCGATAGGATCAAGCCAGCGCAAGATAATGTCATAATGTACGGGAAATATGCGAAGTTAAGCGGGCAAAATCCTATTTCGCCGCCTTGACCCCGGCCGTCGCGGCGGCAAAAGCGGCGGCGCAAATCATCAGACCAAGGATCGCCCTCTGCCATGTCCGTCGCCTATCTCAACGGCCAGTATCTGCCGCTCGACGATGTCCGCATCTCGCCGCTCGATCGCGGTTTCCTGTTTGCCGACGGCATTTATGAAGTGGCGGCCGTGATCGATGGCCGGCTGGTCGACAGTGCCAGCCATCTCGCCCGGCTGGAACGTTCCTGCACCGAAATCGGCATCGCCCTGCCGCTGACCCTGGACGAGATCGAGGCGGCGCAAAAGGCCCTGGTCGCGCATAACGGCCTTGGCGAAGGCCTGGTCTATCTCCAGATCACGCGCGGCGCGGATGTCACGCGGGACTTCATCCCGCCCGCCGGACTCCAGCCGACCCTGTTCATGTTTGTGCAGAACAAGGCCTTCCTTGACGTTCCCGCTGCGACGACCGGCATCGCCGTCGCCTCGATGCCCGACCTGCGCTGGGCGCGCCGCGATATCAAGAGCGTCGGTCTGCTCGCCCAGGCGATGGCCAAGATGGCCGCCAAGCAGGCCGGCTGCCAGGAAGCCTGGATGATCGAAGATGGCTTCATCACGGAGGGCGCCTCCTCCACGGCCTTCATCGTCACCGACGAAGGCATCCTCACCCGCCCCTACAGCCAGTCGGTGCTCGCCGGCTGCACCGGCGCCGCACTGGCCGCCCTCGCGGAGGAAAGCGGCCTTGCCGTCATCCGTCGTCCCTTCACCCTGGCCGAAGCGCTGGCCGCACGGGAAGCCTTCATCACCAGCGCCTCGACCTTCTGCCTGTCCGTCGTGCAGATCGACGGCCAGCCGGTCGGCGACGGGGTTCCAGGGCCGATCGCCACGCGCCTGCGCACACTCTATATCGATTTCGCGCGGGCGACCGCCGTCTGACGATATGATCCGTAATGGAGGAAATGGTTCGGCGCCGGTGTAGCCCTAGGAAATTTCCTTCATACCTGCTCCAATCCGGTCGGGATCGACACCAAACCGACCGCAAAATCCGCGCTCCTGTTCATATTGGCGCTTTATCCGGATGATTCGCTCCGTTCTTGCTGTATTCCATCGGAACGAAGACGGAACAGGAGCATCATCGTGGAAGATTTTTCCTACGCTCAACCCGCCGCGTCGGCATGTCATGCCGGGCCGCAGCCCAATCTTCTGATCGTGGCGGATCGGTTCGATGTGCAGGAACTGGCGCCCGTGACCCAGGCGGCAGGGATGCGCCTGCTGGGTATCAGCACGCTTGCCGATGCTCCCGCCCGGCTGGAAGCCCAGGTCCGGTGCGATGCGCTGCTGCTCTTCTGCCCTTCCCCGACGGCCGCTCTGGCCGACCTGTTGCCCCGGATTGAGGCGCAGGCGGCGCGGGACGGTACCCATATGATCCTGGTCGCCGGCTGGGACACGGTCGACCTTGCCTTTGCCAGTCTGCGCAGTCGGCAGACCCAGTTGCTGTGCAATCCCGACCCGACCGAATTGGCCGCCGCGTTGCTGCTCGCCGCGCAAAGCCCGGCGCCGGCTGGTCGGGTGCATGAAATGGATCGCGACAGCCTTCGCCTGCAACAGTTGAGCGAGGATGTCGGCCGCATGGCCCGCACGCTGGAAGCATTGACCCGTCAATCCGCGCACCTGTCACGACCCCGCGCCATATATGGCGGACCGGGCAAGCGATTATGCCAGTATCCCGACCTTTGCGCCGATCGGCAGCGCCAGTGCGCCAGTTGGCGCCTCCCCGGTTCACGCATCACAGGTACGCGACCTGCTGCGGGCCAGGCGTATCCGGGCCGACTTTCTGCCTGGCGACCTGTTCGCCGACCCGGCATGGGATATGCTACTGGATTTGCTCGCGGCGCAATTGGAGCAGGAAAGGGTCTCGGTATCCAGCCTCTGTATCGCCGCTGCTGTGCCGCCGACAACGGCACTGCGCTGGATCGGGACACTGACCGACAAGGGGCTGGTCGTGCGGCAGGCCGACCCACAGGATGGCCGTCGCGTCTTCATCGCCCTGGCACAGGAGGCGGCGGACGCGCTCATCGCGTGGTTCGGCGCAAGCCGACGCTATCTGGCCGTGTAGAACCTGACTAAGGACCTTTTCAGGCGTCAGATTGCTTCAGTCCGACGCGGTCAAGGTCCCGCGCATCACCGGTCCGGTTGGGGCATTGTCCCGATGGAGGGCGGTGGCACGATATCCTCATCGGCCGCCTTCTGGGTCAACTGCCGTTCGATGATGGTCCGCTGCACGCGAATCCACGCCTCTACATCAGCCGCAGTCACGCTTGGTTCCTGTTGGGGTAAAACGCCGATATGAATCATGTGCAACCCTTCAGACTTATCTTGTCTTATATAAGCAACACTTTTCCCTCTAAACGGTTTCAAAGAGGTTAAGCCTGCGTAATGATCCCGATTCTGCGGGCAGGCATGGGCAATTGGGAATAGGGTTAACGGCGCAATGTGTGCAATCCGGGGCGAAACGACGCTTGACCGCCCGTATAAAACACCTAGAAGCGCCAAATTCCCACGACGGGGGCGATTAGCTCAGTTGGTAGAGCGTCTCGTTTACACCGAGAATGTCGGCGGTTCGAGCCCGTCATCGCCCACCAGTTTTCGGCCTTTAGAGCCCGTCCGGGGGACGGGCGGCCGAAAAACTCCGAGCAGCTATGCTGCGAGGACACCAGATATGACATGATGTCCGGGGACGGCTTCCGGCGAAACTTCCAAGCGACAGCGAAGCGCTCGGCCTTTAGAGCCGGCCCAAGCGACAGCAAGGCCAGCCGCCCGGCAGGACAAGCTCCACTCCGCACCCGTAACATTCATCCTGCAGCAAGCATGGGTACGGCATTCTTCCACCCATGCCGATCAGCTTCTTCCTTGGCGGCTCCGTCGCGCCGATCCTGCTGATGCTCTCGCCCTTTGCGGTGATGGCGATCGGCGACTGCGCCGACTGGCAACCCACGATACAGAGCGCAAAGATCGCGCCGAAGCCCACCGCCGACGCCGGCTGCACCGCCCCCCGCTTCCCCCTGATGTAATCGCACGCGACGCATATTGCGGCGCAGCGCTGCCACTGCTAATTCCGCCTCCCATGATCCAGCCGCCCGAAATCATCCGAGTCACCAAGTCCCGCGTCTCCTGCGACGGTTCGGGTGACATTCCCGCCGCCCTTGGCCATCCGCGCGTCTTCCTGGAAATCGACGAGCATGGCTATGTCGATTGCGGCTATTGCGATCGCCGCTTCGTGCTGGCCGGCGGCGTCGCCGACAATGGTGAAATCGGCAGCAAGCCGGACATCGCCTCGGGCGCCAGTCTCTAGACCTTGATCGCTTCAGGCTGAATCGGCCTGAAGTGTGAATCAAGGTCTAAGCTAGAGAATAGCGCCTGATTCAGGTTATCGGCGGAAGCGCATCGCGCTTCCACCTCAAACGATCAGGCACTAAGGCTCGCTCTAAAATTTCCATTGGGCATCCGTCATGCCGCGCCTATATCGGGCGGCATGACCGATCTCGCTTCGCAATTCACTGACGCCCGCGGCCTGCTTTATCGCCCGGGCCTGCTCGATCCCGATGGCGCGCGGCGCCTGACCGCGCAGGCACTCAAGGCCTGCGACGATGGCGAGCTGTATCTCCAATATCGTGCCAGCGAGAGCTTCGGCTTCGACGACGGCCGCCTCAAAACCGCCGATTATTCGACCGACGCCGGTTTCGGCCTGCGCGGTGTGTCGGGCGAGATGACCGGCTTTGCCCATGCCAACGACCTCAGCGAAGCGGCAATCCGGAAGGCGGCGGAGACGCTGACCCTGCTCGATCCGGCCAAGGGCCAGCCCGCGCCGCCGCCCCAGCGCACCAACCGCCACCTCTACACCGACGCCAATCCGCTCGAACTGGTGCCCTTCGCCGAGAAGGTGACGCTATGCGCCGCAATCGACGCCGCCGCCCGCGCCCGCGACCCGCGCGTCGCGCAGGTGTCCGTCAGCCTGGCCGGTAGCTGGTCGGTGGTCGAGATCGTCCGCGCCGATGGTTTCACCGCCAGCGACATCCGCCCGCTCGTCCGCCTCAACGTCTCGGTCATCCTGGAAGAAAATGGCCGGCGCGAGACCGGCGTGTTCGGCATTGGCGGCCGCTATCTCTACGACCAGGTGATGGACCCCAAGGTCTGGAACCGCGCCATCGACGAGGCGCTGGCCCAGGCGCAGGTCAATCTCCGCTCGGTCGCCGCACCCGCCGGCGAGATGACGGTCCTGTGTGGGCCGGGATGGCCCGGTGTGCTGGTGCATGAAGCGATCGGCCATGGCCTGGAAGGCGACTTCAACCGCAAGGGCACCAGCGCCTTTTCCGGCCGCATCGGCCAGCGCGTCGCTGCCCCCGGCGTCACCGTGGTCGACGATGGCAGCATCCTCGATCGTCGCGGCTCGCTGTCGATCGACGACGAAGGCACGCCGACCCAGGAAAATGTCCTGATCGAGGACGGCATCCTCAAGGGCTATATGCAGGATCGCCTCAACGCCCGGCTGATGGGCGTGGCGCCGACGGGCAATGGCCGCCGTGAATCCTACGCCCACGCCCCGATGCCGCGCATGACCAACACCTTCATCAAGGGCGGGCAGGACGATCCGGAAGAGCTGCTGTCGCGCGTCAAGTCCGGCATCTTCGCCAAGAGCTTCGGCGGCGGTCAGGTCGACATTGTCTCGGGCAAGTTCGTCTTCTCCTGCACCGAAGCCTACAAGGTCGAGAATGGCAAGCTCACCGATCCGATCAAGGGTGCAACCCTGATCGGCGATGGCCCGACCGCGCTCACGAAGGTGATTGGCATCGGCCATGACTGGGCGCTGGACGAAGGCATCGGCATGTGCGGCAAGGGTGGCCAGAGCGTCCCCGCCGGCGTCGGCCAGCCGACACTGCTGCTGGAAGGCCTTACGGTCGGCGGTACCGCCGCCTGACCCGCTCCGCTCCGTGGTAGCGCGGCAAGCTGACGCAGCGCTGCCACGGGCCGAGGAACCCTTGGCCTTTTCCGGCACTTATCAAGGTCATGAACATGCTGACCGACAGCCATGATGCCGTGACCGCCGACTGGGCGGCCGCCCTGCTCGACTTCTGGTTCAACCAGGTGGGCGAGAAAGGCTGGTACAGCCATGATCCGGCGCTCGACCAGCATTGCGTCGATCGGTTTGCCGTCCTGTGGAACGAAAAGCGGGCATTTGCCCCCGAAACCTTCCTCGACCGCGCCGACGATGCCCTCGCCGCCGTGCTGCTGTTCGACCAATTGCCCCGCAACATGTTCCGCGGCCAGGCGCAGGCTTTTGCCAGCGACGGGCTCGCCCGTAATGTGGCGCGCGGCGCCATTGCTCTGGGCTATGACGTCCAGATCGGCGGCGCTGGCCGGCTCTTCTTCTACATGCCCTTCCAGCATAGTGAGGATCTGGCCGACCAGGAACTGTCGCTAGCGCTGTTCGAGGGCGCCGGCGACGTCCAGTCGCTCGACTTCGCGCGCCAACATCACGCAACCATCGCGCGCTTTGGCCGTTTCCCTCATCGCAACGCCGCGCTCGGCCGCGCCACCCTGCCCGCCGAGGCGGCAGCGGTCGTCGAAGGATCGCAATGGTAGGCGGGAACATGCCTGTTTTTTAGGCACGCCTGCGCATCTGCACATTTTTTCGGCGGCGCAACAATCTCCCCTAGTGGAAATTCCGCGTTAATGCGTCATTAGCAAATTGGCACGCCTCTTGCTGGTAGTCGTCCGCACACCAAATAAGGGGGCGACATGAAACTTGTCATGGCTATCATCAAGCCGTTCAAGCTTGACGATGTCCGCGAGGCTCTTTCCTCGCTTGGCATCGCCGGTATGACGGTCAGCGAAGTGAAGGGCTTTGGTCGCCAGAAGGGCCAGACCGAAATCTATCGCGGCGCCGAATATTCCACCAACATGGTTCCCAAGATCAAGATCGAGGTGGTCTGCGATGACGACCTCGCGCCGCGCGTGGTGGAAGCGACGCAGGCCGCCGCCAATTCGGGCGCCATCGGCGATGGCAAGATCTTCGTCCTCGATGTCGGCCAGGCCGTGCGCATCCGCACCGGCGAGACCGGCGAAACCGCGCTGTAAGAAGGGGGGAATAATGACCTTTTCCAAGAAATTCTGCGGCGCGCTGGGGGCTGGTGGCCTCTCGCTGTTCGCCGCGCTGCCCGCCTGGGCACAGGACGCGGCCGCGCCGGCCGCGACCGTGGACAAGGGCGATACCGCCTGGATGATGACCTCGACCATCCTGGTCCTGGCGATGATCCTGCCGGGCCTCGCCCTGTTCTATGGCGGTCTCGTCCGCAGCAAGAACATGCTCTCGGTGATGACGCAGATCGGCGCCGCCGCCTGTCTCGCCATGCTGATCTGGGTCATGTATGGCTATTCGATGGCCTTCGGCCCCGATTATACCAGCGGCCTCTCCAACTTCATCTCGACCTTCGACAAGGCCTTCCTGAAGGGCATCACGCCCGCTTCGCAGGCCGCAACCTTCACCGCCGGCGTCGAGATCCCGGAATATGTCTTCGTCTCCTTCCAGATGACCTTCGCCGCGATCACCGTCGCGCTGGTGCTGGGTTCGGTGGTCGAACGCATCAAATTCTCGGCCGTGATGGTCTTTGCCGCCGTGTGGCTGACGATCGTCTATTTCCCGATCGCGCACATGGTCTGGGCCGCTTCGGGCTATTTCTTCAAGGCCGGCGCGCTCGATTTCGCGGGCGGTACCGTCGTCCACATCAATGCGGGCGTTTCGGCTCTGGTGGCCTGCATCATCCTGGGCAAGCGTATCGGCTATCCCAAGGAACCGATGGCCCCGCACAGCCTGACGCTGACCGCCGTCGGCACCGGCCTGCTGTGGGTCGGCTGGTTCGGCTTCAACGCCGGTTCGGCACTCGAAGCCAATGGCTCGGCGGCTCTCGCGATGATCAACACCTTCGTCGCCACCGCATCGGCCGGTCTGTTCTGGATGCTTGCCGAAAAGGTCAATGGCCACAAGGGTTCGGCTCTGGGCTTCTGCTCGGGCATCATCGCCGGCCTCGTCGCGGTCACGCCGGCCGCCGGCAACTCGGGTCCGTTCGGTGCGATCGTCCTGGGCGCCGTCGCCTCGATCGTCTGCTTCTATGCCGTCACCGTGCTCAAGCCCAAGCTTGGCTATGACGACAGCCTGGACGCCTTCGGCATCCACGGCATCGGCGGCATGATCGGCGCCATCGGCACCGCGATCGTCTACTCGCCCGCCCTGGGTGGTCCCGGCGCGGAAGATTATGAAATCGGCGCCAAGCTGCTCGTCCAGATCGAAGCGGTCGCCGTGACCATCATCTGGGCCTCGATCGGCACCGCCATCGCTATCTTCATCGCCAAGGCCATCACCGGCCTGCGGGTCAGCCAGGAGGTCGAATATGAAGGCCTCGACCTCGGCGAACATGGCGAGCGCGCCTATAATTACTGAGATTGGCAGGGCGGCCCGCCAAACGGGCAAGGGCCGCCCGCCTCACCTTGTTCCTCCTGCGAACATGCCTTGGGGTCGGTACGAAAGTACCGGCCCTATTTTTATCCACCGGGCAGATGGCGAGATCGAACCTGGCGGGTCCGGCAAGGGCCACCCCCCACCGTCACCCCGGCCTCAAGCCGGGGTCCCGCTTCTTTATCTGTTGCGAGGACAAGCGGGATGCCGGGTCACGCCCGGCATGAAGGATATAGGGATGGCGGCTGGCAACCGGAAGTTGCCCTCACCATCATCGTCACCCTGAACTTGTTTCCGGGTCCATTTTTCCTAATGCGCCAATGGCCTGTTGGGCCTGATAGATGCTGAAACAAGTTCAGCATGACGTTGGTGAAATGGCGGAACGCCAACTCTCTCCTGCCCCTTTTATCTTCTCCGCGGCTCCGCGCGAAAATGAATCGCCCGGACGCGCGGAGAGAGAGGGAATGACGGCTCTCCACCTTAATCTGTCATCTCAACGATTTCGGCTGGCGTGGCGGGATCGGCGAGCGGTCGGGAAGCCCCCTTCTCAGCCGTAGCGCCTGTCCGTCCCGCTTTGCCTTTGGTGTCGGCGTCGCTAACAGGGGAGGGTGGCTGATCTGGAATGCGATCTTGCGATTATGGGCGGGGGCCTTGCCGGGGGGCTGATCGCGCTTGCCTTTGCCGATCGGCGGCCGGGTACGCGCATCCTGTTGATCGAGCAGGCCGATCATGTCGGTGGCAATCATATCTGGTCCTTCTTCGACGGCGATGTCGAAGCGCGCGATCGCTGGCTGATCGATCCGCTGGTCAGCAGCCGCTGGTCGCAGGGGCATGAAGTGCGCTTTCCCGGCTATCGGCGGCAGCTCGACACACCCTATAACAGCATCGCCTCCCCCCGCCTCGACGCGCATGTGCGGGCGGCGCTGGGCGATCGGCTGCTGACCGGCGCGCGCGTGGCAGCGATCGGCCGGCAATCTCTGATGCTGGAGGACGGGCGGCGGATCAACGCCCATGCGATGATCGACGCGCGCGGGGCGGGCGACCTGTCGGCGCTGCGTTGCGGTTGGCAGAAATTCGTCGGGCAGACGCTGCGGCTGGCGCAGCCGCACGGGATCGCGCGGCCGATCATCATGGACGCGACGGTCGAACAGATCGACGGCTATCGCTTCGTCTATCTGCTGCCGCGCGATGCCCGGACGATCTTTGTCGAGGACACCTATTATAGCGACGAGCCGGAACTGGACGCAGCGGGAATCGCGGACCGGATCGCCGCCTATGCGCAGGCGCAGGGCTGGCAGGTGGAGAAACTTATCCACAGCGAGAGCGGCGTGCTGCCGGTGGTGCATGGCGGCGATTTCGATCGATACTGGCCGGTCGATGACCCGATGGCGCGGGCCGGGGTGAAGGCTGGGCTGTTCCAGCCGATGACCGGTTACTCGCTGCCCGATGCCGTCCGATTCGCGGCCTGGCTGGTGGAGCAGCCCTTGAAGGGCCTGCCGGCGGCGACGCGGACCTATGCTGCGGCGCACTGGAAGAAGGGGCTTTATTATCGGCTGCTTGGCCGAATGCTCTTCGGCGCTGCGGCGCCGGACCAGCGCTGGCGCATCTTTGCGCGCTTCTATCGGTTGCGGCCGGCGCTGATCCAGCGCTTCTATGCCGGGCGATCGACCATCGCCGATCGCATCCGCATCTTGTGCGGGCGTCCACCCGTGCGCATAAGGGGCGCCATGCGCGCATTGTTGAACCCACCCGCCTGATGGAGCGGAAAGCGATTGTCATCGGCGCCGGCTTTGGCGGCCTGGCGCTGGCCATCCGGCTGCAGTCGGCCGGGGTGGCGACCACCCTGATCGAGGCGCGCGACCGGCCGGGTGGCCGCGCCTATATGTGGGAGAAGGACGGCTTCACCTTCGACGCGGGTCCGACGGTCATCACCGACCCCGCCTGCCTCGCCGAACTGTGGCGCCTGTCGGGCCATGACATGGCGCAGGATGTCAGCCTGGTACCGGTATCGCCCTTCTACCGGCTCAACTGGCGTGACGGCACCAATTTCGACTATTCCAATGACGAGTTGGCACTGCGCGCGCAGATCGCCAAGCTCAATCCCGAGGATGTCGCGGGCTATGAGCGGTTCCTCGACTATGCTGACGGCGTGTACGAGGAGGGCTATCGCAAGCTCGGCTCGGTTGCCTTTCTCGATTTCGCCTCGATGATCAAGGCGGGGCCAAGCCTGGCCAAATATCAGGCCTGGCGATCGGTCTATTCGATCGTGTCGAGCCATGTGAAGGATGAGAAGCTGCGCCAGGCTTTGTCCTTCCACAGCCTGCTGGTCGGCGGCAATCCGATGACGACCAGCGGCATCTATGCCCTGATCCACAAGCTGGAGAAGGATGGCGGGGTGTGGTTCGCCAAGGGCGGGACCAATCGGCTGGTGCAGGGCATGGCGACCCATTTCGAGCGGCTGGGCGGCGTGCTGCGGCTGGGCGATGCCGTCGTCGAGATCGAGACCCATGGCGACCGGGCGGTGGCGGTGCGCACCGCGTCGGGCTGGCGCGGGGAGGCGGATGCGATCGCCAGCAATGGCGACCTGATGCACAGCTATCGCGACCTGCTGGGCCATCATCCGCGCGGACAGAAGCAGGCGGAAAAGCTGCAGCACAAGAAATGGTCGCCCAGCCTGTTCGTGCTGCATTTCGGCATCAAGGGTAGTTGGCCGGGCATCCCGCACCATATGATCCTGTTCGGCCCGCGCTATGAGGGGCTGCTGACCGATATCTACAGCCATGGCGTGCTGCCGGCCGATTTCTCGCTCTATCTGCATCACCCGACCGTGACCGACCCGTCGATGGCGCCGGAAGGACATTCGACCTTCTATGCACTCGCCCCGGTACCGCACATGGGCAAGCTGCCGATCGACTGGGACCGCTTCGCGCCGGCCTATGCCGAGCGTATCCTGGACGAGATCCAGCATCGGCTGATCCCCGACATCCGGTCGCGCATCGTGACCCAGTTTCATTATGCGCCCACCGATTTCGGCCGCGATCTCAATGCCCATCTGGGCAGCGGCTTCAGCCTGGAGCCGCTGCTGACCCAAAGCGCCTGGTTCCGCGCCCATAATCGCGACGATGTCATTCCCAACCTTTATCTGGTAGGGGCCGGCACCCATCCCGGCGCGGGCATCCCCGGCGTGGTGGGCAGCGCCAAGGCGACCGCGGCGCTGATGCTGCAGGACATGGCTTGAGGAGCGCGCGACGCTTCGGGACTGGAAGATGATGAAAAGACTGGCTGTTTATTGCGGTTCGGCGACGCCGGCCGACCTCACCTATATCGACGCGGCGCGCCATGTCGGCCGTACCCTGGCACAGCGCGGCATCGGCGTCGTCTATGGCGGCGGGCGGCTGGGCCTGATGGGCGCGGTGGCGGACGCGGCGCTGGAAGCGGGCGGCGAGGTGATCGGCGTGATCCCCGAGGCGCTGGTCGGCGCCGAAGTCGCGCATCGCGGCTGCACCGAACTGCACGTGGTCGAGACCATGCACCAGCGCAAGCAGTTCTTCACCGACCTGTCGGACGGCTTCGTCACCATTCCGGGCGGCGTCGGCACGATGGACGAGCTGTGGGAAGCGATCAGCTGGGCGCAGCTGGGCTATCACAACAAGCCGGTCGGCCTGCTCAACGTCGCGGGCTTCTATGACCAGCTGATCGGTTTCAACCGGCAGATGGTGGACGCCGGCTTCATCCGGCCGCAGCATGCCGGCATCATGATCCATGATGACAGCATCGAGGCGCTGCTGGACCAGATGGCCGCGTATAAGCCGCATGAGACGATCTTCGCGATGAAGGCCGCACGGCTCTGAAATAATATTCCCCTCCCGCTTGCGGGAGGGGTTTGGGGAGGGCATGTCCGCTTCATGGACTTAACAGGCCCTCCCCCGGCCCCTCCCGCAGGCAGGAGGGGAGAATGGAATCGCCCCGCCCTGGTCGCCCATGCCCGCGACAGCATCGCGCGGGGTTCCAAAAGCTTTGCCATGGCGTCGAAGCTGTTCGACCGAGTGACGCGCGAGCGGGCCTGGCTGCTCTATGCCTGGTGCCGCAAATGCGACGATATCGCCGATGGGCAGGACCATGGCGGGACGATGCGGGGCGTTGCCGACGGGCAGGCGCGGCTGTCGACGCTGCGGGTGCTGACCGATGCGGCGCTGCGCGGCGATCCGACCGGCGACCCGGCCTTTGACGGCTTTGGCGTCGTCATGCGCGAATGCGCGATCCCGCACCGCTTTGCCCATGACCTGCTGGAGGGATTTGCGCTCGACGCGCGTGACTGGCGGCCGCGCAGCGAGGCCGACATGCTGCGCTATTGCTATCATGTCGCGGGCGCCGTGGGCTGCATGATGGCGGTGCTGATGGGCGTCGATCCCGATGACGAGGCGACGCTGGACCGGGCCTGTGACTTGGGCATCGCCTTTCAGCTCGCCAATATCGCCCGCGACATCAGCGAGGATGAGATAGCCGATCGCTGTTACCTGCCGGTCGAATGGCTGGTGGAAATGGACATGCCGCCCGGCGAGCATATGAAGCCCTGGCTGCGGCCGCGCCTAGCGCTGCTGGGGCGGCGGCTGGCCGATATGGCGGCCGCCTATGAGGACAGCGCGCGCCATGGCACCGGCGCGCTGCCGGCGCGGGCGGCCTGGGCGGTGCTGGCGGCGGCCGGCATCTATGGCGACATCGCGCGCGAAGTGGCGCGGCGGGGCGAGCATGCCTGGGACCATCGCGTGGTGACGCCGGGGCGCGAGAAGCTAGGCTGGGTGATCCGCGCGGGCCGACAGGTGCCAGGGCGGGCGCGACGCTGGCCGGCCGATGCGGCGCGGTCTGCCGGGCTGTGGACACGACCGACTGTCTGATTGGGGTAGAGAGCCATCATTCCCTCTCTCCGCGCGTCCGGACGATTCATTTTTGCGCGGAGCCGCGAAGAACGCGGAGAAGATAAAAGGGGCAGGAGAGAGTTGGCGTTCCGCCATTTCACCAACGTCATGCTGAACTTGTTTCAGCATCTATCAGGCCCAACAGGCCATTGGCGCATTAGGAAAAATGGACCCGGAAACAAGTTCAGGGTGACGATGATGGTGAGGGCAACTTCCGGTCGTTAGTTGCCATCTCCTCGTCCGTCATACCGGGCTTGACCCGGCATCCCGCTTTTTCTCGTAACGGACCGAGAAGCGGAGTCTCTTCTTAAACCCGCTCCAACCCTGCTGGCCTTCGCTTTCCTACTCGGCCTTTTTCTGATCCACCTTGGGCGATGGACGCCCGGCCCTCTTTCCAGCCCTTGCCGCCAGCCGGTTGTCGCCCGACCGGCGCGCGAGTGTCGCTTCCTTGTCGCCTCGTTGTCCTCCCCCTGTCGCGTCGCAGGCGCGTCATCATGACCCGATTGTCGCGCGCCTGTCGCTTCACCGGCGCGGGACAGGCGCTTGGCCGGCGCGTTGGCCCGAAATCACCCGCACGACACTGTGAACTTCGACTGTCGCGTCGGTTCAGGGCTCCGATTGGCATTCCCGCCCCATCCCCCACGCCTTGCGCCACTTATCCACATAGTATAGGGGGGTACCCTATGCACATCATCGCGGATCGGGACAAATTGCTGGCGCGGGTGCGCCGCATCGCGGGGCAGGTGAACGCCGTCGAGCGCCAGTTGGCGGGCGACGCCGGCTGCTCGGAAACACTCCAACTGGTCGCCTCGGTGCGCGGCGCGGTCGGCAGCCTGATGGAGGAACTGATCGAGCAGCATATGCGCGAACATGTCGCCCGCCCCGGCCTGACCGATGAAGAACGGGCCGCCGCCACGGAAGAAATGCTGGCGCTGATCCGCCGCTACGGGAAATGACGATGCACGACGATCACGCCCATGGGCACCATCATCATGGTGCCGGCTGCAGCCATGACCACGCCCATGCTTCTGCCCCGGCCGCGCCGCCGCCGATCGATGACGATGGCGAGGAACGCCATTATTTCGACCATATCTATCTGAGCGCCGGGCATGACAAGAATGCCAAACGCACCCTCTGGGTCGTCTGGCTGACCGCCGCGACCATGGTGGTGGAAATCGCCTTCGGCTGGATCACCGGATCGATGGCGCTGCTGGCCGACGGTTTCCACATGGCGACCCATGCCGGCGCACTGGCCGTGGCCGCCGCCGCCTACAGCTATGCCAGGCGCCATGCCCGCAACCCGCGCTACACCTTCGGCACCGGCAAGGTCGGTGACCTGTCCGGCTTCGCTTCGGCGCTGCTGTTGCTGCTGACTGCGCTCTTCATCGCGATCGAATCCGGCATGCGCCTGTTCGAGCCGGTGCAGGTCGCCTTTGGCGAGGCGACGCTGGTCGCGGTCGTCGGCCTGGTCATCAACCTGGTCAGCGCCCTGCTGCTCGGCCACGATCACAGCCATGATCATGGCCATTCGCACGGCCATACGCATGACGATCATGATCACGACCACAAGAGCGGCCATGCCGACAATAATCTGCGCGCCGCCTATGTCCATGTGCTGACCGATGCGCTGACGTCGGTGCTGGCGATCGCCGCGCTGCTGGCCGGCCGCTATCTTGGCTGGTGGTGGCTCGATCCGGCGGTCGGCCTGCTCGGCGCGGCGGTCATCGCGCGCTGGGCCTGGGGCCTGATGAAGGATACCGCAGCGATCCTGCTCGACACCGCCGAACCCGCGCTGATGGCTCGGGTGCGCGGGTTGGTCGAAGCCGAAGGCGCCACCATCCGCGACCTCCATGTCTGGCGCATCGGCCCGCACGCCCATGCCGCGATCATCAGCCTCGCCCCCGGCGCCGACGGCGCCAGGGTCCGCGAACGGGTGCGCAGCCTGCCGCGCATGGAGCATGTCACGGTGGAGTGCAGCTGAACGCCGCCATCTGTCCTACAAAGCCCGGCCTAGTTAGGCTGCGCCCGGCTCTTTCCCATCGTCCGGCGCGCCCATCTCCTCGCAAGATGATTTCCTACCGGAGCAAGATAAAGTCGAAATGTGCGGGAAATATGCGAAGTTAAGCGACCGCAATCCTATTTTCAGGCGGGCTTCAAGGCATCCATGATCTGACGCACCGGCGTCAGGTCGTAGCCGGCCGCCTCGGCCTGGGCGGCCAGCACATTGGCATTGTCGCCCGCCCGCGCCCGGGTCAGCGCCCACAGCAGGGTGCTGCGCGTGCCCGACCGGCAATAGGCCAGGATCTTGCCCTCGCCCGCCTGCTCGATCGCGGCGGCCATGCCGTCGAGCTGCCAGGGGGCAAAGCCGCCATGGGCGACCGGCACGGCGGCATAGGCGACGCCGGCGTCGATCGCCGCCGCCTCGACCGCAGCGCCGTTGGTCTGGCCCGGCTCCTCGTCATCGGGGCGGTTGTTGATGATCATGGTCACGCCCAGCGCCTTGGCGGTCTCGACCTGATCGACGCTGATCTGGGGCGAGACATAGAGGCGATCGGTTAGCTGGCGGAACATGGGCAAATCTCCTTCGCCCCCGCCATGCGCCCGCCCGTCCCAGGATTCAAGCGTCTGCACGCCCAACCGGCATCGATGCCCCGCCATCCGTTCGTTTCGAGCCCGTCGAGAAACGGGGCCACAAGCTCAGCCGCTACAGATAGGGCCGGATCGCCGCCAGGAAAGCATCACCATAGGCGTCCAGCTTCTTCTGCCCGACGCCGCTCACCATGCCCAGCTCATGGATGGTCGCGGGCCGCTGCTCCGCCATTTCGCGCAGCGTCGAATCATGGAAGATGACATAGGGCGGCACCCCTGCCTCCTGCGCCAGTTCACGGCGACAGGTGCGCAGCGCATCGAACAGCGGATCGCCGATCGGATTGGCATCGCTGCCATTACGGGCATTGCGCTTCTTCCGCTCGCGCCGCGGCGGCACCAGGATGCGCACCTCTTCCTCGCCGCGCAGGATCGGCCGGGCATTCGGCCCCAGCATCAGCCCGCCATGCTCGGTCGTCTCCAGCGCGTCCCGCACCAGCAGCGCGCGCGACACCGGCCGCAGCAGCGCCGTCTCGTCGCCATCGACAATGCCATGGACCGATATCTTGTCATGCCCGCGCTCGCGAATCTTGTCGGTGACGGCGCCACTCAGCACCGCCTCGATATGGCCCGCGCCAAAGCTCTGGCCGGTGCGATAGACCGCCGACAGATATTTGCGTGCCGTTTCGGTGGCATCAACGCTGGCCGGCGGGGTCAGGCAATTGTCGCAATTGCCGCAGGTCGCCGGCGGATCTTCACCGAAATGCCGCAGCAGGATCGCCCGGCGACAGGTCGCCGTCTCGACCAGCGCCCCAAGCGCCGCGATCCGCGCCCGCTCGCCCTGCTGGCGCGCCGGTTCCAGCTCCATGATGCGCTGGCGGGCACGGGCGAAATCCTCCGCCCCCCAGAAGAGATGCGCGACCGCCGGTTCGCCATCGCGGCCGGCGCGGCCCGATTCCTGATAATAGCCCTCGATCGACTTGGGCAGGCCGGCATGGGCGACGAAGCGCACGTCGGGCTTGTCGATCCCCATGCCAAAGGCGACGGTGGCGACCATCACCATATCCTCGCTGGCGATGAAGGCGGCCTGATTGCGGGCGCGCACCGCCGGATCGAGCCCGGCATGATAGGCGCGCACCGCCCGGCCGCCGCGCCCCAGCGTCTCGGCCAGCTTCTCGGTCGCGGCGCGGGTCGGCGCATAGACGACGCCCGGTCCGGGATTGGCGGCCAGCAGGTCGGCCAGCTGGCGGGTGAGGCCATCGCGCGGATGGACGGCATAGCGGATATTGGGCCGGTCGAAGCCGGAGATGATGAGGCCATCCTCGGGAATGCCGAGCTGGACCAATATGTCCTTGCGGGTATGCGCGTCCGCCGTGGCCGTCAGCGCCAGGCGCGGGACATCGGGAAACTCATCGAGCAGCGGCCGCAGCAGCCGATAGTCGGGGCGGAAATCATGCCCCCATTCGGACACGCAATGCGCTTCGTCGATCGCGAACAGGGCGACCTTCGCCGACCGCAGCAGATTGCGGAACCCTTCGCCGCTCGCC
Source organism: Sphingobium sp. AP49 (assembly GCF_000281715.2). NCBI lineage: Bacteria > Pseudomonadati > Pseudomonadota > Alphaproteobacteria > Sphingomonadales > Sphingobiaceae > Sphingobium > Sphingobium sp. AP49. The sequence continues at coordinate 560,829 of NZ_CP124576.1, read as the reverse complement.
CGTTCCGGCGCGACATAGAGCAGGTCCAGCTCGCCATTGCGGAGGCGATCCTGCGTCTCGCGCCAGTCGGCATCGACGCTGGTCAGGCTGGCGGCGCGGATGCCCACGGCGGTCGCGGCGCGCAGTTGGTCGTGCATCAGCGCGATCAGCGGCGAGACGACGACGCAGCAACCGTCTAGCGCCACCGCCGGCAACTGGTAGCAGAGCGACTTGCCCGCGCCGGTCGGCATGATCGCCAGGGTCGGCTGCCCCGCCATGACCCGGCCGACCACCTGTTCCTGCACCCCGCGAAACGTCGTGAAGCCGAAAATATCGTGGAGCAGCGTGGGAATGTCGCGGGGCATGGACCGGCCTTAGCGACTCAGGGCCACAGGTGCCAGTGGCGCGGAGTGTCTGTTTGAGATGCGCCATCCGGCGCATTCCGGCACCAGCCCTCTACCCCACCGGATCGAGCAGACAGCCCCAGCCCGGCTTGAAGCGCGCGGTACGCGACGCCAGCAACGGCACATGGGCCTCGACAGCCCGTTCCTCCGGCTTGTCGGTCAGCCGCACCATCGCCATGCCCGGTTCCTTGTCGCCTTGGCAGTTCCCCATAGCACGCCCCTCGACATAGCGGCAGGAACAGGTCAGCCGCGCGCCATAGGCCGACCCCAACTGCGCCTGTGCGCGCAAGGTCGACCAGTTCCACGCCAGCGCGACCAGCAGCGCGACGACAATCACCGCCGCGACGATCCACCATTTACCACGAACCGCCATGGCCCTTCTTCGCGCCTCCATGCTAAGGGCGCCGGCTTATGCAGATCGAGAAGCGAATCGTAAAGCGCCTTGCCATGGGTGCCGGACTGGTGGCGCTCGTCCTGGCCGGCACGCTGGCGGGGCGCGCCGCCCATGCACCCGAACCCGTCTACACGGTCGATACCGATGCGGTGGTCAGCGCCAGCGCACTGCGCGGCGCGATCGATCCGCTGTTCGACGACAAGGAAATGGGTGAAACCCGCGCCTTGCTGGTGATGCGCGACGGCAAGGTGATCGCACAACGCTATGCCCCCGGCATCACCCCCGACACGAAATTGCTATCCTGGTCGATGGCCAAGAGCGTGACCGCGGTGCTGGTCGGCCTGATGGTGTCGGACGGACGACTGGCGCTCGATTCGCCGGTGCCGGTCGCGGCCTGGAGCCAGCCGGGCGATCCGCGTGGCCGCATCACCCTGCGCCAACTATTGTCGATGACATCGGGCCTCGACCATGCCGAAGATGGCGAGCCGATTACCGACGGCGATACCGTCCGCATGCTGTTCATGGACGGCGCGCAGGACATGGCGGCCTATGCCGAATCCAAGCCGCTGGCGCATGTTCCGGGCGAGACATTCTCCTACTCCACCGGCAGCACGATGATCCTGTCGGACCTGATGACGCGGATGCTGACCAACAGCGATGATCCCGACATGCGCCGCCGGGCGATGCAGATGTTCATCGACGGCCGGCTGAAGGCGCCGGGCAAGCTCGCTAGCCTCACCCCCGAATATGACGCCCATGGCACGCTGATCGGCGGGTCGATGATGCACATGACCGCACGCGACTATGGTCGCTTCGGCGAATTGCTGCGCAACCATGGCCGCTCGCCCGTCGGCCATCAGATCGTGCCGGAAAAATGGGTCGACTATATGCGCGCGCCATCGACCCGGAACGCGGCCTATGGCGCGCATCTCTGGCTCAACCGGGACAGCAGCGAGAGCGCGCTGATGCCGGGCCTGGCCTCCGCCAGCCTGTTCGGCTGCGTCGGCCATAACGGCCAATATATATTGGTCGCGCCCGGCCAGCGGCTGACGATCGTGCGGATCGGCATGTCGCCGAAAAGGGAACAACGCACCGCCGTGAAGGCGCAACTGGCCCGGCTGATCGGCCTCTTCCCCGGTTAAAGGGTGAATATGCCCTCGATGACCGTGCGACAGGCGCCGGTCATCACCACCCGCTCGCCCTCCAGCCGGCAGCCCAGCCGCCCGCCGCGCGCCGACGCCTGATAGGCGCTGATCGCAGTCTTGCCGAGGCGCTCCGTCCAATAGGGCGTCAGCAGGCCATGGGCCGATCCGGTCACCGGATCCTCGTCGATGCCGCCGCCGGGCACGAAGACGCGGCTGATGATGTCGCTGTCGTCGCCCGGCGCGGTCGCCATCAGCAGATTGTCGCCCAGCTTGCGCAGGGTCGCGAAATCGGGTTCCAGCGCGCGGATCGCTGCCGCATCGCGATAGACGAAAATCGCATAGCCGCCATCGCGCCAGCGCGTCTCGACGATGTCGCCGCCCATCCCCGCCGCCAGTTCCGGCAGGGGCTTGGGATCGCTGGTCCAGGCCGGCAGCGACAGCTCATATCCCTCGCCCGCACGGGTCACGGTCAGCACCCCGGCATGGCGGGTGCGAAAGCGGATGGTCTCACCCTGCATCAGCACATGGCCGCTCGCCAGCGTGGCATGGCCGCACAGCTTCACCTCGACCGCCGGGGTGAACCAGCGCAGCGCATAATCGGCCTCTGCGTCGTCCGGCGTCGGCACGGTAAAGGCGGTTTCGGACAGGTTGTTTTCCGCCGCGATCGCCTGCAGCACCGCATCGTCGAGCCAGGCGTCGAGCGGCATCACCGCCGCCGGATTGCCGGTAAAGGGCGCGTCGGCAAAGGCGTCGACCTGGGTGAAGCGAAGGCGGGTCATGGGCGATACTCCTGATGGATCGCCGCCTTCATGCCGGGCAGGCGCCAGCGCCGACAGGGCCGGATGCGGGCAATTGGTCCCTAGCCCAGAATCACGAGCGCCGCACACACCGCGCCGCCCACGATCAGGTTGAGCGGCACGCCGATGCGCACGAAATCGGCGAAGCGATAATCGCCGGCGGCATAGACCAGGGCATTGGTCTGATAGCCGATCGGCGTCGCAAAACAGGCCGACGCACCGATCATCAGCGCGATCACCAGCGGGCGTGGATCGGTGCCCAGCTGATGCGCCAGCGCGATGGTGAGCGGGGTCAGCAGCGCCGCCACCGCATTGTTGCTGAGCAGTTCGGACAGGATCAGCGCGGCGAAATAGACGATGAAGACCAGGCTCCATTGCGGCGCGACCTGCATCAGCGGCGTGATCCAGCCAACCATCAGCGCGACGCTGCCCGCCTGTTCGAGTGCCAGGCCGACCGCCAGCATGGCGAAGATCAGGATCAGCACATCGCCGTCGATCGCCGCCCAGGCTTCTTCCGCATCGATGCAGCGAGTGACCAGAATCACGCCAACGGCGATGAAGGCGGCCAGGCCGATGCCGATCACGTCCAGCGCCGACAGGATCACCACCGCCGCCATCGCCAGGATCGCGATCCACGCCTTGCGCGGGCGGAAGGCGCGGGTGCGGCTGATGTCGACGCCGATCAGGTTGGGATTGTCTTTCAGCGAACGCATCGCGTCGTCGCTGCCCGCCACCAGCAGCCGGTCCGCGCCGCGCACCCGCGTATCGGCCAGGTCGGGGCCGGGCAGATGGCGCGCGCGATGAATGCCGATTAACCGCACACGCAGCGCATGGAGGAAGGGAATGTCGATCAGCCGCTCGCCGATCGACGGGTGGCTGGGCGCGACCATCGCCTCGATCACCGTGCCCTCACGCGCGGAAGTCTCGGAATCGGCGGCGATGCCCAGTTCGAAATCGCCTGATTCGCGCAGGGTCATGATCGCCGTACCGTCGGCGCGGACGATCAGCCGGTCACCGACATGCAGTTCTTCCCCGTCCAGATCATGGCGCCGAATCTCGCCCGCCCGCTTGAGGCCGAGCAGCGTGACCGACCGACCGAGCAGCGACAGGCCACCAATCTCCCGACCGACAAGTTCGCTGTCCGGCGTGACCACCAGTTCGGTCAGATATTCCTGGACATTGCCGCCATTCTCCCCCGCGATCGAGGGTGGGTCGCTGGGTAGCAGGAAGCTGAGGCCGGCCAGGCCGACGACCCCGGCAATGGTGCCGGCCAGGCCATAGGGGGTGATGTCGAAAATGCCGAAAGGCTGCATCCCCTGTTCGGCGGCGATGCCCGCGACGATCAGGTTGGTCGATGTGCCGATCAGCGTGATGCAGCCGCCCATCACCGCCACCGCGTTCATCGGGATCAGCAGCTTCTTGACCGGATAGGCGGTCGCCTGAGCCAGCCGGAACATGATCGGGATCAGCAGCACGACGACCGGCGTATTGTTGAGAAAGGCGGACAGCAGCACCGTTCCAACGGCCACCTCTACCAGCGCCAGCCGGGGTCGCTTCTGCGCCCGCGCCATGACGAGTTCGGCAATGCGATTGATCGTTCCGGTGCGAATGAGCGCGCCCGACAACACGAACATCGCGCCCACGGTCAGCGGCGCGCTGTTGGAGAAGACGGAGAAGAGCGATTTTTCGTTGAGCAGGCCAAGCAGCGCGAAGGCGCAGGCCCCCAGCACCGAGACGACGGTCGGCGAATAGCGTTCGCGCACGAAGGCGACGAACATGCAGGCGAGAATGAACAGGCCGATTTCCGCGCGGTAAATGCCCAATAGCGCGGTGATGAAATGCATCTCGTCTTGCCCCCGTTTGATCGCGTGATCGCGTCTCTAACGGAGGTGAAACGAAATGGGCCAGCCATGGTTGCATGGCTGGCCCGTGTCGCGGCGTCAGGGGACGTTTTGACCGTCAAACCACGCTTGGCATGTTGACGCTCCCCAGGCTTACGCGCTGCCGCTCACCCTCCCGCGGGTGACCATGTCATCCTAGCGTAACAAGGCTGAGTCGTCTCGTCTCTCTTTTGCGCGTTCGGCGCGGGATTGGCGCGCTTCGGCGCGTCAGTCGCCCCCGCACTGGGCGCGGTGCAGCAGCTTCTGGTCGGCCAGCACCAGCGCCATCATCGCCTCGACCACGGGTACGCCGCGAATGCCGACGCAGGGGTCGTGGCGCCCCTTGGTGATGATGTCGGACGCATCGCCCTCGCGCGTCACCGTCTCGACCGGAATCAGGATCGAACTGGTCGGTTTGAAGGCGATCCGCACCTTGACCGGCTGGCCGGTGGAAATGCCGCCAGCAATGCCGCCGGCATGGTTGGCAAGGAAGACCGGGCCATCCTGTCCGGGGCGCATCGGATCGGCATTCTGCTCGCCGCGCAGCCGGGCGGCCGCAAACCCATCGCCAATCTCCACGCCCTTGACCGCGTTGATGCTCATCATCGCGCTCGCCAGTTCGCTGTCCAGCTTGGCATAGAGCGGCGCGCCCCAGCCGGCCGGCACGCCCGATGCGACGCATTCGACCACGGCGCCCAGCGAAGAGCCATCCTTGCGCGCGCCATCGACCAGCGCTTCCCAGCGCACCGCCGCTTCGGGGTCCGGGCAAAAGAAGGGATTCTGGCCGATCTGCGCCGCGTCGAAATTGTCATAGTCGATCGCGTCGCCGCCAATCTCGCTCACATAGGCAAAGATGTCGACGTCAGGGATGACGAGCCGCGCGACCGCGCCGGCCGCCACCCGGCTCGCTGTCTCGCGTGCCGAGGACCGCCCGCCGCCACGATAGTCGCGAAAGCCATATTTGGCATCATAGGCATAGTCGGCATGGCCAGGGCGATAGGCCTTGGCAACCTCCGAATAATCCTTGGATCGCTGGTCGGTATTCTCGATCATCAGGCTGATCGGCGTGCCGGTGGTCTTGCCCTCGAACACGCCCGACAGGATGCGCACCTCGTCCGGCTCGCGCCGCTGGGTGGTGAACTTCGACGTGCCCGGCTTGCGCAGGTCGAGCCAGGGCTGGATGTCCGCCTCGCTGAGGTCAAGTCCCGGAGGACAGCCATCGACCATCGCGCCGATGGCCGGACCATGGCTCTCGCCCCAGGTCGAAAACCGAAAAACGCGGCCGAATGTGTTGAAGCTCATCTCTGTTCCGATCCGGCCGCGTCGTTCTTACTTGTCCAGCGCGATATCCGGCGCATCCTCGGCCTTCATGCCGATGACATTATAGCCAGCATCGACATGGTGGATTTCGCCCGTCACGCCCGACGACAGGTCGGACAGCAGGTAGAGCCCGGCACCACCGACATCCTCGATCGTCACATTGCGACGCAGCGGCGAGTTCAGTTCGTTCCACTTCAGAATATAGCGGAAATCGCCAATGCCGCTGGCCGCCAGCGTCTTGATCGGGCCGGCCGAAATCGCGTTGACGCGGATATTTTCCGGCCCCAGGTCCATCGCCAGATATTTGACGCTGGTTTCCAGCGCCGCCTTGGCCACGCCCATCACGTTATAATGGGGGATGACCTTTTCCGCGCCATAATAGCTCAGCGTCAGGATGCTGCCGCCATTGGGCATCAGCGCACGCGCCCGCTTGGTCACGGCAACGAAGCTGAAGGCCGACACGTTCATCGTCAGCAGGAAATTGTCGAGCGTGGTGTCGACATAGAGGCCGCGCAGCTCATTCTTGTCGGAAAAGCCGATCGCATGGACCACGAAGTCGAGCGTGCCCCAACGCGCCTCGATCTCGGCAAAGGCCGCATCGAGCTTGTCCATGTCGGTGACGTCGCAGTCGATCAGGAAGTCGGAGCCGACCTGTTCGGCCAGTGGCTTCACCCGCTTCGCCAATGCTTCGCCCTGGTAGGAGAAGGCCAGTTCCGCGCCCTGCGCGTGCAACGCCTTAGAAATCCCCCAGGCCAGCGACTTGTCGTTGGCAAGACCCATGATGAGCCCACGCTTTCCCGCCATCAAGCCGTTCATCTGTTCGTTCCGTTCCCTTGGTCATCAGGCACCGCGTCCAGTTCCTCTTCCGGGAATTCCGCCAGCGCCGCGTTCAATTCCGCGCCAATTACCACGCCAAGCCCAACGAGAAAGAAAAAAATGAGGGTGATCATGACACCGGCCAGACTGCCATAGGTCCGGTCATAGCCACCAAGCATCGACAAGGTGACGGGCAACAGCAGTGTGACGGCATACCACCAGAGCGCGGTAGCGATGGCGCCGGGCCATTTGGCGAAGCGTTTGTCGCGATAAAGGGAGGGTGTCAGCGACACATAGAGTGAATGGAGCGCGACGCACAATATCGCCATCGGCACCAGCTTGGCCGAGGAGACCCAGGCGATCGCCTCGTCCGCGAAGGGGAACAGGCGATGGAGCAACTGATCGATCGCCGTGATCGCCACCTGGAGCGAGAAGGCGAACATCACCGCCAGGACGCTGACCAGGGTGATCCCCACCGCCACCAGGCGATAGCGCCAGAAAGGCTTGGTGCTCTTGGTACCATAGGCACGACGCAGGATATCGCGGATCGTTTCGATCAGGCTGCCGACGGTCCACAGGCCGACCAGACCACCGAACCAGAGCAGGTGGCCTGAACGCGCCTGCAACACATCGCTGATCGGCTGGCGGACGACGTCGGCCACGCCACGCGGCACCGTATAGAGAAAGGCATTGACCGCCGACAGCCCGTCCGATGTGCGGCCGAAGACGCTGGCGACAGCGGCGGCGACGATGAAGAAGGGGAACAGCGTCATCAACGAAAGATAGGCGAGGTTCCCGGCATGGATGAACCCGTCGCTATAGACGCCCACCACCACCCGCTTGGCAATCTCGAAACTGCGCGACCCGGGGCGGACCCGATCGATCTGGCGATGGAGCCTTGCCTGGGCCTGCGCCGCCATATGGCGGCGCGACTCAGGGCTATAAGGGGATGGCAGCGGCACCCGTCGGGAACGTCCTACACGCCCAAATGGGTCCGGACCGCGCGATTGTCCTGCCAATCCTCGACCAGTTGGAGGATCGCCGGATCATCGGCAGGCACGTCGATCAGCAGCGTCACCAGCTGATCGCCGCGCTGACCGTCCTTGCCGGTGAAGCCCTTGCCGCGCAGACGCAAAGTCTTGCCCGATGTCGTGCCGGCGGGCACGCCCAGCATCACCGGGCCATCGACGGTCGGTACCTTGACCTTGCCGCCCTTCACCGCCTCGCCCAGGGTGATCGGCAGGTCCAGCAGCACATTGTCGCCGTCGCGCTTGAAGAAGGGATGCGGCTTCACCTCGATCGTGACGATCGCATCGCCGGCCCCGCCAGCGCCCGGCTGCCCCTTGCCGGTCAGGCGCATCTGCGTACCGGTCTCGACCCCGGCCGGCAGCTTCAGGTCGATCGTCTTGCCATCCTGCAGGGTGATGCGTTGTGGCGCCAGGCTGGCGGCATCGACGAACTGCACCGCCAGGCGATAAGCGACATTAGCCCCCTTCGCAGGCGGTGCGCCGCGACCAAAGCCGCCAAAGCCGCCCCCGCCCGCACGGCGCCCGGCGCCGCCGAACAGGCCTTCAAAGATGTCGCCGAAATCGGCGCCGCCCTCGTTGAACTCGAACCCGCCCGGCTGACCGCCTGGGCGTCCGCGCCCACCTCCGCCAAATCCGAAAGGCGCAGTCGGGTTACCGTCGGCGTCAATCTCGCCACGATCAAACCGGGCGCGCTTGTCCTTGTCCGACAGCAGGTCATAGGCATTGGTCACGGCCGAAAATTTTTCCGCCGCATTGGGATTGTCCTGATTCTTGTCGGGATGCAGTTGCTTGGCCAGCTTGCGATAGGCCGACTTGATCTCTGCCTCGCTCGCGCTGCGCGCCACGCCCAAGGTGGAATAAGGATCGGCCATCGATGTCGTGCTACCTTCTGACTTATACTGTTTATGCGGTCGAATGCGCTCCTATGTGGCGGAAGCGTGGGCTGCGTTCAAGCATGCGCGCACCCGTATCGACAGCGGAGTGCCGGGAAACTAAGGCAGAGGCATGACCGATCCCTTCGCCCTCTTCGACGAATGGTACGCGCAGGCGCGCGAGACCGAACTCAACGACAGCAATGCGATGGCGCTGGCCACCGCCGATGCGCAGGGGCGGCCATCGGTCCGCATGGTGCTGCTCAAGGGCCATGGCCCGGATGGCTTCATCTTCTATACCAATTTCGAGGGGCGCAAGGCGGGTGACCTGTTCGCCAACCCGCATGCCGCCCTGCTGTTCCACTGGAAATCGGTTCGCCGCCAGATCCGTATCGAAGGCCCTGTCGGCCCGGTCGACGACGCCACCGCCGACGGCTATTTCGCGACGCGCAGCCGCGACAGCCAACTGGGCGCCTGGGCGTCGGACCAATCCCGCCCCCTCCCCTCGCGCGATGTCTTCATGGCGCGCTATGGGGAAGTCGCCGCCCGGTTCGATGGCCGCCCGGTACCGCGGCCTCCCCATTGGTCAGGCTTCCGCCTCGTCCCGGAACGGATCGAATTCTGGCAGGATCGCGAACATCGCCTGCACGAACGCCGCGTCTTCACCCATAACGAAAATGGCTGGACCGAGGGTCTGCTCTACCCCTGATCGACGCCTTCGCCATTGTCCCGCCGTAAAACAGGGCGCGGAATATGGTGGCTCATTCGTCTATCCCCACACAGCCCTGGCGTGCCCGATTGCGGGTCCGGCGGGCGCCTGTTAGGTGTCACCACCCGGCAGAACCAGAATGAATGCGCGGACCAACCGTCCGCTGGCTAGAGGAATATAATGCGAAATCGACTGACGGCCTACATTCTGACAGGCATGGTCCTGGGCGTGATCGTGGGCTTTATGGCCAATCTCTGGGTCGGCGGGGACGAAGCGCTGGCCAAGGATGTGGCGGGCTATTTCCACCTTCTGGCCGACATCTTCCTCCACCTCATCAAGATGATCATTGCACCGCTGGTCTTTTCCACGCTGGTCGCGGGCATCGCCCATATGGGGGACAGCGCAGCGCTGGGGCGGATTGGCGGGCGCGCACTCGCCTGGTTCATCATCGCCAGCCTGATTTCGCTGACGCTGGGCCTGATCTTCGTCAATTTCTTCGAGCCTGGCGCAGGCCTCAACCTGGTGCGCTCCGGCGCCGATGCCGGCGTGAACACCGAGGCGCTGAACTTCAAGGACTTCATCCTGCACGTCTTCCCGACGTCGATGATCGGGGCGATGGCGGAAAACCAGATACTGCAGATCGTCGTCTTCTCGCTGTTCGTCGGCGTGGCGCTGACCGCCATCGGCGACAAGGGCAAGCCGATCATCACCGTGATCGAGGCGCTGGTCGAGCTGATGCTGCAGGTGACGGGCTATGTCATGCGGGTCGCGCCGCTCGCCGTGTTCGGCGCGCTCGCCTCGTCCGTGACGGTGCAGGGCCTGGGCGTGCTCAAGACCTATGGCGCGCTGGTCGGCGAATTCTACATCGCCCTCATCTGCCTGTGGCTACTGCTGTTCGGCGCCGGCGCGATCTTCCTTGGCAAGCGGATGTTCAAACTGATCCGCTATGTCCGCGAACCGATCCTGATCGCCTTCTCGACCGCTTCGTCCGAAGCCGCCTACCCCAAGATGCTGGAGCAGCTCGACCGGTTCGGCGTGCCGCGCCGCATCTACAGCTTCGTGCTGCCGCTGGGCTACAGCTTCAACCTCGATGGCTCGATGATGTATGCGACCTTCGCGACCATCTTCATCGCCCAAGCCTATGGCATCGACCTGCCGATCGCGACCCAGATCACCATCCTGCTCGTCCTGATGGTGACCAGCAAGGGCATCGCCGCCGTGCCGCGCGCCTCGCTGGTGGTGGTCGCCGCCACGCTCGGCCAGTTCGACCTGCCGGTCGAGGGTGTCGCTTTCATCCTCGCCGTCGACCATTTCATGGACATGGGCCGCACCGCCACCAACGTGCTGGGCAACGCCATCGCCACGTCGGTCATCACCAAATGGGAAGGCATGCTGGAGGTGGAAGAGCCGGTCGATGTGCCCCACCCCAAGTCCCCGGCCCATACGCCCGCCGATGGCCGGCGCGGGCTGGAATTGGCGTCCGACATGGTGGACGAGGATCGCAACGGCTGAGGCCATCGGCCGCCCCCAAAGACAAAGCCCCGCCAGCGCGATGCCGGCGGGGCTTTTTCTTGCCTACCAGAGGACACCGCGTACCGGTTTGATCGGTTCGGGCGCGGAATCACCAATCGACTGGAGCAGGTCGATCTCGATGGTGCGGCACATGGCGGTCAGCGGCACATCATGCACGCTGTCGGCAAAGGGATCGACCAGGTCGTCACCAATCCGCAGCACTGCCAGGAACATCACGCCCGCGACCGTCGAACCCAGCGGAGTCGCAAGACCAAGGGATTCGACCAGCCCGATCGGCAGCAAAATGCAGAAGAGGTGAGTGAAGACGACGGGCAACAGGCGATATTGAAAGGGCAGCGGCGTGTTCTTCAACCGCTCCATCCCGCCCTGCGCATTGGCGATGTCGACCAGCACCTTCTCCATCTGGGTCTGCTGGATGGTATCGATCCAGCCTTCCTGCCGGGCCATGTCGATCCGCCGGCCGGTGCTGTCGAGCAGGCCGTTGGCCGGGTTGACACGGGCCAGCGCCTTGCCCTTGTCCTCCTCGCGCAGGAATTGCGTCACATCCTCGCCGATCGGCTGGCGCCGCAACTGGCAACGCAGGGCGTTCACATAGGCAATCTGGCGCTTGACGATTTCGCGCTTAAGGTCGCGCCCGTCCGGGTCGGGCAGGAAGTTCCGGGCCGAACGGGACAGGCTGCGCGAAGCATTGATCATCGCCCCCCACAACACCCGTCCTTCCCACCAGCGCTGATAGGCGCTGTTGGAACGGAAGCCGAGGAAGAGCGCCAGCGCCGAACCGAAAATGGTCAGCGGCAGGGATGGTGCCTTGAACGGTAGCAGATAATAGGCCGCCGTGACGGCACAGTCCCATACGAACAGGGCGGTCAGCGGCTTCCACACTTCTGCCGCGATGCGGCGCAGGCTGGGAACGGGATCAACGATCATGCAGGTCTCCGGACAATGGGCTGCGGCAACGAATGGCAACGGCACATGCTCCCATGACCGTTGGCGAAACCGCTCAGCGCGCGGCCTTGGCCGCCTCCGCCCACCAGATGAGATTGCTGGCAAAATTGGAGAAACCCCGTTCCAGCGCCGCGCCACCCTCGCCCTGAGGCTGCGCATCTTCATCCAGCGTCTGGCCGATTTGCCCGACGCTCAGCCGCTCGGGCACCACCGCCATGCCCATGGCTGACAGGGTCACCGTCCAGTCGGCATGGCTGTTCACCCCGGCAAAGCGCCCCATCGAGTAACTGGCGATGGCGGCGGGCCGGCGATCAAATTCCTTGAGATAATGGTCGACCAGATTCTTGAGGCCAGGCTGCATGCCGCGATTATATTCGCCCGCGACGAAGACGAAGGCATCGGCAGCGGACAACCGCTGCGACAGTTGCGCCATGGCTGCAGGCGCCTCGCCGGCGGGATAGTCGCTATGGCGCAGGTCGAGCATCGGCAGGTCGACTGCCTTGGCATCGATCAGTTCTGCCCTGTGGCCCAAATCTTCAAAGCCACGGATCAGATAGTCGGCCAGTCGGATACCAAGCCGGCCGCGCCGATAGGAGCCGTAGAGGACGAGGATGTCGAGCGCCATGCGATGCCTTCCTGTTGATGCAGAAAGGCTTGTCGCACCGACGCCCGATCAGGTCCAGTATCAGCGCAGCTTGGCGATCGAGAGCCCGTCCTGCTTGGCGCGGGTCTTCACCGATTCCTCGCTGCGGGTCAGCGCCTTGGCGATCGCCTTCAGCGCCATGCCCTTCTTGGCGAGCGTGTGCAGCTTCTGGACCTCATCCTGGGTCCAGGGCTGCTTGTGCCGCTCGAAGCGCTGCTCTCCCATGCCCCTTAATCCGCGAAGGGATCGCGGACGAGGATGGTGTCGTCGCGTTCCGGGCTGGTCGACACGAGCGTGACCGGGCAGCCGATCAGCTCTTCAATGCGGCGGATATATTTGATCGCCTGCGCCGGAAGGTCCGCCCAGCTTCGCGCGCCGGCGGTGGTTTCGCTCCAGCCGGCAATGCTTTCATAGATCGGCTCGGCCTTGGCCTGGTCCTGCGCATGGGCGGGCAGATAGTCGAAGCTCTGGTCGCCGATCTTGTAGCCGACGCAGATCTTCAGTTCCTCGAAACCGTCGAGCACGTCCAGCTTGGTGAGCGCAATGCCGGTCACGCCCGAAACCGCGACCGACTGGCGCACCAGCACCGCGTCGAACCAGCCGCAGCGGCGCTTGCGACCGGTGACGGTGCCGAATTCATGGCCGCGCTCGCCCAGACGCTGGCCGACGTCATTTTCCTGCTCGCTGGGGAACGGACCGGAGCCGACGCGGGTGGTATAGGCCTTGACGATGCCCAGCACGAAACCGGCAGCGTTCGGGCCAAGGCCAGTGCCGCTCGCCGCCGTACCCGCCACCGTGTTGGACGAGGTGACGAAGGGATAGGTGCCATGGTCGATGTCGAGCAAAGTGCCCTGCGCGCCTTCGAACAGGATGCGCTTGCCTTCCGACTTCGCCTTGTTGAGCGTCAGCCAGACCGGCTTCACGAACGGCAGGATGAAGGCGGCGATCTCCGTCAGGTCGGCCATCAACTGGGCGCGGTCGATCGGCGCTTCGCCGAAACCAGCGCGCAGCGCGTCATGATGGGCGGTCAGGCGATCGATCTGCAGGTCGAGATCATCGAGATGGGCCAGATCGCAGACGCGGATGGCGCGGCGGCCGACCTTGTCCTCATAGGCCGGGCCGATGCCGCGACGGGTGGTGCCGATCTTGCCGGCGCCCGACGCGTCTTCACGCAGCCCGTCAAGGTCACGGTGGAAGGGCAGGATCAGCGGGCAGGTCTCGGCGATCTGCAGATTCTCCGGCGTGATCTCGACGCCCTGCCCCTTGAGCTTGGCGACCTCGTCACGGAAGTGCCAGGGGTCCAGCACCACGCCATTGCCGATCACCGACAGCGTGCCGCGTACGATGCCCGACGGCAGCAGCGAGAGCTTGTAGACCTTTTCGCCGACGACCAGCGTGTGGCCGGCATTATGGCCACCCTGGAAACGGGCAACGACATCGGCACGCTCCGACAGCCAGTCGACGATCTTGCCCTTGCCTTCGTCACCCCATTGGGCGCCGATCACGGTAACATTTGCCATGGATACACTCCTCCGCCCGCCGCGCGGACCGGCCATGCCCTTCGACGGGACTCGGCATGCCGGTGGAATAGGATGGGCGGGACACGCCCTGTGCGGGGCGCGCGTTAGCCGGGCAGGGCCGATGCGTCAAGGTTGGAGCGCCATTACACTTTGATACCAGGTGCCGGCTTTACGGCGCGACGCACCCTCGCGATCATGCCGGCACAGGGGCAGCAAAGGACGACCAGATGCGCAGACGGCTGATTCCCATCCTGATTCTCTCCCTGCTCGCGGGTACACCGCTGGCCGCGCAGGCCCAGACGGCCGCCACCGCGCCGCAAGCCATGACCTATGGCCGCGATCCATTGCAGGCGATCGACTTCTGGCCGGGCAAGGGCACGAAGGCACCGCTCGTCATCTTCGTCCATGGCGGCGGCTGGAAGCGCGGCAGCAAGGACAATGCGACGGGCGCGGCCAAGGCGCCCCATTATACCGGCCTTGGCTATGCCTTTGCCTCGATCAATTACCGGCTGGTGCCCGATGCCACGGTCGAGAGCCAAGCGCAGGATGTCGCCGATGCGGTCGCCCATCTGCGCAGCCAGGCTGCGGCATTGGGCATCGACCCCAACCGTATCATCCTGATGGGCCATAGCGCCGGCGCGCATCTGGTCGCGCTGGTCGGCACCGACATGCGCTATTTCGCCAAGGCCGGGCTGAAGCCCGATGCCGTGCGCGGCATCATCGCGCTGGACGGCGCCGCCTATGATGTACCGACCCAGATGGCGCAGGGCGGCCGCTTCATGGCCAAGACCTATGAACAGGCATTCGGCACCGACCCGGTACGCCAGAAAAGCCTATCACCCACCTTGCAGGCGGCAAAGCCCAATGCCCCCGATTTCCTGCTGCTCCATGTCGATCGGGTCGATGGCACCGCCCAGTCCAATGCGCTCGCCGCCGCGCTGCGCAAGGCGGGCACGCCAGTGGAAATCCATGCCCTGCCCGGACGCGGGCTGCGCGGCCATATGCAGATCAACCGCGAGATGGGCGACGCCGACTATGCCGGCACCGGCATCGTGGACGCCTGGCTGCGCCGCCTGTTCGGTCAGTAGGCGCGGGGCTCGACGCCATCCAGCCAGTGCGAACAGCGCTGGGCCGCGCCATCTTCGCCGTCCGCCAGGGCCGCAACCGTGTGCCAGCCCTCGGCCCGCAGCACGGCGGCGCGCACGGCATCATGGCCCACCGGCAGGAACAGGCGCCGGGGCCGTTCGTCGCCAAAGCCGGCGTCGATCAGCGGATCGGGATAGAGCGAAAAACCCATGGCGGGTTCGTCCGCCTCGCCGGCACGGGCGATGGCATAGCTGCCGCCACGGCCGATCTCGCCGATGAAACCCTCGGCAAAGATGGAGAAGCCGAACCAGTTCTGGAACTCGAAGCCATGCCGTTCGGTCGGATCGAGGGTCAGGGTGATGTCCCAGCCGATCGGCTTGGCGATCGCGCGCAGGCCCGCGATCCGGCTGTCGATCGCGCCGCCCAGGCTGGCGCTGAACGCCTCCAGCCGCGCCATCGCGGCGTGGAAGGGGCCGGTCGCCTCAATGAGCGGCAGATAGGCGGCGGCGGCCGGGCTGATCGCCACCAGCGCGCCGGCATCCTTGGCGTCCAGTTCGGCGCGGACGGCTTCCAATTCTTCGGCGCCCAGCGGCAACGGACCGGCGGCCAGCGCGTCGATCAGGTCAGGCAAGGTGAAATCGATGGTGATGCCGGTTACGCCGGCAGCGGTGAGCGCCTCGATCGCGATGTTGACGATCTCGACCGCGGCGGCGCTGCTGTCGCTGCCGATCAGTTCGGCGCCCAGCTGCATCTTCTCGCGCTCGGGGCGCAGCTGGCTCGCCTTCTGGCGGATCACCGGCCCGGCATAGGACAGGCGCAAAGGCCGCGGCGCGCTGCGCAGGCGGGTGGCGGCGATGCGGCCAACCTGCGCGGTCATGTCGGGGCGGAAGGCCAGGGTGCGCTGCGACACCGGGTCAACGGCGCGGACCAGATCCTGCGCGCGCATCGACTTGAGCCGCTGGGTCAGCGTATCCTCGAACTCCGCCAGCGGCGGCATGACCCGTTCATAGCCATGGGTCGCGACCGTATCGAGCACGCGGCGCGCCAGGCGCGCAGAGGCTTCGGCCTGCGGCGGCAGGCGATCGGATAGCCCCTCCGGGAGCAGGCTTGGCGGGATCATGGTCATGGGACAGGCCCTTTAGCGCAAAACGCGGCCAATTCTACTCCGTTCGTCCTGAGTAGCCATTGAGCGAAGTCGAAGCCCCGTATCGAGGGATGCTTCGATACGGGGCTTCGACAGGCTCAGCCCTTACTCAGCACGAACGGAATTGAGAATCAGGCGAAGCGCAGCAGCTTCACCTGCTTCACGCCGGCGAGGTTGCAGATCGCCCAGCGCAGCGGTTCGGTGACGGTGCCGTCGACGGACAGCAGCAGCACGGCTTCGCCGCCCTGGTTGCGACGGCCCAGATGGAAGGTGCCGATATTGACGTCCGACTCGCCCAGCTTCGAGCCCAGGCGGCCGATGAAGCCCGGCGCGTCCTGGTTGACGATGTAGAGCATGTGGCCGTCGAGATCGGCTTCGACCTTGATGCCGAACAGTTCGACCAGGCGCGGCTGGGCATGGCCGAACAGCGTGCCGGCGACCGACTTATCGCCTGCTTCGGTCGAAACGGTGACGCGCACCAGCGTCTGATAGTCGCCCTCGCGGTCATGGCGGACTTCACGCACGTCCAGGCCGCGTTCCTTGGCCAGGAACGGCGCGTTGACCATGTTCACCGTGTCCGAATAGACGCGCATCAGGCCAGCGAGAACAGCGGCGGTGATCGGCTTCTGGTTCAGTTCGGCGGCATGGCCCTCGACCTCGACTGCCACGCCGGTGATCTGATCACCTTCCAACTGGCCGATCAGGCTGCCCAGCTTTTCAGCGAGCGCCATATAGGGCTTGAGCTTGGGCGCTTCCTCGGCCGACAGGCTGGGCACGTTCAACGCATTGGTGATGCCGCCATCAAGCAGATAATCGCTGAGCTGTTCAGCAACCTGCAGCGCGACATTGACCTGCGCTTCGTCGGTCGATGCGCCCAGATGCGGGGTGCAGATGAAGTTGGGCGTGCCGAACAGCGGCGATTCCTTGGCCGGCTCGGTCTGGAACACGTCGAGCGCGGCGCCCGCGACATGACCCGAATCCAGCGCGTCCTTCAGCGCCGCTTCGTCGATCAGGCCGCCACGGGCACAGTTGACGATACGCACACCCTTCTTGGTCTTGGCCAGATTTTCCTTCGACAGGATGTTGCGGGTCTGGTCGGTCAGCGGCGTGTGCAGCGTGATGAAGTCGGCCTTCGCCAGCAGCGTGTCGAGATCGGCCTTTTCCACGCCCATTTCCACGGCGCGCTCGGGCGTCAGGAAGGGATCGAAGGCGACGACCTTCATCTTGAGGCCGAGCGCGCGGCTGGCAACGATCGAGCCGATATTGCCGGCGCCGATCAGGCCCAGCGTCTTGCCGGTCACTTCCACGCCCATGAAGCCGTTCTTGGGCCACAGGCCCTGCTGCGTCTGGGCATTGGCTTCGGGGATCTGACGGGCCAGCGCGAACATCAGCGCGATGGCATGTTCAGCGGTGGTGATCGAGTTGCCGAACGGCGTGTTCATCACGATCACGCCCTGGGCCGATGCAGCCGGGATATCGACATTGTCGACGCCGATGCCGGCGCGGCCGATAACCTTGAGATTGGTCGCGGCGTCGAGGATCGCCTTGGTGACCTTCGTCGAGCTGCGGATCGCGAGGCCGTCATAGGCGCCGATCATCGCGGCCAGTTCTTCGGGCGTCTGGCCGGTGATGACGTCGACCTCGACACCACGCTCGCGGAAGATCGCGGCGGCGCGGGGGTCCATCTTGTCGGAAATAAGAACCTTGGGCATGGGAATATCCTTCTGGAATATCTGTAACCGTTCGGGCTGAGCGAAGTCGAAGCCCTCCACTGAGCGAAGCGAAGTGGCCTCCCTATCGGTCGGCCGAGCCCTTCGACTTCGCTCAGGGCGATCGGAATTTATATGAAGTTAGGCAGCCTTGATCTGGGCATAGGCCCAGTCGAGCCAGGGACCGAGCGCCTCGATATCGGCGGTCTCGACGGTCGCGCCGCACCAGATGCGCAGGCCGGCCGGGGCGTCGCGATAACCCGCGACGTCATAGGCGGCGCCTTCCTTCTCGAGCAGGCCGGCGAAGGCCTTGATGAAGGCTTCGTCGGCGCCCGCGACGGTCAGGCAGACGCTGGTGGTCGAGCGCGAGGTTTCATCGACGGCGAGATGGCCGAGCCAGTCGCGTTCGGCGACGATCTTGCCCAGCGCCGCCGCATTGGCGTTGCTGCGCGCGATCAGGCCATTGAGGCCGCCCAGCGACTTGCCCCATTCCAGCGCGAAGATCGCATCCTCGACGGCCAGCATCGACGGGGTGTTGATGGTTTCGCCCTTGAACACGCCTTCGGCGAGCTTGCCCTTGGCCATCAGGCGGAACAGCTTGGGCAGCGGCCAGGCCGGGGTGTGGGTTTCCAGACGCTCGACCGCACGAGGGCCGAGGATCAGCACGCCATGGCCGCCCTCGCCGCCCAGCACCTTCTGCCAGGAGAAGGTGGCGACGTCGATCTTGGTCCAGTCGATCTCATAGGCGAAGACCGCACTGGTGGCGTCGGCGAAGGTCAGGCCCTCGCGGTCAGCCGGGATCCAGTCGGCATTGGGCACGCGCACGCCCGAGGTGGTGCCGTTCCAGGTGAACAGCACATCGTTCGAGAAGTCGACGGTGCCAAGGTCAGGCAGCTGGCCATAATCGGCGCGGATCACGGTCGGGTCGAGCTTCAGCTGCTTGGCGGCGTCCGTCACCCAGCCTTCGCCGAAGCTTTCCCAGGCGAGCGTGGTGACCGGGCGGGCGCCCAGCATCGTCCACATCGCCATTTCAAAGGCGCCGGTGTCGCTACCCGGCACGATGCCGATGCGGTGCGTGTCGGGCAGGTTCAGCAACTCGCGCATCAGGTCGATGCTGTAGGCGAGACGGGTCTTGCCGATCTTGGCGCGGTGCGAACGGCCGAGCGACTGCGTGGCCAGCTTGGCGGCATCCCAGCCCGGAGGCTTGGCGCAGGGACCGGAAGAGAAGAAGGGGCGAGCCGGACGGGTGGCAGGCTTTGCGACAGGCGCAATGATGGCGTCAACGGCAGTCAGATCAGTCATGTAATGCGTCTCCTTGCAGAGAGCACGCGCGGCGTTGGGACCGCGTGGCCCGTCGGCCGCCCTAAAGATTTCCGAAAAAGAGTCAAGCCGCAGCAAAATGCGACGAAACGACCGCGCCGTTAACCTTCGGCTGGGCAAGCCGTGGTAAATGCTGGATTGATGGTAGAGCGGGTGACGAGATATTCGGCATGGCGCAGCGTGGCCTTGGCCGCGACGATGGCGGCCATGCTGGCGGCCTGTAGCGGCGACCTGGTCCCCAAGGGCCGAGTCGCGCGTGCATCCAAGCCGGTGAAGAGCGCGCGCCCGGCCACACCGCCCGCGCCGCCGCCACTCGAAACCCGACAATGCTTTGCCAGGCTGCAATCCCAGTCGGTCGCCTTCACCCCCCTGCCCGACCAGAATTTCGGTGGCGGATGCAGCGCGGTCGGCAGCGTGAAGCTGCTCGACATCGGCGTGCCGACCTCGGGCCTGGGTGCCATGACCTGCAACCTGGCCGCCAATTTCGCCGCCTGGTCGCGCTATGCCGTACAGCCCGCCGCCCGACTGATCCTGGGCGCGGAGATCGAGAAGATCGAGACGTTCGGCACCTATAATTGCCGGCCGATCGCGGGCAGCGGCAAGCTCAGCGAACATGCCCACAGCAATGCAATCGACGTTTCCGCCTTCGTCCTGAGCGACGGGCGGCGGATCAGTGTC
This sequence comes from Sphingobium sp. AP49, assembly GCF_000281715.2. Lineage (NCBI taxonomy): Bacteria > Pseudomonadati > Pseudomonadota > Alphaproteobacteria > Sphingomonadales > Sphingobiaceae > Sphingobium > Sphingobium sp. AP49. Next base: position 540,907 of record NZ_CP124576.1, on the reverse strand, counting down.
GAGAAGGACTGGAATGGTGACAAGCGGACCCGCCAGTTCCTGGAAGTGGTCCATGCCAGCGCCTGCAAGCGCTTCAACACGGTTCTCTCGCCCGACTACAACGCTGCCCATCATGACCATTTCCATTTCGACATGGGCGGCCGCGGCGGCTTCTGCCGCTGAGCGGGAATCACAAACGCGGCGGCTTCTGCCGCTGAGCGGAAATCGGAAACTTGGCGGATTTTGCCACTGAACGGTCTTGGCATTGTCACCTGCCGCGCCTAGCTTGTTGGGAATGACCAAGAAAGAAATTGAAGAACGCAAATTCCGCCCCGCACGCCAGGAAGCGGACGACGCCAAGAAGGCGATCGAAACTCCCCAGACCAGCAGCGCCGCCTACAAGCTCGCCTTCCAGGACAATGAGTTCCTGCTGCGCGAGGATCTGCGGCCGGTGCGCTTCCAGCTCGAATTGCTGAAACCCCAGTTGCTGATGGATGAAGCCCGGATCGAATCCACCTTCGTCTTCTACGGCTCCGCCCGCATCCCCGAGCCGGACCAGGTCCAGGCGCGGATCGACGCCGCGACCACCCCGCAGCAGAAGAAGATTGCCGAAAATCTGGGCAAGAAAGCCCGCTATTATGAGGAAGCCCGCAAGCTGGCGCGGATCGCGGCGCAATATCCGGTGAATGCCGCCGGCTGCCGCCACTTCGTCGTCTGCTCAGGCGGCGGCCCCTCGATCATGGAAGCGGCCAATCGCGGCGCGGTCGATGTCGGCCAGACGACGATCGGCATGAACATCGTCCTGCCGCACGAACAGGCGCCCAATCTGTTCGTCACGCCGGAACTGAGCTTCCAGTTCCACTATTTCGCGCTGCGCAAGATGCATTTCCTGCTGCGCGCCCGTGCACTCGCCGTCTTCCCCGGCGGCTTCGGCACGTTCGACGAGATGTTCGAGCTGCTGACCCTGATCCAGACCGGCAAGATGAAGCCGATCCCGATCCTGCTGTTCGGCAAGGATTTCTGGAACAAGGTGGTGGATTTCGAGGCGCTGGCCGACGAAGGCGTGATTTCCCATGCCGATCTCAACCTGCTGACCTGGGTCGAGACCGCCGAGGATGCCTGGGCCGCGGTACAGGCCTTCTATCACGACAGCGAAACGCCCGGCTGCGGCTGATGCGGCCGGTCCGTGGGCCTTTGCGCCCTTGCCCTAATCCCCGGCGGGGATTAGGGCGCGGCCATGCGCGCGGACCTGGCCCATGTCGACACCTGGATCTTCGATCTGGACAATACGCTCTATCCGGCGAAGGCGGACCTGTTCGCGCTGATCGACGTGAAGATGGGCGAATTTATCCAGGGCCTGCTGGGCTGTGATCCGGCCGAGGCGCGGATCGTCCAGAAACGCTATTTCATGGAGCATGGCACGACCCTGTCGGGGCTGATGCACCATCATGACATCGAACCGCGCGCATTTCTCGACTATGTCCATGACATTTCGATGGAGCGGCTGACGGTCGATCCCGCCCTCAACGCCCATATCGCCGCCCTGCCCGGCCGCCGGCTGATCTTCACCAATGGCGATGCGACCTATGCCGGCCGCGTGCTCGACAGGCTAGGCCTAGCCGGCGCGTTCGAGCTCATCCACGACATCCATGCCTGTCGCTATGTGCCCAAGCCCGATCCGTCGGGCTACGCGGAACTGTGCAGCGTCCACGCCGTCGACCCGACCCGCGCCGCCTTTTTCGAGGACATGGCCCGCAATCTCAAGCCCGCCAAGGCGATCGGCATGACCACCATCTGGGTCAATAACGGCTCGGAAGCAGGCAATCACGACCATCATCCCGATTTCATCGATTTTGAAACCGACCATCTGACGCCGTTCCTGGCGGATATTTTTGGGGAAAGACCATGAGCCAAGATCTGATCGCGATCATCGACGCCGCCTGGGAGGACCGGGCCAACATCAACCTGTCGACCCAGGGCGAAGTCCGCCAGGCGGTCGACAAGGCACTGGCCCTGCTCGACAAGGGCGAACTGCGCGTCGCCGAACCGACCGAAGCCGGCTGGCAGGTCAACCAGTGGGCGAAGAAGGCGGTGCTGCTCTCCTTCCGCCTCAACGACAATGTCATGATCGACAATGGCCCGGGCGCTGGCCACTGGTGGGACAAGGTGCCCAGCAAGTTCGCCGGCTGGGACGAGGCCGCCTTCCGCACCGCCGGTTTCCGCGCCGTGCCGGGCAGCTTCGCCCGCGCCGGCAGCCATATCGCCAAGAATGTCATCCTGATGCCCAGCTTCGTCAACATCGGCGCCTTCGTCGATGAAGGCACGATGGTCGACACCTGGGTGACGGTCGGCAGCTGCGCCCAGATCGGCAAGAATGTCCATCTGTCGGGCGGCGTCGGCATCGGCGGCGTGCTCGAACCGCTGCAGGCTGACCCGGTCATCATCGAGGATGACTGCTTCATCGGCGCGCGCTCCGAAGTCGTCGAAGGCGTGCGCATCGGCAAGGGTTCGGTGCTGTCGATGGGCGTGTTCATCGGCATGTCGACCAAGATCGTCGATCGCGCCACCGGCGAAGTCTTCATCGGCGAAGTGCCGCCCTATTCGGTCGTCGTCCCCGGCTCGCTGCCCGGCAAGCCACTGCCCGACGGCACGCCCGGCCCCAGCCTCTATTGCGCCGTGATCGTCAAGCGCGTCGACGCGCAGACCCGCAGCAAGACCGGCATCAACGAACTGCTGCGCGACTAAGTGAACGAAGGGGCGGTGCGCCGCCCCTTCACCCCTTGAGCGTCAGCGGCAGGCCCGCCGCGACGAAGACGACTTCATCGACCGCCGCCGCGACCCGCTGGTTCAAGGTGCCCGCCAGATCGCGAAAGCGCCGCGCCAGCGCATTGTCGGGCACGATGCCCAGCCCGACCTCGTTGGCGACCAGGATGATCGCCCCGTCATGGTCCAGGATCGCGGCGCAAAGCGCATCGGCCGCCGCCTCCCCATCCTTCTCCGCCAGCAGCAGGTTGCTGGCCCACAAGGTCAGGCAATCGACCAGCACCGTCTTGCTCCGCGCCGCCGCGATCGCGCCCGGCAGGTCGATCGGCGCCTCCACCACCTCCCATTCCGGCCCGCGATCGGCCCGGTGCCGGGCGATCCGGTCGGCCATTTCCGCGTCCCAAATCTCGGCGGTGGCGATGAAGCGGCGTGCGCCGGGCACCGCTTCGGCCGCCGCCTGGGCGTGGCGGCTCTTGCCCGATCGCGCGCCGCCCAGCACCAGCAGGCTGCTTGTCATATCATGTCTCCCGCAAACAGCGCCTGCAGCCCCGCCACCAGCCAGAGCAGCAAACAGGCCTGGCCATAAATGGCCAGCGCCCAACGCAGGTCGAGCGGATCGGCATCGATCCGCCCGCTGCCGATCCAGGGCTTGTCATGCGCTACACCATCATAGCGGATCGGTCCGGCCAGCCGCAGGTCGAGCGCGCCCGCCATCGCCGCTTCGGGCCAGCCGGCATTGGGCGAGGCATGGTTGCGCGCGTCGCGCCACATCACCCGCCAGCCGCCACCCCCGGCCAGACAGAGCAGGCAGCCGGCCAGCCGGGCGGGAATTAGGTTCATCAGGTCGTCAGCCCGTGCCGCCGCCCAGCCGAACGGCCCCCAGGGCGCCTCGCGATGGCCGATCATGCTGTCGGCGGTGTTGACCGCCTTATAGGCCCACACACCCGGCAGGCCGAACAAGAGCAGCCAGAAGAAGGGGGCGACGACACCGTCGCAGAAGCTTTCCGCCAGGCTCTCGATCGCGGCGCGAGTCACGCCGCCCGCATCCAGGCTGGCGGTGTCGCGCCCGACGATCATGCCGACCGCCTGCCGCGCGGCCGGCAGATCATCAGCCGCCAGCGCGCGATGGACCGCATGGACATGGCTGTACAGGCTGCGCAGCGCCAACGCCGGATAGGCCAGCAGGCCGATCAGTATCCAGCTCCAGGGCTCCGGCAACCATAGGCGCAGCAGATGCTGGACCAGCCATCCGTCACCGCCTGACACCAGCAGCAGGACCAATACCGTCGCTATTCCGCCCATTTTCCGGGCGAGAGCGCTATGCGCCGGATCATTCCAGCGCGCAGCACAATGATCGATGAGCCGCGCAAAGCCGCCGACAGGATGACCAACCCGGCGATAGAGCGCCGCCGGCCAGCCGACCACCGCATCCAGCGCGAGCGCCAGCAACGCAACAGGATCAGCCATGGCGCAGCGCCTGTTCCAGCCGAGAAAGGCCCGCCGCATCCGATGGCAGACCGATGCGTAGCCAGCGCGGCTGGGCCTCGAACGGCCGGGTCAGGATCGCCTGCCCCGCCAACCGCTCGAACAGGGCCATGGCATCGGGCGTGTCGATCAGGCGGAAGAGCGGGCTTTGGCCCATGGGCTGATGGCTGCAGCGCATCAGCAGCGCATCGAGCGCCTGCGCCTCGTGGCCGAGTTGGTCGCGCATCGCCCCTATCCAGCCACTATCACGATAGGCGGCCGTGCCGATGGCAATGGCAGCCGCCGACACCGGCCAGGCGCCGAGCCGGTCCCGCACCCGCGCAATGACCGCACGCGGCGCCACCAGAAAGCCCAGGCGCAGGCCGGCAAGCCCGAAAAACTTGCCGAAGGAGCGCAGCAGCATCAGCCGGCGATCATCGGCAATGAACGGCCCCAGGCTGCTAGCCGGGTGACAATCGGCAAAGGCCTCGTCCACCACCAGCCAGCCGTCCGGCCCGCGCCGGTCGAGCAGGGCCACAAGATCGGCCAGGCCATGAAGACGCCCGTCGGGGTTATTCGGATTGGCAAGGATCAGCGTCTGCCCGTCCGCGTCGCCCAGATGGTCAAGATCGACCGGCGCCGCGCCCTGCACCATCGCGCCATGGGTGCGATAGGCGGGGCTGGCATGGCGGACCGAACCGTCGAGCAATGTGCCGACGAGGCGCAGGCCCACCTCCGTCCCCGGCAGCGCGCAGACATGATCGGCAGCGACGCCGAAATGGTCGGCCGCCGCCTGTTCGAGCGCGCGCAGCCCTTGCTCGTCGGGCAAGGCGCGCCAGTCGATCGCCTGCTCGCTTGCCCCCGGCCAGGCATGAGGGTTGATGCCTGTGGATAAGTCGAGCCAGCTTTCCGGTGCACCGCCAAAATGCGCGCGCGCCGCCGCGACGCCGCCGCCATGCCAGGTCCAGCGCATCGTCATGCCGTGCCACCGGCGATCAGGGCGACGAAAAGCAGGCCGCTTTCAACCAGTTCGATGCCTGCCCCATGGCCATCGCCGGAAATGCCGCCCAGCCTGCGCTTCAGCCACAATCCCCAGACCAGCATCAACAGCGGCGCTGCGAGCAGGGCCGGCAACCACCAGGCCGCGATTATCAACAGACTTATCCACAGGGCGATGTGGATAGTTTTGGCGGCATCGGCAAAGCGCGCGCCCAGCCCGGCATGCAGTGCCGGCAGCATCCGCGCCCACAGCAGCGGCCCGATCCGCGCGGCAAAGGGCATGAGCAGCAGCGGCAACATCATGCCCCGCTCGACCAGCGCATGGAGTAGCAGCAGCTTGGCGATCAGTTGCAGGCCGATCGCCACCACAGCGAAACTGCCGACATGCGGGTCGGCGAGTACCGCCAACAACCGCTCCCGCCCTTTATGCACAGCGCCGCAGGCATCGGCGATGTCACCCAGTCCGTCGAGATGCAGCGCCCCGGTCACGCCGACCCAGCAGAGCAGCCCGGCGAGCGCCCCGATCCAAGGATCGATGCGCACGCCAAGATTGACAGCGAACATGACACATAGACCGACCATGGCGCCGACGACCGGAAACCACCGGATGGACCGTGCGAACTCTGTCTCGTTCGCTGTCACTTTTGGCATCGGCAGGCGGGTGAGGAACTGGATGGCAAGGATCAGTCCCTTCATGGGCGCAGCCCGGTGATGCGGGCAAATGACGGTTCCCCGGTCCAGCGCTCCAGCGACAGCAGCGCGGCATAGGGCAAGCCGAAGCTCCAGCTCTGCTGCACGCTGAACCCGCACAGATGCGCCAGCGCCGCCCGCATCGCCCCGCCATGGGTCAGCACCAAAGTGGGCACGCGCGGCAGATCCTCGACAGCATCGGCAATCCGCCCCAGCAGCGCCGTCCAGCCCTCGCTGCCCGGCGGCGCAAAACCGTCCGGATCCTGCCAGAAACGCGCCAGCGCTTCGGCATCGACATCGGCCGGGGCCAGGCCGTCCCAGATGCCGAAGTCCAGCTCGCGCCAACGCGGATCGACCCATACCGGCAGCCCGGCCCGCTGCCCGATCGCGGTCGCCGCCTGGCGCGCCCGCTGCAGGTCGGACGTCACGATCATCTCGAACTCCAGTCCCACCACCTGCGCCAGACAGGCGTCGATACCCGCCCGGGTCGGCGCGCTGTCGGTCCGCCCCAGCAACAGGCCGGGCGTTTCGGGTGCGCCATGCCGCAGCAGATGGAGCGGCATGCCCATCATGTCGCGGTGGACACCGCCGCTTCGGCAAAGGTCGCCATGCCGGCATGCGCCGCCACCGCCGCGCGGACGATATTGGCCGCGACGGCCGCGCCGCTCCCTTCGCCCAATCGCATGTCTAGGCGCAGCAACGGGTCGAGCCCCAGCCGATCGAGCAGCAACGCATGCCCCGGTTCGGTCGAGCAATGGCCGGCCAGGCAATGATCCGCGATGCCCGGCCTTTGCGCCGCCAGGGGCGCTATCGCCGCACAGCTGATGAACCCGTCGAGCAGCACTGGCACGCCGAGCTGGCGCGCGCGCAGCACCGCGCCGGCAATCGCCGCCAGCTCGCGCCCGCCCAGCCGGCGCAGCACTTCAAAAGCCCCCTCGGGCGCATCAGCATGAAAGGCGATCGCCCGCTCGATCGTCGCGATCTTGCGAGCGACCCCCGCGCCATCCACACCGGTGCCCGGCCCCACCCAGTCGCGCACATCGCCGCCGAAACAGCGTGCGCTCAGCGCCGCAGCGGCGGTCGAATTGCCGATTCCCATTTCGCCAACAACCAGCAGGTCCAGATCCTCCTCGGCCGCCTCCGCGCCGATCGACAGCGCGGCGAGGCATTCCGCCTCGGTCATCGCCGGGGCGGCGGTGAAATCGGCCGTCGGGCTGTCAAGATCGATCGGCCGCACGACCAGTTCCAGGCCCGCGACCTGGGACAACGCATTGATCGCCGCACCGCCGGCCGCGAAATTGGCCACCATCTGCGCGGTCACGGCGGCGGGATAGGCGCTGACGCCATGGATGGTGAAACCATGATTGCCGGCAAAGATCGCCGCTCGCCCCCGTTCCAGCCGGGGCATGCAGCGCCCCTGCCAGCTTGCCATGAAGACGGCGATATCCTCCAGCCGGCCGAGCGCACCGAGCGGCTTGGTCAAGTTCGCCTGCCGCGCCCGTGCAGCCGCGCTGGCCAGCGCCTCGGCTGGAGGCAGGCTGGCAAGGGCCGTTTCAAAATCGGCGATCGAGGCGAAGGTCATTCGACGACAAATCCTTCCGGTGGGGTACGGGTGATGAAATGGCCCTTCACCCCTTCGGGCCATTCCCGAAAGGCGACGCGGCCATGCTCGCTGGCGGCATAGGCGACGGCATAATCAAGGATCGCGCGCGCCGCCTCTTCCTCCGGGGCGAAGCGCCCCAGGACATAGCCGACCTTGCCGGGCGCGCGCAGATGGACGGTGCAATGATCCTGGCAGGCGAACAGGCAGGGCATGTCCTGCACCGCGACGGCGGCATAGCGCGGGTCGGAGGCCTGCACGCTGCGCAGCGCCTGTGCCAGTCGCGCACCACCGCGCACGCCCTCGCCATCCTCTCGTGCATCGGCCGAATGGCGGCAGGTGCTGCAGGCGACGATGGCCGGGCCGGGTTCAACAGGGCGCAACATCAAAAGCGCCCCCGGAAACCGGCATAGATGCTGCGGCCGAGCGTGCCGTAGCGATAGGCCGTCATATACTCCTCGTCGAAGAGATTTTCGACCCGGGTGAAAAGGCGCAGCGCCGGGGTCAGCGCATATTCGGCGCGCAGGTCGACCAGCGTATAATCGTCCAGCCGGATGGTGTTGGCCGCATTGTCATAGCTGTGCCCCGACCAGCGAACTGCCGCCCCGGTGGTGAGGCCGAAGGGCCAGGCATAGCTGATCGAGCCATTGGCGCTGTTGCGCGGCCGGCGTGGCAGCCAGTTGCCGTCATTGGCGGTGCCGTCCGAACGGTCCTCCGCCACGGTCCAGCTGTAATTGCCGTCGATCACCAGCCCCTTGACCGGCTCGATCGCCGCCTGCGCCTCTATGCCATGCGCCTTCGCGCGCGACACATTGAGATAATAGCCAAAGCGCCGCGTCGTGGTGCCCGGCGTGAAGCAGAGCGGATCGGTCGAACTCGACGAACAGCTGTTGTAGATGATCTGGTCGGTCGTGGTCCGGTCGAACCAGGTCGCGCCCAGCCGCAATGTTTCGCCAAAGAAGCGCTGCTCCGCACCTGCTTCCCAGCCATGGGCGCGTTCGGGATCGAGCGCCTGGTTCCCATATTCGGAATAGAGCTGATAGAGGGTCGGCGCCTTGAAGCCCTCACCATAGCTGGCGCGCAGCACCGTCCTGGTCGGCAACGCCCACACCCCGCCGGCCGAAAAGAGGGTGCGGCCGCCATAGCGATCATGATCGTCGTAACGCAGCCCGCCGGTCAGGGTCAGGCCGGCAATCGGCTGGGCATTGATCTGGCCATAGACGCTGGTGATCTCTGCCTTGCCGCGGGCCGGGTCGGGAATGGGCACCGAAAGCGACGCCGAAGGTGACACGCTGCGGAAGCGGCTATTCTCATTCTCCACCCCGAACAGCGCGGTCCAGCCGTCGGCGATGGCGAAGCTGCCCTGATATTCCAACCGCTGGTTGCGCCCGGCGGCGTCGAAGGTCTGACGGCGCTGGTTGCGCGGATCATAATTGTCGCGATCGGTGTCGGTATAGCCATAGCCGAAACGGTTGCGGAACCGGCCGTCGAGCAGCGCGACGTTCAGGCCGGCATAGCCGACAAATTCGCGATTGGTGCCATAGGCCGGGCTGTCCGCGCTGGTCGCGTCGAAATCGACATGGCCGTCGGAATAATAGCCGCGCAGGTCGGCGCTGATCCCGTCCGCTAGCGCGACCTCGACCCGGCCGGTTACGCTGCGGTTGGTATAGCCGTCCTTCTCCTTGCCGCCAAAGGCCGGGCTGATCGCGGAAATGCCCTCGGTGGAGAAGCTCTGGCCGCCGATCCGCCAGCTGACAGGCCCCGCCTTGCCGCCCAACGCCGCGCGGGCACTGACGGTGTCGCGCGATCCGGCCTCGATATCGAAACTGCCTTCCAGCGCCTTTTCGGGCATGGCGGTAACGACATTGACGACACCGCCGATCGCCTGGCTGCCCCACAGGGTCGACTGGGGACCACGCAACACTTCTATGCGCGAGGCATCGCCGACCAGCAGATTGGCGAAATTATAGCCGCCGCCGGCCGAGGACGGGTCGTTGAGCTTGACGCCATCGATCACCACCACGGTCTGGTCGGATTCCGCGCCCCGAATGCGCAGCGAGGTCGCCGTGCCATAGCCGCCATTGCGCGAGATGCTGACGCCCGGCGTGCGCAGCAGCAATTCGGTGACGCCCATATCCTGCGCGCGGTCGATCGCGACCTTGTCGAGCACGGTGACGGAGGCCGGTACCTGATCCACCGGCGTGGCGAGGCGGGTCGCCGTGACGAGGATCGAGGATGCCCCGGCATCGGCGGCGGCATCGGGCGGCGGGGCCTGCTGCGCGTCTTCGGCAAAGGCGGTGGTGGAGAGAAGGAAGGAACAGAAAGTCAGATATTTCAACACGAGGAGACCCCAGCAGACAAAGGGCCACATCATGGGAACGATATCGATACCCGAAAGGGCGCGACATGGTCCCCGCATCCGATGCGGTCCACCTGTCGTCACGCGGGTTCACCCCCGTTCGTCCGACACACCCTGTCCGCACGAAGGACGACCGCGACGGGCAGGTCTCCTGGCTTGCGGGTCATCGCCAATTCGCGCCGCCTTCTCAGGATCTTGCGATCCCAATGGCATATGGTGCGAGGACTCTCCGCTCACAGTTGCAGGGGCAGCCGGGGTCTTGAACCCCATTCCCTTTTCATCCCCGTTGCCGGAGAACCTGTCGCAAGTTGCGCGATACGGGAGCGCGACAGAAGCGTCAATCACCCTTGCCTGAACGGTCATGCCGGCTAAGGACGGATCGTGATGCAACGATGCTTTTCTCGTGGATCCGCCCAGGCGATGATCGCGCTGGGTATGACGGTTCTGGTCGGAACGGGCTTGTGGGCAGCCGCACCGCATGGCGCGCCGAGGGACGAAAAACGTCCGCAACGCATCGTCTCGCTGAACCTGTGCGCCGATCAGTTGCTGGTGGCGCTGGCCGACCGCAACCAGATTGCCGGCCTGACCCACAATGCCGGCGATCAGCAAATGTCAGCCGTGGCAGGCGCCACCAAGGGATTGCCGATTTTGGACGGATCGGCCGAGCAGATATTGGCCGTCAATCCCGATCTGGTGATCGGCATGCCGGCCCGGCGCAACCCGGCGATCGCGATATTGAAGGCGCAGCACTATCCCGCCGTCGACCTGAAAAGCGCGGACAGCTATGCCGACATCGTTGCGTCGATCCGCACGGTGGCGCAGGCGATCGGCCATGCCGATCGCGGGGAGGCGATGATCGCGCGCATGGACCGGGACCTCGCCGCCCTGCCCCGCGCACCCCGGCCCAAGGTGGCGGCCTATTATCAGCGGCGCGGCTATATGACCGGCACGGGCACGCTGGTCGACGACCTCATGACGCGCGCAGGGCTGCGCAATCTGGCGGCCGATCTGGGCAAGCCGGCGATCGCGCAGATCAGCCTGGAGGAAATGGTCGCGGCCCGGCCCGACTATCTGATCGTCGAAAGCGCGACCGACCGGATCAGCGACCAGGGCACCGAAATGCTGCACCATCCCGCGCTGCGCAGCATCCCGCGGATCAGCCTGCCGCAGGCCTGGACGGTGTGCGGTGGTCCGGCCTATGTGCAGGCGGCACAAGCCCTGTCGCGCGCCGTCAGCGCGCGCTGATCTGCGCCAGCGGATCGAGCCGCGCCTGCCAGCCCAGCCGGTCCAGTTCGGGCGTGTCGGCGACGGCTTCGGGATGGCCCAGACATAGCAGCGCGACGAAGGTCCAGCCGGGCGGTACCTCAAGGAGGCCCGCGACAAAGGCCGGGTCGAGGATCGATACCCAGCCGAGCGCCAGGCCGCGTGCCCGCGCTGCCAGCCACAGCGTGTGGATCGCCAGCACCACCGAATAGAGGTGGGTCTGCGGCATGGTCGCGGCGCCCAGCCCCGCGCCGGCCGTAGTCGCATCGTCGCAGAAGACCGCGATAATCTCCGGTGCCTCGCGCAGCCCGTGCAGCTTCAGCGCGCGATAGGCATCATGCCGGGTGGCATCGGTGATCTGGCTGGTCGCGCGCTCGCGCTCGGCATCGACATGGCCGGCCAGCGCCGCGCGCAGCGCCGCCGTCTTCACCCGGACGAAGCGCCAGGGCTGGCTGTTGCCGACAGACGGCGCCAGTTGCGCCAGCGTCAGCAGCTCCAGCACCATCGCTTCGTCCAGCGGATCGCTGCGGAAATGGCGCACGTCGCGGCGCCAGGTGAGCAGGTCGGTCAGCGTCGCGCAGAAATCGGGGGCGAACGCCTGCATCAATATTCGATGCCGGCCTGCGCCTTCACCCCGCTGCGGAAGGGATGCTTTATCATGGTCATCTCGGTGACCAGGTCGGCCGCCTCGATCAGCGCCTCGGGCGCGTTGCGGCCGGTGACGACGACATGCTTCATCGCGTCCTTGGCGTCGAGCACCGCCAGCACCTCGTCCAGCGGCAGATAGTCGTAGCGCAGCACGATATTCAGCTCGTCGGCCAGCACCATGGCATAATCGGGGTCGGCGACCATGCGCTTCACCTCGTCCCACGCCTCGCGGGCGAGCGCGATGTCGCGGCTGCGATCCTGGGTGTTCCAGGTGAAGCCCTCGCCCATCGGCTTGAACTCGATCTGGTCGGGGAAAGCGTCGAACACGAGCTTCTCGCCGGTGGTCATCGCGCCCTTGACGAACTGGACCACGCCGACCTTCTTGCCATGGCCGATCATGCGGACGACCATGCCCAGCGCCGCCGTGGTCTTGCCCTTGCCCTTGCCGGTATGGACGATCAGCAGGCCCTTTTCCTGGGTCTTGGTCGCCATGATCTTGTCATGGGCGGCCTGCTTCTTCTTCATCTTTTCCGCATGCTGTTCGTCGGTGCGTTCGGCCATCGTCACTCTCCTGCGAGCTGGGCGAGCAGCATGCCCGCGCTGTTCGATCTGGGTTTCCACAGGCCGCGTTCCAGCGCCTCGGCCAGCCGGGCGGCGGTCTCGCGCAGGGCGGCGGGATTGGCGTCGGCCATGAAGGTGCGCACCGCCTCATCCTCGATGAAGGCGGCGTGGACGGCGTCGAAATGATGGTCGCGCACCGCATGGGTGGTGGCGGCGAAGGCGAAGAGATAGTCGACCGAGGCGGCAATCTCGAACGCGCCCTTGTAGCCATGGCGCATGACGCCGGCGATCCATTTGGGGTTGGTGACGCGGGCGCGGACGATGCGGCCGATCTCGTCCTCCAGCGTGCGGATCACCGGCCGTTCCGGGCGGCTATGGTCATTATGATAGCTGAGCGGCTTGGCGCCCTTCAGATGCTCGATGGCGGCGGCGATGCCGCCCTCGAACTGATAATAATCGTCACTGTCGAGCAGGTCATGCTCGCGATTATCCTGATTCTGGACGACGGCATCGGCCTGCGCCAGGCGGGTGGCGAACAGGTCGCGTTCGCTGTCGCCCTCCACCCCCGCGCCATAGGCATAGCCGCCCCAGTCGAGATAGACCTGGGCGAGATCGGCGCGGCTGTGCCAGATTTTCTCGTCGATCATCGCCTGCAGTCCCGCGCCATAGGCGCCGGGCTTCGATCCGAACACGCGGGCACCGGCGCGGCGCGCGGCCTCCGCCGCATCAGCGCCGTCCGCCACCAGCGCTGCCTGTTCGGCGCGATGCCGGGCGGCGGCGGGATTATCCTCGTCCGGCTCATCGAGCGCCATCACCGCGCGGGCGGCGCTGTCGATCAGGTCGATCTGTTCGGGGAAGGCGTCGCGGAAGAAGCCGGAGACACGTAATGTCACGTCGACGCGCGGCCGGCCCAGCTCAGCGAGCGTCATCATCTCGAAGCCGACGACCCGCCCCGAACTCCATTCCCAGCGCGGCCGCACCCCCATCAGCGCCAGCGCCTGCGCAATATCGTCGCCGCCGGTGCGCATGTTCGCCGTGCCCCAGGCGGACAGGGCGATGGCGCGGGGATAGTCGCCCTCGCGCTGGAGATAATCGTCGACCAGCAATTGCGCCGATCGCTGGCCCAGATCCCAGGCGACGGCGGTCGGCACGGCGCGGGTATCGACCGAGAAGAAATTGCGCCCGGTCGGCAGCACGTCGGGCCGGCCGCGCGTTGGCGCGCCCGATGGCCCCGGCAGCACGAAGCGCCCATCCAGCCCGGCCAGCAGGGCGGCCGCCTCGCGCGGGCCACAGGCATCGACGCGCGGCGCCAGATCATCGGCGATCGACGCCAGCACCGCCGCGCTGGCCAGGCCGACCGGCGCCCCGCCATCGACCAGAGCCGCCGCCAGCAATTCCAGCCGCTCGACCATGTCGCCATGGGTGCGCCAGGCATCTGTGGATAAGTCCGCCAGCGTCGCCGGACGCGACCCCTGCCACGGCGCCCCCAGCACGCAATCGAGCGGATCGAAACCCAGCCCCAGATCATCGGCCAGCGCCCGCAGCAAGGACGCCTGCCCCGGATGATCGAGGCCGCGCGGCGTGCGCGCCAGCGCGATCAGCAGGTCGCGCCGCAGTCGCCCTTCCGGCGATGCGGTGAAGACATGCAGCCCGTCGCGGATCTGCAATTCCTTCAGCTCGCACAGATAATTGTCGATCGCAGCAAGCGCGTCGTCATCATCACCGGCGGCGGCCGCATCCTTGTCCAGCCCCTGGCTGCGGGCGAGGTCGAGGATATCGCGGCGCAACCGGTCGAGCCGGCGCGGGTCCATGCCGGCGGCAAGATAATATTCGTCCACCAGCGCTTCGAGCTGCTTGAGCGGCCCATAGCTTTCCGCGCGGGTCAGCGGCGGGGTCAGATGGTCGAGGATGACGGCGCCGATGCGGCGCTTGGCCTGCGTCCCTTCGCCCGGATCATTGACGATGAAGGGATAGAGTTGCGGCACCGGCCCGGCGCAGATTTCGGGGAAGCAATCGGCCGAGAGCGACACCGCCTTGCCCGGCAGCCATTCCAGATTGCCATGCTTGCCGACATGCACCAGCGCCTGCGCGCCGAAATCCTGCGCCAGCCAGACATGGAAGGCGAGATAGGCGTGCGGCGGCGGCAGCGCGGGGTCATGATAGCTGCTCTTGGGATCGATATTATAGCCGCGCGCCGGCTGCACCGCGATCGCGACATGGCCGAAGCGATGGACGGCAAGGCGAAAGGCGCCGTCGCGCACGAAGGGGTCGGCCTCGGGCGGTCCCCAGCGATCGACCATGGCGTCACGCGCGCTGGCCGGCAGAGCGGCAAGGGCGGCGCGATAGACATCGAGCGACAGGCTGACCTCTCCCGGCCTGTCGATCGACGCGAGATCATTGGTGACACCGCCGGTCATCAGCCGCATCAGCGCAGCGCCATCGCGCGGGGCGTCGCCGATCGCATAGCCGGCATCGCCCAATTGGCACAGGATCGCGGCCGCGCTGGCCGGCGTGTCGAGGCCGACCCCATTGCCGATCCGCCCGTCACGATTGGGATAATTGGCCAGCACCAGCGCGACCCGGCGCTGCGCCGGCGCGGTGCGGCGCAGCGCCGCCCAGTTGCCCGCCAGATCGGCGACGAAGGCGACCCGGTCGGGTGCCACGCGCGGCACGACGATGCCGCACTGGGTCCGCGCGTCGAACCGCTCGGCCGCCTTGAAGGCGACGGCGCGGGTGAAGAGGCGCCCGTCCACTTCGGGCAGAGCGACATTCATCGCCAGGTCGCGCGGGCCAAGGCCACGGGCGGACCCGCGCCAACTCCCTTCCTCGACCCCGGCAAAGGCGGTCTGCAGGATCGGGCAGTCGGCCTGTTCCAATATGCCCGGCACGCGCGGCTCGGACGACGACGAGGCGGCGAAGCTGGTCGCATTGACGATGATGTCGGGCGCGATGTCGGCCAGCAGTCCGCCGAGCCAGTCGCGCACGAACGGCTCGCGCAGCGCACGGACATGCACGGCGGCGACGTTGAAGCCGCGCGCGCCAAGGGCCGCGACCATCGCATCGACCGCGCTCAGCGTGCCGGCCACCACCAAAGCGCGATAGAAGATCAGCAGCGCCACCGGCCGGCCCTCAGTCCAGGTCGCGCGCAGTTCGGCCACGCCCGGCCGGTCATGGCCGGGCAGATAGAGGCCCGCGTCGGCGATCGGCAGCGGATGGTCGGGTTCGCCCGCATCCGCACCGGTCAGCCGGGCGGCGCAGCGCAGGAAGGACAGCGCATTGGCGGTGCCGCCCTGGCGCAGATAGTCGCGCAACTGCTCGCGCATCGCCGCCGGCACGGTAGAGGCCAGATCCAGCGCGGGATCGCCCTCGCGCCCGTCGGCGATCGCGGCGAAGGCGATGCCCCGTTCGCGCGCGACCTGCGCAATCTCGTCCACGCCATAGGGCCAGTAGCTCTTGCCGCCGAGCAGGATGACGCAGACGAAGCGCGCCTTGGCGATCACCTTCTCGACATAGAGGTCGACCGAATAGGGATGTTTGAGCTGCAGCAGATTGGCCAGCCGCACGGTCGGCGCGTCATCGGGCAGGCGCGCGGCAGCGGCGGCGAAACAGGCCAGGTCGCTGTCCGCCACGGTCAGGATGACGATGTCGCCGGGCGGCTGATCGAGGTCGATCGCCTCCTCGCCGTCGCTGATCGTTCCCGGCGTGGCGGACAAGAGATGCATCAGCCGAGCACGGCCTGGATGTCGGCCTCGATCGCGGCGCGGTCCAGCCCCTTCTGGCCGATCACCACAAGCTGGGTGCGGCGCGCTTCTTGTCCCTGCCAGGGGCGGTCGAAGAAATGCTGGATGCGCGGGCCGACCGCCTGCACGACGAGGCGCATCGGCTTGCCCGCGACCGCGACCATGCCCTTGACGCGCAGCACGTCATGGGCAGCGATCAGCGCGGACAGCGCTTGCACCAGCGTGTCGGGATCGGCGACCGCATCGCCGACGACGACGAAGCTGTCGAAATCATCATGGTCATGATCCTCGCCCTCCGCCTCATGGTGCGAAGGGCGCGCATCGAGATCATCCTCCGCCGCCGCGACGATGCCCAGCAGCGCGCCGATGTCGACCGCGCCATGGGCGGCGCGGACGATCTTCACGCCGGGCCGCGTTTCGGCATCGACCCGCGCCTCGACCGCGGCCAGCGTATCGGCATCGACCAGGTCGCTCTTGTTCAGCACCACCATGTCGGCGCAGGCGAGCTGATCCTCGAACAATTCCTCCAGCGGGCTGTCATGGTCCAGATTGGGGTCGGCCGCGCGCGCCGCCGCCAGCGCCGCCTCGTCCGTGGCGAAGCGACCGGCGGCGACGGCATCGGCGTCGATCAGCGCAACCACGCCGTCGACCGTGGCGCGGGTGCGGATGGCGGGCCATTGGAAGGCCTTGACCAGCGGCTTGGGCAGGGCCAGCCCCGACGTCTCGATGATGATATGGTCGGGCGGGCTCGGCCGATCGAGCAGCGCGGTCATGGTCGGCAGGAAATCGTCGGCCACGGTGCAGCAGATGCAGCCATTGGCCAGCTCGACAATATTCTCTTCCGGGCAGGTGGCATCGTTGCAGCCCTTCACCAGTTCGCCGTCGACGCCGACATCGCCAAATTCGTTGATGATGAGGGCCAGCCGGCGCCCCTGCGCATTTTCCAGCAGATGGCGGATCAGCGTGGTCTTGCCCGCGCCCAGGAAGCCGGTGATGACGGTGGTCGGAATCTTGGCAGATGCAGTGTTGGCCATGACAAATACTCGCGCGCCGGAGCAACCGGGGCGGGAGCGAACCGGGCGCGCACGCACGGCCGGCCAGCATCGCGGACGGGCGCTTGTTCGCCCGCAGATGCGTGACCGCGCGGCTCCAGCCGCCAACCTGTCGCTCAGACGGAACACCGTGCCCCGGCCATCCCCTGGACCAAAGCAAGAGCGACCTAAACGCCGGCAGGTCTCCTGGCTTGCGGGTCATAGCGGGAGGAACGGCCTTCCCAGGCCTCGCAGGATTTAGCGTCCGGCCCAGTGGCTGCCGATCCCGCATCGGGGACAGCTTTGTTCATCACGCTCGCCGCTCACAGTTGCAGGGACAGCTGCGGATTTGGATGCCATGGCATCCGCACCGCCTTCCCATTTTAAGCCCCCGAAGGGGCACCGGCGCGATCATGTCGGGACGATGCGAAGCGCCGTCCCTGGGCCGGTTCCTAGTCGCTTTGGGCAGCGGTGACAATCCAGCCATCGGCGATGGCGAGCGGCCAGGGCGCGATGCGCTGGCCGACACAGGGTCCGCCGACACAGACACCATCGTCGCGGCGGAAAATGGCGCCGTGCCAGCTACAGCGGATATGGCTGCCATCCGGGGTCAGATAATCGTCCAACTGCTGCGCCAGCGGCAGGCCGGCATGGGGGCATTGGTCGACAAAGCCGGCGACATGATCGCCATCCCGCACGGCAAATCCATGGAAGCGGCCGGCGCGCATCTGCAGCACGAAATTGCGTGCCTTGCCATCGGCGATCTGCTCGATCGGGCAGAGGCGCACGCCCGCCGGTGTCGCGAACAGGCGCGTGTCGGCGTCGCTCATGCGTCCGCGTCGGGCTGGCGATCGGGGTGCGCGGCGGCAAAGGCGGGGAGCGCGCATGCCGCCGCGTCCACGGCACACAGCCGTGGAAAGGGCGTCAGGTCGACGCCGAAGCGCCGGGCATTGTAGAGCTGGGGCACGATATGGCAGTCGGCGAAACTCGGGCTGTCCCCGAAGGCATGGGTGCTGCCATGACGCGCGACCAGCGTTTCGAGCGCGAAAAAGCCCTCGCCGATCCAACGCGCGATCCAACCCTGCACCTGCACATCGGTTGCCGCGAAATCCTGCCGCAGCACCTGCAACACGCGCAGATTGCCGAGCGGATGAATGTCGCAGGCAATGATGCCGGCCATGGCGCGGACGATCGCCGCATCGCCCGGATCGGCGGGCAGTAGAGGCGGCTGCGGCCAGCGGGCCTCAATCCATTCCAGTATCGCGCCGCTCTGCGTCAGCACGCTGTCGCCCGCGACCAGCGCGGGCACCAGCCCCTGCGGCGCGAGTGTTCGATAGTCGGCTGCCCGCTGCGCACCGCTGCGCAGGTCATGGGTGACCTGCGCATAGTCGACACCCTTCAGGGCCAGCGCGATCCGCACGCGATAGCTCGCGCTCGACCGCCAATAGCCATGAAGGGTGAGGGCACTCATCGCGCCGGCACGATCATCGCGCGGCATTCGCCAAAGCCGATCGACACATGGCCAGGGGCCGACGCGGTGGCGCGCAGGGTCACCTCGTCGCCATCCTCCAGGAAGCAGCGCGTCTCGCCCGATGGCAGGCTGATCGGCTCGCGCCCGCCGCTGCTGATCTCCATCAGGCTGCCATAGCCGGCGCGCGTCGGCGCCGAGATGGTGCCGCTGCCCAGCAGGTCGCCGGGCATAAGGTTGCAGCCATTGGACGCATGATGGGTGACGATCTGGCTGACGGTCCAGTACATGTTGCTCGCCGGCCCCTGGCTCAGGCGCATCGGCGCCAGCCCGGCGTCGCGCATCGCCTGGGTCGAGAGATAGACTTCCAAGGTCAGCGCCAGCGCGCCATGGGCCCGGTCGTCGGCATCGCTGAGGTAAGGCAGCGGCGCGGGATCGCCCTGCGGCCGGGGCGGCTGGGCGATGCGGAACGGCGCCAGCGCCTCGGGCGTCACCACCCAGGGGGAGATGGTCGAATGGAAATTCTTGGCCAGAAACGGCCCGAGCGGCTGATATTCCCAGGCCTGGAAATCGCGCGCCGACCAGTCGTTGAGCAGGCAGAAGCCGGCGACATGATCGGCCGCCGCGCCGATCGGGATCGGGCTGCCCAGATCATTGCCGGCGCCGATCCACACGCCCAGTTCCAGCTCATAGTCGAGCCGGGCAGTCGGGCCGACCACCGGCACATCGGCTTCGGGCGGCTTGCGCTGGCCGCGCGGGCGGACCAGTGGATCGCCCGACGGGCGGATCGAGGACGCCCGGCCATGATAGCCGATCGGCACATATTTATAATTGGGCAGCAGCGGATTGTCGGGCCGGAACTGGCGGCCGATATTGTTGGCGTGATGGATGCCGACATAGAAGTCGCTATAGTCGCCGATCCGCGCCGGCAGGTGCAACATGCAGTCCGCCGCCCGGTGCAGCAGCGGTTCGACCGCCGGGCGATGGGCCGGGTCCGACAGTAAAATGCTGATCCGGCGGCGCAGGGCGACCCGCACCGCCACCGGCAGCGCCATCAGCGCATTGAGCTGGTCTTCCAGCAGCGGCGCACAGTCGATCAGCCCGGCGCCGACACAGGCGGCCAGGTCCAAAATGGCGTCGCCAATCGCGACACCGGCGCGCGGCGAAGCTCCTGCGGGCGAGAACAGGCCGTAGGGCAGATTCTGGATCGGGAAGTCGCCATGATTCTGCGCGCTCGCAACCCAGCTGGTGCGGGCGGGATCATGGGTTTCGTCTATGTGCCAATAGCTCATGGGGTCTCGTTCATCGGGGGAAGCTGGGCCTTGCGGAAGCCGGACCAGCAATCATCATAATCAGGTTGCAGCAGCGGGCTTTCCATCGCCCAGCGCGTCGGGCGCAGCACCATGTGGCTTTCGAACATGAAGGCCATGGTGTCGGCGATGCGCTGGGGCGCGAGGTCGGCGGCGATCGCCTTGTCATAGCTCGCCCGGTCGGGGCCATGGCCAGCCATGCCATTGTGCAGCGACGCGCCGCCGGGCGCGAAGCCGCCCGCCTTGGCATCATATTCGCCCTGGATCAGGCCCATCAGCTCGCTCATCACATTGCGGTGGAACCAGGGCGGCC
This sequence comes from Sphingobium sp. AP49, assembly GCF_000281715.2. Taxonomy (NCBI): domain Bacteria; kingdom Pseudomonadati; phylum Pseudomonadota; class Alphaproteobacteria; order Sphingomonadales; family Sphingobiaceae; genus Sphingobium; species Sphingobium sp. AP49. The sequence continues at coordinate 520,719 of NZ_CP124576.1, read as the reverse complement.
GGAACGTGTCCTCCGCCACCATCCAGCGCGGCGGGAAGATGACGAAATCGATATTGGCGGTGCCCGGCGTCTCGCTCGGCGAGGTCAGCACCGTGAAGATCGACGGATCGGGATGGTCGAAACTGACCGTGTTGATCGTGTTGAAGCGGGTGAGATCATAGCGCAGCGGCGTCAGATTGCCGTGCCAGGCGACGACATCGAACGGGCTATGGTCCAGCATGGTTATCCACAGGCGGCCCATGAACTTCTGTATCAGGGCGAATGGCCGCTCGACATCCTCATAGGCCGCGACCGGCGCCTCGAAATCGCGGGGATTGGCCAGGCCATTGGCGCCGATCGGCCCCAGATCGGGCAGGCGGAAGGGCGCGCCGTAATTTTCGCAGACATAGCCGCGCGCCGTGCCATCCGTCAGCTCGACCCGGAAGCGGACGCCGCGCGGGATCAGCGCAATCTGCAACGGCGCGACGCTCATTATCCCCAGTTCGGTGACGATACGCAGCGCGCCCTGCTGCGGCACGATCAGCATCTCGCCATCGGCGCAGACGAAGGCGCGGTCGACCATCGAGGCGGTCGCGGCATAGAGATGCACGGCGCAGCCCTGGCCCGCCGCGACATCGCCATTGCCGGCATAGCTGGTGAGGCCGTCGATGAAATCGACATCATCCACAGGCAGCGGCAACGGATTCCAGCGCAAGCGGTTGGGTGATGGCGGCACTTCGTCGAACGGCGCGCTGCGCAGCAAGGCTGCAGCATCATAGGGCGCGAACGGCGGGTGCGATGCCGCCGGCCGCATGCGATAGAGCCAGCTACGCCTGTTCTCCGCCCGCGGCGCGGTGAAGGCGGTGCCGGACAGTTGCTCGGCATAGAGGCCATAGGGCACGCGCTGGGGCGAATTGCGCCCGACCGGCAGCGCGCCGGCCACCGCCTCGGTCGAAAAATGATTGCCGAAGCCGCTCATCATCCGGGGCGGCGCGTCACTCATCGACGGTGATCACGCCGCGACGGATCTGGTCCAGCTCGATCGATTCATAAAGGGCCTGGAAATTGCCATTGCCAAAGCCTTCATTGCCCTTGCGCTGGATGATCTCGAAGAAGATCGGGCCGAACATCGTCTCGGTAAAGATCTGCAGCAAGATGCCCTCCTCGCCGACATTGCCGTCGATCAGAATGCGGTTGCGCTTCAACCGTTCCAGATCCTCGCCATGACCCGGCACGCGCTGATCGACCAGCTCATAATAGGTTTCGATCGTGTCCTGCAGCCGCACGCCGCGCGCGCGCAGCCGCTCGACCGTGTCATAGATATTGGCGGTGGTCAGCGCGATATGCTGGATGCCCTCGCCATTATAGTCGCGGATGAACTCCTCGATCTGGCTCTTGTCGTCCTGGCTCTCGTTCAGGGGAATGCGGATCGCCTTGTCCGGGGCGATCATCGCCTGGCTGAACAGGCCGGTCGCCTTGCCCTTGATATCGAAATATTTCTGCTCCTCGAAGCCGAAGAGGGTGCGGTAAAATTCACTCCAGACCCGCATCTGGCCGCGCTTCACATTGTGGGTCAGATGGTCGAGCAGGTCGAGGCCGACATTGTTGCGCGCCTCCGCCTCCTGCCAGCCGGGGAACTCGGCCCAGTCGGCATAGGGATCGCCGCCATCGGGCATGAAATAGAGATAGGAGCCGCCAATCCCCTGGATCACCGTGTCATTCTCGTCGGTCGGCTTGCCGCCATGGTCGAGCGCCCAGCGCAGCGCCGCATCGGGATCGGCAACGCGAAAGGCCATGGCGCTGGCCGAGGGGCCATGTTCGCCACGGAACGCAGCGACCCGCCCGGCATCGTCGCGATTGAGCATCAGGTTGATCCGCCCCTGCTTGTAGCGGGTGATATTCTTGGTCGGGTGCCGGTGCGTCGCGGTGAAGCCCAGCTGCTCGAACTGGGCGGCCATCTTCTCGGGCTCGGGCGAGGTGAATTCGACGAACTCGAAGCCGTTGAGGCCCAGCGGGTTGGCGGGATCATTGGTCATGACGGGTTCCTCAGGCAGAAGGCAGATGCGGCGAAAGGCCGGCGACAAAGGCGGGGATGGTGTCGAGCCGCAGCCCGGCGATGTTGATGCGGCCATTGCCGGCCATGTAGATGCCATGGTCGGCGCGCATCGCGGCGACGGCGGCGGCGCTGACCGGCAGCATCGCGAACATGCCGCGCTGGCCGGCAATGGCGGCAAGCTGCGGATGGGCCGCCGCCAGCGCGGCGCGCAGCGCATTGATGCGGGTACGCATCTGGTCCAGCTCGCCCGTCCATTCCGCCCGCATCGCCGGCCGTTCCAATATGGTGCGCACGATCGCCGCACCATGATCGGGCGGCATCGACCAGATGCCGCGCGCCAGCGCCACGATGTTGGAGAAGGCGAGCGTGGTCAGCGCGGCATTCGCCCCCTGTACCCACAGCGCGCCGACCCGCTCGCGATAGAGGCCGAAATTCTTGTCGCAGCTATAGGCGACCAGCGCATCGGGCACGGCGGCCAGCATCTGGCGCGTGGCTGCGGCATCCGCCTCCAGCCCGTCGCCCAGCCCCTGATAGGCAAGGTCGATGAACGGGATCAGGCCGCGCGCCGCGCACAGATCGGCGATCGCCGCCCATTGTTCGGCGCTGAAATCCACGCCGGTCGGATTATGGCAGCAGCCATGGAGCAGCAGCACGTCGCCGGCCTGCGCCGCGGCCAGATCGGCCAGCATCGCGTCGAAATCGACCGCACCCGCGCCATCCAGAAAACGGTGCGGCGCCAGCGTCAGCCCGGCCTCGCGAAAGATCGGCGCATGATTGGGCCAGGTCGGATCGCCGATCCACACGGTGGCGCCGGGGCGGGCGCGGGCGATGAGGTCGGCGCCCAGCCGCAGCGCGCCGGTGCCGCCGGGCGTCTGCACCCCGGCGATCCGGTCGGAGCCGGCGAGCGGACCAAAGACGATGGCGGCGAGCAGGTCGACAAAGCCCGTGTCGCCCTCCGGCCCAAGATAGGATTTGCTGCCCTGCTCGGCGAGCAGCACCGCTTCGGCCGCCTTCACCGCGCGCATCACCGGGTCGCGCCGGCCTCGTCGCGATAGACGCCGACGCCCAGGTCCATCTTGTCAGCGCGCGGATCGGCACGATACTGCGCGATCAGCCCCAGCAGCGCGTCGGGCGCCTGGCGATCGAGCGCACCGAACAGGGACCGGCCGGGCGCCGGGGCAAGAAGGGTCGTATCTGTCATAGTACCTCAGAAGCGCGGGCACGGGCATAGGCCTGGGTGCCACGGGTGTAGATGATGTCGGTGTCGGCGATCGCGTCAGTCGCGAAATCGGGCTGCCCTGCCAGCTGCGCATAGAGCGGGGCAAAGTCGGTCTCGACCGTCTGGCGCAGCAGATCCTCGAAACTGTCGATGACAAAATAGCTCTGCTGATAATCGTCAATCCGATAGCGGGTGCGCATCAGCCGCCTGAGATCGAAGCCGAGCCGATTGGGCGAGGGATCGTCGAGCGCGAAGACGGATTCGCCATAGGAGGAGACGATGCCCGCGCCATAGAGGCGCAGCCCCTCGGGCCGGCGGATCAGGCCGAATTCGACCGTATACCAGTAGAGCCGGGCCAGCCGCTCGATCGCGCCCAGATCGGCGGCGCGCAGGCCGCCCTCGCCATAGGCCTGCATATAGTCGGCGAAGACCGGGTTCGCGAGCAGCGGCACATGACCGAAGACATCGTGGAAAATGTCCGGCTCCTGCAGATAGTCGATCTGGTCGGGGGTGCGGATGAAGCGGCCGGCGACGAAGCGGCGATTGGCCAGATGCTCGAAGAAGACCCGGTCGGGGACGAGGCCGGGCACGGCCACCACCTGCCAGCCGGTCGCCCGCATCAGCCGATCGGACAATTCCTCGAAATTGGGGATGCCGGGGCGGTTGATACGCAATATGTCGAGCCCGGCCATGAACTCGGGCACCACCCGGTCGGGCAGCATGGCGGACTGGCGCGCGAAGAGCGTGTCCCACATCGCATGCTCGGCCGCGCTGTAGCGGTCCCACGCCTGCGGGATCGTCCAGTCGGCGGCGGCGCCAGCGGGCGGTGCAATATCCTCTACCATCACGCCAATCTCTCACAGACCGGGCGTAATTGCCTTTCAATCGGGCGGGATTTACAAAGGATTTTGGAAAACCAATTCACCGATCGGCAATATCATGAACAAATCCGTCAATCTCGATGCACTCGACCGCCGCATCGTCGCAGAGCTGCAGCGCGACGCCTCGCTCAGCAATGCGGACCTCGCCGAACGGGTCGGCAGCACCGCCCCTTCCTGCTGGCGGCGGATCCGGGCGCTGGAGGAGATGGGCGTGCTCAAGGGCGCGGTTCGCCTCGCCGATGCAGAGAAGCTGGGCCATGCCGTCAACATCTTGTGCAGCGTACGGATGAAGAGCCACACCAGCGAAAGCGTCGACGCCTTCCACGCCTTTGTCGAGGCGCATCCACAAATCATGGAATGCTACCTCATGTCGGGCGAATGGGATTATCTGATGCGGGTCGTGGCCTCCGACGTCGCCGATTATGAGCATTTCCTGATGCGCAACCTGCTCAAACACCCCTCGGTCGGCGGCGCCTCCTCCCACTTCGCCCTGTCGGTCACGAAATTCACCACGGTGCTGCCGGTGGGGGAAGCGGGGCGGTAGAATGCCGTCATCCCCGCGCGGCCAGGTGCTGGACGCAGGGGATGGGTTCCCGCTTTCGCGGGAATAACGAAAGGGGGTGGTTTGCGGGCGCTTGTGTCTGCCTCCACACGAAATCATGGAGGCTGGAGAATGTTTGGTCGAACACATATAGCCTAATGCATTGCTTCTCATTTCATGGGCAAAAGAATGACAGCTAACGATACTGAGCGTGGGGAGCTTGAGCAGTGTAGCCTCGAAGAGTTGTTCGGCGATGTTCAATTGATGCTCAACCGCGCCAGAAAACACCAACGGGAAATCAACTCTCTCATTTCAGGAACCGGTGCTGATCAATGGTGGGGGATCGAACAAAGTGAAAGCGACGACGGTTTCAGCTACTCGTTGGTCATCAAGTGCCAACAGTTACGCGAACTCAAACCAGTCGCTGCCGATCTCTGCAACAATGTGGTCCATGCGCTCGATCAGTTGGTCGGAGCGCTCACACGAGCTAATGGGAATGATAACTCCGAGAGGCTTCAATTCCCTTGGAAGGCTGACGATGCGGAATTCGAAAAGGCATTGGCGAAGCTATCGAAGTGGATCTCGAACCATGCTGTTGAATGTATTCGTGCCGCACGCGCCGAATGCGCTCTGTGGATCCCTCACGCCCATTTGGCAAAAGACATATCCAACTCCGGTAAGCACTGGGAACTAGTGCCTTCCTCCGCAACGGTCCCTGCCGTAATCATCCACCGACCGGGCGGTCCGCCGGAGATATTTAACCTTCCTCCCAAGGCCATCGAAGAAAAGCTATACTACGAATTTTATACGGGGCCACACCCTCTTGGAAACTCTCGGGTGACTGCGGCCATAGGCCTACGCTTCACCGGAATTTCAGAGGAGCCGGTCAGCCCGGACTCAGTCTTCAGCTCGGCTTTCCGATATGCTGAAACCGTCTTCCGAACAGTCTGCGATTCCCCTCAAGTGCGGGAATTGGCTGTAAATGCAATGGCCTAGCGGAATAAAGGGGCACCCGCCCTCGGGTTTCCCCAATTCTCCCTTTGACTACCTCTGGTCGCTAATCGCCCTACCCACATCCGTCATGCCGGGCTTGAGCCGGCATCCCGCTTTTCCTCGTAACCGATAAGAAGCGAGACCCCGGCTCAAGGCCGGGGTGACGATGGCCGAAAATAGTCGCCATCGCCCACCGCTTTCCTACTGCGCGCTTCTCTGTTCTACCCTTGGCGATGCGACAGCGCTTTTCCTCATCAACCCACCTTCTCCGCCCGGCGCCTGCCCGGTGCGAAACCGGCGCGTGGGTGTCGCGTCAGGGGGGCGTAGCGGAAGCGACCCGGGCGCGGCACGATGACCCACCCCCTGTTGGAAGTGACGCGTCCCCGACGCGTGACAGGCGCGTCGCAGGCGCAAAACCGGCGCAAAAACCCCCAAAAGCCCGTTTACACTGTGAACTTCGGGAGAGGCCTCTTCTATCGTCCCTGGCGCAGGATCGCCGGCGCCTCCCGCCAGGCGCCCGGCGCGATGTCGTCGATCGTCCAGTCGCCGATGCGCCAACGGACCAGGCGCAAGGTCGGCAGGCCGACCGCCGCGGTCATGCGGCGGACCTGGCGATTGCGCCCTTCGCGGATGGTGAGACGCAGCCAGCAATCGGGCACGCTCTTGCGGAACCGCACCGGCGGGTCGCGCGGCCAGAGCGCGGGATCGTCGATCCGCTCGACCTCGGCCGGCAGGGTCATGCCGTCCTTCAGCTGCACGCCGCGCCGCAGCGCCGCCAGCGGTGCATCGTCGGGGTCGCCCTCCACCTGGGCCAGATAGGTTTTGGGCATCTTGAAGCGCGGATCGGCGATGCGCGCCTGCAACCGGCCATCATCGGTCAGCAGCAACAGCCCCTCGCTGTCGAGGTCGAGCCGACCGGCGGGATAGACGCCGGGCTGGTCGACATAGTCGGCCAGGGTCGGGCGCGGCGGGCCGTTGGCTTCCGGGCTGAACTGGCAGAGCACGCCATAGGGCTTGTTGAGGAGGATCAGTCGTCCCATGCGTCATCCTCCTCATCGTCGTCCTCGAACGCGATGCTGCCCTGATCATGGAGCAGCACCAGCAGAGCGATCACGGCATCATCGTCCGCCAGCGCCGGATCAAGCTCCAGCGCGTCGTCCGCGCACAATCGCTCCGCCAGCGCCGCGCAGGCGCCGGTGCAGTCATGCGACGCGCCATCGACGAACAGCATTATGGCCTCTTCCGCCCGGACGAAGGCGAAGCGGCTGGCCGGATTGCGGCGCAGGGGTGCGCCTTCCGCCACCAGCGCCTGCATGGATGCCGGGTCGATCGCCGCTTCGGGCGACCAGTCGATCTCGGGATATTTGCGGGTGCTGCTATATTCGCCGAACCAGCGGGCAAAGCCGGCGGGATCGGCCAGTTGCTCCAGCACCATCGCCTGCAACCGGGCCAGCGCGACCGGGGCGATCTCGCCGGGATTGGCCTGGCGCGGCAAGGCGGGGTCGGCATAGCGGTCATCCTCGCCCAGCGCTTCGAGCAGCCGGTCGGTCCAGCCCTCGATCAGTTCGCTGCGCGCCGGCGCGCGGAAGCCGACCGAATAGGTCATGCAGTCGTCGCCCACCGCGACGCCATCATGGGCGATGCCGGGCGGGACATAGAGGATGTCGCCGGGTTCCAGCACCCATTCGTCGGTCGCGTCGAATTCGGCCAGCAGGCGCAGATCGGCATGGGGGCGCAGCGGGCTGCTATCGTCGCACGCCTGGCCGATGCGCCAGCGGCGGCGGCCCGCGCCCTGGATCAGGAAGACGTCATATTGGTCGAAATGCGGGCCGACGCCGCCGCCGTCGCTGGCATAGCTGACCATGACATCGTCGATCCGCCAGTCGGGGATGAAGCGGAACGGGGCGATCAGCGCCGCGACATCGGGTACCTGATGATCGACCGCCTGCACCAGCAGGGTCCAGGGGCTGGCGCCGAGCGAGGCGAAGCGATCCTCGGCCAGTGGCCCCTGTTCCATCGTCCAGTCGCCGTCCGCCTGCACCACCAGCCGCGACTCGACGCCCTCCTCGCAGGCCAGGCCCGCCAGTTCCTCGGGCGCCAGTGGATTGCTCCATTGCGCCCAGGGATTGCGGATCAGCAGCGGCTTTTGCTGCCAATAGTCGCGCAGGAACAGGTCGATATCGAAATCACGCAATTGCATCGGGGTCTCGCCGGGAAGGGGCGGCGCGCGGGGCGCGCCTGCCATCGGTCCGAACCCTTGCCCCCCTGCCCTGCCAATGTCAAAGCAGACGGGACCGGATCGGCAGGAGGGGCGGGCATGGCCAGGCTGTTGGGGGCGATAATGGCGGGCGGACGCGCGACCCGCTTCGGCAGCGACAAGGCGGCGGCACTGCTCGACGGGCGGCGGCTGATCGACCATGCGATCGACGCGCTCTCCCCCCATGTCGCCGCGATCGCGATCTGTGGCCGGACCGAGGAAGCCTATCTGAGCCTGCCCGACCGGCCGGGGCCGGACATGGGGCCGCTGGGCGGCCTCAACGCCGCGCTGCATCATGCGCAGGCCCACGGCTTTGACGGCGTGCTGACCAGCGGCTGCGACATGCCCTTCTATCCCGCCGAGCTGCCTGCGATGCTGATCGGGGAGCGGGCTGCCATCCTCGACGGGCAGCAACTGCTCGGCTGGTGGCCCGCCGCGCTGGCGCCCGAACTGGACGCCCATCTGGCGGAGGATAACAACCGATCGATCCGGGGCTGGCTGGCGCGGATCGACGCGCGCATCGTGGCGCTGCCGGGGCTGATCCTGCCCAATATCAACCGGCCCGAGGATATCGACGCGCTGCGATCGCTGCCAGGCAGGCGAGGCTAACCGGGCCGGAAATGCAAAAAAGCCGCCGCTCGGCAACATCCGCGACGCGGCGCAGGCGGCGATCCTGGTGGAGCTGCATAGCCGCTCGGCATAAACTCTGGTACATGATCCGGGTCTGATCTTTTTCGACGATTTCCCGCAGATCCGGCCGATGCCGCGCTGGCTTGTGAACCCGTTTCCAAAGTTCTGGGATCGCCGCCTGGCTACTGCCGCGTGCCGCCTGCGCTTATTCCAAGTCCGACGCCGGACATTGGGTCCGGGACGGAATTGAAAGGTTGGGACGATGGCTCTCAAGGATATTCTGCCGGGGAAGCTCGGCTTTGGCGCAGCACCGCTTGGCAACATGTTCCGCGACATTCCCGAAGCGGAAGCGCGCGCGACGGTCGAAGCGGCATGGGACGATGGCGTCCGCTATTTCGACAATGCCCCCTTCTATGGCGCGGGCCTGGCCGAAATCCGCATGGGCGAGGCGCTGAAGGACAAGCCGCGCGCCGATTATGTCATCAGCACCAAGGTCGGCCGCCTGATCCTGGATGAGGTCGAGGATGTGAGCGCCCGCGACCTGGGCGAAAAGGGCGAGGTCTTCAAATATGGCCGCCCCAACAAAATCGTGAACGATTATTCCGAGGACGCGACCTATCGCTCGATCGAGGACAGCCTGAAGCGGCTGAAGACCGATCATATCGACATCGCCTGGGTGCATGACATCGCGCAGGATTTCTATGGCGACGAATGGCTGGCCATGTTCGAGACCGCTCGGCGCGGTGCCTTTCGCGCGCTCGACCGGATGCGCGACGAAGGGGTGATCAAGGCCTGGGGCCTGGGCGTGAACCGGGTCGAGCCGATCGAACTGCTGCTGGCGCTGGACGAACCCCGGCCGGACGGTTTCCTGCTGGCAGGGCGCTACACGCTGCTCGACCATGACCGCGCGCTCCAGCGGGTGATGCCTATGGTTGCCGAACAGGGCCTGGGTATCGTGGTCGGCGGCCCCTACAGTTCGGGCGCGCTCGTGGGCGGTCCCAATTTCGAATATGCCCCCGCAACCCCGGCGATCCTGGACAAGGTCGCCCGCATCAAGGCGCTGGCCGATCGGCATGGCATCAGCATGAAGGCGGCGGGCCTGCAATTCGCCCTTGCCAATCCGGCGGTCGCCGCCGTGATTCCCGGTGCCAGCCAACCCAAACGGATCGCCGAGGATCGCGCCGCGCTCAATGAAGTCGTGCCCGCCGATTTCTGGCGTGCGCTGCGGGCCGCCGGCCTCGTCAATCCGGCTGCGCCGCTGCCCATCACGGACTGACCCGCGCGGTCGGCCTGATACGCGTCCCCGACCAAGCTGTGTGCCGGTCGGGGCGCACCCCGCGCCATTGTCCGGCGCCTACCAACAGGAGGGAATTGACCATGACCGAAGTGAACAAGGATGCGACCGCCCTTGGGCGTCGCGACATGCTGCACGCGGCCGGCGCCGCGATCCTCGCCGGTGCCGCTGGCGCCCCCTTTTCCGCACCGGCCCAAGCCCAGAGCAGCGCCGCATCATCGTCCGCAACGCCCAGCCGGGCATCGCTGGGCGCCCGTCTTCAGGGCGTGCAGCATTTCGGGCTGACGGTCCAGAATATGGAGAGGGCCTATGAATTCTACACCCAGGTGCTGGGCGGGACCGAGGTGTTCCGCCATGGCGACTTTTCGGGCGATGCGGTCCAGAATACCCTGCTGGCCGATCAGGAGATCGTCGCCAATGAGCTGGGCGTCAATCCGCGGACCATCGGTGTGCCGGACCTGCGCGGCGGGGCGCAGCGGCTCGACGTCCGCTTCATCCAGTTCGACAATGTCGTGATCGAGTTGCTGCAATATCGCGATGCCGACCAGCCGATGGGCGGGCCGAAGGCCTTTGCCGAACCGGTGCAGCATATGAGCCCGGCCTTTCCGCGGATGATGCACATCTGCTTCCATGTGCGCGACGATATCGACTTCAACCAGTTCATCACCGACCTGGAAGCGGAGTCCGCCCGGCGCGGCATGACGCAGGTCCGCGCCAATCGCATCATCCGCGTGCGCAGCGAGGCCGAGCGCAAGGCCGCGCCCCAGAGCAGCAATACCAACAAAGTGACGGTCGCCCCGTCGGACGGATGGGAGCTGATCTATTGCAAGGGGCCGGAGGGCGAACAGCTCGAATTCGTGAAGGCGCTGGGTCCGGTGAAGCAGCGCTTCGCCAACACGCTGGCCAGCCGCCAGAAGGCCCGCGCCGGGCTTTGAACCGAACCGGGGCGGCGCTGCCCGCCCCGGTCCCTTCCCCGCATGCCAAGCAAAGGAACGCATGATGCGCAACATATTCATGGCGCTGTCGGCCCTGTTGCTGCCGCTGGCAGTAACCGCCCCGGCACTCGCCCAAACAGCGGCGCCGGTCGCCGACACGGTCCGCTATACCCGCATTCCAGAGGGCGCCTGGTCGATCGTGGCACAGGTGCGCGCGAAACCCGGCAAGGAAGACGCATTGCGCGCGGCAACACTGCCGCTGGTGAAACTGGTCCGCAGCGACCCCAAGAATCTCGTCTATTTCCTGCAGGAGGACCGCGCCCGGCCAGGCCATTTCATCTTCTATGAAATATTCGAGAGCGAGGCCGATTTCGAGGCGCATAACGCCATGCCTTATGTCCAGGCCTGGTTCGCCAGACTACCCGAACTGGCGGAGGGCGGTGTCGAAGTGATGCACATGGCGATATTGGGACATGGCACCCGCTGAACGATCGGCGCGGGCGGGCGATCGCCCGCCCGCTTCATCCCTCGGCCAGGAAGGCCTGCATCCGCGGCACGGTGAAATCGAGGAAGGCCCTGACCCGCGCGGGCAGGAACTGCGCCCCGCGAAACAGCGCATGGATATCGTCCACCTCGCCAATCTCGCTGTCGACCAACAGCTCGACCAGTTCGCCGCGCGCGATCGCCCCGCGCAGATGATAGTCTGCCGTCCGCACGATGCCGACACCCGCCAGCGCCATCCGTCGCAGCGTCTCGCCATTATTGGCCAGCAGCGACCCGCTCAGCATCCGCTCGACGATCCGGCCGCCCTCGCGCATCGGCCAGACCGGCATGGCGCGCCGGAAATTGAAGCCAAGGCAGTTATGGCCGACCAGTTCCTCCGGCGTGCGCGGCGTGCCATGCCGGGCGAGATAGGCGGGCGAGGCGACGATCCGGCGCCGCGTCTCACCAATCCTGCGCGCCATCAGGTTGGAATCCTGCAACTTGCCGACGCGGATCGCGACATCCGTGCGGTCGAGATACAGATCGACCACCTCGTCCGACAGCGACAGGTCGACGATGATCCGGGGATAGGCCTCGAAAAAGGCCGGCAGGATCGGTTCGAGCGCGGTGGTGCCGAAGGTCACGGACGAGGTGACACGGACCAGCCCCTCGGCTTCCGCGCCGCCCTGTGCGATCTGCTGTTCGGTCTCGTCGATCTGGGCCAGCAGCGCCTGGCTGCGTTCATAATAAAATTGACCTTCGCCGGTCAGCGCCAGTCGCCGGGTCGATCGCTCGATCAGGCGCACGCCCAGCCGCGCTTCCAGCCGGGCGATCAGCTTGGACACGGTCGAGGGCGTCATCAGCATCAGCCGCGCGGCTTCGGAAAAGCTGCCCGCCTCGACGACCCGAACGAACACCATCATCTCGCCTGCGCGATTGTCCATGCCCCACCTGTGATCGAGCGTCCAGAAAGCGCGGCGAACATAGCCTGTTTTACCGGGAGCGTCGCGCCATCTGTGAAGCGATCTATCAAATGAAGTGAAAATCGCCCTCTAATCACCGACGCATCCTCATGCGTCCATGGCGTCAACCAATCGCCTCCGTGGCACATAAGCAGCATAAGCTGCAGCAGGACTGATCGCCGCGAGGACGGCGATGACGCTAACGAGATGTTTCCTCATGATCCTTACCTTTCCGAGATTGGTGCAGGTCAACATCAGCACCTCGGAAATCGGGCTACATCGCAGGTCTCTGCCTCCGGGATAAATAAGGGTAAAAAATTGGAAGTCGGTCGCGCCTACCCTGCAATCAGGTGGCCGCATGGTTTCATTATGAAAGGACCAAATCAGTCAAAATACTGGATTTTTTGGTAGAGATCTCCTCGCAAACTCTACCGAGTGCCCTCGGACGAGGAACGACAGTCATCCGATTGATCCCTAACTTCCATATATTGCTTTGAAAAATGCGGACGCTCCGCACATGGTGATCGGACGATCACAGCTGAGCGTCCGATCATGGCCGTGGTCAGCCATATTTTCGCTCGCTCTCCCTTACAGCGATTGCGGCAACTTGCGGCTCGCCTGCGCTGTCTGGCGGATATAGCCCGCATCGACGATCGCCCTGTATCGCTGGCGACATGATCGTAGGGATTGGCCCCGATCAGCCCGATAACGTTGGAATAGCCCGCCTTGATCGCGGTTCCTGCCTCACCGGCGCCTCCATCGGTGACGATGCCGGGATCGATCCAGCCGGGCCAGCCGGCGAAATATTCCCTGGCGCGCGCTGCCTCTCGTCCGGTCACGATGCAGGCGCGCTTCTCGTTCGGCTTGGACAATAGGCGCAACTGCCCATCCTGCTCCACGGTCGCCTTCGTGACGAGGCTGGCGCCGCCCATCGCCCCACGATGTTGAAGGCCGGCCGCCGTCCGGCCCGGCCCTGAATCTGGAGCGTTGCTTCGTCCCCGGCCCGAGCCGCCGCAAGAAATGGCGCGGCCTAGGATGCAAGACAGGCGGTGGGTATAGCCGACAGCGGCGCATCCGCCGGCGCGTTGAGCGCAATGGCCTCGCCCCTGGGACCATTGGTGATCAGTATGATAGCCGATGCACCAAGCACCAGTGCGACATCGCGATCGATTTTCGCCTCACGCAGTCCGTCCCGAAAGTTGCGGCGGAACGAGTGGAAGCAAATGAGCGAGGCAGCGGCTCCGGCATTTAAGAGGGGTTGATACACCTCGACCGGCATCACTGTGGATACGATATTGGTGCTGGACCGTCTGTGCGACAGTTTTTCTTGTTCTCTCAATGAGATGAGAGAAACTGGAGCGGGCGAAGGGATTCGAACCCTCGACCCCAACCTTGGCAATTCGCCAGAAGCGTATTTTCTGTCTTTTTCGATTTTACGCTACAACGGCAAAAAGCACGTATTTCTGCCGTTTATTTGCGATCGGGATTCGTCAGTGTTATCCTGCCCTGCGCCCGGATTTGACCTCCAGGACTTATAAAATAAGCAAAATCAGGTCGAAATCCGGAAAAAGTAAGCAGATTTTTGGGTCATTTGGCAGGCGACTGAAATCATGGCGAAAATCACAAAAACGCTCATCGAAGCTCAGAAACCTTCGAAAGATGGGGTCAAGGGTTCGAATCATCTTCTGTGGGACAGCGAGCTGCGTGGCTTCGGTGTTTCTATCGGCCAGAGCCGGCGAAGTTTCGTCGTTCAGTACCGTTTGCCGAACGGACAGAGCCGTCGAAAGGTGATTGGTCGGTTCGGGTTGATGACCGTGGAGGAAGCCAGGCGGCAGGCTCGCATCATCCTTGGCGATGTCGCCAATGGGCGAGACCCTGTCGAGGATGCCCGGTCGAGCGGGCAGGGCTATACTGTAGACCAGATTTGTGACTGGTACCTTGAGCGAGCCTCAGCCGGCAAAATCATCGGCAGAAGCCGCAAACCGATCAAGGCATCCACTCTGACGATGGATCGAAGTCGTGTCGATGCCCACATCCGTCCGTTGCTAGGCCACAGAATAATTGCCACATTGAAGCTCGGTGATATCGAAGGCGCCCAAGCCGACATCGCTGCTGGTGCGACCTCCAAGCCCAGGGTGGGCAGTCGTGGGGGAGCCACCAAAGGCGGCGAAGGCGTAGCCTCGCGCTGCATGTCTACGCTTCACTCGATTTTCGAACATGCCGTGCGACTTGGCGAAATCGACAAAAATCCCGCGAGGGGCATTCGCAGAATTGCGAGCACGCCCAAAATGAGGTGGCTCTCTCAGGCTGAGATCAGGAAGCTCGGCATAGCGCTCAGAGAAGCTGAGGCAGATGACGAGCATCCTACCGGGATAGCCGTGATCCGATTGCTGTTGCTGACTGGCTTTCGTCGGCTCGAAGCACTCAGTCTTGAGCGCGACTGGCTCCTTGATGAGGAGAGCGCGATTCACTTCAGGACGACAAAAACGGGGGCGCAACGACGCGTGATAGGTCAGCCTGCTCTCCAGCTTCTTTCGGCGCAGGCCGATTCGGGTTCGCGATATTTCTTCCCAGCCGATTGGGGAGAAGGCCACTTCATCGGCATAGTGCGGGTCTTGGATAGAATTTGCCATCGAGCAGGAGTCGAAGGCGTGACACCGCATGTCTTGCGCCACACTTTCGCAAGTGTCGCAGGCGGGCTTGGCTACTCCGAACTCACGATTGCGGCACTGCTGGGACACGCGTCCCGCGGCGTCACGCAGCGCTACATCCATATCGACGAGCCGCTGCGCGCGGCCGCAACGGCGGTAGCCGAGTATATCGATGAACTTTTGCGAGGGTGCAGATGATCGCCCTCCACCATCATGACATGGAGATGAGCCCCTTATACGAGGTCGGCCGTTTTTCAGCGAAGCCTCTCCGCCAGAGCGATGGCTCTTTTTCGCTACCAGACGTTATCAGCCTGCAACTATTCCGAAGAATGTGATGGTGTCCTCTTCGCGCCGAGGAGGCGAGCCGGATCATCCCAGGCGGTGAGACATATGGAAGAGGCAGATGCCCAGATGCGCGATGCTCTGGTCCCGCAAAGCGCAGCCCTATTCAGCGGCAGGACGGAAACCGCCCAGTTAGCATCCCCAATCATCAATCGCTCTTCGATTGCCTTCGTTTGTGCTTCGACGCGCGGAGCAGCGGCCCTCGACGCGAGCTCGCTCAGGGCACGGCCCAGGAAAGCGCAGGACTGTGGCGGCGACAATATCCCCGATGCCACTCTAACAGCACAGATGATCCAGGCCTGGCAGGCTGGCAAAGTCGACCGGGCTCGAAATGAATTCCATTCTTGCCGCCTCCACATTCGCATCGATCACAGGACGCGCGAACAATGAAGCGCGCGATAATCCTTTCCGTTTCTCTCCTCGCCGCATGCGATATATTGCCTCGCGATCCGGCCGGCACATCGAAGCGGATTGCAGAGCAACGAACCTTCACGGTCGCACTCGCCGATCCAACTGTGCACGAAGCCGCACAAGTCCGGACGCTGGTACATGAAATTGAGCGGCGAACCCGCGCGAAGGCACAATGGCGGCCAGGCGCGGGCGAGGCACTTTTCCAGCAGCTTGACGACGGTACGCTTGACCTGGTGATCGGACGTTTTTCGGCCGAGAGCCCCTGGGCGATGGATGTGGCATTTGGTCCGCCTCTCTCGACGACAGGAACGAAAGACACGCCGCTGCAACTCAAGGCGGCCATGCGCAACGGCGAGAACCGGTGGATCATGACAGTCGAGCGTGCGAGCCGCGCGATTTCGCAGGAGGCGCGCGACGAATGAGCGATACAAGTCTTCCCGATGAACTGCGCGAGACGATGGCGCGGGCGGTGCGCCTGGAATATTGGAACATCTTCTGGACTCTAACCATCATCGTGACGATGGGCCTAGTGCTTGGTCAGAGCCAGACGATGAAGACCGCGTGGATAGAGGACACGCTGGGCCTGGTTCCGCCTGTCATGTTCCTGATCGCCGCGCATTTGGAGCGTCGCGCCCATCGATCGCGCCGCTTTCCTTTCGGTTTCGAGCGGGTCAACGGCCTTGGTTTCTTTGTGGCGGCTGTTGCACTGACTGCCGTCGGCGCGCTGCTCCTCTACAATGCGATGATGGCGCTGGGCTCGCAGGAGCACGCGACCGTCGGATCGATCGTCATTCTGGGGCATGATATCTGGTTGGGATGGCTGATGATCGCCGCCCAGATTTACTCCCTCATCCCGCCGCTCTTCATCGGCCGGAAGGAACTTCCGCTGGCGCAGGCTCTCAACGACAAGCTGCTGCATACCGACGCACTCATGAACAAGGCCAATTGGCTGACCGGGGCGGCGGGGCTCGCCGGTGTCATTGGGCTGGGGCTTGGCTGGTGGTGGGCTGACTCGTTGGCAGCAGCTATCATTTCGCTCGATGTCCTCAATGACGGTATCAAGGCGTTGCGCTCTTCCACGGCAGAACTGGTCGATGGTGCGCCAAGGGCGCTTTCCAGCACTGATCTTTCGAATGATGCGCAAAGTCTGTGTGATCGCCTCAGCGCTGAATTTCCCGGTGCCACAATACGGCTACGGGAAACCGGCCGCCTTATTCGGGCCGAAGTGCATGACACGCATCCACCGGGCGAATGTCGTCACCCGCGCCATTATTGGCCGGAGGGTGAGGACAGGTCGTGGCGGTTGGCACAGGTGAGCTTCATCCCGCCTGTTGGACGCGAGGAAGGAAATTAGGCCGGCGGTGTTTGTCGCACAGCATCCGACTGCTTTTCCGGCCGGATGTAAATGGACGTCAGATCGGGGACGCAAGCCTTCATTTCGCGTTCAATATCCTCGATCAGACGCTCTGCATCTCCCATCGGCAGATCGTCGACGAAATCAGCACTGATCGCTACGAAAACGGCATCAGGCGCGGTATGGATCGTACGGACATGATTGACCGCGCTGATCTGCGACCGCTTGGCGAGAATGGTCCATAGAACCGAAATGATCGCCGGGTCGGCGCTTTCGCCGATCAACAGGCCCTTGGCTTCGCGCGCAAGCAGAATAGCGACCCCACCCAGAATGAGACCAATGGCAATCGATGCAAAACCGTCAATCCGTGGATTTGCGAAATAGTGGCTGGCCCAGACGCCGATGCCTGCAATGGCGAGGCCGATCAGCGCAGCGCTGTCCTCGAACAGGACAATGAACCCGGCGGGATCCTTGGATCGGCGGATCGATTGCCACCAACTGCTGGCACCGCGCTTGCCGTTGAATTCGCGCACCGCGATGAACCAGCTTGTTCCTTCAAGCAGCACAGCAACACCCAGCACCACATAATTGATCGTCGGATCACGCAAGGGCTCAGGTTCGGCGATGTGCAACCAGCCCTCGTAGACCGAAACGCCCGCGCCGACGGCAAAGATAAGGATCGCGACGACGAAGGCCCAGAAATAGAGTTCGCGGCCATAGCCGAAGGGATGGGTGGCGTCGGCGGGACGTCTGGCCTTTGCCTGACCATAGAGCAGCAGAACCTGATTTCCGCTGTCGACCAGCGAGTGGACACCCTCGGTCAGCATGGAAGAAGAGCCACTGATCGCCGCCGCCACGAACTTGGCGACCGCTATCCCGACATTGGCGAAAAGCGCGCCATAGAGGACGATATTCTCGCGGATTTGGCTTGACAGACCGGCCATCGCGTTCAGCCTGGATAAGGGCTGGACTGAAGCAGGCTTGCGAGATGCGCGGCATTGCCGGCGACCATTTTCGCCGTCTTCATTACCGCCTCCGGCGTCTCGCCGAGATCCTTGAAATCGACCGCCCCCATCGCTTCGCCGACCCAATAGCAGGCCGCAACAGCGGGGATCGTCCAGCCCACATCGTTCAAAGCCTGAAACAGCTGAGCGGAGCAGAAGTGGGCGCCATCTTCATTACCCACGATTGCTGCGACAGCGACCTTCCCATAGCTCGGCATCCGACCCTCATCGTCGGTCTCGGAGAGGAAGGCATCCATCCGTTCCAGGACGCGTTTGGCGATGCTGCTGATCTGCCCCATCCAGATCGGTCCTCCGAAGATCACTATGTCATGAGCGAGTATCTTCTCGCGCAGTCCAGGCCACGCATCGCCATCCCCTTCGTCGGAGCTGACGCCTGGCCTGATGTCAAGGGCTGCAACCCGGACCGTTTCGCTGACCGTCACATCATTCTTGCTGAAGGCCTTCGTCAACACGGCGATCATCGCGTCGGTCGAACTCTCCTGGCGGGAGTCCGCCTTGAGCGTGCAGTTAAGCGCCAGCGCCTTGAGCGGCATGTGTCATCTCCTTGAGGGGCCAGGATCAGCAGAACGCGCCCATCCCTTCTTCGCGGAAAGAACACCTGGGCGCGTAATGGGTTCTGCGGATCGAGGGAGAATTGGCTGAGCGATGCCGCTGCTGTGCAACTTCCGCGTGCACGAAAGTTCAGCGACACGCCCCGATCAGGTGCCGGTGCCAGATGGTAGCAACATGAAGATGAGTGATTTGCCTTGCCACCCCATGGGAATGGCGAAGCTGTGCTGTCGGCTTTCTGTTGGAGGCTATCACGGAACCAACTTGCCGATTGCACGCTCTCATCGGGGAGGTCGCACATGGCTGCACGCGCATTTTGGCAGGGCCAGATCAAGCTGGCACTGGTGTCCATCCCGGTCGAAGTCTATCCCGCAACCAAATCGGGTGCGGCGGTCAGCTTTCGTCAGATTCACGAGCCCACCGGCAAACCCATTCATTATGAAAAGGTCGTGAGCGGCGTGGGGCCCGTCGACCGAGATGAGATCCTCAAGGGGTTCGAGCTTTCAAAAGGCAATTATGTGCTGCTCGAACAGGAGGAAATCGAAGCGGTCAAGATTGAGAGCCGCAAGACCCTCGACCTCGTCCAGTTTGTCGAGGCCGATGCGATCGACGTTCTTTATTACGAGAAGCCCTATTTCGTCGTACCCGCCGATGACCTCGCAGAAGAGGCCTATGCCGTGCTGCGGGATGCGCTGCGAAAGGCAAAGAAGGTCGGACTTGGCCAATTGTCGGTCCGTGGACGGGAACAGCTGGTATCGATCAAACCCTGTGGACGGGGGCTGGTCATGGAAGTTCTGCGCTATGCCGACGAGGTAACCAAGGCGCAGACATATTTCCGAGGTTTGCCTGCCGATACGGCGGATGAGGACATGCTCGATCTTGCTACCAGCATCATCGACAAGCGAACGGCGCCCTTCAAGCCGGAAGAGTTTCGCGATCGCTATGTCGATGCGCTCCATCGCCTGATCGAAAAGAAGAAAAAGGCCAAGGGGAAGCGGATAATAGAAGAGGTGGACGATGAGCCGGCGCGCAAGGGCGGCAATGTCATCGACCTGATGGCGGCGCTCAAGAAGTCAGCAGGAGAAACGGCTCGCACCCCAGCGACGAAGAAGAGGTCGAAAAGCGGTTCGGCGACAGACACTGGCAATAGGCGTGCGACTGCAGCCAAGCGCAAAAGTGCGTGATGACGCTGAATCCCGATACCCCGCTCCACCTTATCGACGGGCCGGTCATGCTGCGCCTGAGCATTGCTGCTCTGCTCGGCCTGCTTTTGGGGCTCGACCGACAGATACGCGGCCATGCAGCGGGGCTACGCACCCATGGCCTCATCTGCTTCACCAGCGCCCTCATGACTGTCTGCGCAATCGCGCTGCACAATCAGTTGCAAGGCGAGGGAAATATAGATCCCCTGCGGGTCTTCGAAGCTTCTGCCGCATTTTCGGGCATCATAGCGACTGGCCTCATCATATTCAGCAAGGGTGAGATCAAGAATCTGACCACGGCAGCCCATATCTGGCTGGCGTCGATGATCGGAATCGCTTCCGGCGCTGCCCTCTGGCCCCTGGTCGCCAGTGCCACTCTCGTCGCGATCCTCATGCTCAGCCTGCTGGGATTTGTGGAACGGCGCTGGCTCGCGTCCGAGGAGCGACAGGGCGAATGAGCCGGCTCCATCCCCTTGCCTCCTATAATGCCAAACGGGACTTCAATCGCACCAGCGAGCCTGAAGGCAAGATGGCAAAGAAGGGCGGTAACAGTTTCGTTGTCCAGAAACATGCCGCCACAAGGCTGCATTGGGACTTCCGGCTGGAAGTCGATGGCGTGCTCAAGAGCTGGGCCGTCACCAAGGGGCCGAGCCTGGATCCCGATGACAAGCGGCTTGCTGTCCGCACCGAAGATCATCCTCTGAGCTATGGCAGTTTCGAGGGTAATATTCCCAAGGGCGAATATGGCGGCGGCAGTGTGATGCTCTGGGACCGCGGTTGGTGGGAACCGATCCCGGGAAAGAGCGCGAAGGATATAGAGGATGGCCATCTCCATTTCATCCTGCATGGCGAACGGATGAAGGGGGAATGGCTGCTGGTACGGATGAAGGGGCGCGCGGGCGAAAAGCGCGAGAATTGGTTGCTCCGCAAGATTGAGGATGGCGAAGCCCGCCGGAATGGCGATCTGGTCGAGCGCGCGCTGACAAGTGTTCTGACTGACCGCTCAATGGCGCAAATCGCCGGGGACATCGCCGGCACGCAGTCGTTGAAAGGCGCGAGGGGCAAGACATTCACGGATAGGATGCAGGCGGCAAACGCGCATAATGCAAAGATCGGCAAGACGAAGATGAAGGCGAAGGCCAGAACGGAGGCTATGCCGCGCTTCATCAAGCCGCAGCTTGCAACTTTGGTCGACCATGTACCGGTCGGCAACGAATGGCTGCACGAGATCAAATATGACGGATATCGCGCGCTCGTTGCAGTCAGTGGCGAAGCGATAAAAATATATACGCGCAGCGGCCTGGACTGGACGGACAAATTTGGTGCTTTGGCCGGTGCCATAAAAGCGCTCGACCTCCCGCCTGCATTGATCGACGGCGAGATCATCGCCTTTGACGCTGACGGCAATCCCAGTTTTTCGGCGCTGCAGGCGGTGTTGAAACGGGGCCATGGCGCGGAGCGAGCCGACACGCCGTTCCATTTTTTCGCTTTTGATCTTCTTTCCCTTGATGGCATGGATTTGAAGTCTCTCCCCGCAATCGAGCGAAAGGAGCGGCTCGAAGCCTTATTGGCGGATGCAGATCAACCGATCCACGTTGCCGATCACCTGATCGGTTCGGGCGAGAAGCTCTACCGATCGCTTTGTCAGGCCGGGCAGGAAGGCATTATCGCAAAGCGCGTCGATGCGCCCTATCGCAGCGGACGGACACGCGCCTGGGTGAAGGTCAAATGCACCCGTCGGCAGGAATTCGTGATCGTCGGCTGGACCCGTAGCAAGGTAAAAGGGCGTGCCTTCTCCTCCCTGCTACTGGGGCAGCATGAAGGCGGTGAACTGGTCTATAAGGGCAAGGTCGGCACTGGTTTCGATGCCGCCACAATGACCGACCTGGCCGAGGCCATGAGTCCGATTGCGACCGGCACGTCGCAGATCATCATTTCCGCCGCCCAAGCGCGCGGCGTCCAATGGGTCAAACCCAAGCTCGTTGCGGAAGTCGGTTTTGCCGAGTTCACAAGGGAGGGTCTCGTGCGACATGGCAGTTTTCTGGGGCTAAGAAGCGACAAGTTGGCAAAGACGGTCAAGCCCGAAAAAGCGGTCCCGACTCCTCTTTCGGCCACGGCCATCAAGATCAGCAATCGCGCGCGCGTGATTTTCCCGGAGAGCGGGCAGACCAAAGGGGAGTTGGCCGATTACTACGCGCGGATCGCCCCGCTTATGCTACCTTTCGCCGCCAATCGGCCGATCAGTCTTGTGCGATGCCCCCAGGGCCGCGCGAAGAAATGCTTTTTCCAGAAACATGACAGCGGCGCCTTTGGCGATCATGTCCGCCATGTTGCGATCCGCGAAAAAGACGGCGGCTCGGAAGATTATCTCTATGTCGACGATGCCGATGGCCTGATCGCCTGCGTCCAGATGGGTACGATTGAATTTCATGGCTGGGCGAGCCGTGCCGATGCCGTCGAGAAGCCCGATCGCATGATCTTCGATCTTGATCCCGACGAGGGCATGGATTTTGCACGGGTGCGTGAAGCGGCAAAGGATATTCGCGATCATCTACGCGACATCGGTCTGATCTCCTTCGCCATGCTGTCGGGAGGGAAGGGGGTCCATGTCGTCGTCCCCCTCAGCCCCACTCACGACTGGGACGCACATAAGGATTTCGCCGCCCGTTTCGCCCAGGCCTTGAGCGCGGCAGAACCCGATCGCTTTGTCGCCACGATGAGCAAGGCCAAGCGCAAGGATCGCATATTCATCGACTGGCTGCGCAATCAGCGCGGCAGCACCGCCATCCTCCCCTACTCGGCGCGCGCGCGTGCCGGCGCGCCCGTAGCCATACCGGTCGACTGGGACGAATTGAACGATTTGCAGGACGCCCATCCCTACGACATTGGAGATGCCGAAATATTGGGGGAGCGCGCGGGGAAGCTCAAAGGCTGGGGCTTCGCTGCGCAGACCCTGCCGGATCTATGATCCGTTTCGGGCACCATGAACCCCGCCATGCGTTGATGGGAGAAGATCAGCATGAAAGGATCATAATGCCCCATCACAAGGAGCGTCCTGCCCGCAAGGCCACCAGTCGCCTTGCGCTCTACCTCGTCTTCGCGTTCATCGTTGCAGCCATCCTGGCTTTCATCTGGGTCAACATGCACGCCTGACCGGGCGATAACCCGTTAGTCCGACCTGGGCTGCGCCACGGTCCGTGCCAGTTCATCGATCTGATCGATCGGGATACGTCTTGCTATCATCGCCATGGTGTCTGGCGGCAGGCGCGCGTCGATGACATTATCGTCTTGCTGCCAAAGCCGCAGGCGCGCAGCAAGATAGCCTGGCTTCTGCCCGGCAAGAATGGGCGCCGCCTTGCCGACTGCATGACAATTGCTGCAGGCGGGCAGGGGCTGGCCGAAACGGTCCAGCCCCGGTGAACTGCGTGTGGTCGCAATATTCGCCAGACCGGGCATCGCAGAGAAATAGGTCGCGAGCCTCGTCATTTCCTCGCGCCCGGTCGTTGCCAGCGCCGTCTGCATGACCGCACTGCTGCGCTTCCCCGACACATATTGGCGCATGCTGGCGAACAGATAGGACGCGCTCTGCCCAGCCAGGACCGGAATATCGGATTGCTCCCTCCCCCGACCATCGACGCCATGGCAGCTTGTGCATGCCGACAAGGTTGCCGGAGCAACGCCGGGCAGACGTCCCTCCTCGCCAGCCTGGGTCAGCGCTTGATATTGCGCCGCCGTCATCTGCGGCAAGCGCCGGACGAAAGCGGTCATGCGCCTTACTTCGTCCGGTCGATCAGCCGCCGCCCAGGCCGGCATGCCGGTGAATTTGACGCCATGCCGGATGATCCAGAATAATTCGCGATCCCGCCATTCCCCTGCCGTCCGGGCAAGATCAGGCGCCGGCGGGGTTGCCTGCTGCATCACGGGTGATGGCCGTACACCCGGCGCGCCATGACAGACCTGGCAGGCCTGACGAAAATGCCCCGCTGCACTGACCAGGCCCTCACCATCGAGCGGATCGGGCGGTGCGTCCAGCCAGGCATAAGTCCGCACGGAATTGCGCATCGTCCAGTGAAGGAACCAGTCGGTAATACGCCAATGGCCCGACGACGCGGAAATCTGCATGGCCCCGGACCAGGCGAACAGCATTCCGAGAACCCCAAGTCCGAGCAACGCGACAATTGCACGCTTCAAGCTGATGCGAATGATCATGCCGCCCCCCTCTGGCGAAGGAGGCTCGCCAACAGGACGAGACCGCCGATGAAATAGCTGGCCCCGCCGACCAGCAGCATGAGGACACCGCTCAGTTGCTGGTCGATCAGCGGGTCCATGCCGGCCAGATGATGATGATCCGCCGCCGCGTAGAGAGGCCGTGGCGCCAGGCCGATCAGGACACCGAGCAACGTCATGTGCATCGATGTCAGCAGCAAGGCACCGATGCCAGCGGCCCGATGATCGGCGCGGAGCACCGATGACCAGAGCAGCAGACCTGCGCCAAGGAAACAGAGCTGCTCGAGCCCGAGCAATGGGAAGGAGGTCATTGTCGCCGCGCGAAGGGCCGGCAGGTGCCAGAGCCAGACCGTGACAAGTTCCACCAGCATCATCGCCATCGGGCTTGTGAGGCCGGGCCAGAGACGCGCAGGATCAAGCCGCCCTTGAGACAGGCCAAGGGCAAGAAAAGGCGCTGCAATCGCTACGGCAATCATATGGCCTGCCATATGACCAACCATGCCAAGCGGCAGCACAGCCAGGAGCCACCCTGTCGGAACCAGCGCCAGACCGGCGAAAAGTGCGGCGCGCTTCATCGGCAATCCCGCAGGAAAATAACCGGAAGCGCCGTGAACAACACGCCGACGAAGCTCAGCCCCGCCAGTAGCAAGGTGGATTTGGCCAGGAAACGGAGCCGGTCGATCCGGGTCGAATCCTCATGGGGCGGCGGATTGCCGGGCAGGCGCGCCTGCGCCCAGGCGATCCATCCCGAAAGCCCTATCATCAGCAGCGCGAGCATCGTGCCGACGACGAACAGCATCGGGAAACTGGCAAAGCGCCCGGCCTTGGCACAGGAGATGGCCGCCCAGAGATAGGACGCCAGGAAATGTCCCGCCCAGATCGCTGGTGGAATGATGAGCGTCCAGAGCGTGACCTTGAGCCGCTCATGCCATCTGCGTCGCTCGCTCATGCGACCTCCGGGAACAGGCCGATCGTCGCATAGGTGACGATCGCGGTCAGCGCGTAGAAATGCATGTAGACGGTGACGTTGCGCAGATCCGCGTCATGCACCGGGTCCATCCGCCCGGCGAGACTGCGCGCCAGCGCATAGCCCTGCATGATGGCGGCAACGCCCGCATGGGCCGTGGCCCAGATCGCGAGAGTCCACACGATTGCAGGATAGCTGTGCGCCTGCGGGTCCATGCCATGGGTCCATGGTCCGGCCAGACCCGCCCCAATTCCGGCAAGGCTGAGCACCAGCGCGACCAGGAGGAAAAGCCGGGCCATGCCCACATACTTGCGGGCATGCACCTCGCGCGCGCCTAGCGTCAGCAGCCAGCTTGCTATCCCCAGGAAGAGCGCAATCATCGGCCAGGCCAAGCCGGGCCCGTCCGCCAGAGCCACCGGCGGGAAATCCGCGTGGCGGGTCCAGAAGAAGAAATAGCCGAAGACGAGCCCGGAAAAGGCCGTCGCATCGGCCATCATCGTAATGAACATCGCCCACCAGCCCGGCGCCGATGGCCCGGACAGATATAGCGGCAGTTCAAGGCCGTGTCCGATCGGTTTGCAGGGCTTTTCCGGAATTTCAGCCGTCCCGGTCCATAGCCACCACAGGGCGAGCGCGAGTGTGGCGATGCCACTGACGAGCGCAGCCCAATAGAGATGATAGGTGGTGAGGATGAAGACCCCGCCGAGCGCGACCGCCGTCAGCATGGGCCTGATGCTCGGCGTCCCCAAACGGATCACCGCCAATGGCCTGGCATCGAGGACGCTCGTCACGATCGTCTCGCGTCGCCCTTCCTCTGCATCGGGCAGGAAGAAGCGGCCCTCATCCACCTTGCGCACGAAATCTGTCTGGTCCCAGATCGGATAGCGGCTCTCGATCAATGGCACCGACCTTATGCCCCAATCCTCATCCTCGGGATGGGCGAGCCATTCCAGGGTGCCCGCATTCCAGGGATTGCGGACAGCCCGAACCCGGCGCGGCGACATGCAGAGATCGACGCATATCACCGCCACCCCCGCAGCGAACAGCCAGGCGCCCAGGGTGGAAGCCATGTTGAGCCCGCCCAGCCCCAATTCGGCAGGATAGGTGAAGACGCGGCGCGGCATGCCCATCAGCCCCGAAAGATGCATCGGAAAGAAGGTCAGGTTGGCACCGACAAACAGCATCCAGAAAGCGATCCGGCCGAGCCGGTCGGACAGCTTCTTGCCCGTCACCAATGGCCAATAATAATAAAGGCCGGCAAAAAGCGGCATCAGCGTGCCGCCGATCAGCACATAATGGAGATGGGCGACGACGAAATAGCTGTCATGCGCCTGCCAATCGAACGGTGCCACCGCCACCATCACGCCGGTAAGACCACCGATCACGAAAATGGCAAGGCTGCCGGTCGCATAGAGAAGGGGTGTCGACCAGGTGACCCGCCCTGCCCACAGCGTCGCTATGAACACGAATATCTGGACGCCGGTCGGAATGGCCACGGCTTCGGAGGCGGCCGAGAAGAAGGCCAGGCTAATCTTTGGCAGCCCGGTGGTGAACATGTGGTGGACCCACAACCCGAAAGACAGGAAAGCGGTGCCCACGGCCGCCAGCACGATCCACGGATAGCCTAGGAGATGGCGGTTGGCGAAGGTCGGCACCAGCATCGCGAAGAGCGCGATCGAGGGCAGGAATATGATGTAGACCTCGGGATGACCGAAGATCCAGAACAGATGCTGCCACAAGAGTGGATCCCCGCCCCGGCGCGCATCGAAGAAGGGCCAGTCGAGCAGCCTTTCCATTTCGAACAATATGTCGCCGGCGATGAGCGGTGGAAAGGCAAAGAGGATCATCACCGCCACGACCAGAATATACCAGGCATATAGCGGCATGAGGTTGAGCCGCATGCCCGGCGGTCGGCATTTGAGCACGCCGACGATCAGTTCGACTGCGGCGGCGACCGACGACACTTCGATGAAGGAAAGGCCGAGCATCCAGATATCGGCCCCGAGCCCCGACAGGTCGGTCCGGGTGGTCAGCGGAGGATACATGAACCAGCCGCCGTCAGGGGCGGCATTGAAGAAGATCGATCCCCCGACGAACAGCCCGCCGATCAGGAAGGACCAGTAGCCAAAGGCCGACAGGCGGGGGAATGGAAGGTCGCGCGCGCCCAGCAATTGCGGCAGCAAGATGATCGATACCGCCTCGAACATCGGCACGGCGAAGAGAAACATCATCATCGAGCCGTGCAGGGTAAAGAGCTGGTTGAAGGTACCAGGCCCGACCAGATCATTGTCGGGCACGGCAAGCTGGGTGCGCATGATGAGCGCGAGCACGCCGGCAAAGAGCATGAAGCCAAAGGCGGTCAGCACATACCAGACACCGACGCGATTATTGTTGCAGTCGGTCCAGCGCAGGAAGAGCCCCTTGGGCGGTGCCCACACTGCCCGCAACCTTTCTTCCTGCGCAGCGCGGAGCGCCGGGTCATCCTGATCATGGAGGCTCATTTCAGCCCCTTGAGATACTGGGCAATGGCAATGGCCTCCTGCTCGGACAGCTGGGGATAGGCGGGCATGCGCGCGCCTGGCTTTGCGATCTGGGGCGCACGGATGAAGGCGGCGATATTGGCGGTGGTCGGTGGCAATATCCCGGCCCCCAGCGTCCGCCTCTGTCCAAAACGACTAAGGTCAGGCCCAATTGCCGCATCATGCGCGGTTCCCCGGATGGCATGGCAGGCGCCGCAGCCATGCGCATCGAAAAGCGCCTGGCCCCTCGATGGGACCAGGCCCTTGCCGGCGCCGCGCGCGCCCGCCAGCCATGCATCGAAATCCGCGGGGCTCATGGCGATCACGTCGAAGGCCATTAGCGCGTGCGACAGGCCGCAAAACTCCGCGCAAACGCCCCGGAAGCGGCCGGCCTTTTCGGCGCGCACGACCAGCCGGTTGGTCCGTCCGGGAATCATGTCCATCTTGCCGGCAAGACCGGGAATCCAGAAACTGTGGATCACGTCCTGCGCGCCAAGTTCAAGGATCGCCGTCCGCCCCACGGGAATGCGGATCTCATTGGCAGAAACAAGTCCAGGCCCTGCGCGTGATGCCCCATAGGCGACCCGCCACCAGAATTGCTCGCCCTCGACCCGAATGGTGAGGTCGCCAGGCGCCGTGTCGCGCGGGCGCATGGCAGGCAAAGCATAGAGAAGCAGCGCGCCAAGGATCAAGGCCGGGCCGATGGCGCCCAGCCACAAGATGATCCGCATGCCGCCACGATGGCTGAGCGCCCCTTCCGGAGCGCGAAGCGCGCGAACATAGATAAGGACCATGATCGAAAGGATGATCGCCGCACCGATGGTCAACAGGATCGCCATCTCGCGCACCTGCCGTGCTTCGGCACCGAAGACATGGAGGGCCGACTGCTGCGCATTGCAGGCGCCAAGGCCGAGCAGCGAAATGCTCCAGAACCATGGATTGCGCATTGCGCCCGCGTCACCCCTTTCGCGCCGCATCCGATGCGCAGCGTCTTCCGTGCAACACGCGAAGCGACATCCGGTTCAAACATTTCTGTTTCGTAACAAGTGGATGAATTGCCGGTGTCGGCGAAACCAAACGCCATTCGGCGCATTGGCGAGGGATCCTTCTTCCTTCGACACGGAGACCTGTCTTGCCCAGCGCCCCGCCGCGCACCCGGCCCCTGCTCCATCCGCTTCACGGCCTGCTGCTCGCGTGGCCGGTTGCCCTGTTTCCCGCTGCCCTTCTGTCGGACATCACCTATCTCAACAGCGCCGAAATCCAGTGGGGCAACTTTTCGGCCTGGCTGATCACCGGCGCGCTGATCGGCGGCGGCCTGGTACTGCTATGGACCTTGATCGCGCTGGCGCGCGCCAAAGGGCCGGCACGTCGGCAGCATGGCCTTTATCTGCTGTTGCTGGCGCTGATGTGGGTCTGCGGGCTCATCAACGCCTTCCAGCATAGTCGCGATGGCTGGAGTTCGGTCGGAACCAACGGCCTCATCCTCTCCCTCCTCAGCAGCTTGGCTGCCCTTGCCGCCGGTTGGATTGCCTTCGCCGGCTATCGGGAGGTTCGGCCATGACCGTGCGCGCCGTCATCCTGAGCGCCAGTCTTCTGGCCCTTGCCGCCTGTGGCCGCAGCCAGCCCGGACTTGAGCAGACCGGCGCGCGGCCGGACCTGCCCGATCAGCGCCAGACATTGCTGCCGCCGATGAAAATCGCGACACCGGCGGGCTGGGGCAATGAAAAGCCGACAGCCCCGGCCGGCTTTACCGTGACGGCCTTCACCACGGGACTTGCCATTCCGCGCCAGATGCTGGTGCTGCCCAATGGCGACATTCTGGTGGCAGAAGGGTCAGGGGGATCGGCCCCCGCCCTGCGGCCCAAGGATGTGATCGCGACTTATATCAAGGCCATGGGGAAGACTTCGGTCAAGGGCGGCAATCGCGTCACCCTGCTGCGCGATGCCGATGGCGATGGTCGCGCCGAATTGCGCAGTCCGCTCATCACCGGATTGAATGCGCCCTATGGCCTCGCCCTGGTCGAGGGCCAGCTCTATGTCGCGACACAGGACGCGCTGCTACGCTTTCCCTATCGCGAAGGCGAAACGCGCATCACCACGCCCGGCGTCGAGGTGACCAAATTGCCCTCGCGCATAAATCATCACTGGACCAAGTCGCTGGCAGCCGGCCCGGACGGATCAAAGCTCTATGTCGGTATCGGTTCCAACAGCAATGTCGGCGAACGCGGCATGGCGGTGGAGGAAGATCGCGCCGTCATCTGGGAAGTTGATCGCCGGTCCGGCATGCATCGCACCTATGCCTCCGGCATCCGTAATCCGACAGCGCTTGCTGTGGAGCCGCAGACGCGCCGGCTCTGGGCCGTGGTGAACGAGCGCGACGAGCTCGGACCGCAACTGGTGCCCGATTATATGACCGCGGTTCGCCCAGGGGCCTTTTATGGCTGGCCTTACAGCTATTGGGGACAGAATGTTGACCCGCGCGTGCGTCCGCAGCAGCCCGATATGGTGCGACGCGCGATCCGACCCGATTATGCCCTGGGATCCCATGTCGCGGCACTCGGCATCAGTTTCGCAACCGGACCAGATCTTGGCCCGGCCTATGCGCAGGGCGCCTTCGTCGGGCAGCATGGCAGCTGGAACAGGCAGGATCTGGCCGGCTACAAGGTGGTCTTCATCCCCTTCGCCAATGGCCGCCCGACCGGCAAGCCCCAGGACTTTCTGACCGGGTTCATCAAGGATGGACATGCACGCGGACGTCCGGTGGGCGTTAGCTATGATCCGGTTCATGGCGCGCTGCTAGTCGCGGATGATCTGTCCAACAGCATCTGGCGGATAGCCCCGACCCGCCGCTGAGGTGAGACAAAGGGGCAAGGAGAGAGAATATGGAGAAACGACAGGAAGACGGCGAAACGGTAACCCACCTTTCGAAAGTCGAGGCGCGCAGCGGATCGCGAACGACCGTGACCCGATCCATCCTCGTGACAAGCCTGGCGCTGGTCATCGCGGTTCTGCTTATCGTTGTTGCGATCGGCTATTTCAGGGCCGACCAAACCGGCGCAGACGAGGTGAATAGCGACAATAGTTCGCAACCAACGTCGACGCCAAATTGACGTGACCGACATCGCACTCGACACCAAACCCGTCGCAAAGGACGCACTGGCAAGGTGGATTGGCGACAAGCTAGCCTGATCCTTGCGGGCGGTCGTCAACAAGGCAAAGGTCCCTCTTTGTCCGTAGAGCGCTTCATAGCGCATGCTACCGGACCTGCTGTTGGGTTGCGGGCATATTGCGGCTGACTTTCAGGCGAGGCTTCCGGTCGCGACGGATCATGTGCGGGGGCTTCCATGGGGCGAGCAAGGACAGAGATGATGCTTGCCAACGCCCGCCGTGAAATCCTGGCCCGCCCGATCTTCTCCCTCGTCGAGGCAGCCCTGCCCGCCCTTTCCGCCACGGAGAGCGAAGCGATCGAGGCCGGCAACAGCTGGTGGGACGCGGCCCTCTTTACCGATCCGGATTGGAATCAGCTCCTTGCCGTGCCGCCCGCCCGGCTGACCGACGCGGAGCAGGCCTTCATGAATGGTCCTGTCGAACAGCTGTGCGGCATGATCGACGACTGGCGCATGACCTGGGAAACGCACGACCTGTCGCAGGAAGCCTGGGACTATCTCAAGCAGGAGAACCGTCGCCGGCAGGCAGAACTGCGCGCAGAGACTTCTCGATTTCTCCGCCGCAATAGGCGTCGCCATAGCGCTTCACGCTCTTTGCCTCGAGTGTCGCCAAGGCAGGTTGAGCGCGCAGACGCTGGACCAGGTCCATTGTTGCAGGCGCATGTTCTGCGAGCATGGCAGCGATCGCGCCGAAGCGGCTGGCCATGGTGCCCCATAACGTCACTGTCACGATATCGGCCAGATCCGGCTTTGCGGTGCCGAGCATGAAACCCTTTCCACCTTCCAGGCCGTTGCTCGTGCCGAAAGCCTCCCAGATGTGCATCCATTTTTCCAGCCGAGGGATAAAGCTGGCCCATCGATCCTCCGTCCACATCTGCCGGCCGCCATCCAGCGTCAGTTCGTCAATGATATCATTCGCGTCATTGACGAGCTTGGCCGTCAAAGCGCGTTCGCGGGTACCGCCATGCACAAGGGCAAGCCGTTCTGCCAAATAGACCAAGATTGCTGGCATCTGAGACAGGGCAAAGCCCGTCTCATTGTCGATGAGGAGGGGGGGCCCCATGAAGGGCGCAGGCTGACCCTCCGGAGCCATTTTCATCAGCGCGGCGATCTCATCCTCATTATGTTCGTTCCAGCTCTTCCCCGCAAAGGCGAGCGCGGCCCGGATGAACTGTCCGCGGAATGGCAACGGCCAATAATAGAGCTCGAAATCCTTCGCCACCATCATCTATCCTTTACGTCAGTGCCTCTGCAAAAGGTTCTCCTGGCCAAATTGGTTGCGATTGAAATTATGCTGGCATGCGTCGGGCTATAGCGATGCACAGGAACACAGTGTTGGAGTTAGCGTTCTGCAATGGCAGCGGCCACCAGCAGTTTTGAGGGCCAGCTCAGGCGATGAAACCGAAGTTTCGATGAGGATCATAGCCCGAAAGAAGATCTTCGCCGCCAATGATGGTGTAGTTGCGCAGGGAGCTTGGGACGGATGTCGCATGAAATAGGTTCGGTTCGGCAATGGGATGAGGAGGACCTGATGGAAGCGCTTCTTCTCATTCAAAGCGAGCGCTATACCAGTGACGACGAGATAATTTTTGCAGAAATGCGGCGCCGTGCTGGTGGCGGCGCACGCGAGCAGCGCGATGCTTCGAACCGGCCTCGAATGTGGAACTTCGACGCGGGCAAGCCTCTGTTCTGAAATATGGTCGCCGGTCCGGCGCATCCGTCGAAGGCGAGGCGTTACAGGGCCGGAGCACCTCAGCCCGCTGCAACCATGTCAGGCGAAAAGCGGTCTGTCATTCTGGCGAGCGCCCTCCCTCTCACCCAGGCGAATTGCGATCTGATCGCGCCCCCCACGTTTGGCGTCGTAAAGCGCCTCGTCTGCCAGCCGGTATAGCGTGCCAAAGTCAGCGCGGGATGCCGAGGCCGTCACGCCGATACTCACCGTCACCATGCGATTGCCGATGATGTCGCCGTGGCTCAGATTGCCCAAGGTTCCGCGCAGGGTTTCTGAAAATCGCTCGATGTTCCCAACTTCGGGTCCTGTGACCATCATCGCAAATTCCTCCCCGCCCAGGCGACATACGGCACAGGAGGAATCTTCATGTTGGGCGATGCATCGGCCAACAGCTGCCAGAACGTGATCGCCGGCTTCATGTCCATAAACATCGTTGATCGACTTGAACCAATCGACGTCGATCAATAGCATGGCAACCAGCGCGCCTGACACAGGCAAGCCTTCAAGCATCCTGCCGGTTCTTTCCATGAACCCCCGTCGGTTTGGCAGCCCTGTCAGAACGTCACGGCGGGCGAGCTCATGGGCCTTAGCCTCTGCGCGCCGCGCGACGTCTCGTTCCATCCGCAGCCGGGCATGAGCACGCGAAGCGGCAGCCGAGAGCCACAATGTTTGCCAAGCCGTTGCGAACAGGACGAGAATTTGCGACCCACCGCCCCAGAACATGGCGTCTGCATCGAAGAAACTTGTCGATGCAAGGACGATCATTGGCAGTGCCCAAGCCCCACCCAGGCTCCGCGCCGCGCTGCTGCCACGTCGCCATGCCTGGCCGATACAAGATGCGACAGCCGTCAGATTGGCCAGTACCAGAAACCCCAGCAGATTACCGAGCATGTCGAACGGCCCGGAACGCATCAGCGAAAGCGGGACGCCCAATGCGCAAACGCTTGCGGTTAGGCCCAGGGTTGTGCGCCTCAACCACACATCGAGAAGCCGTTTTTCGAGAGCAGTGACGGCGCTCAAAGTGGCGAGCGTGATGGCGAGACAAGAGAGACCAGTGCAGATTTGCGCCGATACGGCGCCAGCCATGGAGGGAAAGAAGAACAGATGAAGTTGCGACCAGCACGCTCCCCATATGACCATGCAACATGCCCATGCAGCCTGCCAGCCTGCATGTTGCCGACGGACGGCAAAAGCCAGTGAGGCGTTATAAATCGCGCCCACAATCAACAGAACGAGCGCAGCACCGGTCAAGGTAGCCAAGCCAGTGGTCTGGGTGGCTTCTTCACCGCGCTCGACAAGCCTCATCCGCAGGAGATGCGCGCTTGCCACTTTGTCAAATCTCAAGGTGAAGGCCACGACAGGAACGTCGCGATAGGGCGCGCGAAACGCGAGTTGGCCTCCAGCTCTCCAATAGGTTCCGAAATTGCCGCTCCGAACATTTTGCTGCTCGACTGCACCGTCACGATAGATGAAGCGCACGACCAGTCGATCAAATCGAGAGCTGTGGATGATCAGGGACAGATCCTCATGATCGCGCGAGCCTTGGGGCAACGCGGCATGGAGCCACAATGTGCCCTTCTGATAGCCATCAGGATTACCAGTACAGGCAAAATGGGATGGGCGAGTGTCGTCAGGGGCAATCGACCGGCTCACTGCGTGACATAGGGGATCGCCAATGCGTAGCAATTCTGCGCGCGCAGGCTGTGCCCCGCCCAGGATCAGCAGTGCGATCGAGAGCATGGCGCAGCTAATCGCGAGCCTATGTCGGGATAGTACCCTGGTCAGGATCCGCGCATTCATCGCGGCGCCACTAGCATGAAAATGCCTGAAAATACTGGGCACATTGCCACTGGCTCACCTGCGGGCAGCGATGCGCCCGGCTCGCGTCAACACTCACCATGAACTGACGGAGGCGGAAAAACATCTCACGATCACAAAACAAGAAATTTAATCCAAGTTAAAACGCAAGGCCATCATGTTGCGGCGGTCGGCCTCATAAAAATTTCACCACAAAATCCATGACGATATCGAAATAAATATTTCGAAAGCTCTACCATCTATGCCTTCTGCCTCAATAGACCTTGGCTATGGCGCTCTGGTAGTGTCAAAATTGCAACATCAGCATTATTGTTTTCGCATGCGGCAACCCCGGTGCATGCCATTTAGTTTGAGCCTCGTGGAAATAATCAAACAGGGACGTACATCATGAAGAAGAACATTCTCTCATTGCTGGGCTGCCTGGCACTGCCGACTGCTGCCATGGCCCAGGACGACACCGCACCCGATGGCAGCAAAGCCTTCGGTATCGAACCCTATGTCGGCATTCTCGGCGGTTATCACACTTTCGACCGCGGCACCGAG
Organism: Sphingobium sp. AP49; assembly: GCF_000281715.2. NCBI lineage: Bacteria > Pseudomonadati > Pseudomonadota > Alphaproteobacteria > Sphingomonadales > Sphingobiaceae > Sphingobium > Sphingobium sp. AP49. The sequence goes on along the minus strand of NZ_CP124576.1, from coordinate 485,982 downwards.
TTCGGCAGCGTTCCGGGCGAGACGATCATGAACGGCGCCCTGATCAGCGGCATCGCGGGCGTGAATGTGCCGCTCGGGCCTGTGTTCGTCGGGGTGGAAGGAAACGCCTCGAAGGGCTTTAGCGACATCGACTGGGAATATGGCGTGAAGGGCCGTGTAGGCGCCCGCGCAGGCGAGAGCGGTTTGATCTACGCCTCGGCCGGCTATCAGTGGGTTAATGGCAAAGGCGGCTGGCCCGACGAGAAGGACTGGATGTACGGTGCGGGTGTCGAAGTGGGGCCAAAGGAGATCGGCCTCGGCGGTGTCACTGGCAGCAGCGGCGTGCGCCTGCGCGTGCAGGTCGACACCTATGATTGGGACAGTTTCCGTCCCATGGCTGGCGTCATTTTCCACTTCTGAAAATTACCACACAGTTCCAGGGGAAGGAGTAACACATGGCCTTCCCCCAGGACGCAAAGGCTGATCGCATAGCCGCTTGTGGGCCGCATGCGCCTTGAGTGGAAGATGGGCGCTGCCATGGGGTAGAGCGGGCAACTACAGCGGGCCCGTTCTCCCATTGAGCCAGAATGTGCTGGGCTGATCCACATGATGTGGAGATTTTCTTCCCGCAGCGTGAACCCGTTGCACAGCAAGGTGTTTTGCGAGGACTACTGCACTCGTTGCAGGATTTTGGAGGCTTGCGCGTGACGATTGAGGTTCGCTTTCCCGATGGCAGCCGTCGAGATGTGCCGAGCGAACTTCGTATTCTGCACGCAGACAGCGCGAACGAAGAGCCTGCATTCTGGCATGTACCGCTTAACTGCGATTCCTATTGGCGTTATGCGTTTGACGGCGTGCATTGGAATGCGCGCCCCAGAACGGGTAGCCTTGCCATGTTCCGCAGTCCGGCCATCGAGTGGTGGCAGGGCATCGTAACAATGTCGGACGAAGCAGCTTTGGGTCAGGAACAGTGTCTTCTGGTCGCCGTCAACGCCTGATGGCCTATGACTTCTCTTGAACAGCGCGAGGCGATGCGCTCACCATTGTGTCAGTATATTCTATGTGAGCCGCTGCCAGGCCTCTTCCATCGCATCGCGCAGTTGCGCCGCCCAGAAGGATTGCCCCTCGGCTTGGGAAATAAGGTCCTGCCTGACCTCGATTTCAGCGTAGCGAAGATCATTTGAAAGGGCGTGGAAGGGCATGCTGTAATCGGTTTCATCCATGGCATAGGGAGCATTGTCGCCCACCTCGATCGGCAACCGGCGCAGCGCGTCCAGCAGGCAGGTCGCAAAATCGATCCGGCCGGCGGCGTGCAAGACGCCCACCGACCAGGGGCGCCTGATCTCGTCCAGTATCGGGGTGAAACTATGGAGCGCGAGCAGGATTGTCTCCTGCCCCGCTGCCAACCGAGCAGAGATCATTTCTGAAATGCCGGCATGATATGGAGCATGGATTGAGGTGACACGCGCCAGCCTGTCGGCTTCAATCAAACCCTGATTGCCACCGATATCGGTCCCATCGGAAGACGCAGGTATCGCGTCGTCGCGCGCGGGATCGCGATTACAGTCGATCACCAATCGCGAATAATTCTGGAAGATGAAAGGGGCATCGAGAAGGCGCGCCAGTTCCAGGCCCATTTCTCTCACGCCTATGTCGATTGCGATATGCCGAGACCAATCGGCCGGGCCTACGCCGAGATCACCCAGGGCCGAAGGAATTGCCAGCCCTGCATGATCTCCGGTCAGGAGGAACGGGGAGCAGCCCTCAGCGTTGACGATGGTGGACGGCGCAGGATCGCCTGGACCCAGCAGATTCACGGTCTCTCCCTGACCATCGGGAATTTCCTTTCATGCCGTTGCTGACAATCGAACATGTGACGACTTATCGCTATCAGCAACCTGTGTCGCTGGGCGAACATCGCATCATGATGCGGCCGCGCGAGGCCTTCGACCAGCGACTGCTCCGGGCGCGGCTCGATATCGATCCCGCACCTGCCGAATTGCGCTGGCTGCATGACGTCTTCGGAAATCCCGTGGCAATTGCTCTGTTCGACAAACGCACATCACATTTGATCGTCACGAGCGAGGTCACGCTTGAACATGCGCCCTTGACGCAGCAGCAGGTCGCCGTCGAGCCCTATGCCCGGCTGTTCCCCTTCACATATTCGTCGGAAGACATGCCCGATCTGTTGCGTTCGATCGAACGCAACCATCTCGATCCCGAGCGGATCGTCGACAATTGGGCCAGAGGTTTCGTCAGCAATCATGGTGATACCGCGACTGTCGATCTCCTGACCCGGATCGCGACAGGCATCCAATGTGACTTCACCTATGTCCCACGACATGAAAAAGGCACGCAGTCGCCCATGGAGACGTTGAGCAAACGGCAGGGGACCTGTCGCGATTTCGCCGTGCTGATGATCGAGGCTGTGCGGGCGCTGGGTTTCGCCGCCCGCTTCGTGTCGGGCTATGTCTATAATCCGTCGCGCAGCGAAGGGCTGGTCGGCGGCGGCAACACCCACGCGTGGGTCCGCATCTTCCTGCCCGGATCTGGTTGGGTGGAGTTCGATCCGACAAATGGCATCATCGGGAATCGCGGCCTGATCCGCGTAGCGATCGCGCGCGACCCGTATCAAGCGCTGCCGCTGTCAGGCACCTGGTTCGGTTTGCCTGCCAGCTTTCTGGGGATGGACGTGACGGTCAACGTCCGGCGTGCTGATCCGGACCTGTTTCCTCTCTCTGGCCATGGCGCCATCAACAGCCGGTGCGCCGGCAATCAAGAAAAGAATCCGACATGCTGATCCGGTGCGGCTACGATATTGAGTTTTCGACCGAAAGACGGACGGCGATGATGGCCATGCTCAGCCTGCATCCGTCGCGCCATCAGGATCTGCGAACGCCGCAGCGGCTGATAGCGGCGCCCGACATTCCGCTTTATCAATTCGAGGACGGGTTCGGCAATGTCGCCACCCGGCTCACCATCCCGCCGGGCAATGTGCGCTTGTCATGCGACTTTGTGATCGAAGATAGCGGTGATCCCGACGACAGATCGCCCAGCGGTGCTCAGTTGCCAGTCGAAGAACTTCCAGATGCCGTCATGCCTTTTCTGCTGGGCAGCCGCTATTGCGAGACAGACCGTTTGATGGACGTCGCATGGGCTCAATTTGGTCATTTGGCCGGTGCCCGGGAACGTGTCGAGGCAATCGTGGATTTCGTGCACTATCATATCGAATTTGGCTATCAGCATGCCCGCGCCGACAAGACGGCCTGGAATGGCTATCAGGAGAGAAAGGGCGTGTGTCGTGACTTTGCCCATCTCGCAATAGCCTTGTGCCGCTGCATGAACATCCCAGCACGATATTGTACCGGCTATCTGGGAGACATCGGCGTGCCGCCGGTAGATGCGCCGATGGATTTCAGCGCATGGTTCGATGTCTATATCAACGGCGCCTGGTACACATACGACGCGCGGCACAATCGCCCGCGCATCGGCCGGATCCTGATGGCCCGCGGCCGCGACGCCACCGACGTAGCCTTGACGACGGCCTTTGGGCCGGCGAAGCTGGTGCGATTTCAAGTGCATACCCAGGAAGTGACCTCCCTTGACTGAGGCAGACAATCCGCTCCTGCAACGCTGGACTGGTCCGCTCGGCGCGCCGCCTTTTACGCGAATACGGGATGAGCAGTTTCTTCCTGCAGTCATCACCGCCATCGCCTGGCATGAAGCTGAACTTGATGCGATTTGTGAGCAGAGCGCGCCTGCTACCTTTGAAAACACGATCGCTGCGCTGGAGCGGTCAGGCGACCCGCTCGCGCGCGTCCGCCGGTTGTTCTGGGCTCTATCCTCGGCAAGGGGCACGTCGACCATCCGTGAGGTGGAGGCGGAAATTTCGGCTCGTCTGAGCGCGCATGCCGTTGCCATCAGCCATAATGATCAGTTGTCAGCGCGCATCTTCGCCGTTCATGCTTCACGGCACGAGAGCGGCCTGACACCGGAACAGGTCCGGCTCGTGGAGGACAGCTATGCAAGCTTCCTGAAAGGCGGTGCGGCACTGACGAGGGCTGGTAAGCAACGCTTTGCCGCCATCGAGGCTCGCCTGTCTGCCCTATCGGTTCAATTCGGGCAGAATGTGCTTGCCGCCACAAGCGCATGGGTGCTCGATCTGGAGCAAAATGAGCTTGAGGGCTTACCCCCCGCAATATGCGAGGCGGCCGCGGCGCGAGCAGCTGCCAAGGGGCACAGGGGCCGCTATCATATAACGCTTGATCGCACCGACCTGGAGGCATTTCTGACATTCTCGAGAAGGCGCGATTTACGCGAAGCCCTATGGTGCGCCTTCACCTCGCGTTGCGACGGCGATGAATATGATAATTGGTCGGTCATTGCGGAAATCCTGGCGTTGCGCAGGGAACGGGCCGCGCTGCTAGGTTATGCCGACCATGCGCATTACGCGCTTGCCGACAGCATGGCGCATGATCCTGCAGCGGCGAGCGCGCTGATGCGCCAACTGTGGGCGCCGGGAAAACGCCGCGCAGCGGAAGAAGCGGCAGAATTGCAGAAGTTGATTGATGGGGAGGGCGGCGATTTCCGTCTCGCGCCCTGGGACTGGCGTTTTTACGCGGAGCAGGTGCGGCGCGCGCGTTACGCGCTCGATACGGCTGCGGCTGCAGAGCATTTGCGGCTTGATGCGGTGCGACAGGCAGCGTTCGATACAGCCAGCCGACTTTACGGCCTCCGCTTCACCAGGCGAGCGGACATAGAAGGTTACCACCCGGATGTCTGGGCTTGGGAGGTGACGGACGGCGACGGGAGCGCAGTGGGCCTGCTCTTCACCGACTATCTGGCCCGACCGGAAAAACATGGTGGCGCCTGGATGGGAAGCCTTCGGGTGCAAGAGGCGATGGATGGTGACGTGCGCCCGATCATCTATCTTGTTGCCAATTTCGCCCCTGCTCCGCCACCCGACCAGGGGGCGACCCGTCTATCGATTGATGAGGCACGCACCCTGTTTCATGAATTCGGCCATGCATTGCACGGGCTCCTGTCGAGCGTTACCTACCCCAGTCAGTCCGGAACGGCTGTTGCTCGCGACTTCGTAGAGTTTCCCAGCAAATTCATGGAAAACTGGATTGTGAGCCGGCAGGTGCTCGCAGGTCTTGGAATGCCGGAGGATCTAATCTCTGCCATTCGCGAGGCGGAGGCTTACGGCCAGGGTTTTGCGACCGTAGAATTGATCGGTTGTGCATTGATCGACCTTGCCGTCCACCAGAAATCGGAGGCCCAGTTGGATCCGCGCGCGATTGTTGCGGCGGAGCTTGACGCGCTGGGAATGCCATCCGAGGTCGGACTGCGCCACCGCTTTCCCTATTTTACCCATATCTTCGATGGCGGCTATTCAGCAGCCTATTATAGTTATGCCTGGTCCGAGGCATTGGATGCCGATGCTTTCGAGAAATTTGTCGAAGCAGGTGATATATTTGACCCCAGGCTCGCGTCGCAATTCCGCGACGAGATACTCGCTACAGGAAACAGTCGGGATCCCATGGCTTCTTTCGAGGCCTTCCTGGGGCGTCCACCCGACGGAACGGCTTTGATGCGAGCAAGGCATCTTCTCGATGCTTGAACGACCCAGATGGCCATTCCGTCAGAAGGCGATCGCCAGTTGAGGCTGTAACGCGCCTTTCCGTCCATCGTCCTGCATAACGCAATCTATCGCGAACATATAGGCCACGCAGGCGCGTGCCTGCTGCGCCCAAGCAATGGCGGCAGACCTCTTGTCAGGCGGCAATGGTCAGCGGAGTGGCCACATCCTGCCCGGCCTGCATTACCTCATCGGTATGGACTTTGAAGGCGGCCAGGCGCATCGATCCGAACGCCGTTGTCAAAGCGGTATCGGCTGCGTCCCGTCCGCACGCCATCAGGATTCGCCCTATGCGGGGGATGCGATGCCTAGCGTCGAAACTGTGCCACTCTCCACCGAGATACACCTCGAACCAAGCATGGAAGTCCATCGGGCCATCAACTGGATCGACGCCGATATCGCCAAGATATCCGCTGCAGTAGCGTGCAGGAATATTCATGCACCGGCACAAGGCCACCGCAAGATGGGCAAAGTCCCGGCATACGCCGACCCGCTCATTATATGCTTCCCAGGCGGTCCTGGTGCACCGCGCATATCGATAGCCATAGGTCAGATGCTGATGCACGAAATCGACGATGGACTGCACCCGCTCCCATCCCGGCGCGATATGACCGAAATGATACCAGGCTTTCTGGCAGAGGAGATCGGTCTCGCAATAGCGACTGCCCATGAGATAGATTAGGACATCCGAGGGCAGATCCCGGACTTCATGCTGGATTGCCGATGGAATCTGACGATCATGCAAGCCGCTATCGGCAATCGTGAAATCGCATGACAGAGTGGTACGGCCTGCCGGCAGGGTCATGCGAGTGCAAATGTTGCCGAACGTGTCGCGGTAGTCATGGGTCGGGATCGGGGCGCTCGTCCTGATCCTGTGAGGCGTGCGAAGATCGGGAAATCTGGATGGCCGGATCGTGAGGAGGGAAATCAATGGCGTAGGAGCGCCCGTTTCCAGAACCAGTTCATAGCCAGCACGAATGAGCATATGTGACTTTCAAATTCGAGACGCGATCTTGAAGTGCAAAGTCACAACCCAGCCGATAGTTTCTTCGCCAGGAGCTGTTTCGGCAAGAATGGTTCGCCATTGCGCGTTTCCGAGCCTTCATTCTCATATCTGTCGCTTCGCGCGACCCAAGATGACAGCTTACCAAGCTTGGTCGGATCGTTTGGGCGAGCTGTCTCTCGATTGCCCGGACATTATGTGAATCTGGAAGATGCCGTTCACACAGCAAGTCGCCTATCGAGCGGAGACGAGGTTGCGGCCGCTTGGTCATATGAGGCGCCGGGAATGAACCGGGCCTGCGTTAACAACAAACTGATTGCGGGCACTATGCGTCGTTCGAGCAAACTCTAGCTGATCAGAGGCAGTCGGGTGCTGCGCGGGCGCCAGAGCATATTCATATTGATCCAGATTGGTTCTGGACATCTTCTTGTGGAATGCCGGAACCCAGTTCCCCCCTTCCGGTTAGAGAGCTGTCTGCTGCGGCATTCGCAGCCTTATGCGATCTTCAGGGAGAGTTGATATGGCCGCTTCGGGTTCGAAGGATGACGCTGCTCTGGAAAATGGTCTTGCTGATCACCGGCCCGGGGTCGGAAGTCCCGATTATGAGACCAGCGTCGGAGAAGGCGGGGAAACGCAGCAGCGATTGCAGTCAGATCGACCAGGGGACGCCCTGACGGACAATTTCGGGCATCGGATCGCGGATAATCAAAACAGTCTGAAGGCAGGCGCGCGAGGTCCTACGCTGCTGGAAGACTTCGTGCTGCGCGAGAAAATCTTCCACTTCGATCATGAACGCATTCCTGAGCGGATTGTCCATGCTCGCGGTTCTGGTGCCCATGGAATTTTTGAGTGCACAAAGGCCATTCCCGATGTGACCAAGGCGAGTATTTTCCAGAAGAAGGGCGGTACCTGCCCCGTGTTCGTTCGCTTTTCGACCGTGGCCGGTGGCGCTGGTTCCGTCGACACGCCGCGCGACGTCCGAGGCTTCGCAGTGAAATTCTACACGGAAGCCGGCAACTGGGATCTGGTAGGCAATAACATCCCGGTGTTCTTCATTCAGGATGCCATGAAATTTCCTGATCTTATCCATTCGGTCAAAATGGAAGCGGATCGGGGCTATCCCCAGGCTGCGAGTGCCCATGACACGTTCTGGGACTTCGTTTCGCTCATGCCCGAGACCATGCACATGATCATGTGGGCCATGTCCGATCGTGCCATCCCTCGGTCTTTGCGGATGATGGAAGGATTTGGCGTCCATAGCTTCCGCTTCATCAACGAAAATGGCGACGGCAAGTTCGTGAAGTTCCACTGGAAGCCGGTTCTGGGTGTTGCTTCTCAGGTTTGGGACGAGGCTGTGAAGACGGCAGGCGCCGACCCAGATTTCCATCGTCGCGATCTTTACGAGGCAATCGCCAGCGGCGATTATCCCGCCTGGGATCTTGGCGTCCAGATTTTCGACGAGGCTTGGGCTGCAAAACAGCCATATGATGTGCTGGACTCGACAAAACTGATCCCTGAAGAAGATATTCCCGTCGAGATCATCGGGCGCCTGACGCTCAACAGGAATGTCGACAATTTCTTCGCCGAGACCGAGCAGGTTGCCTTCCTCCCAAGCAATGTCATCTCCGGCATCGATTTCTCGAATGACCCCCTGCTTCAGGGGCGGCTGTTCTCCTATCTCGATACGCAAAAATCGCGTCTGGGGACGACCAACTTCCACCAAATTCCGATCAACGCGCCAAAATGCCCGTTCCACAATATGCAGCGCGACGGGTTGATGCAGACGCTGGTCCCGAAAGGACGCGCCAATTACGAACCCAACAGCTTGAATGAAGCGGGCGAGGATAGCGGTCCGCGCGTAGCGCCCGAAACCGGGTTCACGTCCTTCAGCGACAATGACGAGCGCAACGATCCCGCCGACAAGATGCGGATACGTGCGGATGCATTTGCCGACCATTATAGTCAGGCTCGGATGTTCTATTTGTCACAGACACAGAACGAGCAGGCGCACATCGCGTCAGCCATTGTTTTCGAGCTCTCGAAGGTGGCCATGCCCCATGTGCGGCTTCGCGTTCTCGCGCGCCTGCGAAACATTGATGAAAAACTGGCAGAACGTGTCGCTGATGGACTTGCGATCGACTTGCCTGAAAAGGCGCCCGCAGCCCGAGAGCTTGTGGAGATGCCCGTCTCCGATGCCCTCTCCATCCAGAAGAACGCCAAGGATGGCTTTGTGGGTAAAAAGGTGGGGATCCTGTTTGCCGAGGGGTCCGACAAGGCAATGGTGGAGAAGCTCAAGACAGGCGTGGAGAAAGCAGGCGGAAGCGTCTTTCTCGTTGCGCCCAGGGTCGGTGCCCTCAAGGTAAAGGGTGGAACGCTCGAAGCTGACGGCAAGCTCGACGGCTCGCCTTCCGTGCTGTTCGATGCGATCGCGTCCGTGCTCATGCCTGAGAATGCGGAAGCATTGTCGAAGCAGGGCGCTGCAGTCCAGTGGTTCATGGACGCCTATGGGCATTGCAAAACCATCGCCCATTGCCCCGGTACGCAGATCATCCTCGACAAGGCAGGCGTAGAAAAGGATGACGGTGTCATTCCAAACGAGATGCTGCTGGAACTGGGCCCCAAGCGACACTGGGCGCGAGAGCCCAAGATTCGCGATCTCGCCTGAGATCAAGCGCCGTTCAAGTGCGCCAGTCGCGCAATTGAACGGCGCTTTTTGTGTGCCGCCCGCCCATTGGCGAGACAGATTCTTTCCGGATGACGTTCTTGCTCCGACAGGCGGCGCTTGTCAGCAGCCTTCGTGATGCGAGCATCGCTAGTTGCATGAGGAATTATACGGGAGCGGAAGACCAGATGATCCAGCCTGAAGACGAAGAGTGGATGCGCGAGGCTATCGCGATCGCGCGCTCGAAAGGAACCGACCCTGCCACGTCACCTCTGGGCTGCGTGATCGTGTTGAATGGCAGGATAATCGCCGGCGAGCGCAATCAGACCCAGGAACTGCCCGATGCGACAGCCCACGCCGAAATGATGGCGATCAGGCGCGGATGCGAGAGCGTTGGTGAGATGGAACTGCGCGGCGCAACGCTTTACTCGACGCTTCAGCCATGTGGAATGTGCACAATGGCGTCGATCTGGGCAAAGGTCGGCAGGGTTGTTTATGGGGCCGGGCGGGATGATGTTCATCAGATGTATTTCGAGGCCAGGCATGTCGACACGCTAGATTTTGTCTCGGAATCATATCGCGACGATATCTCGATAGAGGGTGGATGTCTGCGAAAGGAATGCGCTGAACTTTATTATCCACCTGATGCCAAACTGTCGCAGGAGGAGCAGGCCAACCTTTAGAGCAAACATCTTTCGTCCGCAGGTCCCGATGGATCAATCGGCTATCCCGGCCAGCAAGAGATCTTGATCATCCGCTTGCGATTTCGGGTCGCTTCTCGCTTTCATGATCTCATCGCCAGACCAGCCCTTCGATCATGCCAACGCCGCACAACATCTCGCCGAGGGGTGGTCGGCATCGGTGAGCCTATGGTCATCAATCGGGTCTGGTCTGTTGCGCCGATTTGCCAAGGAGATAGCGACTGCGCCTGTCGGAGCCCTCAAAGGGCTGTGGCATCGCCTTCGATGCTGCGCTTGGAAATCAGTCCGAAGGAGCCATCCTTGGAATGAGTGGCTCAGTCGTCGGGAATGGCCGGATTGTTCGTCCCCGGCGCGCCGGGCATCAAGGCTCCATCAGCGTCCCTGTTTTCTGCAGGTCCCGTCCGTTCAACTGGCGGGGCATCGGTACGCTGCGATCCGTCTTGGCCATGAACCGGCGTGTTCCTGGGACGCTCGGTTTCCAAGCGTCGCTCGTCATCCGCATGGTGACCATTGCCCTGTGTCGTCGTGGTTTGCGGTTGTGCCATCGTCGCGATAGCTAGGACGAATATCCACATGTTCGTTCCTCTCACGTCTCCATAACCTCTCCAATCTCTGTTGGAGCGACGTGGTTCCGGATTTTTCCCGTTCGCGGTGCCGCAAGGCGTATGTAAGGGCGTCGAGCACAGGAGCTGGCCAACTGCAGTTGCGCTCGGGCCGCCACGGTTCCCGGTCATTGTCCATGGGTGCAAGTGGCCGATCGCCCGGGTGTCTTGCAGCACGAGGCTTATGTTTGCGGCGATCGGATCCTGCGACGCTTCTGGCCGTTGACTGGTCATCCGCACACCCAGAGAAATTATTCCAAAGGAGTCGCCATGTCGCTCAGCGGCCGTACGATCGCCCTTCTCATCGCTCCGCGCGGTACGGAAGAAGTCGAGTTTGTTGAGCCCATGAACGCCCTCAAGAAGGCCGGAGCGCGCGTCCAGGTGATTGGCCTTCAATCTGGCCAGGCACAGACCAATGTTCACGATCTGGATCCAGGCGGCGAATATGCCGTCGACATGAACTTTTCCGAGGCAGATCCAGCATGTTTCGATGGCCTGGTCATTCCCGGCGGCAGCGTGGGGGCCGACAAATTGCGGGCCAGCCGCGACGCGATTGCCTTCGTTAAGGCAATTTTCGATGCTGGAAAACCAATTGGCGCGATCTGCCACGCGCCCTGGCTTCTGATTGAAGCCGGGATTGCCAATGGTCATTCGCTCACCTCCTTCCCCTCGATCAAGACCGACATCAAAAATGCCGGCGGTCGCTGGGTAGATCAGGAAGTCGTGATTGATGGCCAATGCATCACCAGTCGCAGTCCTGATGATCTGCCGGCATTTTGTGCTGCGCTCCTGGACGCATTTGCAGATGCGCCATCGCGCTGAACGGGTTCGAGTATCGGCGGCAATGTGGCCGCCGCCAATATTTCAAGAGGGTGAGGGTCGATGATTTTTCCTAAGAAAGCCATGCAGAACCGGGCGTTCGGCAAGTCTCGTGATGAGGCGATGCAGGATGCGGTGAAGATCGGGATCGCGGAAACCGCAGCACGTGCCGCCGTCACTGCGACGGTCACTTTCGCAGTGGGGTGGCTCCTCAAGCGGACCTTCGAGAAAACGGTGGCGCAAACCGCGCAATCTGCCTGCAAGACCAAGCCGTCCATGGCGACGAACAGCCCTGCAGTCAGCTACAAGCAGACGCGAAAGCGCACTGACACGGATAATTCAAACGACTTCTGACATGTTGCCTGTTGGATTCCGGATGGATTGGCAGAGCGATCGAAATCAGAAGGTTCGACCTCGATAGCGTGCATCCACAAGAATATCATGGAGCATGATATTTCCGTGGATACAAAGCGGGCGTTCACAGGTTATTGTTTGGCAAGTCATTGATTTGCGGCCCCCCTAGCCCTGCATCGAAAGATGCAGGGTTTTTAGTTCATTGATTGTTGCACCCTTTTGACTGACCGCGAACCGGTTGCCCTTACTGCTCATTAATCTGGCACTCCGATGTCATCCGCGCGGCTGTTGACAGGTCAATGGGCACGAAGTTCGAGGGATCCTTTGCGCTCGACCCTTCATTGGTGATGTGCGAATGCGTTGACCATCCATTTTGCAATGCTGGATATGATGATGGTGTTTGCCGACTTTCTGCGCGGTCGCAGGCGTGAGTTGCTGAGTGCCCACGACCTTGGCGAACTTGAGGCTATGGTGACCGATCTGAGGACCTTGCCTGCCCGCAAGACCTTCATATCTCGCGATCAAAAGGTCACCATGAGCACCTATCTCATCGAAGGCTTCATGTGCCGATACATGGACGACCGGCAAGGAGACCGGCAGCTGGTTGCCGTCCATGTGGCAGGTGACTTTGTCGATCTTCATGGCTACCCGCTGGGGCATCTTGATCATGACCTCGCCACCCTGACCGCCTGTCGAGTGGCATTGGTGCCTCATGTTGCGCTCGATCATCTTGTCGCGACGCGCCCGGCACTCACAAAATTATTGTGGTTCAGCACGCTCCTCGATGCCGCCATGCATCGCGAATGGATATTTCGCCTTGGTCGTCTCGATGCGGTTGCCCGGGTCAGCCACTTCTTCTGCGAAATCGAAGCGAAATTGCGCGCGATCGGGCGAAGTGATGGGGCACATTTTACACTCCCGATGACCCAGGCTGACCTGGGGGAGGCGTGCGGGATCACACCGGTTCATATGAACCGGATGCTGCGTGAACTCAAAGATCGCAATCTCCTGGCAATCCACCGCCATGATGTTGAGATCCGTGATCTGAGAGGTCTGGCGCGGTTGGGCGAATTTGATCCTGCCTACCTGTTCCTCGACGACCAGAACTGACGGAACCGCCACTGGTGGCATATCGTTCTTGTGTCCTTGAGAAGGAGCAGAGCCGTTATGCCTACCCCGGGTATTCATGAAGAAGCCGGCATTGCCTCAGCCCACGCCGGATTGATCATGCTGGATGGTCCGAACGGTATCGCAATAACGCTGACAGCCAATGCAGCAGAGGGGACGGGCCTTTCCCTCCTGCGTGCCGCCGAAATAGCGCGTGAGCAAATGGCCGCAGGTGAGGACGAGGATTTTCCGGAAGAGTAAAATTGTCGTGATTGATCTACATCAATACTCGAAATCATTTCGGTATTGGATTGTATTTTTTATTATTGCTGCAATGCAACTTTAGGCATTTGCGCGGTTTTACTTTGCGGCTCGTGCTCAGGGGGATGAACGAGGCCTATCTCCGGTAGAGGATAGCCGCATGAAGATCGCTCAAATCGCTCCCCTTGCTGAAAGTGTGCCGCCCAAGCTTTATGGGGGTACCGAACGGATCGTCTCCTATCTCACCGAGGCGTTAGTGCATCAGGGGCATGAAGTGACCTTGTTCGCGAGCGGCGATTCTCAGACATCGGCTGAGCTTGTTCCGATTACGCCGGCGGCGCTGCGACTGACCCCGGGGATCGTCGACACCATACCTTATCATATGATGATGCTAGATGCGGTGCGGCAAAGGGCCGACGAGTTTGATGCGCTCCATTTCCATATCGATCTTCTGCATCTGCCCATGATCCAGGATTTTATCGGACGTACCGTCACCACATTACATGGTCGACTGGACCTTCCCGATCTGCCGCCCTTCTACCGGTGTTTTGGCGATCACTGTCTCGTGTCGATCTCCGATCATCAGCGCCATCCCATGCCACCGGTCAATTGGGGTGCGACCATCTACCATGGTCTGCCGGTCGATCTGCTACAGCCGAGCCTCGGCGCCGATGAGGGGTATCTCGCTTTCCTCGGGCGCATTTCACCCGAGAAAAGACCGGACCGCGCCATTCGCATCGCAGCCCGGGCCGGCATCGAACTGCGAATTGCCGCAAAGATCGATGCTGTCGATAGGGGTTATTGGGAAGAGGAAATCGCGCCCCTCATCAAACTCTATCCCAATATTCGCTTTATCGGCGAGATCAACGAACAGCAGAAAGCGGATTTTCTCGGGGGTGCAAGGGCCTTGCTCTTCCCGATCGACTGGCCCGAGCCTTTCGGTCTTGTAATGATCGAAGCAATGGCTTGTGGGACACCGGTCATTGCGTTCCGATGCGGATCGGTGCCCGAGATCATCGAACATGGGCGCTCGGGTTTCATCGTGGACAGCGAGGACCAGGCGGTCGATGCGGTGGGCCAACTTCGTCATCTTGAGCGCGCAAGGGTGCGTGGCGCGTTCGACGCACGGTTCACGGCTGGCAGGATGGCCGCAGACTATGCTGCATTATATCACAGGCTGCCCGGCGCCCGTACGGATGCCGCCTGGCTGCGTCGCCAGCGCGGCGAGGAGTCGGAATTGCAGATCGTCGCATAAGAGTCGCCATGTCGCTGACCCAACCGCAGCCAGGGGTGCCCGGCATTGCAGGAGGACAGGCGCTGTCACAGGCGCAGACCCAGTTCTTCATTCCTGCTGCCGCTTCATTGCACGAGCGTCGGCCACGCACACTCAAGCATGGAGACAGCTTTGCTGTCTTTGACCATAGCGGCGATGCCATATCCGGGCCCGGCAGTCCCGAGGGTTTCTATCATCGCGATACGCGCCACCTTTCGCACCTTTATCTCACGGTCAACGGCATGCGCCCGATACTGCTGAGTTCGGCGCTACGCGACGACAATGCGATGTTGACCTGCGATCTGGCCAACCCGGATTTCCTCGGATCAGACGGCCGCGTCGAAGTGGAGCATGATCTGATCCATCTGCGTCGCAGCCGCTTCCTGTGGGACGGCGCGATCTACGAACGGATCATCGTGCGCAATTTTGACATTGCAGAGCGCCGAGTATCCGTGGGCCTCTCCTTCGCTTCCGATTTCGCGGATCTGTTCGAGATACGCGGCATGACAAGAATGCGCCGTGGTACCATGCACGAGCCCAAGGTCGCAGAGGCCGATGTCCTGCTGGGATATAAGGGGCGTGATGGCCTTGAGCGGTCGACACATCTCCATTTTGATCCCGCGCCAGCGCAGCTGACGGCAGAGCAGGCGCTATTCGATGTCTCTGTTGCTCCCGGCGGTCGATGCACATTGTTCGCACGTGTTGCCTGCGAACATGTGAGCGAAGTTGATCAGCCCCTGCCCAAGCTGTTCCTCAAATCCCTGCGCGAGGCCATGCGTGCGCTTCAGGTTTCGCGCCGCCGCGGCGCATCGATGCGATCGTCCAATGACCTCTTCGACGCTGTGACGCGACGTTCGGTATCCGATATCTCGATGCTCTCCACCGATACGGAATATGGGCCATATCCCTATGCAGGCATTCCCTGGTTCAGCACGGTTTTCGGCAGGGATGCACTGATAACCGCACTCCAGACGATCTGGATGGACCCGGCTATCAGTCGAGGCGTGCTGGGATATCTCGCCGCGCACCAAGCGACGCATTTCGATCCAGCCGCCGATGCCGAGCCAGGTAAAATCCTGCATGAAGTGCGTCATGGCGAAATGGCCGAACTGGGTGAAGTTCCTTTCCGCCATTATTATGGCAGCATCGATTCCACGCCGCTTTTCGTCATGCTGGCCGGTGCATATCTGGAACGCACAGGAGACCTTCAGTTTCTCGCCAGAATATTACCCAATATCAAGTCTGCATTGCAGTGGATCGACAATCATGGCGATCGCGATGGCGACGGCTTCGTTGAATATGGACGACTGACGGATCAGGGCCTGCAGAATCAGGGCTGGAAAGACAGCCATGATTCCATATTCCATGCTGATGGCAGTATCGCCAAAGGCCCGATCGCTCTCGCCGAAGTTCAAGCCTATGTTTATGGCGCGTGGCAGGCGGCGAGCAGCATTTATCGCGCAAAAGGGGATCTGGATCGCTCGGAATCCTATCTCGCTCGAGCCGTAGATCTGCAGGATCGTTTCGACGCGACTTTCTTCGACGCGGAACTGGGCACATATGTGCTCGCGCTCGATGGGCAGAAGCAGCCCTGTCGCATTCGCTCCTCCAACGCAGGCCATGTCCTTTATACTGGTCTGGCCCGACCAGAGCGCGCACCCATGGTTGTGGCGACATTGATGGCGCCCGCCTCATTTTCCGGCTGGGGCGTAAGGACGATAGCGTCGACCGAGAAACGCTATAATCCCATGAGCTATCATAACGGGTCGATCTGGCCACATGACAATGCGCTGATTGCCGCGGGCTTTTCGCGATATGGCTTTCAGCGTCAGGCGGCGCAGATTTTCGAAGGCCTCTTTGCCGCTGCAACCTATGTTGATCTCCTGCGCCTGCCGGAGCTGTTTTGTGGTTTTCCGCGGCGGCGTTCGCAGGGCCCGACCTTCTATCCGGTCGCCTGCAGTCCCCAGGCATGGTCGGCAGCGGCTCCCCTGTCGCTCATTCAGGCCAGTCTGGGGCTGGGGTTCGACGTGTCGTCCAACGAAATCATCTTCCGCCAACCGACCTTGCCGACATTTCTCGACAGTCTTTTCATCGCGTCGCTGCCATTGGGGGCGGGAGAAGCGGATATCATGCTCGACCGCCTCGGAGATACGGCGGTCGTCAAGCCGCAGCATCGTGACAGTCGGGTAAGGATCGTCACCATAGCGTGACCATCCTGTTTGCCCAAGCCGCAGAGACGAGCCGGATGGCAGAGGCGGATTGTCTCCTCCCGTACAAGGCGCCAGCCGGACTGCGCATGTCAGCCATGATCGATCGGATTTCGAATGATATCACGCGAGCGTATCGACAATGGAGGATTGATCCTCTTCATCGCTATCTCGACGGTCGGACTTGGTCTGATTATTTCCGGTTTCATCTCGGCATTGCTATGGGCCGCTTTGGCAGCCTTGCTGTTTCAGCCGCTTTACAGGCATATCCTGACCGATTGTCGCGGACGACGTAATCTGGCGGCAGCGCTGACGCTGCTCATCATCATCATTGCCGTCATCATGCCGGCCCTGATCATTGGAAGCCTCGTTGTCGAGCAGGCGAGCGGCGTTTACGCAAAGATCAGAAGCGGCCAGATCGACTTCGCAACCTATTTTGGTCAGGTTCATGCTGCCTTGCCGATGCGCATCCAGCATTGGGTCGAGAATGCCGGCTTTGGCACGTTCGAACGAGCGCAGGCAAAGATTTCTCAGGCGTTGAGCGCCAGCGCCAGCATGTTGACGCAACGCGCTCTGACGATCGGCGCGGATGCTGCTGCTTTCGTACTCTCCTTCGGCGTGGGTCTCTATGTGAGCTTCTTTCTCCTGCGAGATGGGGAGGCGCTGACACCTCAGATCATCAAGAGATTACCTCTCGAACAGGCCATATCCCATCGGATCGTAGCCCGCTTCGTGATCGTTGTGCGCGCGACGATAAAGGGATCGGGAATCGTTGCCCTGGCGCAAGGCGTTCTGGGCGCCGCCACTTTCTGGATAGTCGGCATGCCGGCCGCCCTCTTATGGGGGGTGCTCATGGCGATTGCGGCCCTGCTGCCAGCGATCGGGCCTGCGATAATATGGCTTCCTGTGGCGACCTATCTGCTTGCGACGGGCGATCTTTGGCAGGCAATCACCGTGATTGCTTCAGGCGTCTTCGTGATCGGTCTTGTCGACAATCTCCTGCGGCCAATGCTCGTTGGTCGGGACACCGGGCTGCCGGACTGGCTCATATTGGTGACGACTCTGGGCGGAATCGAGACGCTTGGCCTTAGCGGCATCGTGGTGGGGCCGATCGGTGCGGCATTCTTCCTCACGGGATGGGATATATTGTCAGAGCAGAAAGGCGCTTCCACATGCGACTGAAGCGTCGATTGCCAGTCCGCGCAAAGTGCCCGGGAACACGAAATCGAAATAGTGGAACGATCGGACGATTGCCGCATTGTCGGCGGACCAAAGGCGCCGCACTCGAGGTCTTCGATCATGTTCAAATATGTTGCGATCAGGCAGGAAAAGGGCCGCTGGCATGTCAGTGCCGAGAGCGGGCGGGCGGGAGACCCTGTTCTCAATCTCGAAAATGGGGGCTATGCCTCTCGCATGGATGCCCTGCAGGCCGCGATGATCTACGCGCAGGACAATCGCCTGGATATCGTCGAGATGGCTCTTTGACGCGAGCGGGACGCTGGCGCGGCCGCGTCCTCCAACAGGCATTTGTCGTTCGAAATCCTGTTTCCGGTCTCGCGCAGCCCGAGCGAGTCAGAACCGATACCTTTCAAATGTTCGGAGCGATGGTGACATGAGCATCATCGCTCATTTTTCGATCTTGTTCGTACTCTTTACGGCGCGAAAGCGCAGCCATTCGTCGCAGCCACATGAACAAGCCGCACCCAAGCTTTGGTGCGCCATCTCGATATCATCGGGGACCAGGCATGGTTCCTAAGTCGATCCTCTTGCCACGAAATGGGTGGGTGCCAAATAATCCCGTCCTGCCGGTCAAGCTTTATCTCGAAGTGGAGCCAGGTGAGCGGACGGATCTGGCCGAAACTTTCGAGGCACGCTTTCAGAGACATGGCTGGGAGCCCGAATGGCGTGATCAGATCTACGATTATGATCATTATCACTCGACCGCACATGAGGTGCTGGGGATGGCATCGGGTCATGCCATTCTCGCGCTTGGAGGATCCAAGGCATTTGAAATCAAGGTCAGAGCCGGCGACGCGTTGCTGCTGCCTGCTGGAACCGGGCATCGCGCAATTGAGCAGAGCCGGGACTTTCTGGCGGTAGGCGCATATCCGGCGGGACAGAATTGGGACATTTGTTGCGTCGCGCCCAGCCAGACGATGCTGGATCGGATCAACAGCCTGGCTTTACCGAAATATGATCCGGTCACCGGAAGCACATCTTAGCGGCCATCACCGCCGGCCTGCAGCCTGATACCGCTTAACAAGTGGATGCTCAGGATGGACCATTTCAGACATTGGGGCGTTCATTGCATCAAGGAGAGACCAAGCCGATGCACCTTCCCCCCGTCATGCATTTCGTTGAGACGCTACCCGCCCCGCTGCCGCAGATAGGCATGTTTTCGGATGCGGAAGAGCTGCAGCTTTCGGACGACCATATGCCGACCCGGTCTGTCAGCGGGCAATATGTCGCAATGGGTGGCGCGATGCTGCTCACTGCCATGCTGCTCGCGCGTGGGCTGCGGTAAAGACCGGCCGGGCAACGTCTCCAAAATCACAAACAGGAGCCCCTTCATGTTGTGGACAATTCTACTCGTCATCCTGGTTCTCTGGGTTCTGGGCGCGTTCGTCATCCCGATCGGGGGTGGTCTGATCCATCTCCTCCTGGTTCTCGCCGTCATTGTTCTGGTCTATCAGTTCGTCACCGGACGACGAGCCTGACCGGCCCGACCGAGCGCGTGAAAACCCATGCCAATCGCGATCGGAGATGGCGCGGTCGGCCCAAGAGGAAGACTGCCATGCCGCACAAGGATGTTCGCGCTGAAAAGACAGCTGAAGAAGCCGGGGATAGAACGGAGAATATGGGTAGCTGCGGCGCGGCGCGACGTCCGGTTTCTGCAATCGAACAGTCGGACGGGTCATCCAAGCGGGCACGGCCGATCCTGACGCTTGCGTTCACCGCACTCGGGCGCGCCTGAGCAACGCCGTCGCCCACGGGCTTTAAAACGGCGTGTATCCCCATCATGGCTATCGCCCGCTTGGCTTGTTGCCGGGCAATTGACGCGCACATGGTCCCGGTAGATCGCGACGTGCATCAGGTCCGCCTCCTGGCACGCATGCTCAGTCATGCCGGCGCGCTGGAAACTCTTCGCGAAATCGTACTGATCGAGATCAAAGTCAGCCGATTGGCCGGGAACGGCCTGCCTGGCCAGGGATTGATCTTGGTGTTGGGCGGCATCCGCCCCTGGCGAAATTGGAGAGTATCATGAGCATTGAAGGCAAGGCCAAGGAAGCCGCCGGTTACGTGAAGGAAGAAGCTTTCGAGCACGGCAAATCGCCGGAAAGCCAGAAGAAGGCCCAGGAAGGCCGGGACCTTCGCAATGAGGGGCGGATCGAAGACGGCAAGCCGCCGAAGACCGACAAGCCCGGCACCGGCGATTGACAATCTTCAAGGTCAGAATGCGCCGCCCCAGACGGGGCGGCGTTTTTCGTTGGCGCTCATCTATCTGAGCGGCTTGTAGCTGCATGTGAACCGTGTCGGGCGAGCTGGCATGCTTGGCGTCAAATGGTTGTGGAGCTGTTCCCCTATCAGGGCATCGAGCGCGAAAACCTGCTCGGCTTCATATATGTCGTCGCGATGGGCGTCCTTCCAGCCCACCCCTGCTTCGATCGCCTTGGCCTTCGCTCGCGTCAGGCTGGTCGCAACGACGAACATGTTGCGATGCTGCTCTGTGAATTCCGCCGGATCATATCCCCCTAGGTTCACATAATATAATTTCTCGGCGCCCGTCCATCGCTCCGGGCGCAGCGTGACGTCATAGCCATCGGCATGATCGATAATGGCCCAGCAATCGATGTGAAGCGTGCCTGGTGTTCCCCACCATTGCTCCCGCAATGCGGCATAGGTGTCCTTGATCGTATCGGCCACGACGAACCGCATATCGTGGATTTCGATGTGGGCTTTGGGATGCTCGCCGCCCACATATATTGCAAAAAGCTTCATATCGATGCTCCGGCCTGTTGGTCGGGTCGGACAGCCGTCCGGGAAGCCCGCGTCGCGATGGCGGCAGCCAGTTCGGCGCCGACCACCAGACCCATCTCATGCGAGCTGGTGATGCCCTGGACAAACGGATGCCGGCCAAGAATGAAAGGCAGGCTCAGACAGTATAGGCGGTGGGTCACCGGGTCATCAGAGACAGGATGATAGCCCTCGTCGATCGCAATGCCTTTGACGCTGCAGCCTTGTGTATCGGCAGCGTTCTGCACGATGTCCTGCTCGATCATTGTAGGGAAGGGAAAGGCGTCAACATCGAGCGGACGCTGTCCGGTCGCTTCGATGAACACAGGATAATGATGATCCTCGCCATCGATCAACACATGCGCACCACGATCAGCGCCATGACTATCGATCCTGTAATTTTCGCCCAGGGCCTTCACATCCAAAATACCCGCCCGATGCAAAGCGATCAGGCGTTCGATGGAGAGGTGCGGTACCGTGGCATAGTCGTCGACGAAGATCGGCTTCAGAAAGCGATCAAACCGCTCAAGTTCATCTTCCTCGAGATGCGGGACGATCAGCGCCATCACCTCATGCATGCGCAAGATGGCATAGCGCCATGGAACGGTGATCTCCTTGGCGAAATTGCGCCTGGCTTCGGCGAGGTTGGCC
This sequence comes from Sphingobium sp. AP49, assembly GCF_000281715.2. Lineage (NCBI taxonomy): Bacteria > Pseudomonadati > Pseudomonadota > Alphaproteobacteria > Sphingomonadales > Sphingobiaceae > Sphingobium > Sphingobium sp. AP49. The sequence goes on along the minus strand of NZ_CP124576.1, from coordinate 464,708 downwards.
TGCGCCCATTCGAACGGATCGACATCCGCGCGCTCACCAAAGTAGCGATCAGAAAATTGCTCGAGCGTGAGGTCTGCAAGCGCAATGCCTGTCGCATAATCCGGGTCAGCCTCCTCCAGCTCCTGCCGGAAAAGCGCATAGGCTCGATGAAGAATATCGCCTTCTCCATCCTCGATCAGATGAATGACCGCTGCCTGCGTGCAGATCGCAAGCGGTGTGTAGGGGATGGGATGATAGAAATCAGCCTCCGGAAGCAGCCCCTTGCGCGACATCATCGTCAATTGAAGCGCGTCGCCGTCGGCCTTTGACCGATATGTCAGAGCCTCGCCTTCATGGCCTTCGAACTGGCCATGGGCGACGGCCAGAGCCACCACGGCATCGATTGCTGTCAGCGAGCTTCCCCGCAGACCAACCTTCGTGGCGGCAATCCGCTGGAGCGCGCTTGCCGGCCATGGGCTCAGATAATAGCCGGGCCGCACTTCGGGCTCTTCGGGCCACTGATGCCCGGTCGCCAGCACGACATAGTCGAACCATTCCTCTGACCGGGGCAGGCGGGCGGACGCGACAGTCAGCTTCAGGCCATCTCCGACCGCTTCAATGTCGACCACTTTCGTTCGTGCGCGGACATTGACATCGATTCCCTTCGCTCGGGCGCGCTCGACCAGTTGGGTGAACTGGTCGAGAAAAAACCGGCCGAGCGCTAGCCGAGGATAGAAGGTTCTTTCGTCGACGCCCGATGGATCGATGCCGAGCGCGCGAAGCCGGTCGTCATCCTGGCGGCCGAGCCAATCGATTAATGTCTCAGCCAGAGGGGGAATTTCGACACTCGCAATGTTGGACAGCATCGCAGGGTCGTTCCAGCCTGGTCGATATGGGGTGCCAAGACCTGGCTGGGATTGGGCCTCAAAGATGGAGATATTGGCGTCAGGCCGGCCAGTAAAATTGCCAAGGGAATCGATCAGCTGGTTCAAGGTATAGATGGTAGTCGGACCTGCGCCGACGAAAGCAATTGCGGTAGCCATGTCGGTGCAATTCCCGTGACGCAGTTCAGTGCCATGGATGCCGTCAAAGTTGATGCGAATTAAGCTCTTTTCAACGCCACCCGGACTTCCATCCTCTGCAACGCATCAGGATGCGGAGCGCGGCCTCAAACTCAGAACCGCCCGACCCGTCGCCATGACAGCTCAATATCCTGTGCGCTTGTCGCGACAGCTGGTGATGCAATGGCGCCCCGGCAGCAGGTCGACCGCTGCCCTCATCTGGCGCTCCGTCAAACTGATCGACGCAACCTGATCATTGGAACCAGATGCCGGGACGGCTCGTAAATTGCCCTGTCGCCTCAAAAGGCGAACCGGACAATGTCCATCATAGCACTCAGCAAGGAGCGAACATGGCAGAGCGTCTCACCATGCAGGATCCACGCACGCAATATCCCAGGCCGCCATTCCCCGAGCAACCGCAACCTGCTCCGGGCATCGCCGCGAACATGGATCCCGAACCTGATCATGGCGAGGACAGCTATGTCGGTTCAGGAAAGCTCAGCGGCCGCAAGGCGCTCGTTACCGGTGGCGATAGCGGCATCGGGCGGGCTGCGGCCATCGCCTTTGCGCGAGAGGGCGCCGATGTCGCCATCTCCTATCTTCCGAGCGAGGAAGCTGACGCAAGAGAAGTGATCGAGCTGATCGAGCGAGAGGGGCGCAAGGCCGTCGCGCTACCGGGCGACATCACCGACGAGTGCTGGTGCCACAAGCTTGTCGATGAGACGCTTTCCGGCCTCGGCGGGATCGACATCCTCGTCATCAATGCTGGCCATCAACAATATCGCGATGACGTCACGGCCGTGAGCTCGGAAGATTTTGATCGCACGCTCAAGACCAATCTCTATGCCATGCACTGGATTACGCAGGCGGCGGTTCCCCATCTTCCAGCTGGCGCATCCGTGATCACCACCGCATCGGTGCAGGCCTATGAGCCGTCGGCTATTCTTCTGGACTATGCCACGACCAAAGCAGGCATTGTCGCCTATACCAAGGCGCTTGCAAAACAACTGATCGAGAAGGGTGTCCGGGCCAATGTGGTCGCGCCCGGCCCATTCTGGACCGTGTTGCAACCCAGCGGGGGGCAGCCGCAGGAAAAGGTCAAAAAGTTCGGGGAGCAGAGCCAGTTCGGTCGTCCTGGCCAGCCGGTCGAAATCGCTCCTGTGTATGTGCTGCTGGCCTCGCAGGAGGGCAGCTATATCACCGGCGAAGTCTATGGCGTCACCGGGGGCGCCGGTATCGCGTGATGCAAATAACGGCTCCGCATCACTGCGGAGCCGTTATCGTGACAAATATCTGGAGAGGATGCCGCCGCAATCGATTTTGCGTACCCGACCTTCGCGAATATTCTCAGTGACGCAAACTTTCCGGAACGAGACCGCCATTTTCAGCCAGTTTTGACATGACCGCCTTGTGAAGCGCGATATTCTGCTCCGCGCTGCCATCTGCGCCTTCCCGCACGCCAAGCTCGTCTGCCAGCTCCTTGCGGGCCGTCAGGCTGGAATCAAGGTCGAGCAGCTTCAAAAGGTCGACGATCGAGCTTTCATAATTTCCCCCGCCTCCCTTGGCTTGAGCCATTGCCGAGAGGACCGTGCCGACATCGACCTCGACGGAGGAAGCTGGTTGCGGTGTCGCCGCCGGGGCTGCCGGCGAGGTGGTGGGAGCTGCAGCGGGCGTTGGCGCAGGAGCTTGTGTGTTGCTCTTCGTCGGGTTGGCGGCAGTCTTGTCGCTCCCCTTCGCGTCAGCATGTCCGAAAATCTTGTCCCTGATCTTGCTGAAGATGCCCATATCGCGTCCTCCAAAATTTCGATTGAACCATCCTCAAACGACGAGCGACAAAGAAGGCTCCAGCGGAACGCGCTTGAGAGCCACGGGTTGAAGCGCCAACACAGACCAATCCCGGAGACGATCGATGAAGACGCAGCTCACAATCGTGGCAATTTCCTTGGCGGCCCTGACGCTTGGCGGATGTGGCAAGAAGGCCGACACCATGTCCGGTGAAAATGGCGCGATGGCGTACAACAGCGCCAACGCGGCGCAGGCGCCTGTCGCAGAGACGCAAGGACAGCAATTTGCCAATGTCGCGGCTGCAAGCGACGCCTTCGAGATCGAGAGCTCCAAGCTGGCCGAGACCAATAGCCAGTCAGCGTCGGTGAAGAAGTTCGCCGCCTCGATGATCAAGGCGCATGGCGACTCCAGCGCGAAACTGGCTGATGCTGCCCGCAGCGCCTCTCCCTCTATCCTGCCGAACCCGGCGCTGACACCCGATCAGCAGGAAACGCTGAATGCTCTCAAGGGCAAGAAGGGGGCCGACTTCGATGCCGCCTATATTGACGCGCAGGTCAAGGCCCATCGAGGCATGCTCGATGCCCTCAAAGCCTATTCAGCAACGGGCGAGGTAGCGTCGCTGAAGCATTTCGCATCCAGCCTGGTGCCTGTCGTGACCGGACATCTCAATATGGCAAATGGTCTCAAATCCTGAGCTGCACCCAAGCCCGAGCATATACATAAAGCTGGACAGTCTTGTCAGGTGACTGCTTACCCTGCTCGCGCCCCTTTGTCGGATCGGGGGGGGCGAGCCGACAATGTTGCTGTCCGGAACGCAGTGACCGGGAATGCAAGGTCCGCAGAACAGGAAGCCTTGGGCCATAGCGCTTGCCCGCGTCCGCCCTTCATCTGCGAGATGAAAGGGTGACTGATGCAGGCCGGGCCTCACCCCAGACCAGCGCCTTTCATGGCGCCAGCAGCGAGCGCCGGGACCTTGGCCTGAGATAGCGCGGTCTGCACCTGGCCTGCCCGCTCGTTGATCGCAGCCACCAGCCTGTCGCGATCATTGGTGTAGATGGTCGCGGACAGTTTTGCGCGGGAGATTCCCACGTAAAAGGACTTCTGATCGACCAGATTGGTTGCTCTGCTATCGACATGGATGATGACATGATCGGCGGTCCGTCCCTGCGCGGCGAAGGCGGTATCGACATAGGCATGGGCAATATGGCGGTCGCGGGCGGAATCGAGATGGAGCGTCCCGGTTTTGCCTCGGTCGGTCCGGACCGTGGCAGTGCGGGCCTCCCGATCAACTGCAAGCACATGCGCCCGCGCGCCGTTGACCCGGCCGGTCTCGCGGTCATTTCGGGTGAACCGGATGGCATCGCCGGCCCTGATTTCGATCGGCTGGGCTAAGAAGACCTGGGAATGGCCAGCCCCCCATTGCCGCAGGCGCCAGTCGACCTCGCGACCATCTTGGGCCCTGAGCGCGATGGCAGCCCTGGCCGGATCGATGCTCTCGACGCGATAGGCCTCTCCACGTGCCACTCCCTTTTCGGCATAGTCACGGGTGAAGCGGACGACGTCGCCCTTGTCGTAGCTCAGCGGATCGCGCGCATCGGCTCGAGTCAGTCCCTTGTTGGCGAGACTTTCCACGGCGACGGCGGAACCGGTCAATATCTCCGATCGAGCGAGGGCGGCGCGAATGTCGGCAGTCAGCGCATCGCGCCCTTCGCGCGATGGTTCGATGATGATGGTGCGGGCACGCCCTGCCTTGTCGAGCGCCGCATATCGCCGGGCTATGGCAGCGAACCGCTCCATCCGGTCCGCGCCCTCGATTACCTGCCCACCACCTCGATCCAGCGCGGCCATGGCTTTCCTGGCATCCCCCTCGACCGATGCCAGCACCGCTTCTTTGGTGGCGCCATTGATCTGTCGCACGATTTCGGTCAGCCTGGCGGTTTCCATGCCAGCGCCCTGTAACTGGGCAAAGGCCGCGCCCGCCTCGACTGAACCCAGCTGCTTCACGTCCCCGACAAGCAGAATGCGGACATCATGCTTTGCGGCCAGTTCGAACAGTCTCGCCGTGTCGCGCGCGGACAACAGGGATGCCTCGTCGACGATCCACGCGGCAGGGCGACCAGGTCCTCCACGCTCTGGCGATAGCAGGTGTCGCGCCACGGTATCGCCATTTGTGCCCAGCGCCGCCCCTAACGTCATCGCCGCTGACGCCGTGGGAGCAAGAGCGGTGACGGACACACCGCGTGCCTGAGCCTCACGGGCAAAGGTCGCCAGCACGGTCGTGGTCTTGGCCGTGCCGGCATAGCCCTGAACAGCCGTGATCCGGTTGCGACTGGTCAGGAGCTGCTGGGTGGCAGAGCGCTGATCGGAATTCCAGCTATGACCCGCGCGTTCGGCCTGCGCTGCTGCGGCCGCTACCGCCTTGGCGGCAGCAAGAGGGGATGCGATGGGGGCCAGCGCGCCGCGGCCGTCCGCCTCGATCCGCAGCATCCTGGCTTCGGTCTCTACATTCTGCCGGGTAGTGAATCCGGCAAACGTGGCGCCGCGCCGGTCGATAAAGATGCGCTCCAGCAAGTCGCCCTGCTGCATGGCCGTATCGATCGCGGCGCCGATGTGCTCGTAGCCGATCCGACCCAGTCCGATCCGTCCAGCTTCCTGTCTCAAGGCGGCCGCCGAGAATAGCGACTGTCGCTCGCCCAGCTTTTCGGCGGCGTGGGCAACCGCACGGGCTGCGGCGGTCTCACCCTGAAATGCCATTCTTGCGCGATGGCAAGGATCGGCCGCTCGGGCCTGGGCTTCTCTTACCATCATCGACCGTGCCTCCGGCCCGAATCCGGCTCTGGCTGCCGTCTCGCGCCATTGCGCAACAAGTCCCACCTGATCGGCGGCGACCTTGGCTTCGCGCGTGTCGAGCGCGGCAACCTGCTTCTCCAGAGCGCTGGCGGCATCACGAGATGTCCCCCGTTCGACAAGCGCTGCCTCGATCTGGGCGCTCCGGGTGCTGAACGCGTCAATGACGCCGGCCGGCACGTGTCTGATCTCGAACAGGGATTCCTTGCCTGCATCGATCTCATAGCCCAATTCCCGCACCTTCAAAGCCAGTTCCTGCCGGTAGATCGCGCCGATCTGCTTTTGCAGCTGGTAGAGCGCGCGTGGTTCGAGGCTGCGCCAGCCACCTTCCTCACCCTGCGTGGCGTTCATGATGACATTGTGGGTATGAAGCTGCGGGTCCTGGGCGCGGCTGGTACCATGCTGAAAGCTGGCAATGACCAGATTGTCGGTCGCCGCGCGCGCAACGGTGCCGCCATCGCGGACACGGGTGGCCGCCATATGGCGTTCGACATGGGCCATCGCCGTTTTCACGGCTTGACGATGCGCCTCGATCAGGCGCCGGTCACCTGCCACCTCGGCCATGATCGATACCGACTTGGGCGCGCTCAAGGTTACATCCCAGCCGGGACGATGCTCAAGCGCACCACCTCGATAAGTGCCAAGCTGCTGATCGCCGATCCTTCCATCCAGCAAGGCACGAAACTGGTCGCGATCCACCTCGCCAGACAGGCCGAGCGCTTGAGCGCCCTGTCCCTGCCAAAGGGAGGGGGATAATCCGCCCTGGGCATAATAGTCGTCGGCCTCATAATAGCTGCTGGCCTGCGCAGAACTGGTCAATGCCGATACCGATGCCACCATCACACCGGCCCCTGGCTTTCGGGCTGGATGGAGAGCGGTGACGATGCCGCTGGCGATGGCGTCGCTGGTGCTGGCGGCGCCGGTGACGGCAGCGACGCTGGCGCAGCCTTGCCCCAGAGCATGGTCGCCGGATCGGCTTCAACGAGCGGTGGCTGGCCCGTGGGACCGCGCCGCGCGATATGAGCGGCGGTCAGCCGGATCCTGGCCACCGGCAAGCCGTCGGGCAGCAACAGATAGCCCTCATGGCGTGCGAGCCGCAGCTCGCTCTCCAGGACGGCCGGGCGCACTTCGCGCATCCTGCCCAGATTGATGCGGTGGCCCTCATCACCATCCCCTACCATATCGGTCTTGGTCCGGAATTCCATCTCGCACTTGCCGATGGTCTGGCTGGCCCATTGCCTCGTGGCGCTGTCGATGCTTTGCAGGAACAGCTTGCTGTTGCAGCAGCCCAGCATGGCCTCCGCGATCTGCGGCCCATAGCGGTGCTGCATCTGGCCCAGCGCCTGGAAGGTCAGCACCACTGCCGCGCCGAACTTGCGGCCTTCGGGCAGCAGCCGTGCCAGATTGTCGACGCGGGGCAGGTCGGCCAGCTCGTCCAGGACAAACCAGATGCGCCGCTTGTCGGAAGGCGGCAGGCCCAGTACGGCGCTCGCCGCACATTCCAGCCAGCAGGCGAGCAGCGGTTTGGAGGCCTCGAAATAATTCTCCTTCCGCGGCACGAAGATCCAGGGCCGCGCGCCGGAATGTCGGTCGAGCCGTTCGAAGAAGGTGCGAAAGGCGAAGGGACTGGCCTTGGGGTCTTCGGCACGCAGGAACTGGATCAGGTCCGCGGCTTTGGCGAGCATGAAGAGGACGCTGCCCGTTGCCCGGTCGGCATCCTCGGCAAAGGTGCGGGACGATGAACTGGTGGCGAGCCATTGCTTCAGATCATCCTTGGGACGGTTCTTCAGGGCATGGAGCAGGTCGGCCAGTGTGCCCCGCTTCTCCCGCCACAAGGCCCGTATCATGTTGGCGACCAGGATACGGCTGGTGTCGAGCCACACGTCGCTGTCATGTTTCCCGGTCTCGGTGATCAACTGGTGGGCAATGCGGTCGGCATCGGCGGGATGGGCGATTTCGGCAAAGGGCGACCAGAAGGCGCAGCGAGCGTCGAACGGATTGAGGATCACGTCGCCACGTGCCGGATCATAATAGTGCGCGATGAACTCGCCGCTGGTGTCATAGACCAGGGCGGCTTCGCCGCGCGCTTCGATCCCGTCCAGCAGCTGGCGCAAGACCGTGGTCTTTCCGCTGCCGGTCGTGCCGATCATTGCCAGGTGACGGGTTTCGAGACGTGCGGGAATCGGCACCTTTCCGATCGACAGGGCGCGAGCGTTGGCTTGCTTGCGGGTGAGCCTTGCCAGCTGCTTCTCGCCCACCACCTGTGTTCCGCCGATCCAGCGATCCGCCAGCAGGCGCTCGCGTTGCCGCGCCATCGCATGGCGCAGGGCGACCAGCGCCAAAAGCCAGCCAGCAAAGCCCAGCACGCCGCCCCATTTGATGCAGGACCAGACAAGTCCGACATGATGGCGGAAATAGGGATGGGCGATGATCTGGCGCGCCGATCGGCCTTGCTCGATATGGTCGGGATAATGGACATCGATACCCGTGTCCGCCTTCCAGCTCGAGACGGCCAAGAGCTTGGTCCTGGCCCAATAAAAGGTGCCGCTCGCCAGCATGCTGTCCTTGCCCAGAAGGATGTTGGGCAAGGACAGGCCGCCGATGGCAATGGAGGCCAGCATGACGATGGCCTGCCGTTTCAGGCGCGCGAACTCGATCCCCAGATGATGCTTGCGCAGGGCCTCGGCATGGTTGCGGCGATCGTCGGCGCGACTCATGGCCGATGATCCTGTGCGAGCCGTCGCTGCCGATCATAGGCGGCGTGGATTTCCTGGGTGAGGACTTCGTCGGTCTTGCGCGTGCCGCTCGCCGCGCTGCGGGCGTAGCAATAGGCGGCGCAGGCGGTGAACAGCGCCCGATCCAGCATATGTTCCACGTCCACGATGCGCGTGCTGACCGATGCCAGTTCGGTCACGATCTCGCGGGTGTCGATCGCGCTGCCTGTCCCCTGGATGAGGGCAGCCAGTCCCATGTCCACGACTCTGGCGAGCATGGCATATTCGCTCAAACCGCGCTGTCTGGCGAATGCGGCGAGGGTGCGATGCTGGGCTGGAGAGAGCCTTACGGTCTGGGCCCGCGCGCTCATCGCAATGTCCCCGGCGAGATGCTATCCGCCATCGCGCGAAACGGCACAAAAGCGTGATATGCTCGCTGCTGAAGGTGACGAGATGCTATTGGCATCCCGTCAAACCAGCAGAAATGCGCGATGCACCCGTGCGTGAGGTGTGTATCTGAATTACCGGCTCGATGCGTAGCATCGCAGCCCTGCAACCTTGCCGAATTGCGGGCTCGATCAGCCCGCAGCTCGATGCGCGGCTTCGACTGCGCGGCACCCCGACAAGCAGGCACGATCCGCGGGGGGCGGCAGTGGCTCATCGCGCCGGGCCACCAGCGGGGCGCACGAAGATGGCGGGCGGGGCTTCCACCGGGGAACGCTCACCTGGCCAAGGGGCGGCGAGCGCGGGATCCGCAAGAGCTGGATCGCCCTGCTGCTTCATATCGGCGCTTGTGCGCGTGAATAGGGCAGAGGCGCGCCAGTCGGGTGGAACAGCCCCGACCCTTTCTCCGGTGCTGCGGCTGCGCGTCCCCGTCACGCGCGCGATATAGGCGATTGTCTCGGCGGGCAGGGCTCGTGCACCCTTGCGATAGGCGTCGACCTGTCCGGGGCCCGCATTATAGGCGGCCAGGGCAAGACGCAGATCTCCGTAGCGGTCGATCATTTCGCGCAGATAGGCGGCGCCTGCCAATATGTTGGCGCGTGGTTCATAAGGCGACATGCCAAGGCCATGACGTCGGCTCAGATCAGACCAGGTGCCCGGCATGATCTGCATGAGGCCCATGGCACCCGCGCGGGATGTCGCGCCCATATCCCGGCCACTTTCAGCCGCCATGACGGCGCGGATCAGGTCCTCGGGAAGGTCGAAGCGTTGTGCCGCCTCGGCGATTGGCATGGCGAGGTCCTGCGCCTGTGGCGGCGCGGCAATGGCGCAGCCAAACGCGCATGGCAGGATGAAATGCAAAACCTGTCGAACGCGGGAGAATGGCGATCCGATGGCCATCAGCTTGCCTCCCTTGGTCGCGGCAGGCTGCGTGACCAGAGCATGGCATGGGCTGCGGGATCGCGATCCGATCGCATCAGATTTGCCCGCAGCGGACGCGCAAAGGACGGGCAATCGAGCAGCAGAGCGATGAAAGGACCGGCCTTGTCGCTGCTGCGCGTCCAGCCACAGCCGACGTCGATCCGCGCATCACCGCGCGCAAGGACGACATGCCAGTCCGGTGCTGTCGCGCGTGTCTTCTGCGCGGCGGGCAGGATCCGGATATCGAGATCGAGCCCCAATGTCTGAAGCCGGCCGGCATATCCGCCGATCACCTTGCGGAACTTACCGATATGCATGGATCACCTCCTTGTCGGCATGGACTGTCGCATTGTCGTGCCAGCGCCAGGGCGCATCCGGCACAACGCGCGTGAGGATGGGCGTCACGGTCCCGATCATTGTCTGATCGGAAAGCGGCCCGAAATAGCGGCTGTCGAAACTGTCGGCTGGCGCATTGAGGAGGAATAGTTCGCCCCGCTCGAGCGTGCGGCAGCCGCTCCAGCCCGGCAGCGCGCGCCCTTCCCGATCCTGCGCAAGAGCGACCGCGCGCGCGACACCATTGATACTGATGATGGCGCCAGCGCGGCAAACGCGGGCGCTGGCCGTGGCAGCGACCCGTTTGATCAGCGGCGTATTTTCGCCCAGATAGCGACGCTGGACCATGAAGGCGGCGAGCCCTGGCGGCGGCATGACGGCGACGAAGATACCGCGCCGCGGGCGTGCGCCGACATGGACGCGATAAAGCCCGACGGGCGCGCTCGCACTGCTGTTCCAGAGCAGGCGTGCACGCGGCCCGATGGCAGCAATCGCGGCAAAAGCGATGGCGAACCCCGCAGCCGCGCTCAGCGTCGCGCGCCGATAGAAAGCGCGGTTCATAGCCCGAGCGCCTGTCGCTTGCGCCAGGCGGCATGGCGCTCGACCGTGTATGCGCGTGGCGGCTCGCCCGCAGCAATCCGGTTGGCGACATGGCTCCAATGTTCGGGCGCGACCGTACAGGGATCGATGCCGGCCGCTTCGATGGCGTCGATCGTCTCGAGCACCCAACGGACCTTGGGCGACCCTTCGATGCTGAGCCAGATTTGCGCGCCCGGTCGCACGAATGGGAGCGGCGAACAGGCCTCGCCCGGCATCATGGTGCGCATGATGTCGATGCGCGATCGGATCGTGCCATAGTCGCTCGCAGACCAGCGAACGAAGGCGACTGAGCTGCCGGGAGGGAAGCGCAAGATGCGCGTGCGGCGCGACAGGATCGTCTCGTCCACTGCCTTGCCGAAGCGGATCCAGTGTTCGAGGCGCTTCTCGATCCAGATGAGTTCAATGTCGGTGTTGTGCGTCCTGGCAGCCATGGCTGTGCCTGACCCGGCGCGGTCCCGTGCTGGCGTCATCTTGCGCCTCCCTCACGGCCGACGGATGCGATCGGCGCGCTCGCGGCGCGCGGCGTTAGAAGGAATCTGGAAGATTCCTTTCTATTAGCATGGTTAGAGGAACCGGGATTTCGGCCGCGATGGCAGGGGTTTATCGCCGAACTCGGTTCCCGATAGGACGAGGATCGGGTTCCTGATAGGACGAGCCTGCCGGTTCCCGATAGGACGAGCCGGACCGCGCTCATCGCAACGGCCTCGGGCGGCTCCGGCGCAGCGCACGCTCATAGCTGCTGAGCGCGATCGGCGCGAAACTCAGCCTGTCCCGATCGATGAGAAGGCTATAGCCGGGCAGTGGCTGACGGCGGACGATGTCCCGCAGCTCGAAGGCGAAGCGCTTGAAAGGCGAGAGGACGCCCGACTTTCTGTACAGATGGGCGAGGTCGAAACTCCAGCCACCTACCTGCCGCCCGCCATGTTTGCGCACGATCCGGTAGAGCCAGCGTTCCAGGCCACCGGTCAGGCGGAAATAGGCCGGATCGATGGTCAGGATGAGTGCGCGATCAAGGACGCCGGCATAGAACCAGTCGGGCAGGATCAGTTCGATGCCGAGCGGCCGGCCCTTGCTGTCGAGCCGCTCCTTCCATTCGTTGATCCAGGAGAAGCGATGCCGGCGGCGTTCATGCTGCTGCCGGATCGAGGTGGCGACGCTGGTCGCCTGCAGCCGATCGAGCGCCGCCTTCAACCGATCATAATTGTCGCGGCCGGTCCCGCGCCCGATATAGGTCAGTATCTCGAAAGGCGTGGTCGCCATGAGCCGGGAGGTCGGGCGGCCGGCGTCGCGGGCCTCGACCAGCTGGCTCGCTGCCCAGATCAGGATGTCGGCGTCCCAGATGGTCGCCATGCCATGTTCATGGACGGCCTCGACCGATATCCAGGTCTGGCCCATTTCAAAGGCGATCGGCACGATACGAGGCGACTTGGCGAGGCTGAAAAAGGGCCAGGCCATCAGATCCTGGGCGTCGCGTGGTGGGATGTTGCCGGGGATGGACAGGAACAGTTCGAGCTGGGCCCGATCGGGTTCGTCCCGGAGCATTAGGGAGCGGTTGCGGGCCATCGGCTCAGCGCCGGACCGGACCGTCGAACCTGCGGGCGGGCAGGCAGATGCCCGAACCAGGGTCGGAGGTCGAGCGCCGCAGGCCGAGCGCGGCCCAGCTGTCGAGCGCGTCGATCGTATAGACGACGCGCCCGCCCAGCTTGTGAAAAGCCGGACCGGTGCCATAGCAGCGATGCTTTTCGAGGGTGCGCGGGCTGAGACCCAGATGCAGGGCAGCGTCGGGTGTCCTGAGATATTGCGGCGAGGACAAGGCGCGATTGGCGCTCATGATCATTCTCCATCGAAGGGTGGGCCAGGGATCGAAGATCAGCGGTCCGTCCGGCGGAGAGTGGCGAACTACGTCAGGCATGGTGGAGCGGCTATTTGGGGCGCTGGACTTTTGTCGCACCGCGCAGCCCCGGCGTTCAGGGACGCAGGAGCCTGCGATAGCCGCCTTCCATCAATGCCCGGGCCTCATCGATGAGGCGCTGTGTGCGGCGACGCTGGGAGGAGGATTTCCATTCGCTGCCCTGACCCACCTGCATGCGCGCATAGACATGGCGGCGCGCGATTTCATGCGTGGTGAGCGGGGCGCCGTCGCGGGTGCCGGCGGCATCCAGGATATCGAGCAGCATGGAGAGGCGCTGGCGCTGAAATGGCGTCGGGCAAAGGCCAGGCGGCGATCGGCCGGCGCGGCTACCCGTCATGCGCTGTTCGAAGCGGCGCACCATGGCCTGACGAAGCACGAGCGCGTCGTCCCGGATGACCATATAGGCGAGCGATCTGTCGGCCGGGCCGGGGCGCAGCCACAGGCGATGCAGGCCGCTGCCGTCTGCCAGGACCATGTGGCGCCCGTTTTCAAGCGTTCGATCGACGAGAATGCCCGGCCAATCCGCGAAATCGGGCAGCGCAAGGCCCGTGCCGGCGAACGGGGCGGTGTCGAGGATGAGGACGGCCGGTACCTCCTCGGGATGCCAGAGCGCGGGCTGCGTGTCGGCGAACATGTCGGGTTCACAGGGGAAAGCTCAGGCTCCACCGCCGGGCCATCACCTCCCGCGCCGGCGGCGCGTGCCCAGCTGGCAGGTTGGCCAGCGCTCGATGTTCGGCGCGGTAACGTGGATTGCGGCGGAGAAATTCCTGCGCGAAGCCGGGCAGATCGAGCAGCTGGCGTGCTGTCGCCTGTGTGCCATCGATGCCTGCTGCCTCTGACATGGCAGAAGACTGGCGTGGCGGCGAACGGCCAGCCATGCCAACAACAGGGGGGCGCTATCCCCGCAAATGGGGACGGTTCGCCCCTTTTTGGGGAGCGAACCGGCCTCCATTCAATCCTTGCCGCGGCGGGTCGGGCGGTTCCAGACCAGGTCATGATCGCCATTCTCGCCCTCGAAGAGCTGCGCGAAGATCGGAGCGGTGAAGCTGGGATCATCGAGCTTGATGGAGAGATAGGGGCGATCCTCGTTGCGGGTCTTGACCCAGCCGGCCCCGACCTCGGCCTCGCCGGCATAGACGCGGTGGGTGGGCGCATGCTCGCTGGTCGCCGTCTGCTCGACGATACGGACCGACTCGGCCTGCAGCGCGAGGGTGATGATCTGGCCCCGATATTCGCCCGCGACCTTCTTGAAGCTGCCGATCTTCGACATGATGCATTCCTTCCTGTTGCTCGTGCCGCGCCATTGCGGCCTCGATGCGCATGAAAATCAGCAACAGGCAGGCGCTGCAGCCGCAGGCCCGCAGCGCAAGCGAAGGAGGGTCTCGCAGCCGTTTCTTGGCGCGCGAGGAGCGGCGCGCAGCGCCGCGGGGAAGAAACTGCGAGCGGCACCTTTGCGGCAAGCCGGCCAGCTGCAGGCGATGTTGCTGCAGATGCGCAAGGGAAGAGGCCGATGGTGCGGCAGGACCAGGGCACGGACATGCGCGACGATCGGCAACAACCGAGAGGCGTGGATCGGGGACAAGGCCCGAAGCTATGGATGATGCGCGCCGTCGCTCGATCAGGCGAACATCAGTCCTGATGTCGCTTCGCCGCCGGTGCCGGCCCTCAACCCAAGCGCCGGGCCGCAGATATCCCGATGAGAGTCCCGGCAAACAGGCTCGCGATGACTGCGGCGGCGCCCTGGGGCATCAACAACAGGCAGACGGCCCTTGTCCCGTTATAGCCCGCAATCCGGGCCGGAAGGACGAAGAGGAAGATGACGGTCCGCCGGACGGCGGGCGCGTTGCAGCGCGCGCATAGCCAGGGCGCGGTGCCTGCGAGCGCCATGCCGACCAATAGTGCAAGCAGGATCGAGAAGAGGAGGCCATGGCCAAAATCGTTCAGCCAGAAGGCGGTCGCAATCGCGGTGCCGACCGGCAGGGCGTTGATCGAGAGGGTCAGAAGCAGGCGACAGGCCTGAAGGCAGGCGAGGAATGCGAGGACAAGCAGCAAAATGGTCATCAGCGTCCTTCCTTGACGGAATGAGGGACGCGCTTTCCACCACCACCACAGCGCAAATCTGCCGGACAAATATAGGCCATCGGGCGGGTCCGGTGAATCACAATCCGGCACCGATCGCCGGGCAGTGATCCCGGTCCGCTTTGGGCGGACCGGGATCGGTCGGTCAGGCCGGTGCATTCCAGATGATGACCTTGCGCATCGGATCGTCGCCCGGCGCATTGGCGATATTGCCATAGATGGTCCCGAATTCCGGAGCCGAGAGCACGACCGAGACATATTCGGCGCCGGTCGACTGAGCGAACTTCTTCCAGCCAGCACCGAGCTCGAAGCCGTTCTTGCGGCTGATGATGCGGTAATCGGGCTCCGACTCCTTCGATTTGCGGAGATTGGGTATCACGAGGATGGGGGCGCTGATGGTCAGGGTGGCGAGCGTGCCTTCGAGGTTGTCGCCCTTGACGATGAGGTTCGCGACGATGGTAGCCATGATGAAAACTCCTTGTCTGTCCGGGATCATTCCCGACGTCCCAGCCCAGGGAGTGGCTGATTGCCGACGTCACGGATGGCCATGGCATCCGGGAACCCCCTTGCGGGGTTGACGGCATGAGGCAGTCACGCCGCTCCAAGGCGAGGATGAGGAAGAATGAGGCCGGGCAGGCAGATGGCTTCAGGCCTGGCTTCGTCATGCGCCGGGTCAGGATCGACGCCCCTCCGGCACAATCCTCATAGCCCATCGGGACGCATGCGGGCCTTGTTCGCCGATCGGGACAGAAGGATCGTTTGTCGGCACCAATGGCGGCAAGATGCGTTTGCGGGCTATCTGATGTTGGGAGACGAGGATATGCCTGCAACCTCCAAGGCGCAGCAAAAGGCTGCCGGTGCCGCTCTTGCCGCCAAGCGCGGCGATCAACCCAAATCGAAGTTGCGCGGCGCTTCGAAGCAGATGGAAGAGTCGATGAGCGAGAAGCAGCTCGAGGAATTTGCGACCACCAAACGCAAGAAATTGCCTGCCAGGAAAGGCTGACATTGGCCGGTAACGACAGCCAGGCGCTGATCATAGCCTGTCCGATGTGCGCGGTGCTCAATCGCGTGCCATCGTCGAAATTGGGTGCGGGAGGGAAATGCGGCAAGTGTGGCAGCGATCTGTTTGCAGCCGCACCGGTAGAACTCGACGCCAGGAATTTCGATGCGCACGCCTTGCGGTCCGACATTCCGTTGCTGGTGGATTTCTGGGCGGACTGGTGCGGACCCTGCAGACAGATGGCGCCGGCCTTTGATGCGGCCGCCCCGCAACTCGAGCCCTGGTTGCGGCTCGGCAAGCTCGATACGCAGGTCGATCAGGCGATCGCGGCGCGCTATGCTATCCGGACGATCCCGACGATGCTGATCTTGAAGAAGGGCAAGGAGATTGCCCGACAATCCGGTGCGATGCCGGTACAGGCAATTGTCCAATGGGCACGTCAGGCGCTGCGATCAGGCTGACAAGCGCAATCAGTCGGAAAGCAGGAGCCAGGGCGGCTCCAGCCATGAAAAGGCCCCCGCCAGACATGCTGGCGGGGGCCCCTGGAAGCCTACGCAATGAAGGCGATGTCGCTATGTCATCGCCTCATTGGTAGACAGGATAAACGCGGCGCGCGAAGGCGGCGTTCCGTCAATCCTTGTCGAGCGCTTTGGCGCTTGAAAGATGCTTCTCGACGACCGGCGCTATCTCGCCCGCTGCCTGCTTGAGGGAGGCGACGGTCCCGTCCGCTGCATATTTGCGCATCAGGTCGAGGGCATCTTCATGGGCATCGACCTGGCCATCGATATATTCCTTGTCGAACGCAGCGCCCTTGAGCGTCTTCAGCTCCGCCAGATCCTCCGCCTGGTCCTTGGTCAGTGTCGCATCGGGCGTAATCGCGGGACTGGCTGCCTTGGCCGCGGCCTTGATCTTCGCGGTCGATTCCGTGTGGGCGGCGACCATCATCCGGGCAAATTCCTTCACCTGGGGAGACTGGGCATTTGTCGTCGCCAGCTTGGCGGCTTCTATCTCGAAGGCGTCGCTTTTGGCGGCCGCGTCCGCGAATTCCTGGCCGGTTGGCGTTGTCGTGAGAGCCTGCTGCGCATTGTCGATTGCGTTGCCGGTGGAATTGAGAGCGCCCGAAACGGCAGCACCGGTATCGTTCAAGGCGTTATCGGCCTTTTGTTCGGCTTTCGGGCTGCAAGCGCCGAGCGCAAGGGCCGCTATCGGTGCGACACTCATCCACAGATGATTTCTCATGACATCCTCCTCTTTGGGTGTTGCCCGAACGCCCGACGACCGACCGCCGTTCCTCTGAGCGCGGCAATGAAAAAGCCCTGCATTGAAAATGCCGGAAAATGGATCCGGTCATCGCTCCAGCGAAGAGGACAGAAGCGGAAGTGGAAAGGCGACCATGCCACTCATCATGGCGCCATGAGATAAAAGCCCGCCCGGCATGCGCCGGGCGGGCAGTATCAGGCTGAAAGCCTCGGGTCGCTGATCCGCAGATACAGGCTTGCATATGAGTCGCCTTGTATGGATCGGACAAGGTCGGGAAATTTCCCTTAGGGAATGCTGATTTTTCATGCTCACCTGCGGTGAGGCCGCTTTGGATCGGCGACCCATCAGGAACTCGCCGGTCCGGGATCGATTGATGCGCTGATAGAGGCAATGGCGAAGGCGTCCCGCTCATGAAGATTTTCACCATCGGCTATGAGGGGGTAACCCAGGCACAGCTGATGGAGGCGCTCAGCGCAGCGGGCGTTGAAGTCCTGGCCGATGTGCGGGCGGTTCCACTCTCGCGCCGGCCGGGATTTTCGAAGAATATCCTTGCAGCCGGACTGCGCGAGGCGGGGATCGACTATGTCGGCTTCAAGGCGCTTGGCACCCCGCCGACAGGTCGCGAAGCGGCGCGCAAAGGGCAGCATGCACGCCTGACGGAAATCTATGCGGGTCAGCTCGACCTGCCCGAGGCGATTGTTCAGGCAGCGCAACTGGTCGAATTGGCTGCGGCGCGCCCCACCGCGCTGCTCTGCTTCGAGCGCGATCCTGCGGGCTGCCATCGATCCCTGCTGCTCGATGCCGTCCTGCCAGACGCCGATCGGGTAGATCTCTATCCAGGCTGATGGCGGCATTTGGCAACGAATCGGTGCGGGAGCGGGATTTTCGTCGGTGGGAGAGTTCAGATCTGTCGGCAGCAAGGGTGGATGGCGGGCGGGACGCGACTTCTCCCTTCACCATGATCTTGTCCGATGTCGGGAACCTAAGCGGCCGGGCGGCCTTATAGCGGCATGCGCACCCCATCATCCCTGTCCCTGACATTCGATTGCTGGAGCCTCGGGCTTGAGGCTTGCTCCGTCATTGGCATGCGGCTCCCTCGGCTCATGGCCGGCAATGCGACGGCCATGGCTGAAGCGCAACTGATGGTCAGGGAGAAGGTGGAGGCAGCAGCGCTGCTGCAATGGAAGTTCATGACCGGAAGCCTTGGCAGCTCGCCGCCTGCCATGATGACCGCGTCAGTCACCCATTATCGCAAGGCGGTTCGCAGGAATCGGCGGCGATTGGCGCGGCCTGGCAAATAAGGAGAGAGGCGCAGGATTGTTTCGCAATCAGCATATTCCTCCCTCGACCGCCGCCGGCATGTTTGGCAAACAGCGTGCTTCCAAAGCAGATGAGGGTGCCATGACCGGAAATGAACTGATCGAAGCCGTCGCTACCCAGCAAGGGGCTACCAAGTCGGATGTGAAGAAGATCATCGACGCGGCACTGGCCGCCATCGCCGACGCGGCAGCCAGGGGCGAAGAGGTCTCGATCGCGGGCTTCGGCAAGTTCAAGGTGAAGCAGAGCGCCGCTCGAGAGGGCAAGAATCCCCGGACGGGCGAGCCGATGACGATTCCGGCGTCGCGCAAGGTCGGGTTCCAGCCAGCCAAGGCGCTCAAGGACAAGGTCAACAGCTGATCGCGGCGCGCCGGCCTATCCGCAGAGGCTTGTGGCAATGGGCTGGCATTGACTGCGAGGCTGCGCCTTGCGCGCGCCGCGACTAGGGTGAACCTCGCGAGGAGCCGGTCGAGGTTCTGCCCCGGCTGGAAAAGATCAAGTCTTGCCCCGCCTGCCCTCAGGCGGGTCGCTTTCACGCTGAAAAGGCAGGCGGGGCATCCAGCAGATTGGCGCAGTCCTTGCCGCCCCGTTGGATGAGTTTGGCTGTTACCAGCGAAATGTGAACCACTCGGCAATGGCTTGGACGCCATCGAGGCGACCTCAGCCGGCCACCCACTGCAGGCAGGCCGAGGTCAACCGAGAGGGTCGAAAAACCCTGCACCGGACGATGCAGGGCCAGTCGGGTCGCGCAAGCCATGGAGACTTGCCGAGGGAATAACCGATTGATCGATCATTGTTTCCACGAAATAATAACGCAATCGAAATTTTTTGCGTGTTGCGTTGTGACCATTGCTTGCCCGCGTCGGGGAATGGGATGCGATGCAAGAACGCCATCGCGCCAGAACAGGGGCGGGTGAGGCCCCAGAGATCGGCTCTTCCTTTCCATGAATGGCCGCCGCGTGCGGCGGCCGCGATTTTTTCGGGCGGCCATCAATCCATGGGCGGCGATCGGGCCGCCCATGACCTATCTGGTCAGGCGGCAAGCCGTCCCGGTTCTGCCGCTGCCGCCGTCGCATTTTCCAGCATCTGCTTTGCCGCTTCCACCCTGCGCCACGCCTCGAGCGAACCGACACCGCCCCTCTCGCCATAGGCCGATGGCGGGAAGGCCATCCAGCGCGGCACCCAGCGATCCATTTTCTCCCGGCCTTTGGTGCCATTGAGGCCATCGCGGATGATCTCCTTAAGGATTTTCCCCTTGGCACCGGCATTGGCGGCGGCAGTCTGCGGATCGACCACTTCGGCGACCAGAGCGGTCAGGATGTCCCGGTCGCGCAGCTGCTCGAAGAAGGCATCATCGGCCTCCCAATAATCGGCCATGTCGACCCCGATATGGTTGCCGACCGCCTCGAGCGCGGCGCTGCCGCTGGCGAGCGTCTCACCCATGACGATGGCGATGATATCGAGCATGGCCTCGTCGGGCAGCGCGAGCAGCCGCAGGAACAGACCCGCCACGCCTTGGTCGCGGGCATTGCCGCCGGTCACATGCGGTTCCTCGGACGAGAAGCCCAGAAGGTCGAGCACCCGGCGCCGGGCATGATCGAAATCCGCTTCGCCGACCGCATTCTCGACGCTCTCGGCCACAAGATCGTCGCGCGCCGTGCGGGGGTCGGGGGTGACGCGCCATAGCGCCGAACCGCAAATGGCGTGGGCCACCATCAGGCGCAGGGCGATCTGCGGGCGAGAAGTGAGCGCCGCGCGCACCGCGGCATGGCGATGAAGATCGACATAGGTCTGCATCCTGGCGGTGATCTCGGGCCGGACGGACTTGGTCTCGACGGCGTCGGCTCGATCGATGCGCGCCGCTTCCTTGCGGCTCATATAGCCTTCGTGGAAACAGACCTCGCCGCTTGCGCGCAGCTCGATATAGACGCGCCCGCCCTTGCGCTTGGCGACTTTCTCATGCTCCCAGGCATGAAAATATTGGGAGGCGGGCACGATCACCACCTCCTGCCAGCCAGCGTCCAGATAGGCCGCCTTGCGGGCCTCGACCTCGGCCTGCTGGGCTGTCCAGAACAGATCGGGCGACGCGAAATAGCTGTCCTCGCCGAACAGGTCGGAGACGATGGCGCCGTCAAAGCCGGCAAGGTCGAACAGCGCATGACGGGTGGCGATGGACTGGCCGCCAAGGAGCCATGCCTTCAACTGATGGCCGGTCGGCGCGCGAGCGTCGGGATCATCGTGGAGGTTGAGCCACTCGCGCTGCTGGCTCTTGCTCGCAAAGGTGAGGTGCCGCACCGTCACCCGGTCGATCTCCTGCGCCCCATAGAGATTGCGGATGCGCGGCAACAGATTGCCGAGTGCCAGCACGCGCCGCACGGTGAGTTCGGGTAGGCCGAAGGTTTCCGCAATATCGGCAACGCCCCGGCCTTCCTTCACCAGTCGCACGAAATTGACCCACTGGTTCACCTCGTCGGGATCGAGCCGGGCGAGATTTTCGATGAGCGAGGCCTCGACCGCTGCGGCATCATCGGCCGCGTCGAGGATAGCGCAGGGCAGTAGCATGGCGTCCCCTGTCTCTTCCCCGACACTTTCCGCGCCGCTCGATGCCTCGGCCGATATGATCAGGGCGGCATGATAGCGCCGCGCCCCGGCAAGGATTTCATAATGGCCGGGCTGGGCCGCCGGGCGGACGACCAGCGACTGGATGATCCCGCGCGCGCGGATGGTCGGGAGGATATCGGACACGTCGGGCGCCTTTTTCGCATAGCGCATATTGGCCTTGCTCACGGCAAGCTTGTCGAGGGGGATGAATTGGAGTTTCATGGCATTGCTCCTTTGCTGGAGTGCCGGGCCGTCGATCTTTGACGAGAGGCAGGCGGCTCGGCTTTCAAATGCGGCGAAACGCGCCGCGCGCTATCCCGCCCGGCCACCAGCAGGGCGGGAAAGACGGTGCGCCCACCCTAGGGGGCCTCGCGCAAAAGCTGTTCGGCATGGATGAGGGAGCCGCATTGCCGCGCGGCCTGTGCCCAGCGGGAGAGCGGGTGCCGGGTCACGAAACACAGGTCGCGTTCGATCCGCAGCCCGAAGGGCAGGTGGATCGCAGCGATCTCGCGAAGCGAGAAGCATCCGACCTCGGGACAGCCGAAACCCAGATCAGCAAGACCGAACAGGCTATCGCCATCGGGGTAGAGCTCGCTCGCGATCCATGTCGCGGCGCCCATCGGATTGAAGAATTTGACGAGGGGACGGTGATCGATGACGACCGCATCCTGCTCGGCCGCGCAGGCGGCGATGGCGTTGGCGCGCAGGGCCTCGCGCAGCGTGTCGGGGAGGAGGCTCATGCTGCGATCCTCCCCTGCGCCGTGGCATCGATCGCGTCGGCGCCTGCTTCCTCGTGCCGGGCAAGCAACCAGTCGGCCGCCTTGCTTGCGGCGCTGGCGGCGCGGAAGATGGCCCGATTATCCTCGCGCAGCACCTCGAGCCATGACCCGATATAGTCGGCATGACGCACGGTCGGCACGATGCCCAGCGCCGCGCAAAGGAAGGCGGACCCCATTTCGGCGATCAGTTCCTCCCGCGCATAATCGCGGCTGCCGAACTGGGTCACCAGATTGCGCGCCAGCCGGGAGGAATGGCCGGTCGCATGGGTCTTATGCCGATATCGGCATAAGGGCCATAATGCCGTGATCCGGATTATGCCGCATCTGATCGGCAGCGCGCGGTTGGCAGTATGATCGCGCCAATCCCATTCGGCATAATCTTCGTCGCTCCAACGACATGGAGCACGACGATCATGCCTCAATATTTGCAGACCAGCATCGAGCCTTATCTGGACTCGTTCGCCGAGAGTTTTGCGGCGGAGAACTACACACCCGCCACGATCAATGCCTATCGATGGATCCTGCGGAAAGTGGGCCACGTGATGGATGCTGAGGGGATCGACCCTCCGGCGTTGACCCTCGACATGGCCGAGCAGGTGGGCCGCAAAGTGCCGCGCAAGCATGCGGGCACGGCATGGCCGTATAAGTTGGCCCGTCGCTTCGCGCAGCATCTGCTCGATATCGGCGTGACGCAGCCGGTGCCATTGACCGAGGTGCAGCAGGCGCGCGCGACACTGCTGGCGGACTTCGAGACCTATCTCGTCAAACAGCGCGGCCTCAGTCCGCGGAGCATCCCCCATACGATAGGCTTCGCGCGCCGCTTCCTCGACGATCGCTTCGGCGAGACGATAATCGATCCGGGCAGCCTGCGTCCCGCCGACGTGATCGGCTTCATGGAACATGTGCTGACCACCGCCCGTCGCGACAAGACGGTCGCCACCCATGTCCGTATCTTCCTTCAATATCTGTTCGGCTGCGGGGCCACGGCGACCAATCTGGCGCTGAGCGTGCCGAAGACGGCGAAGGTCTGGGGAGCGCGATTGCCGCGCCACCTGTCGCCGGAAGGCGTCGAGGCAGTGCTGGCTTGCGTGCGCGACAATCCCCGTCACGGCGCGCGGGACTATGCGATGCTGTTGCTCATGGCCCGGCTTGGCCTGCGCGCGGCCGAGGTCATTGCGATCCAGCTCGACGACATCGACTGGCGCTCGGGCGAGCTTACGGTGCGCGGCAAGGGCAAGCTGCACGACCGCCTGCCGATCACGGTGGAGGTCGGCGACGCGCTGAGCCGCTATCTTCGCGAGGAGCGAGGACCGGCGGCTTGCCGCACGATGTTCGTCGCCCATCGCGCGCCGCATCGCCCGTTCAAGGATGGGCAGATCGTCAACGCCATCCTCAAGGATGCCCTCAAGGCGACCGGCAAGAAGCCGGCGACGCCCTATGTGGGATCGCACCTTCTGCGTCATAGCCTTGCCACCCAGCTCGTGAATACGGGCGCGTCGCTCGACGAAGTGGGCGACGTGCTGCGGCACCGCTCCCGATCATCGACAATGATATATGCCCGGCTCGACATCGACGGACTGCGGTCGGTCGCGCAGCCCTGGCCGGTGGCGGGAGGCGCGCAATGAGCCTCGCCTCCCAGCTCGACCGCTATCTGAGCGTTCGCCGCAGCCTCGGTTACGACCTTGGCACCAGCGAGCGCATCTTGCGTCGCTTCACCCGGTTCGCCGACCGCGAAGGTGCCGTTCATATCGATACGGCGCTGTTCCTGCGCTGGCACGCCACACTGGCCGAAGCCTGCCCATCGACGCGAGCGGCGAGGCTCAGCGTCGTGCGGCTGTTCGCGCAGTGGCTGAGCAGCTTCGATCCGGGGCACGAACCGCCGCCGCGCGGCCTCTTGCCGGGAGGCTTCCAGCGGTCGCGCCCGCATATCTACACTGATGCCGAGATCGGGTCGATCATCGCAGCGGCCGAAACGCTGCCATCGATCTACGGCCTGCGCGGGCTGACCTGCTCGACGTTGTTCGGGCTGATAGCGGTCACGGGCCTGAGGATCAACGAGGCGCTCGGGCTCGATCGTGATGACCTCGATACCGATCATGGCGTGCTGCGCGTCCGGCAGGGCAAGCTCGGCAAAGAGCGGTTGTTGCCGCTCGATCCGAGCGTCGTCGCGACGTTGATCGACTATCTTGCCGAACGCGACCGGCTGCTCGGCCATCTGGCCAAGCCGCTGTTCGTCACAGACAAGGGGACGAGGCTCACCGACTGCGCGGCCCGCTACAACTTCGCGCGGGCTTGCCAGCAGATCGGGCTTCGGGCTCATCAGCCATACTGCAAGCATGGTCGCGGGCCGCGCATCCACGACCTTCGCCACACCTTCGCGGTGAAGACGATGATCGGTTGGTATCGCACGGGCAAAGACCCGGCTCGCGAGATGATCCGGCTGACGACCTATCTGGGCCATAGCGATCCCTCCAACACATACTGGTATCTGGAAGCGGTCCCGGAACTGCTCGATCTGGCGATGGCGCGAGCAACAGCCGATGGCCGGGAGGCAGTCCAATGAGCGCGGTTGCCTTGCCCGCGCTGATCCAGCGCTTCTTCACCGACCGGCTGTGCGTCCAGATGGAGGCGAGCCGTCATACGGTCGCAGGCTATCGCGACACGTTCCGGCTGTTGCTCCGATATGCGAGCGCTCGCCACGGCAAGCCGCCGGTCAGGCTCACGGTCGAGGATATCGACGCCGATCTGGTCGCCGACTTCCTCGTCCATACCGAGACGACGCGTGGCAACAGCGCGCGCAGCCGCAACACCCGGCTCGCCGCGATCCGCTCGTTCTTCCGCTACGTGGCGATGAGCGATCCGACCTGGCTGCTGCACTGCCAGCGCATCCTCGCCATGCCGAACAAGCGCTATGTGAAGCGCACGGTGACGTTCCTCGACGCCGACGAAATGGCGGCATTGCTGGCAGCGCCGGACCGCACGACATGGGCGGGGCGGCGCGATCATGCGCTGCTGCTGCTCGCGGTTCAGACCGGCCTCCGGGCATCCGAACTGGTCGGCCTCACGCGCGGCGATGTCGTGCTCGGAAACGGCGCGCACATCCGCTGCATGGGCAAGGGGCGGAAGGAGCGCGCCACCCCTCTTCGCCGCGAGACGGGCAAGATGCTGGCGGCGTGGATCGGCAACGACAAGGATGAGAGCAGACCGCTGTTCCCGTCGATCCGGGGCGAACGGCTGAGCCGCGATGCGCTCGAACATCTGGTGCGTAAGCACTGCCTCACGGCATCGCGCGCGTGTCCGAGCATCGGCACGAAGCGGGTCACGCCGCATACGCTGCGCCACAGCACGGCGATGGACCTGCTTCACCACGGCGTCGATCCAGCGGTGATCGCGCTCTGGCTTGGTCACGAGAACGTCGAGACCACCCAGATCTACATCCACGCCGACATGCGGATGAAGGAGAAAGCGCTCGCTCGCGTCGCGGCTCCGCCCACTCCGTCAGGCCGGTTCCGGCCCGACGATCAACTCCTCGCGTTCTTGGAAGGGCTCTGATTATGCCGAATAGCCGCATGGCCGATGCCCGGAAAACCGGCTTCCAGCGGAAGCCATGCGGCATAATCCGGATCACGGCATTATGGGTCAGTTCGTGCAGGCAGGTCCGATAATAGTTGATCTGCTCGAAAAAGGCCTGTTGCGGCGGCACCGCGACAAAGTCAGCCGCAGGCGCATAATAGGCCTTGTCGCCCCCGATCCGGAATTCGACGCCACTGGCTGCAATCACCGCCTCGGCAAAGGGGATGGCCTCGCGCTCGGGCACGGGCACAACATCAGGCAGCAGCCCCGGTCGTAGTCCCTCGCACTGCGCGACATTGAAGACGGTAAAGCGCTTGAGGAAGGGAATGGCCTTGGCCTCCTCGCCGGCCCGCGCCTTGTCCCGCTCGGCCTGTGGGATGAAACGATCGGCATAAACGACGGTGGTGCCCTTCTCGCCCTTCTTCACCTGACCGCCTGCGCTCAACGCCTGCCTGAAGGTCAGCCAGCCCTGCGAGGGATATTCCCGCTCGATCACGGTGGACCAGAGAATGAGGATATTGACGCCCGAATAGGCGCGGCCGGTAAGGGCATTGCATGGCAGGCCGGGGGCAAGGTCCGCCCCGTTCCCCCAAGGCTGGACCCATGGCAGACGCCCCTCTTCCAGTTCCCCGATGATCCGGCTGGTCACCTCATCATAGAGGCTGGCCCGATCCGACATGTTCCTTGCGCCGCGCGCATCAGCGCTGGTCTTGCCACGCATGATTAACCTCCTGCTCTTGAACCTCACAACAGCCGCTTCCGCGCAAAAGCGGGGGTGGGCGGCAGCGTGCGAGCGGAGAGGCGCGCTCGAGCGGGCGGCGGCACCGTCAGGGCGAAATGGCAATGGAGCAGCTGCGCAGCAGCTTGCCGCCGGCCGCGACGCGCCTAGCAGGGAGCGCCGGCCACTCCCGATTTTGAGAGGAAGCGGCCAGACCGACGCCGCCGCGCTCGCGCGGCGACCGCAGCCCCCCTCATCCTGCGGAAGGGATCGTCACCGGCAGGCCCAGACCAAAGGGGGCTGGGTCCCGATCAGGATCGGGATAGAGCGCGGCCGGGCATGGCCGGGCCGGCAGACCTCCCCTCAATCGGCGACTGTCACAAATCTGTCTTGAAACCCCCGGTCATTCGGGCAGAGTTGCGCCGCAGACCGGAAGAGTCCTTCAGCGAGCAGGGAGAAGGTTGCAGCCAGAGGCAGACAGAAACGCTTGCGGCGCGGCGTGAGGGACATCGCCAACGGCCCGAGCCAGGGAAAGGGCGCCTTCATGGCGGAACGGGTTGGGCCCGCCGCCATGGACGCAGATCCGAAGTCATGTACCATGAACAGATAGAGACGCTCAGTCAGACCATCATTCGTGCCCTGTCGGCAGACGCCCTCCACGAGGCAATGGACAGGATCGCCCTCGCGCTGGGGTTCGATCGCTTCGCCCTCAGCGTCGAGGTCGGCCTTGGCGGTCCTAGCGGGACATCGATGCTTCTCCACAGCTATCCGCCCAGCTGGGCGGACGTTTATATCGGTTTCAACCTCGCTCATACCGACCCGGTCCGAAGGGCTGGCGAGAGCAGCCTGTCGGGCTTTCGGTGGCGCGATATCGAAGCGCTCATACCCATGACGCCGATCGAGCGGGTCACGTTCGAGACCGGGCGCAGACATGGCATGGTCGATGGCTTTACGGTCCCGCGTCACCTGCCTGGCACAGTCACCGGCAGCTGCACATTCGTCACGGGTGCCGATCGCCCGCTCCCCGAGCGGATGCTCGCCATCGCCGACATATTGGGCGCCATCGCGATCGCCCAGGCGAGCCGGCTGTCCGGATGGTGCCGCACGGCAAAGAAGCCCCGACTCACCGACCGGCAGCGCGACTGCGTGCTCTGGGCAGCGCGCGGCAAGACCAATTGGGAGATCGCCAGGATCCTGGGCATCAGCAAGGAAACGGTGATCCAGCATCTGAAGGAAGCGCGCGACCGCTACGACACGAGCAACCGCGCCTCGCTCATCCTCTATGCGCTCTTCGACGGGCTCATCAGCTTCTCCGACGTCTTCCGCTGGCGCGAGCGGCTGTGATCCTGCGCACCGCCGCACCATGCGCGCGGCGGTGCCATCCCCCTTTCTGGGTATAGGCGGGACCAGGCGGTGATGATGTCATGCGCGCATCTTCAACCGCGACAGGAGCAGCGCATGGCAGCCCCGATCATCCAGAGCCCGAACATCGACGAGGACGCGGTGCTTCGCGCCATGTTCGAAGCGCGCAAGCGAGTCTTCATCGACCTCCTCAAATGGGATCTGCCGGTCCTTGCCGACCGCTATGAGGTCGATCATTTCGACACGCCCGATGCGCATTATCTCGTGCTGACCGATATGGACGGTCGTCACCGCGCCTCCGCGCGACTGCTGCGCACCGACCGGCCCCATATTCTTGCCGATCTCTATCCGCATCTGTGTGCGGGACCGGTGCCCATGGGCAAGCATGTCAGGGAGATTACCCGCTTCTGCCTCGATCGCGACCTTGATGCCCCCGAACGGCGCAGCGCCCGCAACCAGCTTGTGACAGCCCTTGTCGATCATGCGCTGGCAAACGACATCCACGCCTATACCGGTGTTGCCGAGCGTCCCTGGTTCGACCAGATCCGCACCTTCGGCTGGCAGTGCGAGGCCCTGGGCCAGCCGTACCAGCACGGCCGCAACGAGCTCGTCGCTCTCCACATCCACGTCGATGCACAGACACTGATCGGGCTTGAGCGGGCCGGCATCCATGCGCCGCTTCGCTATCGCCTGAGTGCGCCGCATCAGGGGCGGCGCGCATGATCGCCGCCCAGACCAGCACCGATGACGCGACGGAAAAGCTGCTGCGCCAGGGCTATTGCATCATCGAGAACGTGTTGCCGCCAGGGATCATCCACGCCCTTACCGCAGATCTTGAACCGAGCTTTGCCGCCACGCCGCTCTGCCAGGGGCGCTTCTATGGCGAGAAGACCAGGCGCTTTGGCGCGCTGCTCAAGCGCTCGCGCCATGCGCAAGCCCTCGTCCTCACCCCCCTCATAATGGACCTGGTCGAAACGGTGCTGAGGCCGGCCTGCGACCGGATCCAGCTCAATGTCATGCAGGCGATCGAGATATTGCCGGGCGAGGCGCAACAGCTGCCGCATCGTGACCATGACATGTGGCAGGGCGCCAAGGGCGCCCATGAATATCTGGTCAATGTGATATGGCCGCTCGATCCCTTCACGCGCGAGAATGGCGCGACACTGATCTACCCGGGCAGCCATGGCGAGACCGGCATGGCCAGGGCGGATCCGGGCGCACCCATTGTGGCGCAATGCCCGCCGGGCGGTGCTATCGTCTTCCTGGGCTCCACGGCCCATGGCGCAGGCGCCAATAGAAGCCATGACAGCAGGCGCGCGGTCGTGGTCGGCTACTGCCTGGGCTGGCTCAAACCCTATGAGAATCAGTGGCTCGCCTATCCACCCGATATTGCCAGGAATTTCAGTCCCGAACTCGCCGCCTTGGCCGGCTATGCCCAGCATCGCCCCAATCTGGGCAATTATGAGGGCCAGTGTCCTTCGATCCTGCTCCGCGACGGCATCCCGGACCATGTCGGCGCGATCGATGCGCTGCGGCCCGACCAGGAGGCGATGCTCGCCCAGTATCTCGAGCGCGCCGGAGAAGGGCGATGAGCCCGGCCCATGTGCTCGAGCCCACCTATGACGCGCTCCGCCGGCGGCTGATTGCCGGGACCTGGCCATCGGGCTTCCGCCTCGAGGCCACCAAGCTGGCGCTGGACCTCGGGGTCAGCATCACGCCGGTGCGCGACAGCCTCAATCGGCTCAGTGGTGAGCGCCTTGTCCAGGCCACGGCAGGGATAGGCTTCCATGTGCCCCGGCTCGATGCAGCGGACATCAACCAGCTGCTCGACTGGCACGAGATGCTGCTTAGCGTCGGGCTGCGACGGATCGAGACAGGGGAGGCGCAACTCGACATTCCCCATGGCCATAATGGCATCGCCGATCATAGCGCGATCCTGTTCGGTTCGATCGGCATGGCGGCCGGGAATGGCGAACTCGACCGGGCGATCGCCAATGCCGCGGCGCGTCTGGGTCCCTATCGTCGCATGGAAGCGGACTTGCTGGCCGGCGCCGCCGCCGAAATCGACGAGATCGACCAGACCGCGCGCGCCGGGAGCTGGGAATCGCTTACCCATCTGTTGCAGCAATATCATGCACGACGCCGCGCCATTGCCCCGCACCTGGCCCATGCGGTCCGCGAAAACTAAAAGCGCAAACAAGCATCCGGCGTGCGCAGACGGCGCGCAGCGCAAGGGCAGGGCTGTGCGGCGATAGATCGCACTGCCATCGACGGTCATAATGCGTTGAGATTTGCAACCCAATATTGCCTAAAAGGACATCGTTCCGAAAAGGCCAAGAGGTTCCAGACCCGCGCATGACCGAGACGCCATTTGATCGCCTGACGCCTCGAGAGTGCGAATGCCTGCTGATGGTACGCGACCTCAAAAGTTCGGAGGATATCGCCCGCGCACTCGATATCCGACCGGGCACCGTCAATACCTATATTCGTGACGCGGTCACCAAGATCGGCGCGCGCGATCGCCGCCACGCGGCACTTCTCTATGCCGATCATCTGGCCCAGGTCGTTTCGCAAGCCCCAGGTCATGTCATTGCCGACACCCCCGAGAAAATGGGGGGCGATTTGCTAGGTCTAGCCGAAACCACCGCCCCTGCCGCATCTCTGCCCCACGCCCTGAACACCATCGAGCCGTCCGAACCGGAGGATGGACATCAGGGTGAGAGGCGGTCCGTCACCCCGCCTCGCGGGCAGGTCAGCCTTGGCCTGCTCGTGCAGGAAATTTTCGATGGAACGAGACCGGATGGAATGACGCTGGCCACGCGGTCGCTGCTGACGCTGGCGGTCGCAATCGCGATCGGCTTCTGCTTCTTCGCGATCAGCGCTGGCCTTGGCATGCTCTTCAGCATCGCGGATTTTCTCCGTAGCCTCTCCCACTGAAATCTCCCGCACCGGCATCACAGCAGTTGCGCCATCAGGTGTGGCGCAGGGAGAATGCGCATGTCCAAGCCGACCGACCATCCGCTCCATGGCGGCATCATGACTGTCGCCGCCGCAGTCCAGCTCGCCGAGAAATCCGCCGGTAGCGGCATCGTCTCGACGGCAGAGCTCATCATCGCGACGATCAGGGTGCAGGAAGATCATGGGTTGCCGGCGGGCATTGCCGAGCCGGCGCTCGCAAAGCTGCGGCGGGCGATCGACGCGCATATGGAAAGCCGCACCGCGATCGTCGAAGCCCATGCAGAATATGGCCGGATCGCACGGCGCTTCGGCGCGACGCCCGAAAGCTTCGGTCCCACCTGGCCCTGCCAGCAGGCGAAGGCGCAGCCGGCACCCGTCGCCACGCTCGTGGCGGCCGCCTGAGCCCGATTGCAAAAAGGGGGAAGGCCAGCTCTAATGCGGACAAGCAACCATGATCCTTCTGGCCTTCCTGATCCTCTCGGCTGTCTGCTGCTTCTATGCCCTTATCCGGGGCGGCAGCCCCGAACGGCTCACCGCCACGATTTTCCTGGCCGGCATCTTCGCCTCGATCATGATTTCCATCCATGCGCCGCCCCCGCCAGACGGCTTCCAGTCGGCGATCTTCGCGGTCGATCTCGCCATGCTGCTCGCGCTGGGCGCGATCATGCTGTTCGCGCGCCGCTACTGGCCGATGGCGATCACGGCATGTCAGCTGCTGGCCGTCATGGGCCATGTCATCCGGCTGCTCAATCCGCAGATCGTCCCGGTCCTCTACTGGATCAGCAATGTGTTCTGGGCGGTGCCGCAGATGCTATTTCTGGCTGTCGCCACCATCCGCCATTGCAATCGGGTCAGGCGCCATGGCTCGGATCCGGCCTGGTCGCCGCCGCCAGCCGGCGACCATGGTGGTTGAACGCGCGCATTCCGAAAAACCGGCCCGCACATTTTCATCCAAGATCAAGGGAAGACCAGCAAGGCGCCTCGCAAGCTGGATTTGTCCACAGACTTATCCACAGGCTTTTCCACAGCCACTCCGGGACCAGAGCGCGATGACCGAGCAACCGCGCCAGCGGCTCGGGCCTGCGATGATCCTGCCAGCAAGCAGCCCGCGGCCCGAAAGCGCCCAACCCCGGAACATTTGCGAGGATCCTGCCCACGGCTCGCAGGTCGATAATGACGCAGCGTTCATCCGCTCCATCATCCGGATGCGCCGCCGCCGCGCCGATCTTCCCGAGCTGGTCCAGTCCGTCGAGCCGGCATGGGATGTGATGCTCGATATCTATGCCTGCATGGTCGAGGACGTCGATCTTCCGATCACGGCGGTCGGCATTGCCGCAGGCCTGGCGCCGGCAACGACACAGCGATGGATCAAGAAGCTGGCGGCGCTGGACGTGGTCAGACGCGTGGCCGATCCCCGCGATCGCCGCCGCATATTGGTCAGGCTCACTCCAGCCGCGCTGACGGCCATGCGCCTGTGGCATGCCGAAGCGCGCGCCGCGATGCAGCCTGCGGCGCAGAATGAAGACAGGCACTGATGATCGGCCGACCCATCATTGCGGCCGCCACGCGGTCTAAGCTAGGATAGGGTGATGCGGACCGATCTGGATCATTTGCCCGGCGACAAGCAGCGCGAACTCGAGCGGGTCGTGCGGATCATCTTCGAGGAATTCGAGGATGCGCTGGCGCTCGCCAACCATGGCTGGAAGAAGCGCGGCCGGATCGAAAAGATCATACTCTATGGCAGCTATGCCAGGGGCGGCTGGGTCGATGAACCGCACACGGCCAAGGGCTATCAGTCCGACTATGACATCCTCATCATCGTCAACGACAAGCGCCTGACCGAACGGGTCGATTATTGGCTGAAGCTCGAGGACCGGTTCAATCGCGAGCTTGCGATCACCCACGCAATCCGCACGCCGGTCAACTTCATCGTCCACACTCTCCAGGAGGTGAATGATGGCCTTGCCCATGGCCGCTATTTCTTCATGGACGTGCGCGAAGACGGCATTGCGCTCTATCAGGTCGAGGACACGGAGCTCCACGTCCCCAAGCCCAAGACGCCGGACCAGGCGCTGGCCATGGCCCAGGAATATTTCGAGGAGTGGTTTCCTGCTGCAATGAAGCGGTTCGACATCGCGAAGTTCGATATCGAGAAAGGCTACACAAAGGATGCCGCTTTCGACCTACATCAGGCGACCGAGCGGCTCTATCATTGCGTTCTTCTGGTCACGACCTTCTACACTCCTCATGTTCATAATATCGGCTTTCTGCGCACCCAGGCCGAGCGCCTCGATCGCCGCCTGGTCGACATCTGGCCGCGTGAGCGCCGCATCGACCAGGCGCGTTGGGAGAAGCTCAAGGAGGCCTATGTGAAGGCCCGCTATTCAAAGCATTACAAGATAAGCGAGGCGGAACTCGGCTGGCTTGGCAAACAGATCGAGGAGCTCGGCCGCGTCGTGCATGAAGTCTGCGCCGAGCGCATCGCTGAACTCAGGCGCACCGCTGGTGTTGCCGCCTGATCAATCGGCTTGTGCTGATTGCCTCTGGAGGGCGTCGGCGATGATCATCGCCAGCGACTCTTCCGCGCGCGTGCGGGCCAGCGGATCCTTCGATGTCAGATCCTGCCTGATCCAGATCGGCGCGCGTTCTATCACGGCGAGAATGGCGGCTTGCATCGGTTCACGCATGCGATCGCCTATGGGGGGTCATCGCTGTCGATGCAATGTTTGGTCGCGAACATCTGCTCAGCAGCGAAAATCAGTTATTCTGAAGTGATACAGGATATCTGGAGATTGGCTCAGGGAACGAATCGCCCAGGCGCTGGCGAAAACCGGTCAATCTGGAAACGACCACATGCGCACGCCTGATCATCATGCTCGTGTTTATGCTAATTGACCCTACCGCTCAGCCCGCTAGGCTGCTGACGATCTCGGCCACAAACACCCTCTAATATTCCCCCGAATATGGTGGGCCGGGATCATCCTACTTGGGCGCGTGGGCAGTTCGGGAGATCTGGAAGCGACCATTTGTTGCCGTCGAATGCCTGGTGTTCGAGCGACCGCGATTGGCCGGTACGCGAATTCCGGTTCAGGGCTGCGCCTTGGGGATAGCCGACATTCGCGCGGCGTCGGATCTCGACCAACCTAAGCCGTTCCGGCACTGATGCGTGGACGACCGTTTACATCAGGTCCCGAAATAGCGGCTACTATCTGATTTCTGTCATTTTGGGCTAATGGGAAATCGCGCGCCTCCTCCCCGCTGGCAGGCAACTAATCGCTGTAGAGCTACAGGGCGGCAGGCTCGAGATTGTCGGTATTGCCGACAACACGTAGCACTGCACAGCGTCCGCCGGGGATGATACCATTCAGGATCCGCTCACCGCTCGCCTCTATTGGTCGATCAGTTCCGACGGACAGGTCTATGCGATATTCGGCCGGGGTGACGTGCGTGGATCGGAGTGGGAGATGTTGAAAATCGGACTAGCCTTCGGCGATGGCCCGGTTGCTTTTCGCCAGTCGATGAACCGCGGGAGCATCGCGCCGATCGTCACCGGATCGCCGCGATTCCCCATGATCGCAACGGGCGTTGGCGCTACGTCGCGGATCGTCACGTCGTCAGAAGTGTAAGCCTATGCTTTCGGGCGAACATGCTTGTCCAGTTGCAACAGCGAGACTTTGATCGCGCTGTTGCACGAACGGAGCAAGAGACTGGCCTGCGGCACAACTCCCTGCGCACCGACGAGCGGGTGAAGGGCGTAATCGCAAGGCGGTTGAGGTCGGCGATCGGCGCTATGCGTTGATCGAAAAGAGCTGGGAGTTCAGTCTTATGCTCTGGCGCCTTGTCCTGGCGCGCGCGGTAGTCGAGCAGATCGTCACTTTCTGCCACGGCGGCGTAGAAAATATGCAGCCTAAACATTCGCTGCGGCCGCTGCATGTTGTGAACGTCCCAATCAGTGTGCGAATATCCATCCGCTAGTAGGAATAGAAATCTGGGCGATCACGAAATTGATATTGCTGGTCACAACGCATATTGATGATGACGACCTTCAAACCCTTTCGCACGCGGGGACGTTTGGACCTGCTTGTCAGCCTACTGGTTCTCGGCACAATGACCTTAAGAACGCAGTATTGAAGTATGGTTGTGTAGCAAAGCCGCCCGGTCTTCACGCTGAAGGCTAGCGTCGACATTACGTGTTTTGCGTCACTCGGCGGCACTTTCTGGAATATTCAGGGAGAGTGGTAGCGTGAGGCTGAGAAAATATGCCTCCCCCTTCAATCGGTTCGTCACGTCGAACTCTTTGAATGCGCGGACCCGGAAGGTTGCAGGCACTCCTCCCATCTTGACGTTGAGTGCAGCGGTTGCGCCGAGCGCGGCCGCCTCTCCCTTGAAGGGACCCAACGCAGCTCCCGCGCCGCTGTCTCCGCTCACCTGCTTAAAATAATAGCTCTGGATGCCGGCCGAAAATGCGGGCGAGAGTGTCTTCTCGACCGCGCCTTCGAGGTGAAATTCAGTTCCGGTCTTGTAATCAGTTGCAGGATTTTCGCCGTTGAATGTGAAACCGGCTTTTGCGGAGATATCCCAACCCGCCTTGGGATCGTTCCATGTTGCCGCGAAAGATGAGTCGACGATCCAGCGGTTGAACGAGACGTTGGCGAGTTGACCATCGCGGTAATTGCCGACCGGGACGTTTACGGTCGCCGAACCCTGGAAATGAAGTTTCCCAGCTTTCCAGCCTAGTAGAACGGCGCCTACAGGATCGCCAACAAGAAGGGCCGAATCGTGTCGACTGATGGACGCGCTGCCACCGCCTGGACCGCTAACCACCGCAGTGACGCCGACCATTGGGGCGCCAACGGGCAGCGAGGCGCTCAGCGCCAAGGTTCCGCCGAGAAAATTTGTGGTCGGCACCCACATGATAGTGCCGAAATCCGCCACGAGTGTCGCATGTGCTCCTGCAACAACGTTTCCGCCGATTACGAATTCGCGATCTGCCTGCGCCTTGCCATCATAGATATAGACAGTGTCATCGAAGAACACTCCCTCCACGGGTGGCATTACCGCAGCCCCAGGTCCGCTGCCGCCCAGCAGATAGAATGAAGCCCCGCCTTCCGAAGCATGGCAAGGCGCGGTCCACAGGCAACTCCCAAGCGCAGTAATCGCGCATAGCTGTTGAATCGCCGACACTCTGAGCCGAAAGATCAGCATAAAAATCCTCCGAAGTTTGCTCAAAGCTACACCGTCGGAGGGTTTGGGATATCGGGGATAGACCTGAGTATCCTGGAGAAAGCTGGCAGCGCTCTATCTTTCGGCTTTGATCTATGGGATTTTGAACCCTCGACATCCTCGTGGAGCCCACAGCAGGCAGCTTCGGCCCGCAACCCTTCAGGTCGTCCAGCACCCAATTCACGCCCCCAGGGTGCGGACCGGCAACTTGCCCATTCTGAATGCCCTAGACTGGCCGGTAGGCCACTGTCCGGTTTAGAGCCGGGTTGCCGGGATAGCAGTCAGAGAGCTCACGCAAACGCGAAACCGGTCGTCCGTTCAGCAGGCCTATAGATAGCGTCTATTGCCCAAAATGTGATCATGTTCGAGGCCGCGTGCCTGGATTTGAAACAGTATCAGTCCGAAATCTCGAAGTCGCCGGGCTTCCAGCTCCCGTCGAACGCCGGTCCCTCGGGGCCGTAGATGCGGAAATAGACGAACCAACCCTTGCCAGGGATCGTTTGAATCCAGCGCTTCGCGGCGTCACCTTCGGGCGGCTCGGGGGAGAAGAACAGCTCGGCGGCATCGCCTGGGAGATCGCCGAGCTCGAACAGCGAGCGCAGCGCGGCCTTACCCTGTTCGGTGTCGATCTGGCTGCGGGTCTCGGTATCGTAGACGGTCACCGACCAGAACAGGCGCGCGGGCACCGGCAGCGGTACCTTGAGCCGATACGACTTGCTGCCTTCAAGATAGGCACCGCTCGCGTCGCGCAGGCCAAGCCAATAGAGCGAGCCCGCTTGGGTATCGCGCCGAAACATCGCCGGCGAGGTCGCGATCGCCTGGAAAAACCATTTCTCGCGTGCATAGGTATCGGTGTAGTTCTCGGTGTCGAACGAGCCGTTCTCGTAGCGTAGGCCGGCCCATTGCCATTGTCGATCGGGCCAGACGACGCGGT
Organism: Sphingobium sp. AP49; assembly: GCF_000281715.2. Lineage (NCBI taxonomy): Bacteria > Pseudomonadati > Pseudomonadota > Alphaproteobacteria > Sphingomonadales > Sphingobiaceae > Sphingobium > Sphingobium sp. AP49. Next base: position 428,308 of record NZ_CP124576.1, on the reverse strand, counting down.
CCGGCCGGCGATCAGCGAAGGACTGCACCCGCATTTGCTGGCAGCCGAGCCTGGCTGCTTTCTCCAGGATGCCGCGCATCCGCTCGTCGGGCGCGAAGGGCTGGCCCTTGGCGATGCCGAGCGTGGCGAGCTCGCCATAATGCTCGCGATAGCCTTCGAACGGGGGTTCGCTGTCGACGACTTCGTGGAGCGCGCGCCAATAATCGAGAGTGTCCTCCACCTTGAGCGGCGTGGTGTCCTGCGGGTCCGGAGACATGTCGATCCATTTCAGCCCCTCCCATACGGCGGCAGGCTCGAGCGGGTGCACGTTCACCGACCGGAGCCGCGCGACGGCGCCGTCGAGGTCGCCGTGTTCCGGGATGGCGCGGACGCCGGTCAGCACCTTGAAGGTAGTGCTATGGCAGAGATAATAGCCGTCGGGTATTTCGCCCTGATAGCCCGGCGGCACGAAGAGATGCTTGCCGCCCTTGCCGGCGTCGGGGCCTGGCAGCCCGAGATCGGCGACCCAGCGCTGGTTGAGGTCCATCCCGGCGCCGAGCAGCGGGCCGGGCGGCAACTCGATGACGATCGGTCCGATGCTAAGATCGAGCAGGAAGCCGCCGTAGGGCGTGTCGGAATTGAGCGTAAATCCGACATGCCGGGGGAGCGTGCTCATGCTGCCCCAGGTCCGGTTGGGGAAGACGCCGATCTCCGCATTGCCGTGGAACATCGCCCAGCACGACACGGTGGGATAGAAGGTCCGGTACATCTGGAGAGCGCGGACCAGGTCGAGATCGTCGTACGCGCGCTGTGCGGTGTCGCCCGTCGGCCAGCCGCCGTCGAAGGTGTAATCAACGCCGGACAGCGACGCCGTCGAGCCACCGTTTTCCGCCGCTAAAGACGGCGCTTGTTGTTCTAGCGCTTGCGTGTCGGTCATCACGACCTCCTTGTGCGTTGGTGGCCTCAATCCCGCGCCAGCGCCGCGGCCATCTTGCGCTCGACGTCGATGTAATGGTCGTCGGCGACGTCGAAGATCACCTTTTCGAGCTTGCCGCCGCTGAACCTGAACGCGGAGCCGTATTCGCTGCTCACCGCGTCGCCGCCGTCATAGCCGATGCACAGCCCCTCGCCGCACAGCGCATAATGGCCGGACTGGGTGCGGAACTCCCCGTCCGCAACCGCCTTGTCGCCGACATAAAGTTTCATCGTGCCATGGGTTTCGCCGTATTCGCCGACGCGTTGCTTTTCGTATTCGACCCCGACGACATGACGGCCGGAGGTGGGCGCCTCGCTCGACAGCCGCTGTTCGGGTGGGATGCCGAGGAAGTTGTAGGTGAAGACCAGCTTGCCCTCCTTCACGAACAACGAGAAGCCGCCGAAACGCGAGCCCTGCGCGAAGATCACTCCTTCGGTGGCGCCGGTGAACTCGATCTCGGCGAGCGCCTTGAACGAGGCACCGAGCGTGCGGGGCGCGGTCGCCTCGGGCACTTCGGTGGTGTCGGGATAGAAGACGTAGCGCCCGCTCTTGGGCGCGGCGGCATGATATTCGAGCTCGGCGTGCATGACCTGGACGCTGCTGTCGTTGAGCGGCAGGACGTTGTTCTTCTTGGCCTCCGCGAGCCATAGCGCCTCGAGCTCCTCAACCTTCTCGGGGTGCTCGCCGGCGAGGTCGCGGGCCTCGGCACGGTCCTTGGTGGTGTCGAACAGCTGCCAGACGTCTTCGTCGAAATGGCCCTGGTCTGACGGCATCGGGCCATGCAGCGTCGATCCCTTCCAGCCCTTGTGCCAGATGCCGCGCGTGCCAGCCATTTCGTAGTACTGCGTTTCCTTGGTCGTCGGCGCGTCGGCGGCATCGAAGCTGTACTTCATCGACACCCCGGGGAACGGGGCCTGCTTGATGCCGTCGACTTCGTCGGGGACAGCGATTCCGCAGCATTCGAGGATCGTCGGCACGATATCCGTGCAGTGGTGATATTGGTGGCGGACCTCGCCTGCCGCCTTGATGCCGGCGGGCCAGTGGATCACCATTGGATCGCAGGTGCCGCCGGCATAGGAACCGTAGCGCTTGAACATCTTGTACGGCGTCGAGAACGCCACCGCCCAGCCGGTCGGGTAGTGGTTGTAGGTGTCGGCCGAGCCGAGCTTATCGATCAGCGCGAGATTGTCGGCCATGTCGTCGGGCACGCCGTTGAAGAACTTGTTCTCGTTGACCGAGCCGTTCGGCGAACCCTCGCCCGAAGCGCCGTTGTCGGCGCAGTACAAGATCAGCGTGTTGTCGAGCTGGCCCGATTCCTCGAGATAGTCGATCACCCGGCCGATCTGGACGTCGGTATATTCGGAGAAGCCGGCATAGACTTCAGCCATCCGGCTGAACAACCGCTTCTCGTCGGCGCTGAGGCTGTCCCAGGGCCGCACGCGGTCGCCTTCGGGGAGCACGTCGTCGGGCAGCGGATTGATCGGGGTAAGCTCGGTATCCTCGGGCAGGATGCTGCGTTCCTTCATCCGCTCGAGCACCCAGCCACGGTACGCTTCGTAGCCGTCGTCGAACTGGCCCTTGTACTTGTCGATATATTCCTGCGGCGCATGGTGCGGGGCGTGGTTGGCGCCGGGGCAGTACCACATATACCAGGGCTTGGCCGGTTCGGACTGCTTGGTGTCGCGGATGAAGCTGATCGCCTTGTCGGCGATGTCCTTCGAGAAATGATAGCCGTCCTCGGGCTGGCTGGGCTGGTCGATGAAGTGGTTGTCCTCGATCAGCTCGGGATACCATTGGTTGGTTTCGCCGCCGATGAAGCCGTAGAACCGGTCATAGCCGAGCCCGAGCGGCCAAGCCTTCTTGCTCGCGCCGATGCTGAACGCGTCGACGGGGACGTTGTGGTTCTTGCCGATCCAGAAAGTGCTGTAGCCGGCGTTGCGGAGGATATGCGCGATCGTGCCGTTCTCGGGTGGGATGTGGCCGTTATAGCCGGGAAAACCCGTCGCCGCCTCGGCGATCGAGCCGAAGCCGTTGGCGTGGTGGTTGCGGCCGGTGAGGAAGCAGGAGCGCGTGGGCGAGCAGACCGCGGTGGTGTGCCATTGGGTGTAGGTCAGCCCGTGCTTGGCCAGACGATCGAGAGTCGGCATCTCGATCCGTCCGCCATAAGGTGACCACGCCGCTTGGCCGGTATCATCGTAGAGGATGACGAGGACGTTGGGCGCGCCTTCCGGGGCCTTGGTGTCGAGGAAGGCATCCCAGTCCGGCTTGGAATCGCGGATGTCGAGTTCGATCTTTCCTTGGAACTTTCGCGACACGGTGCGCCTCCTGCTGATGCATGCAAGTTATCCCGGGGAACTTTGTGGCCAGCTATTGGGGAAAACCCTTGCAATCCGGGAAGAAGGATACTGGACTGGTCTAGGCTGAGATTCAGCGGTTCTATCGCCTTTCCACAAACGCCCACTCCCCGCGCATCTCGTTTTACTGCGGGAGGGCAACGACTTGGCGGCTGCTTTGTCGGGCTCCGTGCTCGAAAGCTGCCGGGGCGCTCCTGTGAGCGTAAAATTGGGTGCTGAACGACCGGGAAGGTCGACGGCCGACCGACAGCTTCCCCCCCCCAGATGGGCAGCGCATATCTGAATGAATGACCGCTTCCGAGAAACGGAATTGAAGCGCCGGACGGCGACAATGGGCGCGTTGCTGACTTTGCGCGGCAGCTAGATCCATGTCCGCTACCCACCCCTTTCCGCCGTTTGGGCAGGTCGCGGCAGAGTTACGCTAACGACCAATGAGCTGATGTGAGCGGCTTACCGCAGATTCTGATATCTGCCCGCTATGATACCCCGTTCGGGTGATTTCGCCCGTTGATCAAGCTGCTATCTCACTCGAGCGACCCGACGATTGTCTTCACGATCGATCGTTCACTGACCCTGCCAGAAACGGCAGGGTCTTTTCTTCGTGAACGGTGCCGTGTCGCGCCAGTGCCATTCCCACGCCGCTCGATTTGCACGCGATCGCCAACTCGATCAGTGCTAGGTTGCTTGCTGAAAGGAGCCATCATCATGGATGATCACCTCAAAGCCGCCGCTGCCGCCGCTGCCGCCGCTGCAATGACCGACATGGAACTGATCGCGGTCTGCAACAGAATCGAGGATCGGGACGAGTTGACCAGACAGGAAATGGCAATCGAGGACGAGATGGAGCGCCGCGAGATCGATATCTGATGCGCAGCGGTCCCGACATGATCCTGACCATCGAGGCCATTGTGCTCGCTGCGATGATGATCATCAGCGCCGCTGCCGGGATTGTCAGCCTGATCGACTGACCCGCGCAACTATCGACGAGAATGGTCGTTTCATTCCAAACGCCCATTGGAGAGACGAACGTTGCGCCGCCCAGAAACTGACCCCACCGCCCGCGCAACATCCTTTTTCGAGGTAGATGGTGTCCTGGCGCTGGGCATCCTGTGCGGGGCGCTGTTCGCCGCCCTCGTGGGCTTGATTCGATAAGGTCCGGAACAAATGCGTGAGGGGCCTCGTTCTTCTCGTTCCTCTGATATTCAGGACGACACTACCCCGCCGGCGTTGGTGGGGTATTTTTTTAAGGCAGATATTTGAAACCTGACGCACAAAATGACCGTGATGGATCGAACCTGATCCTCAAGATTGAAGCCGCACTTCTGGCAGCCATGATGATCGGATCGTCGGCCGCTGGCCTTTACAGCCTTCTGTAACGCTGTTGCGCCGATCGGCGAACAAATCTGTCTTGGGGCACCAAGGCAATTGCGTGACGATCGGCCCGTATTCATCGAGATTTTCCCCACGAAGCGCAGGCTAAAGCGTTCGTCCCTGATGCAGATTATTGAGATGGATCAGGTTAAGCGGCTGCCGGAACCGATCGTCTGTTTGCGGCTTCCTTAGCGGATAAAACCACTGAGGAGATCTGTCATGGCCAAGGCCGAATATAGTGATGCCATCGCCCTTCTGAAGGCCGATCATCGCACGGTCGAAGAGCTTTTCGAACAATATGAGAAAGCCGCTTCAGCAAAGAAGAAGGGTGATATCGCTCACCAGATTTGCACCGAGCTCAATATCCATACGCTGATCGAGGAAGAGATTTTCTATCCCGCGTTTGAAGGCAGGATCGAGGCAGACACGCTTGAAGAGGCCTATGTCGAGCATGATGGTGCCAAGGTGCTGATCAATGACATCGAGGCTGGATCGACGCAGGACAGATTCTTCGACGCCAAGGTCAACGTTCTGTCCGAAGAGATCAAGCACCACGTCCATGAGGAAGAAATGCGCGGCGAAGGCATGTTTGCGCAGTGTCGCGAGACGGATGTCGACCTGGTGGCGCTTCGGGATCTGATGCTTGCACGCAAAGAAGCATTGACCGCCCAGGCGAAAGCCGGAGGCCTGCCCGCCGCCAAGCTAACCGCCGTCAACCTGATCCCTGCCTGAGCAGGGTTCAGGTTGACGAGCAGCCGACGTTGGAAAGCGGCGCCGACCGATATCGGGGTTCGCACAGGGGCGGCGGCAACATCTCGAGCACTACAAGGAAAAGCCCATGCCGAAGTTCGGGTACAAGCTGATGACGGAGGAGCACGGGCCGAAGGTGCTCGTGGAGAATGCTGTTCGCGCAGAGAAAGCGGGGTTCGATTTCCTGTCCATTTCGGACCATTTCCACCCCTGGCTGGAGTCACAGGGCCACGCCCCCTTTGCCTGGAGCGTCCTTGGCGCCATCGCCCATGCTACGGATCGCATCGGCATCGCGACCGGCCTTACCTGCCCGATCCTGCGTTATCATCCTGTCATCGTCGCGCAGGCGGCCGCCACTATCGCGGTTATGAGTGACAATCGTTTCGCCCTGGCGGTCGGCGCGGGTGAACGTCTGAACGAACATGTCACAGGCGCCCGGTGGCCGTCGGTGCCCGAGCGCCACGAAATGCTGGGTGAGGCGATCGACATTTTTCGCCTTCTGTGGAAGGGCGGCGTTCATAGCTGGAATGGCGCGCATTTTGTTGTCGACCACGCCCAGCTTTATGATCTTCCGACCCAGCCTATACCGGTCGTCCTGGGCGTGAGTGGTCCATCCTCCGTCACACTCGCCGCTGAAAAGGGCGATGGTATCATGACGACCGCACCCGATGGCGAGCTTGTGAAGAGTTATGAAGCGAAGGCCGGCAACCCGGGGCCTCGATATGCCGAGGCAGTCATTGGCTATGCGCCGAGCGCCCAGCAAGGGCTGGACATCGTTCATGACAGGTTTCGCTTCTCTGCCTTCGACTGGTCGGTCAACAGCGAGGTTCCTTCAGTCCAGGGCTTCGAAGCCGCAAGCCAGTATGTCCGGCCTGAGGACCTGGCGTCGAAGGTTTCGGCTGGCCCGGATGTCCAGGCCCACGTCCATTTGATCTCGCAATATGTTGATGCTGGCTTCGACCATATTGTGCTGACCTGTCCTGGCGACGACCAGGCAGGATTCATCGATTTCTTCGAACATGAGTTGAAGCCGGCCCTGTCGCGTCCGGAGAAGGGACCGTCCAGATGAAGTCGCCTCAGGATCGGGAGATCAAAAGGGGCGCTCGATGTCGGACGGCAATGAGAAGGCGATACCTTTCTCGATAGAAAGTGGGCTCTCCATCCTCCGTCCCCGCCGCTTGTCGACGCCGTCTGATGCAAGGCGAGAGGCCGTTGCCGGCGGTGGAGCGACACCAGGCTCAAGGCGCGCATTCGGTGCGCAAGGCAAATGGATATAAACCTGTGACGCCGGGTTGTTGAAATATCTGCCTCGCGGCAGCTGCTCCAGGATCTGAGAGGTTCAATGGCCAGTTCGCATCTGACCCGTCTTGTGAAGATCTATCCCACCCGGTCCGGGGCCATGAACAATGAACATGACAGGGTCGCAAGAGCCGAGCTTGCGCGACGGATAGCCCGGCTTGGTCAGGCGACATTCGTCGATCACGACCCTTCGCCAGTCTCCGAGCCGGATGGTGATGCGCAGGACACGCTCTTCATTCCGACCGGCACGATTGACCTGGCAATGGCGCGGCAACTGGGCATCCGCAACGAAAGCCAGATTTACGGGGGCGTGGTTCCGCATGGCTTCGTCGGAAGCAAGGTCATCACGCATCCGGTTTTTCCAGCCAACAACGAAGTTCCTGAGGGATGGCGGCCCGAACTGGGCGCCGCTCTTGCGCCTTATGTTCTTACTGGCTGGTCGGCGTTCAGCGTTGATGCTGTGCGCGAAGCGAGTCTCGACATGCTTCGCTATTGTTCGATCCGTCTGAAGGAGGTCGAGGCGACGGCGGGGCTCGGACAATTTGTCGTCACTTCGCCAGGAGAGCTGGAAGAAGCGATCGCGCAGCTTGATGCGGATGCCATTGCGCGTCACGGCGTCGTGATCGAAGAGAATCTCGACAATGTCATCACTTACAGCGTGGGCATGGCATGCCTTTTTGGAGAGGTCATCTCCTACTGGGGCACCCAGCGCCTTGCCACCAACAACGAAGGCGCCACCGTCTATGGAGGCTCGACCCTGCATGTGGTGAGGGGTGGCTTTGAACAGCTGGCAGGCCTCAGCCTGGCCGACGATCTGCAGCAGGGGATCGAGAAGGCGATCGCATATGATGCGACCGTCTCGAAATTCTACCCGGATCTGATGGCCTCTCGTCGCAATTATGACGTCGCCGCAGGCATGAATTCTTCCGGTGAAATGCGCATCGGTGTTCTTGAGCAAAGCTGGCGGGCGGGCGGTGCAAGCGGCGCCGAGATTGCGGCCTTCGAAGCCTTTGCACGCGATCGCGAGTTGTCAGCGGTGACATGCGCCACGATGGAAATTTATGGTCATCTTGACGCCGCGCCGGAGGGTAGCATCCTCTATTATAGCGGTATCGATGCGGTCGCGGGACCGATCACAAAATATGCAATGGAGCTGGAATGACGGGCAGCCAGATATGTTTTGACGTCGAGGGGGAAAGTCTGGACGCGACCATCCTGTCACCGGACAAGCTCGTTCCTGGCATTCTCTTCATCCACGGATGGGGCGGTTCGCGCGATCAGGACATGGTTCGGGCCGAAGAGATCGCGCAGCTGGGCTGTATCTGCTTCACCTTTGATCTGCGGGGCCATGCCCGGCACGCCGAAGAGCGCAACCGGGTGACGCGATCCCATGGTCTTGCCGATGTCGTGGCTGCCTATGATTATCTCGTCGGTCAGGACCAGGTCGATCCATCTGCCATTGCGGTCGTCGGCACAAGCTATGGCGGATATCTCGCCGCGCTCCTCACTGCCGTCCGCCCGGTCAACTGGCTCGCCTTGCGCGTGCCTGCTCTCTATCCTGACGAGCATTGGGATGTCCCCAAGGCGATGCTCGACCGCGATCTTATCAACGCCTATCGGGCCCGCTTCCGCTCGGGCCGCGAAGACAAGGCTCTGGCGGCTTGCGAGCAATTTGCGGGCGATGTGCTGATCGTCGAATCAGAGCAAGACGACTATGTGCCGCACGCGACAATCAGTTCCTACATGTCCGCGTTCCACAACAGTAATTCCTTGAGCTACCGCATCCTCAAAGGCGCTGATCACTCGTTGCGGGACGAAGGGTGTCGGCGCGCCTACAACCAGTTGCTGCTGACGTGGATCGAGGAAATGGTCCGTGGCGGTCGCCGGACATCGACAAGCAGTCAGCAGGATGCCGGGCAACTGCCGGTCCAGGCTTACAAGCTGGCGGACCGATAACATCGTCAGACGCCTTGGCCCGATAGGTCCTGTCATGCGTTGAGGGTGCAAAGGAGAGAGCCATGTCATTGTCGCTTGAAGATCTGTCGCGGAAGATGAAGGAAATCGATTTCGCGATGCTTGCCACCCATGCCAAAGACGGCGCGATCGGATCGCGCCCGATGAGCAACAATCGCGAAGTCGATTATGATGGCACTGCGTGGTTCTTCACTGACGAAACTGCATTGATGGTCTCGGAAATCGAGACCAATCCCGCTGTCAACCTGAGCTATCAGGGCAAGTCTGGCTTGCTCGGCCATCGACCTTTGTTCGTTGCGGTCGAGGGGCGAGGCGTCTTGATCAGGGATCAGGCTCAATTCGACGCGCATTGGACGAAGGGGCTGGAACGCTGGTGGCCGCAGGGCACCCAGACCCCCGGACTTGTCCTGATCCAGGTAATCGGCAAGCGCGCCCATTATTGGGATGGCGAGGAGGAAGGTGAAATCCTGCTTGAGGGTGACAATTGATGGCCCCTGACGAAAAGCCGTCCGCGCGACGGCTGGGAAAAGCCGGCGCCTTCATCGTCGGCATCATAATCGCCATTTTCATCGTCATATTTGTCGGCAGAAACCTGTGGCATGGCGAGGAGCTGGAGCAGGATCAGGCGGCCGGCAATAATGTCGCCACCGAGCATACCGGCCCATCCTATAATCAGCGGCCCTGAGGCGAGACGGGCAGCGGAAAGCCGCGCCGGCCGCTCACTGCGCGATGGCTTGTTTGGGTTCCGATGCCCAGAACAGGTGACAGGGAGGTATATTGCGCCATTCATATGCGGCCCGCACCGACCCAAATCGGTCTTCGAGCAGCGGGCGCACGGCGGTCCGCATCTGATAAGCCATGAAGAGTCCATCTGGGCACAGGAGTTGAGCGCTGCGATCAATGATCTGCGTTGCGACTTCTGGCTCGAGGGTCGAAAAGGGCAGCCCGGAAATGATGCAATCGGCCTGAGAAAGGCCGTGACTGGCCATGATATGCTGCACATCTGCCGCCGATCCCGTGACGACATGCAATCGTTGATCCGGGATTGCCGATGTCAGATGGTCGGTGAAAGACGCGCTGGTGTCGATGGCGATCAGCCTGGCATGGGGTGGGAGGCGAGTGAGAATGGCAGCGGTGAACGCGCCAGTCCCGGGCCCATATTCCAGCATCGTCGTCACACGAGACCAGTCGATGCCGTGCAGCATCCGGTTTATCAGCCAATGCGACGCGGGAAATGATGAGCCCACCATGGTCGGGCTTTTCAAGAATTCAGCGGTGGCGACAAGCCGGGCCTTCAGATCGCTTGTTCGTCCATGAGATCTGGAAGCGGGGTAAAGGGCGGCTTCTTGCACATCGGCCATATCTGCTCCTCAACATTGTCTTTGCTCTAAAAGCCTCCCGAGACATGTGTAGTTTCAGCGCCCGCGGCAAAAATCACGCTTAATAAGATCAATCCCCAACATGATTTCTCATGTGTCTCCGGGAGTTGCTGATGACGCATGCGACAGAGGCGCGATGAGAATGGCGATGTGCCTTGCCTCCGAGCGTCAGGCCTTGATACCTCCATGGAGTGACGGCACCCATCGGACATCTGGTCATTCAGGACGGGCAGGCGAATGGATTCCCTCGCGAGGCGACGGACAGTTGAGTGACGCTATGGACAGATTGCGTTGATGAGCAGCGGCGACGGATAAGGGCTACGACCGGCGGTACATTTGTCTTCCGCAGCCGGACAAATCGAAGCATTCAATGGGTGATGACCTAGCAACAATAGGCCAATCAGGAAGGCGCTTTGAGCCCTTCTGCCTGTTGGTCCAGTTCCCTGGCTTTCGCTTTGGCTGCATCGCGAATGGATTTTGCTTGCTGTTCCAACTTGTCGGCTTCTGCATCCGCTTGAGCTTCGATAGCGTCACCCTGATCCTCAAGCGCATCAGCCTTGGAGTCGCGCGCCTTCGCCGCGGCCCGATCTACACGATCTGCGGCTCGGCCAGCGCGCTCAGCAGGGCCATCCCCCTCATAGGGTACGCCTGAAGCATTGGCCGCAGCCTCGTCCCGTGCGGCGCCCGCCTTTTCCTTCGGGCCATCGCAGGCTGCAATCGTGCAGGTAAGAACCGCGGCTGCCATAGGTATCGTCGTCATTTTCATGCTGCATCAACTTTTGGGATTAGCGCTCGTTCCTTCGTCCAGGGGCGATATCGTTTGAGTCGCGACCGTCACTCAGGAAGCCGGAAGACCGGTCATCCAGCGCATCCCGGACGTTCTGCTAAACGATCGGACCAATTGGCTGGCATTTTCGGCTGCTCAGTCCAGATTTGGCTCCACCGAAACCGATTGTGTGATCAGCCGCGTATTGCCGAAGGCGGTTAGGAAAGCGACATCCGCTGCGTCCCTTCCGACCCCGATCTTAACCATTGCGGCTTCCTTTGCCATTCCTGTCGGATCTACCAGGTGCCACTCTCCGGCCAGAAATATCTCTGCCACCGCGTGGAAGTCCGGAGGATTGACACCTAAAGCGTACACGCTTGCGATCCGGGCAGGGACGCCGGCGGCACGCGACAGGCAGATTAGCAGATGGGCATAGTCGCGACATACTCCCTGCCGCGAAATGAATGTGTCACCCGCCGTCGTCATGACGCCGCTCGATCCTGGTACATAGCTCAGATGTCCGTGGACCCAGTCCCGCATCGCCATGATGAGCTCGCCGCCTTCGATCTTTCCAAATTCAGCATCGACGAACGTATGAAAGCGGTCGGATTCACAATATCGCGACGACAGAAGGTAGGGCACCGTCTCGCCTGGGAGCTGGTGCGGTGGCACTTTGGGAAGCGTTCTGCAGTCGGCCAGCAGGCGGTTCACGGTCACGGTAGCGCGATAGTCGACCACCATCTTGCCGGAAAGACGCAACCATATGCGCTCGCCGATGCAGTCCTGGGCAGGCACGCGTGCGACGTGCTCGGCATTGGGCAGGACGAGATCTGACCACTCTACGGTCTGCTCGGGGATGGCGGCCGCCTCGACCTGCAAAAGCACGTCGGTGGGCTCGTCCAATTCATAGTCAAGATGCGCATGGACATTCAGTTTCATGACGGACGAACCTTTGTGGTCGAAATGACAGACTGGATTATGATCAGGGCGGTGATTGACGAGGGGATCCCGTAGGTCATGATGAGCTCGGCGGCTCGCCCAGTGCGTTGAGGAAGGTACGGAGATGCCTCTGCAGCTGGTTCGATGGCCTTTGTTACAGTATCGTCAGCTGCCTCCCACCCATATGAGGCACGTTCCTGGCATATCTACAGTCGGCCGAGCAGTTCGGCCTTCTTGGCCGAATATTCTTCGGCGGTGATTATCTTCTTGTCGTGAAGGTTCGCGAGACCCTCGATCTTGGCGAAGATGCCTGCATGGTCATCTTCTGCTCGATCTTGCGACGACCGATTCTGCGCCGGGCCTGCGGTGGAGACCTCGCTGCTGCCCGCCTCCTTAACAGTGCCGTCATGCCTCATCGGAGACGGTTTCGGCGTACGCGGCTTGATTTCCTGATGGCCGACCGGCTCGAGGATGGCCAATGGTACTGGACCATGCTGGCTTTTTAGAGTCAGGCTCTGATCGCTTCCTCGCTGCTGTGAGAGGCCGGAAATGACATGATCGTGCGTGTCGTAAATGGTCATGTGACCGTCGATGATGATTGCGAGCCGTCGGCTTGCCGGAAACACGGCATAGTGCATGTCATTCTGTGAACCGGTGGCGGAAGGTGTGCCGAGCTCTTCGGGCCAATGAGATAAAGCGCTAGTGTCGGAACGGTAATCCAACCTAACCGGTTCGAAAAGATTATCTTCCTGCGCGGCAGCACGGGCAAGGTCATCGGCGAGAGCACCGATTTTCACTTTAAGGCGATTATTGAACATGTCGCCGATCATGAGCATGCCTCCGCTCGACCATTGGCCCATGCCTCCAAGTTCTGGATGACTGAACTGTGCCTGGTGGCCATTGCCCGCGATTATCGCCTGAAGCAGAGCGTGTGTCGCGTCGATGCTCATGTCGTGACGTGCGGAGACTTCAGTCACGAGATGCCCACCTGCTTTCGTCAGCCGGCGGGGTATCGGAACAACTTGCTGTTGGTTCTGGGAATTCATGCGACTGGGACGAATGATATGCTTATCGGTTCCTTCCTCGGCATCATAATGGACTCTCGGTGAAGGTCATCGCAGCTAGGTAGTCGCGCCATGACTTCATGGACTTCTTCGATGATCGTGCTTTTCGCGTGCCGGAAGCCGTGGATCGAGATGAAGCCATCGAGATTTTGAGCGCAGATGCGACAATCCAAGCGAATGCGACTGACGTGGTTGACCGTAATCAGGCCAATCGTTCGATCCATTCAGGCTCAGGCGCCGGACGGTGTGCCGCTGTCCTGATCCGGTGGCAAGTCGATGGGCGTTGCAGCACATATCGTTCGCAGCGCCTGTTTGAGCCCTTCCTCGATCGTAGGATGATAAAAGGGCATTTTCAGCAACTGCGTTGCCGTCATCCTGCTCTGGATCGCCCAAGCCAGCATGTGCGCCAGATGCTCGCCGGCGGGCGCGATCAGGTCAGCGCCAATCAGCCGGCCGTGCGGAGCCGCAGCATAGAGGGTGAGCGCGCCGCGATTGACTCCATCGACCCGCGCCCGACCTTGATCAGCAAAATCGGTGGTGCCGGTAATTGCACCATCCTCCTCCGCCTCACCGATCGTGGCCAGCACCGGCTCGGTAAAGGTGATGCTTAAGGCAGTGCTGCGTTCGACCGGAATGGGTGCGGGAAAGGCGGCCGCATTGCGTCCGGCTATCGCGCCATCGTGCGAGGCTTCGTGGAGGAGCGCCAGGTCCGCCGCCACATCACCGGCGAGGAAGACCGCGCTGTCGCCGCAGCGCATCGTCTTTCGATCGTGGATGGGAACGCCATGATCACCCAGTTCCAGGCCCACCCTATCGAGGTCGAGCGCATCAAGCTGCGGCTTGCGCCCTACCGCAACGAGCAGTTTGTCGAACAAGGCGTCGCCCTTGCTCGCACCGCTCCAGTGCAGCCGCACGCCTTCCCCTTCCAATGCCGGAGTGACCTCCACGCCGAGATGAAGATCGAGATCATCCTCGAGAGCCTCGCGCAAATGGGCATGGACCTTGGGACAGCGCAGCTTCGCCATGCGCTCGCCCTTGTCGAAAAGCACAACCTTCACGCCCAGATGGGCGAATGCCTGCGCCAGTTCGAGCCCGATCGCGCCCGAACCGACGACAGCAAGCCGTCGAGGCAGGTCCGCCAGCTCGAATATGCTGTCACTCGTGAGCGCCGCATCGCCAAGCGCGGCGAAAGGCTCTGGCAGAATCGGTGCCGATCCGGTGGCGATGACGATCGCTCTCGCCTCCACGCTGCGACCGTCGTCGAGAAGCAGCCGCCCCGGCCCCGAGAACCGGGCGCGAGCGCGAATGGTGACATGTTCAGGCAGGCGGGCAATCGATTTGCGGGTGCCAGCCGCAAATCTGTCGCGTTCCGCGCGCACCCTTCGCAGGACAGCCGGGCCGTCAATCCGCACCCCATCCACTTCGATTCCGAACAACCCGGCCCGGCCGATCTGCACCGCTTCGCGCCCGGCGGCGATGAGCAGCTTGGACGGCATGCAGCCAACCGTGGCGCAGGTTGTCCCGTTGAAATCGGGATCGATCAACAGCGTCGAGGCGCCGTTCTTGCGCGCGGCCCTTTCGGCGGCGAGACCGGCGGTGCCGGCCCCGATCACCGCGACGTCGCATTGAAGAGGCTCCGCCATCTCGATCAGCCGATCTTGATCGACTTGACGTTGACGAATTCCTTCAGGCCTTCCGGGCCATGTTCGCGGCCATAGCCCGACGTCTTGACGCCGCCGAACGGCAGGTCGGGCGACGCCACGTCGAAGGTGTTGATGAAGATCATGCCGGTATCGAAATGCTTCGCCGCCAGCGCGCGCGCGCGCTCGACATTGCGGCTGAAGATGCCGCCGCCAAGACCGTAGCGGCTGTCATTGGCGATGCGCATGGCATCCTCGTCATCGTTCGCGCGGATGATCGATGCGGCCGGACCGAACAGCTCGTCGTCATAGGCAGGCTGCCCGGGGGCCACATCCACGAGCACGGTCGCGGGATAGAACCACCCCGTGCGATCAGGCACCTCACCACCGGCCAGGACGCGCGCGCCCTTGGCGATGCTTTCCTCCACTTGGCTGTGAAGCTGATCGCGCTGCGCCTTGCTGACCAGCGGGCCAAGCTTGGTGGCATCATCGGTGGGATCGCCCATCTCGATAGCGCGAAACTTTTCGACATAGCCCTCGACAAAGGCGTCGTGATTCTTCTCGGTGACGATGAAGCGCTTGGCGTTCACGCAGGTCTGGCCATTGTTGTAGATTCGCCCAGCCACACAGGTCCTGATCGCCAGGTCGAGATCGGCATCGTCGAGCACCAGATAGGCGTCGTTAGAGCCGAGTTCGAGTACGGTCTTCTTGACCAGTTCACCCGCCTTCGCAGCCACTGCACGGCCCGCGCGATCACTGCCCGTCAATGTGACACCGCGCACGAGATCATTCTCTATGATCTTGTCCGACTGTTCGTGCGAAATGACGAGTACGCCGAACAGGCCCTTGGGCAACCCGGCGCGCTCGTACAGATCGCGCAGGAACAGGCCGCTGCCGGTGCAACTCTCGGCATGTTTGAGCAGCACACCGTTACCGGCCATCAGGCTTGCGATCGAATAGCGCACCGCCTGATAGGCGGGGAAGTTCCATGGCTGGATGCCATAGATAACCCCGATCGGCGCATGGGTGATATAGGCAGTCGCCCCCTCGGCAGCGCGTTCCTCGTCGGCGAGCACTGTCGGGCCGTGCTTAGCGGTATAATCACAGATCGCAGCGACCAGATCGACTTCGCTGCGACTGTCGCCGATCAGCTTGCCGACCTCGCGCGTCATGAGCTGCGCGAATTCTTCCTTCGCATCGCGCAGCGCTTGCGCAATCGCGGTCATGACGGCGGCGCGCTCTTCGAGACTGCGCAGGCGCCATTGCAGGAATGCCTCATGGCTTGCCTGGACCGTCGCCATGGCCTCGTCGTCCGACATATAGGGGTAGGTGGCGATCACTTCCTCAGTGAGAGGGTTGATCGTGCGGGCCTCAGCGTTGCTCATGATTGTGGGTTCCTGCTTGCAAGGGGAAAGGGAAACGGCCTCAGCCGTGGCGCGAGCGATGCTGGTCGAGCGTCTTTTGGAGGTCGGATAGAGCCCGTGTCATTTCGTCATGCCAGCCATTCGGCGTGAGCAGGCGCACGGCTGAGTGCGCCGCGCAGACGATCCGTGTTCCTGACCAGCTTTCGGCAAGCCCGCGTGCCCAGCTGGTAAAATCGTCGGCAGCGCCTGCACGAGGCTGTAGCGCCTTGGCCAGCTTGGGATGGAAGCGCAGCCGTGACTGCGGCAGGACATGCCGTAATAGCCCCGGCGCCGCGAGCACCATCAACGTGTCGTCGACATGGACGATGCCGCTCGGCCGGTGACGGACCAGCACCGATGCCGCGTGAACGCTGTCATCGCTGGTCACCAGATCGAGACCATCCGGAACCGAAAACGCAAGTTCGTCGAACTGGGTCTGCGTTGCGCCGTCCTCGATACGGTCCTTTTCCCACGGTAGCTCGGGCGCCTGATCGCGGTGCCGCTGCGTGCCGAACAGCCGCGCACCGGGAGCCAGTTCGTGGGCGGCTCGACAATGCAGCGTGTGGAACGGGTGAACATTGATAATTGCGTCGATCGCTGCACCATTGTCGGTCAGCTTCAGGAGCGCATCGCGGTCAGCACCGGATACGCCATAGCTGTCGATCAGCAGGAAGCGTCCTGTTCGCCGACGGACGAGGGACATCTGCGTTCCGACATCGATAAGTCCGGCGATTTTAAATCTGCCGCGGAAATTCCAAAAGTCGTCCGCAAGCTTCTTCATGCCGGGGTCCTGCCTCGCTTGTTTAAGACGGGCGTCGGAGACAGGCCGTCCACAAACCTAATCCGGCAGACGCTAGATCGTTCCTCCTTCCAATAAGAAGTGGCACCAGGTGCTCAACCTCGACTTTCTGCCTTTTGCTGATGCTTTTGGTCATGCCCCGGGGAGCTTCGGGAACAGATACGCTGGCGGAATGTTCTCTTTACCAATGATGGAGGGACGCAGCATGCAGAATGAGATATCGGCCTCAACTGAAGTGTCGCGTCTTTCGGACACGGATTTCAAGACACAGCTTGCCGCCGTTCTTCCCCAGCTTCGCGCCTTTGCGCGCAGCCTGGCGGGCAACCGGGATACGGCGGACGATCTCGTCCAAGAGACGATGCTCAAGGTCTGGCGCGCGCGCGAGCGTTATGTCGCGGGCACCAATTTCCGGGCCTGGGCCTTCGTTATCCTGCGCAACCATTTTCTGAGCGAGATGCGGCGCAAGCGGTTCGTCGGCGAATGGGACGAGCTCGTCGCCGATCGCGTCCTTGCAGCGCCCGCCGGCCAGGAAAAGAGCGTCGAGCTGCGCGACATGATGCGCGCATTGATACAATTGCCCGTGCCGCAGCGAGAGGCACTGATCCTGGTTGGGGCTGGCGGCATCTCCTATGAGGAGACGGCCGAGATTATTGGGGTTGCTGTCGGGACGATCAAGAGTCGCGTCGCAAGAGCGCGGATCGCCCTTGAAGAACTGCTCAATGGCGGCAGTCTCGAAAATAATCGCGCAGACATCAACACGCAGGACAATGTCGTTGTCAGCATATTCGATTATCTGGAGTCGATCCGTGCCCGGCATGGGCTCGATGCGAAGCCGGTCGACATCTCCCAGCGCGCGAATGCGGCCTGATTTGGGGCGTTGAACGACAGTCCGCCATTTCGATTCGGTACGCAGATTAGATGGTACGCCGTGCTCTCGCGTCACTTCGAGCAGGTTGAGCCACCGGATAGACTTGGCAATGCCAGGTGAGCCAGGGTCTGCGATCTTCGCCTCTTCAGGGGGGAGCCGGCCATGCAAATGACCGGAATATCGCCAAGGCGAGAACGGATCACCGCGCCCGGCCCGCTTCTCTCCGACTGATTGACGTCGTATTCGGTGAGATCGGGATTGTGATCAAGCGCCTCACGGACGGCCTCGGCTTGCGTGGTAGCTACGGGGCAACATTCGTCGCCCAGTTCCTCCCGAAACACTGGAAGATTCATAACGAGCATCGCGTCGTCTTCTTTGATGAGGATACGCGTTGGCCATCTCCATCTCTCCCCGGGAGCGAATGGCACCGTCTAACACATCGTTCAGTGAGTTCGCTCCACTCGGGACGAGCGCGGTGGTGGTTAGGTCGGCATAACGCGCTTCCTACCAATGACGAACCCGTCCGGTATCGACATGGACGAAATTGCTTTCGGGATAATAGCCTACGCCGCCTGCGCGCAGTGAGAGGGCCGCCTTGTGAAGGTTGGCGAGGCGCACATTCTTGAGCCTTATGTCCACGGCCTTGCCAAGCATATGCTGGCTTTTGGACGCAACGCCCGATGAACTGCGATGCAGCCTGCCATTGGTCCTGGGCGAGCGATAGCCCGAAATCAGGGTGAAATAGGCGCGTTTGTCTGCGCCGGTCGCTGCCTGGAGGTGGACCAGCGTATCGAGCAGGCTCGTATCCATCCTGATCGTGTCGCCCGTACGCCAGTCGCGCATGAAATGATTGAGCTCGGCGATGCCGTCCCGGCGGAAACGCCCGCCGGAAAAATAGCAGATGTCGATATGCTCGGAATCATGCAGGTTGCGAAAGGCAAGCCGTCTTTCCGGAATGGCTGCCCAGGCGGCGGCTGGAAACAACTGCGCCATGCCGCAGGCCGCGGTGCCAAACAGCACCGACCGTCGATCGAATATCATAAATGTCGTTGGTCCCGAACATGTTTCAGGGAGATAAAGGCCGCTCGCAAGCGTTGCCTATGTTCCTGTCATATAAGGTGTTTCTGGCGATGTGAAAAGATCGGTTCCATGGCAATCTCGGATTCTGGCCTCGGTTGGTCTCATTTTTGCGGCGTCCGTGCAGGCCGCCGCACCTGCCAGGGATCAGACAGGCGCTCCGGCCAGCCTTCCGGCAGGCATCGACCCGGCCATATTCCAGGCCCAGGTCCAGCTTGACCGAGCGGGCTTTGCGCCGGGCATCATCGATGGAAAACATGGCCGCTTCTTCGTAGCCGCCCTTAAGGCCTTTCAGGAGGCGCGGGGCCTCGAACAAAGCGGCGTGCTGGATGCCGCGAGCCGCAAGTCATTGGCGAGCGAGCGGGCGCCGACGCTCATTCGCATGGTTCTAAGAGCGCAAGCGCTGGAAGCGTCTTTCACGCCCGACATTCCCTCAAGGATCGTCGATCAGGCCTCGCTTCCCTTTCTTGGTTATCGCAACCTGCTCGAGAAGCTGTCCGAGCGTTTCCATACAAGCAGCGATACCCTCCTGCTGCTCAATCCCGGCCTCAAGACGCCCAGAGCGGGGATGGAATTGCTGCTGCCGGGACTTATCCCCTCTGATCGGGCCTATGATCCGGGCCTCCCGGCCCGGTGGCGGGACATGCTGTCGGATCTCAATATAAGTGCGAGCCCGCCCCGCGCAGCCAGGATCATCGTCAGCAAATCGCAAAGCGTGCTCAGGGTCCATGACGCACAAGGCCGGCTCATTGCGCAATTCGCCGCGACGACGGGCAGCGATCATGATCCACTGCCGCTGGGGCAATGGAAGGTCCGGACAACCGCCTTCATGCCCACCTATCATTATAACCCCGATCTCTTCTGGGACGCGGACAGCAGCGACCAGAAGGCGCAGCTGAGCGCAGGGCCCAACAATCCCGTGGGGGTCGTCTGGATCGATCTCGACAAGCCCCATTATGGCATCCACGGAACCCCCGAACCCAGCCTGATCGGCCGTTCGCAAAGTCATGGCTGCATTCGCCTGAGCAATTGGGACGCAGCCCGTCTCGCCCAGATGCTGCAGGCCGACACACCCGCCGGATTTGTCGCTTGAGGGGCGTCGTCGTGCCTGTGGCGTCCGATCAATGGCAAGGCCGCGCCGATGCGCCGGAGCCTCGACCGGGGCCGCGCGTTGCAGGAAAGAACTTGTAAGGAGAAATGCGTGCCCAAGTCCCTTGTCGCCCTTCCGGTGGTCGCCATTGCCCTGACCCTGGCGGCCTGCGGCATTCAGTCGGGCAGCGGAAACCGGGCCGACACGGCGTCGGCGCAGCGGCAAGCGCAGTGGAACGAGGACGCAGTCCGTGATCTCAAGCAGGCCATTGAGAGTCGCGCCGCGCATGGCCTCGACCATCTCTCCTTCGCCGTTGAAGGCGAGCCAGGAACAGGCGCCGGTCAAGACGCGCTTACCCGTAGCGCCCTGCGCTATGCCAGGGCGCTGGCTGGCGGCGCGAGCGACCCCAAAAAGCTCTATGAGGTCTACACACTGGGGGCGCGCAAGCCGGATCTCGAACGCGGGCTGAAAGACGCGCTGGCATCGGGCAAGCTGCGCGGCTGGCTCGATGGCCTTGCGCCGCAGGAGGAAGACTATCGCAATCTTTCCCGGGCCTATCTGGCGCTTGGGAAGCAGCGAAGCGATACCGCAAAACCCATCCCGGACGCAGGAAAGCCGATCGATCCTGGAACATCCGACAGCCGCATGCCCGCGATCGAACGGCAGCTGGTGGCGTCCGGCTATCTGGATCGGGCTGACAATGCCGGCGATCGCTACGCCGAGCCGCTGGTGCGCGCCGTCAAGCATATGCAGGTCGATTATGGGATCAAGCCCGACGGCGTGATCGGCGAAAAGGCCCTCGAAATCCTCAACCTGTCGGATGCCGATCGGGCGCGGGAAATCGCCGTTGCCATGGAGCGGATGCGGTGGCTTGACCGGGCGCCGCCCGGAACGCGGATCGACGTCAACCTCGCCGCCGCGCGCCTCACTTATTGGCGGGACGGGAAGATTGCCGACACGCGCAAGGTGGTGGTGGGCGAACCGGACACCGAAACGCCCCAACTGGGGTCGCCCATCTATCGGCTGGTCGCCAATCCGACCTGGACGGTTCCTCGATCGATCCAGAACAAGGAGATCGCGGGCAAGGGCGCTGGCTACATGAAGCGCAACAACATGGTCTGGAAGGATGGCTGGATCGTGCAGCAGCCCGGCCCCAGAAACTCGCTGGGGCTGGTCAAGTTCGACATGAAGAACGACCATGAAATCTATCTTCATGATACGCCGGCCAAGCAGTTGTTCGCCGAGGTTCAGCGCCAGCGCAGCCATGGCTGTGTCCGGGTGGAGGATGCGGTGGGTTTTGCCGAGAAGATCGCCCGGGACGAAGGCATGCTCGATCAATGGAACAAGGCGCGCGCGACGGGCAAGGAAGGCTTTGTCGAACTGCCGCGGGAAATCCCGGTTCGCCTGTTCTATTCGACGATATTGTTCGACGATGAAGGGGCGCCCGTGATCCGGGCAGACCCTTATGGCTGGAATGATCGTGTGGCAGAGGCGCTTGGCTTTGGCCAGCGGCAGGGCTCCCGCCTTCGGGCCGGCGGCGATGATGTCGGACCCTGATGGGCTGCCGCGGCGGACGCGCGCAGACCGTGGGCGAGCCTGTGCCCCAGGCGTGGCGGCAGCGGGCTGACAATGCGCTAGGGCTGACCCACGCGGACCGAGGCAAGACCCAGCCAGGTCGCCATGATGCTGAGCTCTTCGAGCAGGGCGTCATGGGCATCCGGAGGGGCATCGGGCTCCAGATGCACCGAACGCGCGAGCAGTACCGAGGCCGCTCGATCCGCCTTCAGATCGACGCGGGCAACCAGGCGGTCGCCCAGGAGGAACGGCAATACATAATAGCCATATGTCCGTTTTTCGGCAGGCACATATATCTCGATGCGATAGCGCAAGCCGAACAAATGCTCAGTCCGGTCGCGTTCCCAGATGAGCGGGTCGAACGGCGCCAGCAGCGCCCGCGCATCGATGCGACGGGGCTGCCTCGCCTCGCGGTGGAGCCAGGCATGTCGCCATCCTTCCACTGCGACCGGGATCAATATGCCTTCCTGCGCCAGTTCCTCTATCGCGGCGCGCGCCTGTGCAGGGGGCTGTCGAAAATAGTCGCGAAGCTGCCTTTCAGTCGCGATGCCATGGGATCGCGCAGCCCGCTCGATCAAGGCCCGATGCGCGTCCGGCGCCGCGGGGGTCGGGATGGCCAATATGTCAGGTGGCAGGACATGGTCGGGCACATCATATACCCGCTCGAAACTGCCGCGCCGTGTTGCCGTCGTGATGTGCCCGGCCCAGAAGAGCCATTCCAATGCGCGCTTGGTATCGCTCCATTCCCACCAGCCCGACTGCCCCTTGTGACTTTCGAAGTCCGATGTCGCCATCGGGCCTTCCGAACGGATACGCGCCAGGAGCGCCATGGCTTGGGCGCGGCGTTCGGTAGCGAAGGGGCGCATGCCGGTCCATCCGGTTTCGCCGCGATCCGCACTCTCCATCCGCCAGCGCAGCAACGGTTGCAGGTCGATCGGCAGCAGCGAGGCTTCGTGCGCCCAATATTCAAATAGCCGGCGCTGGCGCCTTGGCCCCCAGGCAAGTCGATCAAGATCGCTGCGGTCATAGGCCCCCAATCGCGAAAATGCCGGAGATAATGTGCCCGCGCCAGGACATTGACGCTGTCGATCTGATGCAGTTGCACGCGCTCGACCGTACGGCGCAGATGGCTGATGCCGGGCGTTGCGGGGCGAGGGGCGGCAAAACCCTGGGCGGCCAGCGCAATACCTCGCGCCAGCGGTAGTCCGATCTTCTCTATCTTCATCACTAATGAAGTTACGAAGGCCGGCGAGATATTCGCAAGATGTTTTCAGTCATTTGCGACCGGCAGGATTTGCGTGGACTGACGGATTGCACCGATGATTGCTCATAATTTGTGATGTTGCGATCAAATCCTGGTGCATGCTTAAAGCAGATTATTGAATTGCGTCGCCAGCCTGTTAGGCTGTCCATGTGGGAGACGAGGACACCGAGCGCAGGAAATTGATCGAGGCGCTCCGGCAGGTAGCGGTTCGTGATCGCGCAGCTCTCCATCTTGTCTATGACATGACGTCCGCGAAACTATTCGGCATCTGCCTCCGTATCTGCGCTGACCGGGAAGCGGCGGAGGATATTTTGCAGGACGTGTACATCAAGGTGTGGAAGCGAGCCGACAGGTTCGACGCCACACGGGCCAGTCCGATCACCTGGCTGTGCACGATCGCCCGCAACAGCGCGATCGACTGGTGTCGCTCTACCCATCGTCCAAGAACGCTGCCGCAGGAGGCCGCTGAAGACATTCCCGATGAGGCGCGATCTGCAGACATGATTATCGAAATTGAGCAGGATAGGCGGCGCCTGTTTGATTGCCTGGATCAACTCGACCAGCAGCAAAATGCTTCGATCCGCGCGGCCTTTCTCGACGGATTGACCTATGCGCAATTGGCGGATCGCATGGCGGTGCCATTGGGCACGATGAAAAGCTGGATACGGCGGGGAATGCAGAGGCTCAAGGAGTGTATCGGCGATGGCTGAGCCTCCACTGTCCCCTGAGGAACGCGATGCGCTCACCGCTGAGTTGGCTTTGGGACTGCTCGAAAGTGAGGAGCGGTCCATCGCCTTGCGCCGACTGATGGCCGACCCTGATTTCAGGCCGGACATGATCGATGCCTGGCATCAGCGGCTGGCGCCGATCTTCGACGATTACGTACCCGTTGGGCCGCCTGATAGTCTGTGGGCAGGGATCGAGTCTCGCCTCGACACTCCAGTCACTTCGCCCGATCCATTGGTGCGAAGCCTTCGTTTCTGGCGGGGCGGAGCGGTAGCGGCCAGTGCGCTGGCGGCTGCGCTGGCTTTGGTTCTGCTGCTGCGTCCAACCCCCGCACCAATCGTACCAATGCCAGCAGCACAGATGGCCATTGCTCAAATGACCGGCGAGCCCGGTGGACCAACGGTCCTGGCCCGTTTCGATCCAACGACCAACCGGCTCATTGTGCGACCATCGGGCGTGAAGGCCGGCACGCTCGTGCCGGAACTGTGGGTGATCCCTGCTGATGGCAAGCCGCGGTCTCTGGGCCTGATACCGGCCAGCGCGGGCAGTGATATCCTTGTCGATCCCGCGCACCGTCTTTTCATCACCGAAGGTGCAACCCTTGCCGTCACGATGGAGACAGCCGCCGGCGCGCCACATGATGCGCCCAGTTCAGCGCCGATCGCTGCAGGCAAAATATCTTTGATCTGATCTGCGTCCGTTGACCTTCCCATCCCGTAGCTATGTCGCACGCCCGCCGAAGGGACGCGCGACATAGGAAGGAAGTTTGGATGACAATCAACCTGACGAAGCTCTCGCTTTCGCTTGCGAGCGCCGCACTGCTGGTGGCCGGTGCACCTATCATGGCGAAAAGCATGAGCGCGAACCCGATGGTTGGCGGCGCGGCAATGTATCCAACCAAGGACATTATCGACAACGCAGTCAATTCGAAGGATCACACCACGCTGGTCGCGGCGGTGAAGGCTGCGGGACTTGTCGAAACGCTGAAGGGGAAAGGCCCTTTCACTGTCTTTGCGCCAACCAATGCCGCCTTCGCAAAGCTGCCGGCCGGCACGGTCGACACGCTGCTCAAGCCTGAACACAAGCCCATGCTGACGAAGATCCTGACCTATCATGTGGTCGCCGGCCGCATGACCGCGAAGGACATTGCGGCCAAGGCCAGGATGAATGGCGGCAAGGCCATGCTCAAGACGGTCGAAGGCGAAAATCTGACCGCCTGGGAAAAGGACGGGGCCTGGTATCTGACCGACGCCAAGGGCGGCATGTCCAGGATCACCATCGCCGATGTCATGCAATCCAACGGTGTCATTCATGTGGTCGATACGGTGCTGATGCCCTGACCCGATCAACCGCGTGAGTTGGATTGCAGAAGGCCGCCGATCATGCCTGATCGGCGGCCTTCACTTTGGATCAGAGCTCAGCCCGTCCTTGCAGGCATGGCGCGCCTAAGGCGGAGTGTAAGCCTGGCCGGCGATCTGGCACAGGCCAGGGCGATCACGCATGATGATATGGTTGCGAATGCTGGCAATCAGTCGGTGCCCCTCCATGACATGGAGGGCATCCGTAACGCTGGCACGGCGAACAACGAGCATTTCGGCCATATCCTGATGGGTCATGAAGAGATCATCGCCACTGGCGCGGTCATGATGCATCAGGATCAGGCGCGCGAGCCGCCTTTCTACCGGATCAGTCTTGCTCGACAAAATGGTCGCGTGCATCTGCAGCATCACCATATGGACGAACCGCAGGATGCTGGATCGTAATGTGCTGCGTTCCTCGACGCGTGCGGCCATTGGCGCAACAGCAAGCCGCAGGAGCGTCACGCCTTGCCCACCGGCCCGAACGTCATAGGGCGACGCGCCATGGTCCATCAGAGCTGGCCAGCCGACAAAACCCTCCCGCCCTACAAGGGCGGTCAAACAGGCTAGTTTCCTGTTTGCCTCTGCGTTCAGCGTCAGGATGCCATGCTCGGGAAAGTCGAGATATTCTATCCGTGATCGCGCTGGCACGATCAGGGATCGCGCGGGAAATGTCGCGCGCGAGAGATGCGGCCTGATGCTGGCATAGTCCGGCGCCGACAAGGATCGCAAAAAGATGTTCGCGTTTTCTCTTTGAATGCCTGCGACCAAGCGCGCCTCGCAATCTGCAATGACCAAGCCCGCAGATACGGTCGTATGATTGCCCTGGATGCATTCTTGTACGTCGGCGTACGCAGATAATTTTTCTCGGCATGAAAAAGGAACCTCACGAGGGGCGATCGTCTTTGCCCGCCGATGACGCGCGCTCTGCGCTTCACGACCATCAGGCAGCGGAGGATCAAGGGATGACCGATGATATTCTGGCAATCGAGGCATTGGAGCGGCGGGCGACGCGGCGCGAAGAGAGACGCGACTTCTTCCGTACCCTCGGGGCAATGGCAGCATTTGGGAGTGCCGGATTTGCGGCAAGCAGCCAGTCGGCCATGGCACAGAGCGCGCCGTCGGATGGCGACATACTGAACTTCGCCCTGAACCTCGAATATCTCGAGGCGAATTTCTATTCCTACGCGGTGTTCGGCACCCCGATCGACACCAAATATACAAGCGGCAGCGGCAATGCCGGGACGGCGACGGGCGGGCGCAAGGTCAATTTCACGGACCCGGTCGTCGCCCAATATGCCAAGGAAATCGCGCAGGATGAGATCGCGCATGTCGATTTCCTCCGCAAAAATCTGGGCACGGCAGTCGTGGCCCAGCCTGCGATCGATGTCGGCACGGATCCTAATGGCGCCTTCTCCTCAGCCGCGCGCGCCGCAGGCCTGATCAGCGGTGGCGCAAGCTTCGATCCCTATTCCAGCGACGAGAATTTCCTGCTCGGCGCCTTCATCTTCGAGGATGTCGGCGTCACCGCCTACAAGGGCGCGGCGCC
Organism: Sphingobium sp. AP49; assembly: GCF_000281715.2. Lineage (NCBI taxonomy): Bacteria > Pseudomonadati > Pseudomonadota > Alphaproteobacteria > Sphingomonadales > Sphingobiaceae > Sphingobium > Sphingobium sp. AP49. Next base: position 402,108 of record NZ_CP124576.1, on the reverse strand, counting down.
GCTCATCACCAGCAAGACCTATCTGGAAGCGGCAGCCGGCATCCTGGCTGTCGAAGCCTATCATGCAGGGCTGGTGCGAACCTCGCTCTATCGCAAGGGCATCGCGACACCCGCGCTGATCGACGCGACCGAGGCCATTTCCAAGGCTCGCGATAGCCTGGATGGCTCCAGCGATCTGGACCAGGGCATCGCCAATATCGGCGACGCGTCGAACATCGTGCCGCTCGATTCCAATGGCCTCGCCTACAGCCGGACCACCGGGCAGGTCCTCAACATTGCCTATCTCACCAACATGGCGACGGCCCGGGGCGGCTTTTTCCCCAACGGCGTCAACGGCAGCATCAACATGAGCGCGGCGAACTGAGCCCCTTTCCGACGGAGACATCCCATGAAAGACGATCTGATGCTCGAAGCCTTTGCCGCGCGCGCGCAGCGCCGCGATCAACGGCGCAACTTCCTGCGCATGGCGGGATCGGCGGCCGTGCTGGCGGCCGGCTCCAGCATGTTGTCCGCCTGTGACGACGATCATGCCACGACCACGCCAACTCCCACGCCAACGCCGACTCCCACGCCAACACCGAGCGTGACGGACGGCGATGTCCTGAACTTTGCCCTCAACCTCGAATATCTCGAGGCGCAATTCTATTATTTTGCAGCCTTCGGATCGGGCCTGCCCAGCACCATATTGGGCGGCGCGGGCACTCCGGGCGCGGTTACCGGCGGGCGGCAGGTCGCGTTCGTCGATCCGTTGATCGCCCGCTATGCGCGGGAAATCGCGGCCGACGAACGCGCCCATGTCGAATTTCTGCGCTCGGCCATCGGCTCGACAGCGGTTGCTCAGCCCGCCATCGACATCAGCGCCAGCGCAACCGGCGCCTTCTCCGCTGCGGCACAGGCGGCAGGCCTGATTTCCGCCGGGCAAAGCTTCGATCCCTATGCGAGCGACGAGAATTTCCTGCTCGGCGCCTTCATCTTCGAGGATGTCGGGGTCACGGCTTATAAAGGCGCATCGCCGCTCATCACCAACAAGACCTTCCTGGAGGCGGCCGCCGGTATCCTGGCGGCGGAAGCCTATCATGCCGGCCTGGTCAGAACGGTGCTTTATGGCAAGGGCGTGGATACGCCTTCGCTTCGGACATCGGCCGACAAGATATCCGACGCACGCGATAGCCTGGATGGTTCGGCTGACAAGGATCAAGGCATCAGCCCGACGGGCGGCGCATCGAACATCGTGCCCACCGACGCCGATGGCATCGCCTACAGCCGCTCGACGGGTGAGGTGCTCAACATCGTCTATCTGACGAAGCTCGCCGCGCAGAAGGGCGGTTTCTTCCCCAACGGTCTCAACGGGACCCTCAACATGAGCACTGCTCAATAGCGAAGGGCCTTGCGTTCAAAAAGAAAAGGGGAAGATCGATGACGCCGCCGCCACCCGCCGACATTGCGTTACCGTTCACGCAGATGCCGGAGATCAGGCCCAGCCTGCCTGGCTCCTATCGCACGGTTGCGGTGCCGCGGGCTGGCGGCAGCATCTGGAAGAAGATCGGCGCCTTTGCCGGCCCCGGCTATATCGTCGCCGTCGGCTATATGGACCCGGGTAATTGGGCAACCGACCTCGCGGGGGGATCGGCCTTCGGCTACACGCTGCTGTCGGTCATCCTTCTGTCGAGCATCATGGCAATGGTGCTGCAATCGCTGGCGGCAAAACTCGGCATCGTCACCGGCATGGACCTGGCCCAGGCCTGTCGCGCCGAATATAGCCCGCCGGTCCGCGCTGCTTTGTGGGTTCTGTGCGAAGTGGCGATCATCGCCTGCGATCTGGCAGAAGTGGTGGGGACGGCTATCGCCCTGCAACTGCTGTTCGGCATACCGCTGGTCATGGGCGTGTGTCTCACTGCGGCTGACGTATTGCTCATCCTGTTCCTGCAGCAACGCGGATTTCGCCAGCTCGAAGCGTTCATCATCGCGCTCCTGATCGTCATTGCAGGCTGTTTTGCAGTGGAGTTGCTGCTGTCCCGACCCGATATAGCCGCAATTGGCGCAGGCCTTGTGCCCAGCGCCAGCGTTGTCACCAACCCGGCCATGCTGTATATCGCGATCGGCATCATCGGCGCGACCGTGATGCCGCATAATCTCTATCTCCACTCCGCCATCGTTCAGACCCGCAGTTTCGAGCGCAACGCAACAGGCAAGCGCGAAGCCGTCACCTTCGCAACGATCGACAGCACGATCGCGCTGATGCTGGCGATGTTCGTCAATGGCGCGATCCTGGTCCTCGCGGCATCCACCTTTCATGTGGCCGGGATGACCGGCGTGGCCGAGATCCAGGACGCTCATCGACTTCTCGCGCCCATGCTCGGCGCGGGTATCGCCAGCACCCTGTTTGCCTTGGCCTTGCTGGCTTCGGGGCAGAACTCGACGATTACTGCCACATTGGCTGGCCAGATCGTGATGGAAGGCTTCGTCAATCTGCGCGTTCCAGCCTGGGCGCGTCGGCTGATCACCCGCCTGATCGCGATCGTCCCGGCCGTGATCGTTGCCATATTTTATGGATCCGAGGGCACGACACGCTTGCTGGTCCTCAGCCAGGTCGTGCTCAGCCTGCAACTGCCCTTTGCGGTCGTCCCGCTCGTCAGATTTACCAGCGATCGCAAGCTGATGGGTGACTTCGTCAATCCATCCTGGCTGAAGCTCATGGCATGGGTGATCTCCGCCATCATCATCAGCCTCAACATCAAGCTTCTGTTCGACTTCTTCTTTTGAAGGGAGGATGAAACATGCGACCGAATATGCCCATGCGGTCCCGGCTGGTGCGCATCAGCTTCATGGCGGCAGCTGCCAGCCTGCTTCTGACCGCGATCATAGTAGACGACGGCATCCTGCCATTGGCACTGACTTTGATGTTCGCAACGCTCGCCTATGAAGCTGCCTATCAGGTCGCCATACGCATGCAGGATATTGGAGAGAATGGCGCCACCACGCCAGTCTGAAGCAGGTCAAGCCTCAGTCCAGGCGGTCCATGTTGATCAGTTCCATGCGCTGGGGCACCGTGCCGATCTCGATCCCCTCCTCGCGGAACCGGCGCAGCAGGACGGTGAAGACATTGCTGCGGGCGCCATAGGCCGCCCGCGGGCTGGCGACATGGGCGAAGCTGTTGAAGAAGATGCGGCCGTCCGCGATCGAATCGATGAATAGGGAATAGGCGGGCTCGGCCAGCACCGCCGGCTCGTCGGCATAGGTCGCCAGCACAATATCCCGCACCTTGTCCGCATCCGTTTCGATCGGCACCGAAAACTGGATCTGCATCCGGCCGAGCGGGCTGGCCAGCGTCTTGTTGAGCACAGTCTTGGTGATGAGTTCTGAATTGGGCACGATCAGGGTCGAATGGTCGGGTAGCTCGATTTCGGTTGATCGCACGCTGATCCGCTTCACATCGCCCTCATCCTGGCCAACGCGAACCAGGTCGCCAATCTTGATCGGCCGTTCGGCAAGCAGGATCAGCCCAGACACGAAATTCTGCGTGATCGCCTGAAGACCAAAGCCGATGCCGACGGACAAGGCCGACAGCAGGATAGCGATGCGTTCTATCCCGATCCCGAGTGAGGCCAGCCCCCAGATCACCGCCAGTGCAGTGCCGACATAGCGCGCGACCAGACTGACCGAATTGCGACCACTGCCATCAAGGTCAGTGACCGGCAGATAGCGTCGCTCCAGCCAGCGCATGAACCCGCGCACCAGGGCCAGACCGATCAGCAGTACCAATATGCCGCGCAGGATGGCGCCGGGCGAGACCGCGACGCCGCCGACCTCGAAGCCCTGCGCCAGCGCGCCGAGCCGGCTGAACAGGCTGGCGACGTTGCCCGCGCCAAATGGCGACAATAGCAACGAGCAGCCCATCAACAGCACCGCCAGCCGCAACAGCCCCGACAACAGGACGCCGAACTGCTCGACCGCGCTCCCGCGCAGGCCAAGGCTGCGGACCAACGCCATGCCGAAGCGGCTGGACCGGTCGAATATCGTCGTCGCCAGATCGTCGATCGCCGCCATCAGCAGATAAACCGCCGATCCCAGCACCGTCGCCCAACTCACCATCTGCAACAGGAAGAGACTGAGGCTGAAATAGCCGAGCAGCAGGGCGATCGTCGCCACCGCGACGACGATCCACGCGACCAGGCTCACAAGGCCGCTGACGCTCTCATTACGATCGGCGTCCTCGGCCTCCATCTTGGCTGCCCGCAGACGCGCCACGGTGACGAGGACCGCGCTGACCAGCAGGATGTGGAGCAGGGCGAAGACCGCCTGCGTCGCTTCCTGCGCCGCCTTGCTCACGCCGACGGACACATTGAATTGCGCGTAGATCACGCCGAGGAAGGCGAGCAGCGCCAGCAGGAGACTGTAGGGTCGCAGTCTGGTCGCGCCATTGTCGCTGATTGCCGCGATCCGCCAGGATGGCCGGCTACGCATCAACAGCGCACCGAGCACGGAGAAGGTGAAGCCGCTAAAGGCGCAGCCGCCTACGAACGCGCCGAGCAATGGCTCCCACCGATCCGCAACCAGTCCGGACCAGCGCAATCCCTGCGCGATTGAAAGCGCCGCCAGCAACGGCGCAAAAGTGCCGACCGCCACCCGCCACAGCGCATATGTGGAGCGCCGCACCCGCCGCCCCGGCACACCCTCGGTCAGCATGCGCTGCCCCATATGCCGCGCGGCGACCTGTCCTGGCCCGACGATCAGCAGGCCCAGCAGCAGGCCCGCCAGCGCATGCCAGGGCCTATGATCGCGCAGCGCCTCTGCGGCCTGCATCCGGCCCGTCTCCAGAAAAGTGGCCACGCGCCGCAAGTCGCGGGGAAAGGCATGGCCAAGCCCGAACCAGAATCCCGGCGACAAGGGCGATGGCGAGCGGGTCGTGATTTTCTCGCTAAACTGCTCCGCCTCGCTCCGTTCGATCTCGTCGGCCAGTTGCTGCGCCTCGACACCGATCAGATTGCCGCGCTTGATCGCGGAATCGATCGCGGACCGCTGCCGCGTCAGGGCCGCACGCTGGCGCTTGATATCGGGCGCTTCGCTACTCTCCGCCGCGACGGTGCCCAGCCCCGTCAGCTTGGCATCGAGCAGGGCAAGTTGATCCTGCAAATCGCCAGCAACGTCTGATGCGGCCGTCTTGGCCGCCAACACTTTTGCCAGCAGCAGCTTGCGATCATCGGCATCCATGCGCGTGTCGAGGCTCTGGTCGGCCGAGCGCACATCCTTTTCCGCTTGTGCCAGCCGGGTTGCTGTATCCGTCGCCAGGTCCGCCTGTGCCCACACCGGGCTGGCCAGGCCAAGGCTCAGGACCAGCAGCATGGCCATCAGCAGGGCATACATATGCCGGATTGGATCAATTGCCTGATCGTGTCGAAACAAGGACCACCCATTTTCTGCGCGACGTTGCCGCCCTCTCTATGGTCGGCGGTGGTTCAGGTCCACAGCGCACAGACAGAAATCAGGCCGGACGCTAGGCTCAGGACTCACTGATCAAAGCCAGAAGATGACGGTGGCAGCGAGGGCGATTGCCGAGAAGAAGGCGTTGGCGCATCGGTCGTAGCGCGTCGCGACCCGTCGCCAGTCTTTGAGGCGGCCGAACATGATCTCGATGCGGTTGCGCCGTTTGTAGCGGCGCTTGTCGTGTTTGACGGCCTTGTTCCGGGATTTGCGACCGGGGATGCAGGGGGTGATACCCTTTTCCTGCAAAGCATCGCGGAACAAGTCGGCATCGTAGCCGCGATCAGCGAGCAACCATTGGGCTTTGGGCAGTTCGTCCAACAGGGCAGCGGCACCGATATAATCGCTGACCTGCCCTGCGGTCATGAAGAAACTGATCGGACGACCGTTCGCATCGGTAACGGCATGGAGCTTGGTGTTCATACCACCTTTCGTGCGTCCGATCAGGCGTCCCGCGCCCCCTTTTTTACCGCAAGGCTCGATGCCGTACGGTGGGCCTTGAGATAGGTTGCGTCGATCATAACCGTCCTGCGTTCGGAAGCCTGAGGCGCTGCCAGACCTTCCATCATCCGAAGGAAAACGCCCTTGTCACCCCACCGCTTCCAGCGGTTGTAAAGCGTCTTGTGCGGCCCATAGTCCTTTGGTGCATCCCGCCAGCGCAACCCATTCCGGTTGACGAAAATGATCCCGCTCAACACCCGGCGATCGTCGACACGCGGTTTGCCATGGCTCTTCGGAAAATAGGGCTCAAGCCGAGCCATCTGCTCGTCCGTGAGCCAATACAGGTCGCTCATCTTCAATCTCCTCGCGGAGCCTGAATCAGATCGAGCCGGTTATATCAATGGGTCCTGACCCTAGCTCTTCAAAGTGCTGGCGCCTGCGTGCCTGCGCTTGCGATGTCTGACGTCTCAATCCAACTCTGGTAGCGCCGCCTTTGTTGGCGTAAGCCAATGCGTTCTGCATGCATAATGAGAGAGCTTATGGCGCTGGTAAAGAAATCGACCCTTGGCTCTCGTGCGAAGGCCACGACGCAAGCTCCAGCAGACGAAACACCATCGGTCAAACCCAAGCCTTCTCGCCGGCAGGCCGTGAAGCGCAAATCGCTCTCCCCTACAGAGCGCATCGACCAGGCGACACAGGAGTTGGCGAGCGGATTGGGTGAGGCATCGGCCGCGGCGGCTGAGTTGCAGCGGACGATGGACCAGATTTCGAGTGGAGCCGAGGAGGCGGCAGGCGCGGCGCAGGAATCGCTTGGCCTGATCGCCGCGCTTGGCACAAATTTCCGTGATGCGCGAAGCCGTGCTGAAGAATCCCGTCGTCAGACAGAGGCGGTTCAAACCAGCTTCGCTGAAATCAGTACGCAGATCGAGGGCTCCGTCGCCGCTATCGAACTGAGCGCACAGCGGCAGCTTTCCACCGTCGACTTGATGGTCACTCTGGAAGAGGCAGCCGTTACCATCGACGAAATAGGCGTCTATGTCGCGGATGTTTCGGATCAGACCAGCCTGCTCGCTCTCAATGCCTCCATCGAAGCGGCTCGGGCCGGCGACAGCGGTGCCGGCTTTTCAATCGTATCGGACGAGGTACGCGCGCTAGCTGAGAATTCAGAAAGCAGCGCGAGCGACATTCGGCGCCTCTCCGCCAATATTGGCAGCGAAGTCAAACATATCGCGGAGAAGATTCGCGCGGCGTCGATGCAGGCGACGAGCGAAGCGAGCCTCGGCCATGAGGTCGTGGCGCGACTGAAGGCTGCCCGCGATGATCTCGCCGCGCTGGGGCTAAATATGCAGGATATCCTGCAGACAGCGGTAGAGGCGGATAGCGCCACCCGTGAGGCGGAGCGCAGCGCGGAGCAGGTGGCGAGCGCCGCGGAGGAACAGTCCGCAGCAGCTGCGGAGGCCCAACAGGCCATTGAACAACAAGGTTCCTCGCTGGAGGAAAGCCAGCAGACGGCAGAGGCGCTGGGCGACCTCACCGAGCAATTACAAGACAACACCGGTGAAATGATCGTCGAGCAGGTCGCGGCCGCAGCGGAGGAACTGTCCGCAACGGTGCAGGAACTGTCTGGCGCGTCCGGCCAGATTCTTGTCGCTCTCGAACAGATCAGCCGGGGAACGCAGGTTCAGGCATCCGCGACGCTTCAGGCCAACGCTGCCATGAGCCAGATCGAAAAATCCGCTCGCCTTGCCCAGACGAGAGCCGAAGACGCCAATGCCCGGATCGTCGCGATCGTGATGTCGGTGACGGAAGGCCGTGCAATGATGGAGCGCCTAGTCGACGGCGTCGGCGCCGCGCTGCAAGAGATCAATGGCGTGCTGCGACTTCTCGCGGTTCTCAACGATACCTCGCGCAAGATCGAGAAGATCGCCGATGGACTCGCCCTGATCTCTGTGCAGACAAATATGCTAGCGGTAAGCGGAGCGGTCGAGGCGACCCGTGCCGGGGACGCCGGGGCGGGTTTTGCAACAGTCGCAGGCGATATCCGTAAGCTGTCGCGTGATGCTGCAGACAGTGCCGAGCGGACCAAGGATATTGTCCGCACGATCCAGGACCAGATGGTGTCCGTCCGCCGCGATCTCGATCAGGTCGTCGGAGCCGCAGAGGCAGAAATTGTTCGCAACCGCGCCATGGTGGAGCGCTTTGCACTGGTGATGGCAGAACTGGAGGGCGCGCAGGCCTCCAACGGGGTTATCTTGGCGAATGCCGATACCATGTTGCGGTCGGTCCGGGAGGTGCATAGCGGCACCAGCCAGATCGCCGAAGCAGCCGACCTTGCGGCGGCGGCCGTGCGGGAAGCGAGCGCGGCAGCGCGCCAGCAGGCGCAGGGGGCGGAAGCGCTGGCGGCGGCAATCGAGGAAATTGCGTCCATCGCCACCGTCCTTGCCGTGCAAGAGGGCTGAGCTTGCCAGCCGCTCCGCATCCTTCCAGCCAATTGTTGGCGTTCACCGTCGGCGACAGGCGTCTGGGCTTGCCAGCCGCGCAGGTACAGGAAGTCCTTCCGATGCCGAGGATTTCGCGGGTCCCTTACGCATCCGATACACTGCTGGGCGTTGCAAATATGCGCGGCACGGTTATCCCGGTGATCTCCGTCGGGCGGCTGATCGGTCAGGACAGGAGTGAATGCCAGCGGGTGATCGTCGTCAATGAGGGCGGCCTTGTCGGGCTCGCCGTTACGAGCGTGGAACAGTTTGCGGACCATCGCACCGTTGACGATGTCTCCGCTGTCGACATTGCAGAACTGGTCGCGCGGGCAGTGCCCGAAAAACGTCAGCGCCGATCCAGCCAACGTGTCGTGGCATCGGCTGATCGCACTGCCCGGCACGAGTCCGTACCCCTCGTCGCCCTCACCGTCGGCTCTCAGGCTTTCGCGCTGCCGGTGTCCCATGTTGAGGAGATCGTGCGCGCCCCCGAGGATATTGCCCGGATGCCGCACTCCGACGCGGTCGTCATGGGCACCATGTTGTTGCAAGGTGCGGTTCTGCCCCTCCTGTCGCTCGCGGCCTTGTTGGCACTACCGCCGCGCGCCGTCGACCACCATGCAAGGGTCGTGGTCGTCAGGATCGGGACGCACCGTGTTGGCCTGCTGGTCGAAGCGATGCAGTCCGTCATGTACGTAGCTGAAACCGATATCGACCCCGTTCCGCAAGCGCTGAACAGAGGCGGTGCGGAAGCGCGGATCCAGGCGATCTGCCGCCTTGGGGAAGGCCAGGGCCTGCTGTCCGTCCTTGCAGCGGACAAGTTGCTGCGCGAGGATATCATGGCGAGGCTGCTGCAGGGCGATGGCAAGGAACAAGGCGAGATGACAGGCAGCGCGGCCAGCGAAGGAAGCGAGCGGTTTCTGCTGTTCCGCATCGGCGACGACAGCTTTGGCTTGCCCATTGATGCGGTAGAGGAAGTCGTTCCCTTGCCATCGCGCCTTACGCCCCTGCCAAAGGCGCCCGATTTCGTGCAGGGGGTCATGAACGTGCGCGGCAAGGTCATCCCCGTGATCGACCAGGCACGACGGTTCAACGGCACGGCGGTTGAAAGCGCAAAGCCGCGCGTAATCGTGGTGCGTATCGGCGCGCTGATTGCAGGGTTCATTGTGGACGCCGTATCTGAAGTTGCCCTGGTGCACGAAAGCGCCCTTCGCGAAGCTCCCGACATGGGGGGGGCGGGCACACGAATCTTCGATCGTGTCGCGGCGCTCGGCGGCGGCGACGATCTTGTTCTGATCATCAGTCCGCAGGAACTTCTCGACCGGGCCGAGCAAGACGTGCTGGCAAAGCTGGGCAAGAAGGGCATGACCAGGACGCCGTGACCCGATTGCTGATCATTGACGATTCGGCGCTGATGCGACGTCTGCTGACGGAGATATTCTCATCGGCGGGCGATTTCGAAGTGACTGCCGCGCGGAGCGGCGTAGAGGCGCTGGCGATGCTGGCCGACGTCGCACCGGATGTGATAACCCTCGACATCAATATGCCAGGAATGGACGGGCTGGCCTGCCTCGACCAGATCATGGTGATGCGCCCGTGCCCTGTCGTCATGGTCTCTTCTCTGACAGAGGATGGTGCCGAGGAAACGCTTGAGGCAATGGCGCTTGGCGCAGTCGATTTCATTGCCAAGCCCAAGGGAGCCGTGTCGCTCGAAATCGACGCCATAGCCGACGATCTGGTCGACAAAGTGCGCGCAGCATCGAAAGCGCGTATTTCCCGCACCATGCGCCTTCAGGAACGCGTCCGTGCCCGCAGCAGTGGCAATCTGGCCAGTCGCAGAAAGCGCGCTGCCCGCGCGATACGGGATGATACCGCGCCCCTGCCGCCGCTTTCCCGCACGGACGGTGAAAGGGGTGTCGTTCTCGTCGGCTGCTCGACCGGCGGGCCGCCGGCGCTCGATAAAGTACTCGGCGGATTATCAGAAGATTTCCCTTGGCCGATCCTGGTTGCGCAGCACATGCCTGCCAGCTTCACCGGGCCGCTTGCGCGCCGGCTCGACCGGATAAGTGCGCTGACCGTTCAGGAGGTCGTGGGAACGACAACGCTGCTGCCAGGCCATGCCTATATCGGCAAGGGCGACGCGGATCTCATCCTCTCGCGCCGCAACGGCCGTCTCGTGGCGCTCCCGGCTCCCAGCAGTAAAGATTATTTCTGGCACCCCAGTGTGGACCGGCTTGTCGACAGTGCAATGCGTGTCGTTGCGCCCGACAAGCTGCTTGGCGTGTTGATGACCGGCATGGGCGCGGATGGAGCGGCAGCAATGACAAGGTTGAAGACAGCGGGTGGCCTCACCATGGCAGAGGCGGAGAGCAGTGCAGTGGTCTGGGGCATGCCCGGCGCGCTGGTGCGGGCCAATGGTGCGGCGATCGTCCGGCCACTCGACCAAATCGCCGACGCGCTCGCAGCTCTCCTGCCCGCGTGAGCGATGCCCCCTCAACCGTGAAGACACCGATTTTTCTCGCGCCAGAGGAATTGGCAGCGGTCTGCACGCTGCTCTACCGCTGGACGGGCATGATCTTCGGCGAGAACAAGCGCTATTACATCGAGCGCCGCATTACCGAACGGATGAAGCGCACCAATATTACGACGGCCAAGGCCTATCTCGGCTATGTCGGCGGGCATCTGGCCGAGCGCGAGGCGCTGATCAACGCCTTCACCATCAACGAGACCTATTTTTATCGTGAGGAGCATCAACTCGCGGCCCTCTCGCGCGACATTCTCCCCGAACTGGTCCGGAACAAGCGGCCGGGCGAACTTGTACGCATTTGGTCGATGCCCTGCTCGACAGGCGAGGAAGCCTACTCCATCGCTCTCTGGCTTCTGGAAAACTGGCCCCTGGTGGACGCATATAATGTCGAAATCATTGGATCCGACATAGATACGAGCGCTCTTGCCAGGGCGCAGGAAGGCTATTTTGCGGAACGGGCGCTTTCCCGCCTGCCCGACACCGTACGCGAAAGCTATTTCGAGCCGGAACAAGCGCATCGCCGTCGCATCATTCAGGATCTGCGGGAGTCCGTGCGCTTTGCCACTGCCAACATCATCGACGCAACCAGTCTGAGCGGACTGGGTCTGTTCGATGTCATTCTGTGCCGGAACCTGTTGATCTATTTTGACGACAACTCCCGTCTGATCGCGGCGAACAACCTCTTCGAGGCGTTAAATCCGGCGGGACCATATGCCTCGGCCACAGCGAATCCATGGGGCGCATCTCCGATCGCTTCACCCTCTCTCGCCTTCCGGACGCAATCGTTTATCGTAAGCCGTGATGGACGAGCTACTTGAACAATTTCTGATCGAGGGTCGCGAACTCGTCGCGCAGGCGAGCAAAGATTTTGCGACCTTGTCACGCGATCCGACCGACCTTGCCGCCATCGATAGTGCCTTCAGGGCAGTCCACACGCTAAAGGGTTCTGTGGCGGTGTTCGGCCTCGGCCTAGCCGAACAGCTCCTCCATGCAGCAGAGGACCTTCTGGATGGGGCACGTAGAGGCGGTTCCATCCTCGACGCGGCCCGGATCTCAGCGCTCATCGCCTGCCTTGACGACGTCGACCGCTGGATCGACGACATGGAGCGCGACGGTCGATTGGGAGAGGATGCTCCGGCTGTTAGTAGACGGGCGATTGCCCAGCTTAACCCGAAGATCGGGGAGGTTCCAGTCAGCGAGGAGGCCGCGGAACAAAGGTGGATCGCTGAGCTTTCAATCAGGGAAGCAGACGTCATTGCGCAGGCTTCTGGAAGCCTCGTCGCCTTTCGCTACACGCCTGATGTGGGATGTTTCTTCCGTGGTGAAGATCCCTTAGCGGTTGTTGAAGCTGTTCCCGATCTTCTAACCATCGGCTTGCTCCCGGCAAATGGCACCTGGCCCAACACTCTGGCAATAGAGCCATTTTCATGTTTCAGCATAATCGAGGGCCTGAGCGCAGCCTCACTTGATGCTGTGCGTAAGGCCTTTCGGCTTCAACCCGATCAGGTACAGTTCGGCGAGGTCGCGCCTGAAACGCAGACGGATGAAACGCGCGCGCGCCGAACCGAGACGAGCCTGCTCCGTGTCTCACCCGCGCGGGTGGATGCGATGGCGGATGGTCTGGGCGATCTTGTCGTGGCGATCAACGCACTTACCCCACTCGCTCAAGAGGCACAGGCCATCGATCGCGCTCTTGCAGCGCGCCTGCGAACGGTGCAGGCGACCATCGAACGGGCGACGAGCTCGCTTCATCGCAATCTCAGCGCCGTGCGGCTGGTCCCCCTCGGTCCGGCGCTCCAACGCCTCCCCCGTCTCACACGGGAAATCGCGCAGAGTCTGGGCAAGACGGTTGCGCTGACCATCACCGGGGATCGGATCGAGGTCGACAAGCAGATCGCCGACGGCCTGTTCGAACCATTGCTTCATCTGGTCCGCAATGCCCTCGACCACGGCATAGAGGCTGGCGAAATGCGGAGAGCGGCGGGAAAGCCCGCCGACGGGGCCATAACGCTCAGCTTCAAGCGGGATGGGGAGGCGGTCATCGCCTCGCTTAGCGACGACGGCGCCGGCATTGATCCCGTCCGTATCCGGCAGCTTGCCGTAACGCGTGGCCTCCTGTCTCAGGATGTCGCCGACAAAATGACCGATGCAACGGCATTACGCCTTATCTTCACACCCGGCTTTTCAACCGCCGCAGCCGTTTCCGAAGTGTCGGGCCGGGGTGTCGGCATGGATGCCGTGCAAGCCGCCACCGACAGGTTGCGCGGCACGATTGAGATCGACAGCATCGTCGGCAGAGGCACTATTTTCCGCCTGCGCCTGCCTACCAATGCCCTCATCACCCGGTTGCTGATCGTGGAGGTGGGCGGTGAGCGTTATGGCATAGCGCTCGATCAGGTTGTGGAGACCGTTCGCATCGACCGTTCAGCGCTGCTGCCGGTCGGTAAGGGTGTCGCCTGCGTCTTACGCGAGCGGACAGTCCCCGTCCTCGACCTCGCCACCCTGCTCGACGCTCGTCTGTTCGACAGTCCTCATGCCAAGCTGGTGGTCACACAGAGCGGTGGCGAGCCAGTGGCGCTGCGTGTCGACAATTTCGCGGAACGCGTCGAGACGATCGTACGTCCGCCTGGGGGCCTATTGTCAGCCGCAAGAGGCATCATCGGTTCCGCCCTCATGGGCGATGGCGGCGTTCTGCTTGTTCTTGACCTGCAGGAGTTGGCGGCATGACGGTGCGCCAGACCGAAGATGCCATCGTTCTGGAAGGTCGCTGCGGCGTCGAGGATGCGGAAGGGCTGTTGCTGGCGTTGCAAGAGCATCCCGGAGCGGTGGTGGACGCCGCCGGCGTCCAGAAGCTCCATATGGCCGTCGCACAAATTCTGTTCGCGCTCCGCCCGGCCATTCGAAGCATGCCGGATTCACCTTTTCTGGAGCAAAATATTTTTCGCCCGATCCTTTCAGATAGCGACAGGCAGCCTAAAACTGCCTAGCAGTCGTAGCTAAATAAAGCGGGTATGTTCCTTGCCTTCGGAGTTTGCGATGTCTGCCACGGTTCTTATTGTTGATGACAGCAAGCTGGCGAGGATCGTCGCGGGCAAGGCGTTGGCGGAGCTGCAACCGGAGTGGCAGAAAATCGAGGCCGGTAGCGCCGATCAGGCGCTGGAACTCATTTCCGGGCAGTCGGTCGACGTCGCCCTGATTGATTTCAACATGCCCGAGAAGGACGGACTTGAACTTGCTGCCGAGTTGCACGTTCTGCGACCTGACATGCCGATCGCCATCATCACCGCCAACATCCAGGACGAGATCATTGCGCGTGCGCGTGAGATCGGTGCGGGCTTCGTCGCCAAGCCAGTGACTACGGACGCGCTGGAACCCTTTCTCTCGGGTGCTGCCCTCCGTCTTCGATCGAAGCGCGCGTGATCCCACAAAGCATAGTGCTCGCCGAGCTGGAGCGCGACGCCCTAACCGAAATCGTCAATATCGGCGTCAGTCGCGCAGCCTCCAGCCTACGCAAGATGATCGGCGACCAGGTGTTTTTGTCGGTCCCTTCAATCGAGGTTGTGAGCCAGAAGCGGGCCGCGCGCCTGATCAGCGAACGGGAAGTGAGCGATCTTGTTGCTGTGCGCCAGGATTTCGCCGGGCCGTTCTCCGGTCGCGCGCTGCTGATCTTTCCGGAGACGAACAGCCTAGAACTCGTGAGGGCTGTGACGGGCGGCGAGCTATCCGCGCAGGATGTGGTGGATATGGAGCAGGAAGCCCTTGCCGAAACCGGCAATGTCATACTGAACAGCTGTCTTGCGACGATGGCAAACATGCTTCGCCGCTCGCTCACAATGACCATCCCGGAAGTTCTGCGCGGATCTGGTGCCAGCCTGTTTGAAGTTGATGAGAATGGCGCCACGGATGGCCTTGTGCTCTTCCTATACATCGACTTCGCGGTACGCAGCCGGGACATTCGTGGCTATATTGCAATGATCATGGACTTGCCGTCGCTGGCGATGCTGAAGGAGCTGCTGGGAGAATTCATTGCGCGGGTGGTCGGCGAGGACGGCATCTGATCGTGATCAAAGCAGAGCATATCGGGTCAATTCTTGCGGCGGCGGGTGCAAGCGGAACATGGGACTGGGATATCGTCGCCGATAGATTGTCGGTTGATGCGCACTTCGCGGAATTATCCGGTATCGATCCGCACTCTGCGGACAATCTACCCCCCAGCAGCTTCTTTCTGGCAATCCATCCCGACGATCGTGCCCGCATCCGCATCGCAGTGGCAGGCATCCTGTCCGGCGCGGAACTGTTCTCCAAGGAATTTCGCGTCGTCGATCCTGCCGGCGTCACGCTGTGGATGCATGCTCGAGGGCAATGCCATCTCGACGATAATGATCAGCCCGTTCGGTTCACCGGCATTCTTGTTGACGTCACCGAGCGCAAGCGGACCGAGGAACGGCTCCGCGTTGCCCAGACCGCAGGCGGTGTAGGTACCTTCGAATATGTCGATGGCTATGCCACTGCCGTAGTCTCCGACGAATTCTGCCGCCTTCTCGGCCTCCATCCCGCTTCAGTCCTGCCAGTGCAGACGATCAACGGCGTACTGCGGGGGCGACAAACCCTCTTGATTCCCAGCCATCGTGAGGGAGCGATTCCGGAAAGTCTGGACGCGGAGTTCTATATACAGCGCAACGACGATGGCGCGATGCGCTGGGTCGCCCGGCGCGGGGAAATCATGCGTGAGGGTGCCGGCTTTCGCCTGATCGGCGTCATCTACGATGTCACGGTGGCGAAGGAACATGAAGCAGCGCTTCGTGAACTCAATGATACATTGGAAAGTCGTGTGGCGCAGGAGGTCGCAAACCGGCAGCAGGCTGAAGACGCCCTGCGGCAGGCGCAGAAGATGGAGGCGGTGGGGCAGCTCACCGGTGGCATCGCGCACGACTTCAACAATCTCCTGATGGCGATCACCAGCAGCTTGACGCTTCTGCAGAAGCGCGTTCCGGCCGATCCTCACACCAGCAGGCTGATCGAAAACGCACAGCAGGGCGCTGAGCGCGGGGCGGCTCTGACTCAGCGCATGCTTGCATTCGCCCGCCGTCAGGATCTCGCATCGGAGCGCATCGACGTGTCGGTACTGGTCGATGACGTGCGAGAACTGATCGAACGCACTTTGGGACCGGCCTGGTCTCTTGATCTGCAATTCCCCGACCGGCTTCCCCCAGTATTGGCAGACCGCAACCAGTTGGAGCTGGCGTTGCTGAACCTGGCCGTCAATGCACGGGACGCCATGCCGGAGGGGGGCGCCATAAGAGTGGTAGCACAGTGTCGTGACGCGAGCGAAATTCCATCCGATGGCCTTTCGCCCGGTACCTATGTCGGCCTGTCTGTCATCGATACCGGCATTGGCATGGATGAAGCGACTCTTGCCCATGCAACAGAACCCTTTTTTACGACGAAGGGTGTCGGCAAGGGCACTGGTCTCGGGCTCTCGATGATACATGGACTGGCCAGGCAGCTGGAGGGCGGCTTTACGCTTGATAGCACTGTCGGGCATGGCACAACCGCAACCTTGTGGCTGCCAGCGGCCGAGGAAGATGCTGCACCGGCGGCCCTTGAACGCGAAGTAATATCATCCTTTACTGGGCGGCTGAAAATCCTGGTGGTCGACGATGACTTCCTTATCCTGATGAACACGGCGGCACTGCTTGAGGATCTGGGGCATGAGGTTCTGGAAGCTAGTTCCGGCGAGGAGGCCCTTGCTCTTGTTCGGCAACATGAGGACATCGACCTTGTCATCACCGATCAAGCTATGCCGCAGATGACTGGAACGCAGCTGGCCGACCAGATCACGGACATACGGGGCGATCTCCCAATCATTCTTGCTAGTGGATATGGTGACGTACCAGCAGGTTCCCAGCAGCGGATCGTACGACTGGGCAAACCGTTTGGGCAGGCAATGCTTGATCAAGCCATTGCCGCGGCGATGGCTGGATAGCCTTCCGCCGACCCTCTGCGGCCATTCAGCGCCCATTTTTCCTCCGGGGTCCGGACCGTTAGCTATTGGAATTGCCCGCTCGAGCGGCCGCTGAAAGGCCAGCTCCGAGGCGCTGCTGCGATAGCGACTGGTGGAGCGCCTTGTTTCCACGCATACACGCTACAGGTTTGAAGAGATTGAAGCGGCCAGCATAAGGTCGGAAACGTCTGGGCCAAGCCGTTGAAACTCAGACCCACGATGGGAGCGCACGACGATCGCCGGCGCTGGTCCAGCATGTTGGTCATATTAGTGATTGACGGGGTGCCCGGTATCGGGATCGCGACCGTGGCTACGGTCGAGCCATCGCATGACGGGCGTCACGGTCAGCCCATGCAGAAGGATCGACACGAGCACGGCCAGACCGATAATCGCCCATAGTCGATCCGGGAAGGGGAAGTCGCTCCGCTTCAAAGCATAGGCCAGATAATAGAGCGAGCCGACGCCCCGGATGCCGAAGAACGCGATTGCCAGCTTCTCCGAGACACTCGCGTTGAAGCCCCACAAGCCTATCAGCCCGGTTGCCGGGCGCACGACCAACAGGACCAGCAGAACGAAAAAAATGTCCGGGAGGGTCAGCGGCGACAGCAGGCCGCCGACAAGCGCACCGCCGAACAGCAACAGGAGTCCCATCATGGCCAGCCGTTCGATCTGCTCGGTCAGGTCATGCATCTGCTCGTTGAATTCATGGTCGCGATGTGCCGCACGCAGTGTCAGCGCGGTGACGAACACGGAGAGGAAGCCGTAGCAGTGCAGCATCTCGGTAATGCCGTAAGACAGCAAGGTCGCCGCGATCGCGATGAGACCGTCGCCCGTCTTCGCGAGCTGGGTCTTGGCGGGAATATGGAAGGTGAGCCATCCGAACAGCCGGCCGACCAGCCAGCCCCCGGCGATCCCGCCCACGATCTCCCAGGCCACATTGAAGCTAAGCCATTTGACCAACCATGGCTCGCCGTTTGTCTGCGACAGCGCGATCGCAAGGGCCAGGTGCACGAAAGGAAAGGCGAGGCCGTCGTTGAGCCCTGCTTCAGATGTCAGGCCGAAGCGCACCTCGTCCTCCTCGCCGGTTCGCGGTGGCCCAACTTGGACGTCCGCGGCCAGCACCGGATCGGTCGGGGCCAGACTCGCGGCGAGCAATAGGGCTGCGATCAAGCCGAGGCCAAGGGCGTAGCCGAGCAGGGTGATCGCGGCGATGCCGAGCGGCATCGTGATGCCTAGAAGGCGCCAGGTCACGCCCCAGCGTCGCCACTCGAAGGGCCGGTCGAGTTTTAGTCCGGCGCCCATCAGCGCGATGATCACCACGAACTCGGTAAGCCGTTCCGTGACTTCGGGCCAGGAGCGCGGCGAAACATCAAAAGGAATGACGGGCAGCGAAAAGAGCCCCGCTCCGATCAGGATGCAGACGATCGGCAGGGAGAGTGGCAACTGGCGAAGCGCCAGCGGGAGCCATGCGACAAGCGCGACAAGCAGCCCGGCTCCGCTCAAGACAAGGATATAGGGTTCCGGCACTACGATGGGAGGTCCATCCCGAACCAACGACCTTATAGCCAAGTCGTTTCCCGCTATGCGGTTCAGCGCACAATTAGAATCGCCGACAAGCTCTAGCGTCGGCTCCGTAAGGAGCGCGGTTGAGCTCGGCATCGACATTCCGGAAGGGATAGAGCGGGCGCTCCAGATGGCGCGACAAGTCGTCGATGGCGAGGCGCCAGACATACCGATCGCAGCTGTCAGGATCGTTGGCATGCTATCGCAGCAAATCCTCAATATTCATGCGCAACTGCGCGAGATCGATCGAGCGCTTGCCGCCTTGGCGCGGAGCGATGATGTTGCAAGGCGCCTTGCGACCATTCCCGGCATTGGTCCGGTCGGTGCCACAGCACTAGCTGCATCGGTAGCTGATCCGAGCCATTTCAAATCCGGCCGCCAGTTCGCTGCCTGGTTCGGGCTGACGCCACTCCAGAATTCGAGTGGCGGCAAAGAGCGCCTTGGGCGCATCAGCAAAATGGGCGATCGATATCTCCGAAAGCTGCTCGTTATCGGCGCGACCGCACTGGTCCGTTATGCCAGATCGAGACCTGAAACTGCGAACCCGCATTTCATCGCGCTGCTAGCCAGAAAACCCGTGAGAGTTGCAACGGTGGCCATGGCTAACAAAACGGCACGCATCGTCTGGGCAGTCATGGTAAGGGGTGACGTCTATAGGCGAACACCCGAGGCGATGCTGGCAGCGTAACGGAACGAGGGATTAGCTGAAGAATCAGCTTCACGAGGTTGTGGGAGCGACGCGATGTGATGGCGATACCGGTCAGACCGGGAACAGGAAAACCAGAGGAACGTCGAAGGCATCATAGCCTGATAAGCAGAATGGGACCTTGTTCGCGGCCTCCATCAGGGCCAGCAGTTTCTATCGACTGCATCAACAGGCCGGACAGAAGACTGCACCCGACCAATTCGCCAAGACATCAAATTGCACTTGCAACGCGGGAGCCATCCACAGAGGACGTTCCGCATATCTTGGGTTGCGCTTATGCGAGTACATATCGATCACGGGAGCACGGGATGGATCATGTAAATGGGATTGGTGCACTGAGCCGACGTAGCTTTCTTGGCGGAGCGATCGGTTCATCAACCATTTTTGCGCTCGCTCCGGCCTTTGCCGAAGCAACCAAACCGGAAGTCGACGCCGTTACGATCCAGGTCCTAGTGGATAACGCAACCTTTGGCCCATTCCTACCCGATCTGACGTTGCCAGGGCTCAAGGTGGTTCGCAACACCGGCGACAAAGGTAAGGCGCGAATGGCACCGCGCGCTTTGAGCGGTGAGTTCGGGCTTTCGCTTCTTGCAACGTCGCACCGCGAGGGCAAGAGTGCGGTAGTGCTTGTCGACTTTGGCTATGCCCCCGAAACTGTCAGGAACAACCTGACGCTGCTGGGGATCGATCCTGCCAAGATCGACGCTGCCGTTTTGAGCCATGGCCATCTTGACCATTATGGCGGGTTTCCGGGATTTTTTGGGAAAGGCGCACGGCGTGCGATCCCGCTCTACGTAGGCGGCGAGGAAGCATTCTGCGAACGCTTGGCGATGATCGGCAATCCCCCGCCGCTCATGGGCAGCCTCGATCGGCGCGCCCTTCTGGACGCGGGCTTCGACTTGAAAATCTCATCACAGCCAGAGGTGGTTGCGGGGCAGGCGCTGACGACTGGCAATATTCCTCTGCTTGGTTTCGAGCGTGCGGCCATTCCCACGCAGATGCGGCCCGGAAAGGGATGCGACAAAGCATTTCTGGCGCCGGGAAAACGAGAGGCCGCGCAATTGCCTGATGACGGCGAACACGAGCTCGCGACATTCTACATCGTGGAGGATCTCGGGTTGGTGGTGATCGCGTCCTGCAGTCATCGCGGGGTGCTCAATTCGGTAAGGCAGGCGCAGAAGATTTCCGGTGTCGAGAAGGTCCACGCCATTGTTGGCGGCTTTCATCTCGTCCGCCCGCGAACTGAGGAGGAGGCAAAACGGACCGTCGCGGAGCTGGTGACAATAGACCCAACCTACATCGTTCCGATGCATTGTACCGGCGAGGTCTTCATCCAGGAGGCCTTGCGCGTAATGCCGCAGAAAGTCATCCGTCCCTATGTCGGGACGGAACTCGTGTTCGCAGCGTGATATAGAAAGCTTCTCGGAACGACCCTTTCAAGACACTCAGCCTCCCAATTTTCATTCCCAATTGCCGAACGTCCGCTATTTTGATGGCTATGCTCGTGACAGCCCCTTGTCCCCGCCAGCTGTCTGCCATGAATTGGTCCCTACACGCTCACGGGGCGGGGATTAGCCGACGATGTCTGCGGATCACGAGTATGCGACAGCAGCCTGATTGCCGATGAGAAAGAAAATTTGACAATCACCTTGTGAGGCAAACGATCTTAACCGATCACCAACTGTGAATATTTAGCAGGATAGAAGCGCTTCAACCATTTTAATGATTAGCTGCGGTGATCGGAGGTTTGATGCTGTTTCTATTGCGCTCGCTACAGAATCCGCATCTGAAAACTGCCTTTAACGCCAGCGCAGACCATCATGTCGAGATTGTCGATCGCCCCGGCGAATGGATGACAAACGACGCGCTGGCCCTGCTGATCGCCGAGTGCCGTACTGTCGTCCGCGCCTGCCTGGCCGGTCAGGACCTAGACTATGGGCTGTTCGATCCTGATGCTCAGGCCTGGTCCCGCAGTGTCATCACCCTGGTCCGGCGACGCAGCGACGGAATGCCCGTAGCCTTCAACGCGATGCCGCTGCTTGCCGTGACCCAGGCAGGTCGCACCGAGCAGGTTCTGCATTTGGGGCTCGTGATGGTCGATCCGCAGGAACGGAGCGGCGGCCTGTCCTGGATTCTCTATGGCCTGACCTGCTTTGCCCTTTTTTTGCGACGTCGCCTGCGCCCGCTTTGGATCAGTAGCGTCACACAGGTCCCCGCCGTGGTGGGCATGGTATCGGAAACCTTCAGCCAGGTATTTCCGGCGCAGGAGGGCACAGACCAGAGCTTCACTCACCGCCATTTGGCCTATCAGATCATGCAGACACATCGTACCGCCTTTGGCGTAGGCGACGATGCCGGCTTCGATCTCGACCGGCAAGTCATCACCGACGCATATACCGGCGGCTCCGACAATCTGAAGAAGAGCTTTGCCGTCGCCGCCAAGCACCGCAAAGATGACTATAATGCCTATTGCCATAAGGCATTGGACTATGGGCGTGGCGATGATGTCCTGCAGATCGGGATGATCGATCTTGCCGCCGGTCAGCGCTTTCTGGCGCGCAGCGTACCCCGTTCGGCCCTGCCGCAATTGGCGGTGCAAGCGATGATGATCGTGACCGCCACGCTGGTCGCGCCGCTGCTGCAATGGCTGGACGCCAGCAAACCCCTCCGACGCTTGAGGCCTTATCGCGATGCCCTTTGATTATGCAGAGATGACGACGCGCAACCGGGGCTTCGTGACCGAAGCGGAGCAGGAGCGGTTGCGCGAAGCCCGCGTCTTCATACCCGGTGTCGGCGGCATGGGCGGGGCAGCATTGACGGCGCTGGTCAGGGCGGGCGTCGGCCATTTCGTCATTGCGGACATCGACATCTTCGAGGTTTCCAACCTCAATCGCCAGCTTTTCTGCTGGGCCGACACGATCGGCCGCCCCAAGGCAGAGGCAGCGCGGGACCTGGCGCTGCAGATCAATCCGCAGGCGCATTTCAAGGTACTGGGCGCGGAATGGACCGAAGCGCTCGATCGGATATTACCCGGTGTCACCGTCGCCATCAACGGCACGGACGATGCCGCTGCTGGCGCGCAACTCTATCGCAAGGCGCGCGATCATGGCCGCACTTTGATCGACGCCTATGCGTCGCCGCTGCCATCGGTCACGGTGGTGCGGCCGCAGGACCCCCGGCTTGAGGAGCGGCTCGGCTATCCCACCTGCAATATTGCCTGGACCGCCATCACCCGCGACATGGCCGTAGAATGCCTAATGCGGGAAATCGAATATGTGCTCACGCACAGCAGTTCGCACAAATATGTCGACCTGGAGGTTGCCGCCGATGTGGCATCGGGCAAGCGGTCGCGCTTCTCCTTTTCGACCATGGTCACGATGGCTGGCACCTTGATGGCAGAGGAGGCCATTCGCGTCATCCTGAACCGTCCGGGCGGCGCCGATCATCGCGGCTATTTCCTCAATCCCCATGCAATGCGCATCGAACGACCGCTATCGCCACCACTCGCATGGGCCAAACGGGCGCTGGTGCGTCGCTTCATGCGCAAATTGATCGGATGATGGTGCGACCAGACCAGTTGCTGACCGGCATCGCGATCGTGGCGACGTTGGCCGCGTCACGCGGCATCGCGTCCACCGCGCGCCATTCCACCGTGTCGGCCCGGCTTCGGCTGATCTATCGGCTGGTGGCAATCCTGCTGGGGTTGCGGCTGATCTATGGCGCCTGGCAGTCCGGACTGGTTGCGGCCCTATTGATGCTGACGGCAGCCTGGTTGCCCTTTGCCACCTTGCGTCTGGCAGAGGAATTGGTTCGTCGCCATGCGCCGCCGATCATAAAATTGGCGGCGCTGTCGGGATCGCTGGCCTTGTCATTCCTGCCATTGACCCTTGGCCTGGTCTGGACCGCCCCGGCCGTGATGGCGCTAGCAGCATTTCAGGCGGGGATGCTGCTTTGCATCCTCTTCCTGCTGTTGCGTGACCGGCGGGGCCTTGCTCTGTCGGAACGGCAGGCGGCCGACATGCTCGCCTTGGCACTGGCCCTTGCCCTGCCGCTCGTTCTGACGGACTTTGCGCTGCTTTTCCCTGACCTGCCTGTGCGCGGCGGCACCTTTGCGGCGCTCATTCTGGTTCTCGCTGCATCGCGCCTCGCTACGGGCAGCGGTCGTCCCCGGATGCTGGTCGCCGACATGCTGATCGCTACGGGCGGCGGCACCATCATACTGCTGCCCATGGCCATGATAACCGCGACACAGGCCATGACGATCGCAGCCTGTGCGACGGCGATGGTTGCGCTCGTCATCCTGATTGAGCGGTTGCACCTGCGCGATGATGCGGCGGGCAGCATATCCCGCGCGCTGGCTGCCATGCCGGCCGACGCGTCCCGCGACGGGCTGCTCTCTGCTCATCCTCTGCTCGCGCGCGGTCAACTGCTCCATGCCGGGCAGCTGGCTGACTTTCCCGCGCAAACGCTGGCACAACTTGCGCAATATCGGTTGTTGAGTGCGAGGATTGGCTTGTCCGATCCGCTTCTGACCCAAGCCACGCGCGAGCTGCTGGATCGTCATGCCGCTACCCATTTGCTGCGACTGTCCGTCGCCCCACCACTTTTTCTCGCAATCTCCGCCAATGGACTGGCCGATGCCCGCATCGACGGAGAATTGGAAGTCGCCGCTCGACTGTTGGAAACCGCAACATGACACTGGATTTACGCGAAGGCGATCGTCGGGCATTTTTCGATGCGCCCTTCAATGCCTATGCATCTGAAACCGGCTATGTGTCGCCGCTGCATAGCGATATCGACCGGATGCTCGACCCGGCGAAGAATCCGCTCTGGCAGACCGGCAATCCCTTCCGCTTCTGGACCGCCCATCGGGACGGACGCCCCATCGGCCGGATCATCGCGCACATCCATGGACAGTCCAATGCGCGGCATGGGACGCGCCGCGCCCAATTCGGTTTCTTCGATTGCGCTGACGACGCACCGGCGGCGCGGCGGCTTCTCGATGCGGCCGAAGATTTTGCGCGTCAGCACGGCCAATCGGAACTCGTTGGCAATTTCAACCTCACCGCCATGCAGCAATGCGGCGTGATGACGGGCGGATATGAGCAGACAGGCTATACCGACATGGTGGTGAACCCGCCGCATGTTCCGACTCTGCTGGAAGCCAATGGATATACCCGCTTTTTCCCCATGACGACCTTCGAGCTGGACCTTGCCGAGGCTCGGTTGCCCGACACTGCAGCGCTCGATAATCCCGCCTTCCGCTTCGCCTCGATCGTCCAGCGCCACTTTCCCGAGCGGATGGAAGACGCGCGGGCGGTGCTCAATGACGGGTTCGCAGACAACCCGATGTTCGTCCCGCTCACCCCCGAGGAATTCCAGTTTCAGGCGGGCGAAATGTCGTCCATTCTGGATCCGCGGCTCTCCTCTGTCCTGATGGACGGCGACAGGCCGGTCGGCACGATCATCTGCATTCCCGATCTCAATGGCTTTCTGCGGGCTACCCGATCGCGCATCAGCTGGCTGACGCCCTTGCATTTCCTGCGCTATCGCTTGCGTCGCCGTCGCGCCGTCATCATCTTCTATTCGGTGGCCCAGGACCGGCACGGACGCGGGCTGATGGGGGCGATGCTGGCACGGACCATCGGCGCGCTACGCGGCGCGGGATATCGACAACTGGGCATCACGTGGATTGCGGACCAGAACGCGGCAAGCCTGCGCCAGATGGAAAGGCTGGGCGCACGACGCTTGCACCGCCTGCACCTCTTCCGAAAGACGCTCGCATGAATACGGCCCTGCTGCACGCGTTGATCGTCCGCGCCGCCGCCGCGCCCAGCGTACACAATGTCCAGCCCGCACGGTGGCGGGTCGAGGATAATGCCATCGTCCTGGCGGAGGATCGGAGCCGCCGCCTTTCGGTCGGCGATCCCGGGGGCAATGATGCGGCCATCAGTCTGGGCGCCGCCGCCGAAGCGCTCCATCTTGCCGCTGCGGATCAGGGGCTGGCGCTTATTGAAGATCACGAGATGCTGCCGGACCTGCCGGAGCCTTTCCGACCGATCGTTCGCTACCATTTGCGGCCGGGCGGTGTTGCCGATCCGCTTGTAGCCAGCCTCGATCAACGTGCATCGTGGAGAGGCGCTTTTTCCTCTCCGACGGCTGCCGACCGGCAGGCGACAGAGACATTGGCAGCGCCCGATGTCACGCCAATCACAGCTTCAGACAGCCTTGCTCGGTTGGCGCGCCAGTTCGACCGCGCCAGTTACGGCTTCATGCAGGATGCGCCTTTCCGCCATGAATTGCGGAGCTGGATGCGCCTTTCCCGCCGTCATCCTTCATGGTCTCGCGATGGCCTCAATGCGCAAGCGATGGCCTTGTCCCCGGTCGAGGCCCACGGCGCCAATCTGGTGCTTGGCCCCGCTTTTGCGCTGTTTGATCGGGTAAGGCTCGCGCCCACTTTGCTTGCCGAAGGGGCAAAGCTGGCAGGCGCAGCCGGTGTGCTGCTGTTTCACCGCCCGGCAGACGAAGATCCGTTTGTGAGCGGTCGCCGTTTCCTGCGGCTCTGGTTGCAAATCGAAGGTCTTGGCATGAGCGCGGCGGTGCTGGCGGCGTTGGCCGACGACAAGGCGATGGCTGCGCAGCTGCTTGCCGATCATTGCGTCCTGGCCGATCATCGGCTGGTCAGCGCCTTTCGCATCGGTCGTCGAACCGGGGCCGGTTATCCGCGCGCGCGATTGCCGTTGCGGGATCTGCTGATCTGAGATCCGGGTCAGAGAAGTTTCAGAAATTCGATCAACGCCTGTTTGTCCGCGAGGTCCAGCTCGGCCCCCTGGACGTGGCCGCCATTGCCCAGCCCGGCTACCTGCGTGTCGATCCATTGCGGTTGCGAAAAGGGGTGATAGCCGGCCGGATAACGGCCATCGACATTCAGCTTCAGTCCCACCGCCGTCAGATCCAGCGCGTGGCCGCCAACCATGAAGCGGCGCGGCCGCATTGATGGCGTAAGCAGGGCCGCCAGTGTCGGCACCGACCCATTGTGGAGATAGGGGGCCGATGCCCACAATCCGCTCAGCGGTGGCGCGGCATAGCCCTGGCCGGTCCGCACGGCGATGGTCGCGCGATAGGAGGTGCGGTCGACGGCCTGCGCCAGCGATCGATCGAATACGGCTGCACGCAGCGCATCCGTGCCGACGTCGCCTATCCAATTGGGAAAACGCATCAGTGTGGGCCGATCGCCCCGCCAGCCATAGTCGCCATGGCAGCTGGCACAGGTCCGTGCATAGATGGCAGCGCCGCGTTGCGCGGC
This sequence comes from Sphingobium sp. AP49, assembly GCF_000281715.2. Lineage (NCBI taxonomy): Bacteria > Pseudomonadati > Pseudomonadota > Alphaproteobacteria > Sphingomonadales > Sphingobiaceae > Sphingobium > Sphingobium sp. AP49. Next base: position 375,603 of record NZ_CP124576.1, on the reverse strand, counting down.
CGCCCTCTTGACCGGACCGGGGAACGGCTGCGCATGATAGCTGCCCAACCAGTCGAATATGGCCCGAGCATCCTTGATCCCGTCGCGCGCATCGTCCGGATGGACCCCCATGCTGGGGACCGTGAAGAAACTAGTGATCGCGGCCAGCGCATCCAGATGCGCATCGTCAATCATTGGCGCAATCGTGGGCTGGCCGGGCTGAACAGCCGGGATCCGGTAGGCGCCGTCTGTCAGCAAGCTTGTCCGCCAGGCCCGCCCGCCCAGATCGGGGATCGACACCACCCCTCTGTCTGCCGGGCCGCCGCCGAGCAAGGGGCTACCCAGCGCCAGCTTCAAGGCGGCAACGCCATTGGTACTACCTGGTGATCCGTTAGGGAAAGGCATTGCTCGCCCTTGCCCCTTCAATGCCGCCAAACGGTGTCGGACCAGTGGCAGGATCATCCAGCGCAGGCTGGCCCGTTCCTGCCAGTCCATGTCCGGGAACAACGCCTCCGCCGCCGCCATCAAATGGGGCGATCCGGCATGACGGCTCAGTCCGACATAGACGGCCTGGACATAGGCCTCCAGATCGATCGAGCTGTTGGGCATGCCGATCATTGCTATGTCACGGCGCGGCGCACCATCGGCACCATAGGTCACGCCTGCATGGCAGGCGGCACAACCGAGATTGGCGACACGAACTCGGGTTCCCCCGATTGGTGCAATATCGCCCCAGGTGATGCCCAGGGGCATGTCGCTAGGCGGCCGCTCCACGCCTTTGGGTAGATTGGCGAGCCCGGCTGGATAGAGAAAGCCGAACCGCATCATCACCCGACGCAGCGTTGCCTGATCGATCCGCGCTGCCGGACCGCGGCGCTGCTCCTCCAGCACCAATGCAGCGGCGGTCAGACGCCAGGGGACCGCATTGCGCTGAAGCGCGGCCTGGGAAATGCCGCCAAAGCCGGCTCCGACAAAGGCGGCTGCGCCGCGCTGAGTCATGTCGGCATCCGGCGGCAGCAGCGGACGGGAGGAGGCTTCGCTGACCGGCCGCGCGCCGATCCAAAGGGCGGTGCCCGCGCATCCCGTGAGTACGACCGCCCCGATCGCTATCCGGTAGCGTCGCTTCATGGCAGGAAATGCTCCACCGCATCGCAAAAGGCGTCCGGCTGCTCCCATTGCGGATAATGCCCACATTCCGGAATCATTGTCAGCCGTGCGTCCGGCATCAGGCGCAGGGCGCGGGCAGCGTTGCGAACGGGAAAGACGCGATCATTCGCTCCCCACAGCAACAGGGCGGGCCGGGGAAAGGCCTGTGCCCGCCGCGCCATATTTGTAATGCCGCGAGAACCCAAGAGACCCACGCCAGCCGTAAGGGCACTGTGGAAGGTTCGGGCACTACCGGCAATCGCGGCATGGCGATCGGTACGATCCTGCAAATCTTTCGTCACCTGCGACGGATCATGAATGGCAAGCCGTAAGGTCGTCCGGTTGTTGCGATGGTGGGGCCGCGCCAGCCAGGCGCCGATGCCCGGCATAGCGGCCGCCAGCATCAGGGGATGCACGCGGCGACCGAAACTGCCGGGTGCGGCTAGGATGGCATGATCGATCCGGTCGGCATTATGATCCGAGAAATGCAATATTGCGCTCGCTCCCATCGAATAGCCGGCGAGATGCGCCCGTTCTATGTCGAGCGCGTTCATCACCGCTGCCAGCCGCGTCGCAAAAAAGCGACCATCATAGCGACCACGCGGTCGCGACGATTCACCAAATCCGGGCCAGTCGAACGCGATCAGCCGGAAACGGTGAGCCAGGCGGGGCTGGACCCGTTCCCATATTTCGAGCGAATTGGCGAGGCCATGCAACAGAATGAGTGGGGGGCACGGTCCGCCGCTATCCTGTATCCGGACAATCTCATTCTGTCCGATCCCTAGCTTCCGCATATTGTTCGGTTCCAGCCGGTGCTCTTTCCATACCCGGCCTGTACAGCAGGCATCATCAAGAACGGGAACTTCCTGTAGCAGACCAAAGATTACTTTACCGTTGCGCCCGCTTCTGGAGGTCGCTGCGGCCTACCGAGCGGAAAAAAATGGTGATTTGTCTATCGGATAAGTGCTGACTCTTCGCTGCGACAAGGAGACAGGCGAGCTTAGATTTCTGTATCTTCTGCCAGCGTAGAAGGTTCTCAACAGCATTCCACGACACTCGTTCACGGGCAGAGGGTTCAATCCCATGACATGCCTCCTCTGGCCGAGAGAATAACGCTTGGAGAAGGTCGACCAGAAATTGCCGTTTATGGCTGCTTTCTTGTTTCCTGATTGCAGACGTTGATCCAGCAAGGCAGCATGTCGCTATGATCATTACAAACGCGATCCTCGCGCAACTGCCGCTGACCGATATCGACGCTGTCGTGTTCTACAAGCGGGACGAGATCACGACCGACCTGATCTGCTGCGATGTTGAAGTGGCTGGTTGTGTTTCGACATTCCATGAGGAGGCGAAAGGTTGGGCTGAACTGATCGCGCACTTGTCGGCTCTGCCGGGCTTTCGCGCTGATTGGTATGAAGCCGTCGCTAGCCCGTCTTTTGCAGCAAGCGAAACGGTCGCGTTCGATCGGCGCTGAACGACCGATAGTGTTGAAGAAGTCAGTGATTGTCAGCTTCTGACGTTGGGGGGAAGTCGGCTCCCGGTGTCACGCTGGGGCAATAGCCGACTGGATCGGAATGAGTTTCGCAAGCTTGCGCAGGTTCTGGGCTGTGGCCGCGAGTTAGAACTCGTCTTTTGCGCCATTTGGTCCTCGCAGGCGCAGGCGATCGAGCTTCAAGATACGCTTGAGATGGGCGAACAGCATTTCAACCTTCTTTCGCTCGCGCCGGGATGTGACATAGGCGTCGGTCTGGGACAGATCCCTTGCCAGGTCGCGCGCGCCTTCATGGATTGACCGGGCGACTTTGCGCATGGACTGGCCGGGACAGCATTGGGGCTTGCGGGTGCAGGCCTGACAGTCGTGTTGGCTGGCGCGGTAGCGCATGAAGCCATCCTTATCGACGCCGGGCCGTGGGCTGGCATAGTCCCTGCGATGCTGGACAAGGTGCTTGCCGCCGGGACAGACATAGAGATCGTTCCGGTGGTCATAGCGGAATGCGGTGCGCTGGAAGCTGTCGGTCCTGCGGCCTACATGGTCGAAGACGAGAATGTGCGGCTTGATGCCCCGCTCATGGACGAGCCAGGCAAGGTTGGCCGCATCGCCATAGCCGGTATCGGCAGCCAACCGCCGGGGCCAGATGCCGAAGCGCTCCTGTGTCCTGTCGATCATCGTTCGCTGCGCCGTTACCTCAGCCTGACGGATGGCGGTGCTGGCCTCCACATCGACGATCACGGCGTTGGCCAGATCGATGAGATAGTTGGTGCTGTAGGCGAAGAAGGCCTGCCCGCCATGGGCGCCGGTCCAGCGGGCCGCTGGATCAGCCGGCGACAGATATTTGGGCGTGACGGGCGGCGCTGCGCCAAGGCGGCCTCGTCGAGCACTTCCAGATACTCCCGAACAGCATGATTGATGATATCCGGCGGCAGCCCCTCATCGCCGGGAACGCCGCGCTGGCGATTGGCATCGGCTTTGATCAGACTGGCGTCCACGGCGAATCCTTCGCCACCGACCAGTCCTTCCTGGATGCAGCGCGAGACGGTCATCTCGAACAACTGCCGCAACAGATCACTGTCCCGGAAGCGGCCGTGCCGGTTCTTCGAGAATGTCGAGTGATCGGACACGGATCCGTCGAGACCGAGGCGGCAGAACCAGCGATAGGCCAGATTGAGATGCACTTCCTTGCACAGCCGCCGCTCAGACCGGATTCCCAGACAGTAGCCGATCAGCAGCATCCGGATCATCAGTTCAGGATCGATCGAGGGCCGGCCCGTATCGCTATAGAAGGGCCGCAGCTTCTCTGGGATGCCGTCCAGATCAACGAAGCGATCCACCGCCCGCAACAGGTGGCTCTGGGGAACATGATCTTCCAGGCTGAAGCTGTAGAAAAGCGCCTCCTGCATCACCGTCGGATCACCCATCATGAGCCTGTCTCCTAACGACAAGGCCAGTGAATCAGGACCGCGCCATTACTGCAAGGCCGGGTTTTTCAACACTATCGACCCTTTTAAGACACTCAGCCGCAAATTTCCGCGTTCCAGGAGCGGACCGTCGGCTAACCTGATTACGCCCTTCAGAACTGGCCGGTAGGCGAATGTCTGGTTACCGGCGTGCAAGCGCGGATAGCTGCCATCCCAGCGGCGACGGCTAGACCACGCAATTTAATGGGCTCACGACCTAGGCTAGCGCCTGACCGGCATCACAACATATAATCATTTCATGGGAAGGGTGGCCCGTCCATCGACGGGCCACCCGTTGATTAAACAAGAATATTGTTATGCACCAGTTGCAAAACCGATATGGAAGCCACCCTCGGCAAGCTGATCCTTGACGTGCTTGAACCGTTCATACTGGGTAAGTGTGATCGGGCCGGAATATCCTTGGGACTGGAGTGGGCGCGGCGGATATTTGACGTAGGTCTGCATCAATTCCTTCACTTCCTTGTTGATAGTGACCAACGCCCAGGTGTGTTCGGAAAAGCTGTTCATGAAGATATCGTAGCGCTCCTGTGGATCCTGCCACAGGTCGAACAGCTGCGGCACTGTCGCCACGTAGCTTTCCGGCCCCTTCCAGCCCTGATTGGTATCGACTGCAAGCCCGCCTGTATGAGCGCCGTTGTCGCCGCGCAAGTTGAAGCAGGCCTTGAATTGGTTGCTCCGAACCGCTCCCGGCGTCAGTTCGTCTTCGGTGAAGTAGAACCAAGATTTGCGGTCGGACTTACCCGTGCCGAGCAGGATCGGCGACATGTCGTAGCTGTCGAAGATGATTGGCTCACCTTCACGATCCTCGGTTGGCAGGGCAACTCCGGCCAGCTTCGCGAAGGTCGCCATGTAATCAAGCCCACCAACGATGTCCGAGTTCTTACTGCCACCCTTGATGCCCGGCCCCCATGCCAAGGCGGGAACACGGTTGCCACCTTCACGAACAGTTCCTTTGGTGCCGCGATAGGGGGTGAAACCGGCGTCGGGATAGACGTCCTGCCATGCGCCGTTGTCCGTGGTCCAGAACACATAAGTGTTCTCTTCCAGACCCAGTTCGCGAAGTTTATCCATGATCGCGCCGATGCGGGCATCGTTTTCGACCATCGAGTCGGCATATTTCGATTTCGCCATCGACTTGTGCTTGAAGTCGGGGTGCGGCATCGAAGGCTGGTGCATCTTCATGAAATTTATGTGCATGAAGAACGGCTCATCGCTGTCTTTGACGGTATCGAGATAATCGAGCGAAGCCCGTTCAATATATCCATCGAAATAGGGAATGCCCACGACGCCCTTATCCGGAGTATCGACGTACTGGCCGTTGATCTTGAAATCTTCCTTAGGCGTTTCACCAGCATTGCCAGATAGCGAACCTTTGGTGACTTTCGTGAACATGTCACGCAGTTCCGGATCCATTTCAGGGAACCACTCAGGATCGGCGTAAGTATAGGCATTGAGGTGATAGAGGCCGCAATGCTTCATCACGTCATACCCGTGGGCATTGGGAAGCGCATAGTCGTCTTCGCCAAGATGCCACTTGCCCGTGAAGAACGTCTTGTAGCCTGCGGTCTTGAGCACCGAAGCCAGAGTCCATTCGGCTGCGGGAAGTCCGCCGCCATCGCCTTGGAAAGCTACCGTAGTCATGCCCGAACGGTTCGGAATGCGGCCCGTTAGCACCGCTGCGCGGCCCGGCGTGCAACTCGGCTGGGCATAGAAGGAAAGGAATTGCATCCCTTCTGCCGCCATTCGGTCGATGTTCGGTGTGGGCGCGCCGCGATTTTCGCCGCCGCCATAGCAGCCAGCATCACCGTAGCCGAAATCGTCTGACAAAATCAGCACAATGTTGGGCTTCTTCTCTGCCATTTTGACCTCCAAGGAATTGCCGCAGCGCAATGACGATGATTGCCGTCCGCATCTCGGTGAGGAAAAACTACAGGTTGAATGCGAACCGGCTATCGGGGTTTCCCCGGAGGTTAGCAGAGTCTGCCTCCTTACGCCGTTCAATGTCACCAAGTCCCTGAAGGGCCAGTTTTGAGTGCCCGTCACAAGCATTTGGCGTAGCCTTCTTAGCTTGCTGCGTCGTTGCGACGATTGCGGACAGCCGCTTCTCCATCATCAGCAGGCCCATATGGCAATCCGACCCCGCGAGAGTCGTATCCATCCGGCGAGACGCGCCTTGTCGTGATGTAGGGGCCTGCTCTTAAGAACGCTCTCGAGAGCACGCTTGGGAGCAGTGGATGCGGCAGATCGGCTGCTCGCGCAGATGGAGTTTGAGCTCGAAGATCTGGAGGCGGGCTCTGCCGAAGATGATCTGGCCGCCGAGACCGCCGCAGCAAAGGCGACAAACGTCACAGCCTTTGAGCGCAAGAGGCCGGTCATGAAGCCCTTCCCCGACCATTTGCCCCGCGAGCTCGTCGTCGTTCCGGCGCCCTGTTCCTGCCCGGCCTGTGGCGGCGTGCGCCTGTCGAAGCTGGGCGAGGACCGAGGGACCGAGACGCTGGAGGTGGTCCCTCGCGCCGGGAAAGCCATCCAGACCGTGCGGGAGAAGTTCTCCTGCCGTGACTGTGAGAAGATCATGCAGCCGCTTGCGCCATTCCCGGTCGTGCCGCGTGGCTGGGCTGCACCAAGCTTCCTCGCCATGCTGCTGTTCGAGGAGTACGGGCAGCACCAGCCCTCAATCGCTAGGCCGAGCGGTTCGCCGACGTACTTACCCGCATCGCCGGTCATCCGGCTAATCGGCTTGGCGATCTGCTCCCATGAAATTGGAAACCAACAGCGTTGAAGCTGGAGCCGTGATCTCGTAGCATCACCCCAAGGAATTTGACCCGCAACCCGAACTGATTGAATCCTCTTTCTGGCGGTCCATCGAACAGGCAGGCGTACGGCTGACCATCAACATCGTGCGGCTCGCCACAGAGCGGGGTTGGTCTTTTGAGGTGGTCAACGAGCACGGAACCTCGACGGCCTGGGGCGGTCTCTTTCCCACCGACCTCGATGCCGACGCCGCGTTCCGCGATTTGCTAGCTCAAGAAGGCGTCGAGGCATTTCTCGGCAAATAAGATGCCAAATCCCCAGCAAACCGTCAGTAGCCGCGGTCTCACCGGATGCGTACGCAACAAAGGGAGCGTAGCTACCACTTCCAGCCTTCGACACTCTCCGGCCATTCATAAGCCGAGTTTCCGTTCCTAGGTGCGGCCAGCCCGCAATACCATTTTTGGCTGCCCAAGTCTGGCTGATGGCGGAATGTCGACTTACCGGCTGGTAATTCCATATTGCGGCCGCAACTTTGCCCGCTCTGATACCGAGATGCGGCAGCGATAGTCATCAGTCTTACCCGGAGAAGCAGAGGTAGATTTCAAACTGCCTCCCTACCGATGGTCACCATTTGAAGGAGCAGAGTTGTGGCTCCAATATGATCGCAATCCCGCTGCTCACTCGTCCGATATGCGTCCCGGCTTCAAACGTATAAGTAATCCGGTCCTGCATGCCTGGCAGGCATCTCACCGGCCAGCATGCTCAGTACGTAATTCCGGCGGTTTATCTCCATGGCCTTCCGGAGGCTGCGGTTCTCGCTTTTCGTCCATGTGAAAGTCGAGATGGCATCGGGCAGCCAGGACCGTATCCCGAAAACCAAAGTCATCGTTCCCTGCGAGTCTCGAACCCACTCTACCGATCCGACAAACTTGCCGTCTTTGAAGGGTGTCGCGAAGCCTGGATTCGCGCTTTCGGCCTCCAGCGCAGGAAAAGAATTTACGAAATGGGGTTGGAGCAAGCTCGACGCCACAGCCTCCGGAGCCTGGAGCGCTCGCTCAAACAGGCGAGCGAGCGCGTGCTTGTGTATGAAAAGGCCCATGATTTTATATTGTAAAACGACCCCAAATGGCCCCTGCGAAGGTGTAAAACTGACGAGCGAAATCGTCGCATCGCTTCCCTCCCGCTCGTCCTCCAGAATCTGCGTACGGCGCCACCCAATCAGCAGGTCGCGTTTGCGCTGGATGATTCTCGAATCCGGGAGAGCCAAGCATGCGCGCTTGAAATTGCGTGTTGACGTACCGTTGGGGCAATGTCGGATCATGCTTTGAACGATGTGCTCGCCATTCATTTCCACAAGGTCAAAAACGCGATCAGCGTGATTTTTTGCCCAGCGAGGACAGACAGCCATCTTGGTCATCTCCATCGATCGTATTCGTCCGCCAAGCACATCATTTCATAAATGCGACAAAAGTAAATAAACTGTCTCGAAGCCATTGCTCTAGAAAATCGCACAAGGGGGGGCGGGAAATGAGAATCTTACCACGCCCCTAATTTTGCCGTTCATGCTACAGGCTGCCGCATCGCTCAGGGAAACTACCGATACTGATTTAGGATTAATTGGTAGAAGAAAATACCTAGGCATGAATCAGGAGGCGGGTCATGGCTAGGAAGCTCGATCGTGTATTAATTGCGGATAATCACGAAGTTCTACGCGCTGGCATGCGTAGCATAATTGGCAGTCAAGCTTCGTGGCATATCGTTGGAGAGGCGACAAGCGGACAAGATGCAATCAGCGTTGCGCGCGATGCGTCACCCGACATAACCATCCTCGACTGCTTCATGCCAGACATAAATGCCATACAACTGATAACCCACCTGCGTAATGAATTTCCTCATATGGAAATGATAATTTACACAGCGAGAAAATGTGACGGAATAGTTGCTGATGCATACGGTTTGGGCGTAAAGGGGTTTGTGCTTAAGCAGGATCCAGCATTAAAGCTTTGTGAAGCGCTTAATTCGGTATCGTTGAGGCGTAATTATTTTTCAGATCAATTTGCAGTTGATTTTATTGATAGAGTTGTCAGTGGTAAACACGATTCTTTTGGCATCCTTTCTTCTAGGGAAAGGCAAGTGGTCCAACTTGTCTCGGAAGGAAAAATAAATGAACAGGTAGCAGTTTGCCTAAATATCAGCAAAAAGACGGTTGAAACTCATAGGGCCTCTGCAATGCGGAAGCTGGAGCTTAAAACTACCGCCGATTTGGTTCGCTATGCTATTAGAAACTCCATTACTGTAAACTAATTTATATACTTTTATCGGTTTGCACAGGAGAGAAAATCGTTTGGTTCTGATCTTTTTTCATCATTTTCACGATGTTGGACGCCAGTCTCGCTGCGGTTAATGGAGATTTTCGTCGCCTGAATTTGAATATGGCTCCTCCCAAGTGAGGTAAATTTTGGCTTTCGCTGGATGATGCGTTGAAACGGCCGATCCAGCCTACACCTGATCGACATTCGAAGCGTTAATTGGCGTCCACCACAGCCGATTACGGTCGGGCCGTCCCTGGCCGGTGGGCGGCAGTCCGTTTTCGGAAGCCAAAGTAACTTAGCTCCTATCCGCCGGGCGGAAAGCAAAGGGCGACAAGCGACCAATGCGAGCCGTTCCCAATTGGCGCGTGAAAGGTCTCTCCCGCCGAAGCATTCCGCGGATTGATGCGCATTGCAGATCACATCGGGGGATGTCGCGGCTAGGCTAGGGGTTAATCCTGATTGGTCGCCTCCGGTGGGCCCTTAATAATGTTTTTGAGACCACTTGAACGGAGCTAGGGCATGGCGAAGAAACCGAACATCTTAATCCTGTGGGGGGATGATATCGGCCGGGACAACCTGTCCTGCTATTCCCACGGCGTAATGGGCTACGAAACCCCTAACATCGACCGACTTGCCAAGGAAGGCATGATGATGGTCGATTACTACGCGGAGCAGAGCTGCACCGCCGGTCGCGCCTCATTCATCACCGGCCAGGCCGGCATGCGCACCGGCCTCACCAAGGTGGGCCTTCCCGGCGCAGCGCTCGGCATGAAAGCGGAAATCCCCACTATTGCCCGCGGGCTCAAGAACGAAGGCTACCGCACAGGCCAGTTCGGCAAGAACCACCTGGGCGACCGGGACGAGCACCTGCCGACTATGCACGGCTTCGATGAATTCTTCGGCAACCTCTATCACCTCAATGCCGAGGAAGAACCGGAACTGCGCGACTATCCGCCCGCTGATCTCTACCCCGAGTTCCGTAAAAAGTACGGCCCGCGTGGCGTGTTACACTGCTGGGCCGACGGCAAGGGCGGGCAGAAGATCGAGAATACCGGTCCGCTCACCAAAGAACGGATGAAAACGATCGACGAGGAATTTCTGAAGGAAGCCAAGCGCTTCATCAAGGATTCGGTCGATGCTGGCGAACCCTTCTTCCTTTGGTTCAACACCAGCCATATGCACTTCCGCACCCATGCCAAGGATTCCAGCCTCGGCCAATCCGGCCTGTGGCAGTCCGAATATCACGACGTGATGATCGATCATGACCTCAACATGGGCGAAATGATCGACCTGCTCGACGAGCTCGGCGTGGCTGACGACACCTTTGTCCTTTATTCGACAGACAACGGCCCGCACCAGAACTCGTGGCCCGATGCCGGCACCACGCCGTTCCGCTGCGAAAAGAACTCGAACTGGGAAGGTGCGTACCGCGTGCCCTGCATCGTGCGCTATCCCGGTCAGATCGAAGCAGGCTCGAAGTGCACAGGGCTCGTCTCGCACCTTGACTGGTTCCCGACGCTCCTCTCCGTGGCTGGCAACAAGACGGTCAAGGAAGACCTCAAGAAGGGCGCGACGCTCGACGGACACAAATTCAAGTCGCATCTCGACGGGTACGACATGGTGCCCTTCCTGACCGGCAAGGAAACGGAAAGCCCACGCCCCGGCTTCGTCTACTTCAACGACGATGCTGATGTCGTCGCATTGCGCTATCACAACTGGAAGCTGGTTTTCCTGGAGCAGCGTTGCGAAGGCACCCTGCGGATCTGGGCCGAGCCGTTCGTGGAACTCCGCCTGCCCAAGATCTTCAACATGCGCACCGACCCTTACGAACGCGCGGACCGCACGTCGAACACCTATTATGATTGGCTGCTCGATCACGCATTCCTGCTGGTGCCTGCACAGACCATCGTCGGCCAGTTCCTGGCGACCTTCGCAGAGTTCCCGCCAGCCCAGAAGGCGGCGAGCTTCAACCTTGAATCCGTGATGGATAAGTTGACGCAAGGCGCATCAGGCGGCGCCTGATCATCATGAGGTAAGTCCAACTATTTTGCAGGGTGGCAACTTCGATTGCCGCCCTGCTTTCTTGTCGCTCAAGGTGAGCGCCATAGTCGCTGGGAACGACAATCTTCCGTTCCGCCGTACGTCGGATCACCGCTTCGTGCGAGATCCCATGCACAGTCGCCTGCTCGTCGACAATGATTTCGCGCTGCGCTTGGTCGCTCCTATCGGTTGATATATGGCGTGTCAGAATGGCCGCTTTCCAGCCTATGAAAATCCAGCCGAACAGCGCAGAGTGGCACTGTATAGCTGATAGATTATCTGCGGCCCGCATGGCGGGAATGGCTGGTTACATCGGTTCGATATTCTGAAGCGGACCTTCCCGAATGTCCCATTTGCCGTCATCGCAGCCGGCGTTGCCATCAAATGATATCCTAAATTAATTTGTCGAGCGTGATCGGCAAATCACGCACGCGTTTCCCAGTCGCATTGTAGATCGCGTTGGCGACCGCAGCCCCGGTACCGGTGATACCAATTTCGCCGACGCCGCGCGCGCCCATGGGTGTGTGGGGATCGGGTATGTCGGTCCAGATGACATCGATTTCCGGAACGTCCATATGTACGGGCATATGATATTCAGCGAGGCTGGGGTTCATAATCCGTCCGCTCCGCTCGTCGAACTGTGCTTCCTCCATCAGCGCGAGGCCCAGGCCCATGATGATGCCACCTCTGAACTGGCTCGCCGCAGTCTTGGGATTGAGGATGCGGCCGCAGTCGAACGATCCCAGGAAGCGAGATATGCGCGGTTCACCCGTAATCATGTTGACCCGCACTTCGCAGAACATGGCGCCATGGCTGTGCATCGACCAGTGCATGGTCTCGAGCGGCATGGGCGGCTCGGCTTCGATGACGACAGCGTCGCGCTGGGCGCGAGAGAGAATCGACGCATAGCTTTCGTACCGAGATGGATCTTCCAGGCTGGCTAGGCCGCCATCCCGACTTCCCAACTCTGCCTGTTTCAGCCCCGCCAGAGGCGAGTCATTCCCTGCCAGTGCCAGCAGTTGCGCGACCAGCTTGTTGTAGGCTGCAATCACCGACGCGCCAATCGATGCCGTCTGCTGCGATCCGCCTGCAAGGACCAGCCCAGGCAAGGTTGAGTCGCCATAGTTGAATTGGATTTGTGACATCTGCAGGCCCAGTCGCTCGGCTATCACCTGCGTCTGCGCCGTGGCCGTACCCATGCCCATTTCGTGCGCGGCAATGTCGATCGTCGCATGGCCGGCGCGAGACAGGGTGATGCGGGCTGCGCCGCCGGGCATGCGGTAATAGGGATAGGTGGCGGTGGCGCATCCCATGCCGATCAGCCATTCGTCTTCCTGGTGCATGCCTGGCAGAGGGTTGCGTGCGCTCCACCCGAAGCGCTCGGCCCCGTCGCGCCATGCCTGGTCAATATGCCGCGCTGAAAAGGGCAGACCGGATATCGGGTCCTTCTCCGGCTCGTTGCGCAAGCGGAGCTCGATGGGGTCGATACCGAGCTTCTCGGCCAGTTCGTCCATCGCGCATTCAAGCGCGAAGGTGCCCACTGCCTCGCCTGGCGCGCGCATGAATGTGTTACTGGTCATGTCGATCTCGACATGCTGGACGTCCAGCAGGATATTCTCCGCGGCGTAGGCGCTTCGCGTCGGGAGGATGAATGGTTCGGGCATGACATTGTGCGATGTCTTTGCCGTCACACCGCGATGGATGAGTGCGGTGAGCTTCCCTTCGGCGGTCGCGCCCAGAGCAACCTGCTGCTCGGTCGGCGAGCGACCACCAACGGTGCGGTAGACACCTTCTCGGGTCAGCATCAATCGGACAGGTCGCTCGGCAAGCTTCGCCGCTGCGGCCGCAATGATCTGATGCTGCCACAGCGTTTTACTGCCGAAACCGCCGCCGACATAAGGCGATGTAATGACGACCTTGTCGGCTGGCAAATCGAACACCTGCCCCAGCGTCCAGGCCGAATGCGCGACCGCCTGCTGCGCATCATGGATGCGGAGTGTGTCGCCCTCCCACGAAAGCGTGACGGCATGAAGTTCGATGGGATTATGATTGTGGCGCGGCGTCGAATAGGCCGCGTCGATCTTGACGGCGGCCTTTTCGAAAGCTGCCTGCGCATCGCCAACCTCGTCATGCAGCGGCTGGCCCATGAATTGCGATTGGGTGGTCCCCCTGGCGATCGCCGCGTGGAAGTCGGTCTCCGCCGGCTCGGCCGCATAGTCCACATCGATCAGGCCGGCGGCATGGTCCGCTTGCTCCTGCGTGTTAGCAAGTATGATGGCGATAGGCTGACCGTTCCAGTAGATCTTCTCATCCTGCAGGACGGGAATGCTGTCGCCCGCAGCGGCCTTGGGATCACTCATGAACAGGGGGGCAGGCTTTAGTCTTGGCGCGTTACGATGGGTCATCACGAGCAGGACGCCGGGCGCGCTCTCAGCCGTTTCGACATTGAGCGAGGTGATGCGACCTTTCGCGATCCTGCTGTAGACGATGGCGGCGTAGACCATGGTTTCCAGAGGAAACTCCGCCGCAAAAGGAGCAGCCCCCGTCACCTTGAGTGGCCCGTCGATGCGCGAGACAGGCTTGCCGACATGACCATGCTGGTGACGGATGAGCGGATCGGGTTCGCCTCCCGGCATCCAGCTATCTGGCGCGAGCGCCACTACCTTCGCCATAGCGCCCTGCATCAGGCCTTGCGCCAACGCCTTGCCGCTATCGATCAGGCTCATGCCATGTCCTCCATCAACTGCGTGAGTACAGCGACCATCGTCCGCTGCGCGAGCGCGACCTTGAAGCCATTGTCCCGGAGCGGCCGGGCATAGGACAGTTCCTCCGCGGCTGCCTTGATGAAGGCATCCACCGATGCAGGTGATCCACGCAAAAGCGCTTCCGCTCTGGCTGCACGCCACGGCTTATGGGCAACGCCGCCGAGCGCCAGCCGGACGTGCCGCACATGCCCCTGTTCCACATCGAGGACAGCCGCGACGGACACCAGCGCGAACGCATAGCTCGCCCGATCACGGACCTTGCGGTAGGTTGAGCGCGCAGTGGATGGCACGGCTGGCAGTTCGATTGCGGTGATGAGTTCGCCCTGCTGCAGATTGGTGTCGATATCGGGTCGCTCGCCGGGCAAGCGATGAATCTCAGCGAACGCAATCCTTCTTTCGCCGTTGGGTCCTCGCACATGCACAGCGGCGTCAAGCGCAGCCAAGGCCACGCACATGTCCGATGGATGGGTGGCGATACAATGATCGGATGCGCCAAGAATTGCATGATTTCGGGTGAAGCCGCCAATCGCATCGCAGCCGCTTCCAGGGATGCGCTTGTTACATTGCGTGCCATCCTGGTCGTAGAAATAGAGGCACCGGGTGCGCTGCAGGATGTTGCCGGCGACGGTCGCCATATTGCGAATCTGCGCACTGGCTCCGGCGACGATCGCGCGGGAAAGAAGGGGATAACGTTCGCGGATGGCGCGATGTTCGGCCACCGCAGTGTTGCGCGCCGCAGCGCCGATCAGCATGCCGCCATCGGATTGCTCGACTATGCCCGTGTCGAGACCTGTCACATCGATCAAGGTCGATGGACGATCGATATTTTCCCGCATGAGATCGACGAGGTTTGTTCCTCCGCCAAGATAGCGGACGCCGTTACCGGTCTGTCGCAGCGCCTCGTCGGCGGTGGCGGCGCGATGATAGGTAAAGGGGATCATTCGGTGACCTCCGCAAACGTCTCGAGGATCGCATCGACGATGCCATTATGCGCGCCGCAGCGGCACAGGTTACCGCTCATCCGCTCACGAACCTCGTCGCGCGTCATCCCTATGCTGTCGGTGTCGAGCGCTTGCGTTACGTGACTGGGAACGCCGCGCTGCAGTTCGGCGGCCATCCCCACTGCAGAGCATATCTGTCCCGGCGTGCAATAGCCGCATTGGAAACCGTCATGCTCGACAAAGGCCTGTTGAAGCGGGTGCAGATTGTCGGCCGTTCCCAAGCCTTCGATCGTGATGATCTCCTGCCCCTCATATTGAACGGCGAGCGCGAGACAGGAGAGGATCCGCTCCCCATTTGCCAGCACGGTGCAGGCGCCACATGCTCCTTGATTGCAGCCTTTCTTCGATCCGGTGAGGCCCTGATGCTCCCGCAGAAAGTCGAGGAGGGAAACACGAGGGTCTTCAGGACACTCGGCCAAGGCGCCATTTACAAGGATGCTCATCCATCACTCCCCATAGTCGGGTGCGTAAACGATGTAGAAATGCGCGGATCGAGGTTTCGGGCCCATCGACAGCATTTTCCAGATGCGATTGCCGATCGGCCTCTCATCAATCGGGCTGGAAGCTACCGCCCGCATAAGCGATGATCGACATGATCGCGCCACCTTTCTGGAAGCAGAAGTGCGCGGTGTCGCGTCAGGAATGCAGGGCGATAGTTGACAGGCCGACAAGCGGCACGGGTTCAGAACCCTGTGTCTGACCGCCCCATGGTCGAGAGCCGTAGCCTTCCAAATGGATCCAGAATCGAATTGCTGGATCATGCGTTGAGACGCGCTAATGGTGCGTCCATGCGCAAACTCATTCTACCTCTAATCCTTCTCTCGATCACCTCGCCGGCTTTTGCCTGGGGGCCCATCGGCCACCGCGTCACCGGTGCCATTGCCGACCGGAACCTGAGCGGCCTGGCCCGCGCCAATGTCCAGCTTCTCCTGGGGGACGAAGATCTGGCACAGGCTGCGACCTGGCCGGACGACATGAAATCCGACCCTGCCGATTTCTGGCAGAAGCAGGCCAGCCCATGGCATTATGTGACCGTGCGCGAGGGCGACGCCTATACGAGCGCCGACGCGCCGCCCGAAGGCGACGCGATGAGCGCGCTTGCCCGCTTCACCGCGACGCTGCGTGATCCTGCGGCCTCAATGGACGACAAGCGCCTGGCCCTGCGCTTTGTCGTCCATATTATCGGCGACCTGCATCAGCCACTTCATGCCGGCGGCGGCAACGACCGGGGTGGCAATGACATGAAGGTGAGCTGGTTCGGTCGCTCGACCAATCTCCATTCGGTCTGGGACAGTGCGATGATCGAACAGCGATCGCTCTCCTATTCCGAACTCGCCGACTGGCTGGCGCGCGCGATCACGCCGCAGCAGATCATCGCCTGGAATGTTCGCGATCCAGGCACCTGGATCCGCGAGAGCATCGCGCTGCGCAAGACCATCTATCCCACCGATACCAGCCTGTCCTGGGACTATGCCTATCAGCACCGTCTCGAGCTTGATGATCGGCTCAAGCGCGGTGGTATCCGCATCGCCGCCTATCTCAACTGGGTGTTCGAGAATCCGCAGGACCAGAACCCGTCCCAGGCTCAAACTCCCCGCAAGCCCGCAAGGCACAAATGACATGCCACGCGGCACGCGGCACGAACTGATCGGCATCCTGCTTGGCGGCGATCCCTATCCCGTGCTGCGTGTGGCTGATGGCGGGGAATGGCGGCTCGATTGCCCCAGATCCTGCCGGCATCTTATTGGCCAGAAGGTCCGGGTCGTGGGAACGAGATCCGATTTCGACATGCTCGATGTCGAGCAGATCGAGCCGGCCTGAGCCGCATTGGCGGCTTGCCGCCTTTCAGCGAAAATCCCGTGTCTTCACCTTGATACCCTCTGTCGGCTGTCCCGGAATGATGCCGGACCCAAGGCGCAGATCGGGATCGTAAAGATCGCGGGCCCCGCGCCCAAGAGGCCTGTTCGCCGCATCGCGGGGATCGGGGGCCATGGCGCTTTTGACGATATCGGCGCGGCTGACCTGATAGATGCTGGCGACATCCTCCCGCTGGCCGACGCTGGCGAGGAGAGGCGAGAGATCCTCCAGACGCTGGGCGATGAGATGGATGACCTCGCCCTCCTTCTGGACCTGACCGCGCACGCCCATCATCGAGGCGCTCAGCACCACGCGCCGATGCTTCTCGAAGAGATTGGGCCAGACGACGAGATTGGCGACATCGGTCTCATCCTCGAGGGTGATGAACATGGTGCCCTTGGCGGAACCCGGCTTCTGCCGCAGGAGGACGAGGCCGGCGAGATTGACCCATCGCCCGTCGCGAATATCCTTGAGCGCGGCGCAGGTCACTATCTTCCGGCGCGCCAATTCGTCGCGCAGGAAGGCGAGCGGATGGGCGCGCAGCGAAAGTCCGATCGCGCGATAATCTTCCACCACTTCCTCGCCTTCGCCCATCTGCGGGAGAAGGACGTTCGGCTCGATCGCTTCGGGGCGCAATTTGCCCGCCCGCGCGTCAGCGGCGGCAAAGAGCGGCAAGGCTTCTTCGCCAAGACCCTTCACCTCCCAGAGGCCAGCGCGGCGCGAGAGCGCCAGCGAACCAAAGCCACCGGCATGGCCGATCCGGTCGAGCGCGCGGCCGCTGACGCCGGCCCGGCGCTGGATTTCCTCGACGCTGGCATAGGGTTCATTGCCCCGCGCCAGGACAATAGCGGCGCCATCGGCATTTTTGAGCTCGCGCGCATAGCGCAGGCCGATCCTTAACGCATGATAGCGGCCCTGGGTCGGCTCGAGCGTGCAGTCCCAGCGGCTGTGATTGACGTCGATGGGACGGACCTCGACCCCATGCTGGCGCGCGTCGCGGACGATCTGTGCGGGCGCATAGAAGCCCATGGGCTGGGCGTTGAGGAGCGCTGCGCAGAAGACGTCGGGATGATGGCATTTCATCCAGGAAGAGGCATAGGCGATGAGCGCAAATGAGGCGGCGTGGCTTTCGGGAAAACCGTAGGAGCCAAAGCCCTCAATCTGCTTGAAGGTCTGTTCGGCAAAATCGCGCTGATAGCCGCGCGCGATCATGCCGTTGATGAGCTTGTCGCGGAAATGGGAGACGCCGCCGGTCAGCTTGAAGGTCGCCATCGCCCGGCGCAGCAGATCGGCCTCCGACGGCGTGAAACCCGCGCATTCGATCGCGACGCGCATCGCCTGTTCCTGGAAGAGGGGGACGCCCAGGGTCTTTTCCAGCACCCGGCGCAGTTCCTGCGTCGGATAGCTGATCGCCTCCTTGCCCTCGCGGCGGCGCAGGTATGGATGGACCATGTCACCCTGGATCGGGCCCGGGCGCACGATCGCCACCTCGACCACCAGGTCATAGAATTTGGTCGGCTTGATCCGGGGCAGCATTGCCATTTGCGCCCGGCTCTCGATCTGGAAGACGCCCAGCGTATCGGCCTTGCGGATCATCGCAAAGGTGTCGGGATCATCATGGGGAATGGAGGCTAGGTTCATTGCGATGCCCTTGTCATCCTCGAGCAGAGCGAAGGCGCGGCGCATGCAGCCCAGCATGCCAAGGCCCAGCACATCGACCTTCATGAAGCCGAGCGCATCGATATCATCCTTGTCCCATTCGATGATCTGGCGATCGGCCATGGCAGCGGGCTCGATCGGCACCAGTTCGTCGAGCCGTCCCAGGGTCAGAACGAAGCCGCCGGGATGCTGGGACATGTGCCGGGGCGTATTGATGAGGGTGCGGGCAAGCTCGAGCGTCAGCGCCAGGCGCTTGTCGCTCGTGTCGAGGTTGAGCTCCTGTGCATGCTTCGCCTCGACCCCATCGCGGGCCCAGCCCCAGACCTGACTTGAAAGGCCTGACAGCATGTCTTCGCTAAGGCCCAGCGCCTTGCCCACCTCGCGCACAGCGCCGCGCGCGCGAAAGCGGGAGATGACGGCGGTCAGCGCCGAACGCTCGCGGCCATAGGTCTGATAGATCCACTGGATCACTTCCTCGCGCCGCTCATGCTCGAAATCGACGTCGATATCAGGAGGCTCGCGCCGCTCGGCCGACACGAAGCGCTCGAAGAGCAGTTCGGATTTGACCGGATCGATCGAGGTGATGCCGAGCACGAAGCAGACCGCCGAATTGGCGGCGCTGCCGCGCCCCTGGCAGAGAATATCCTTCGATCGGGCAAACTGGACGATCGAATGGACGGTGAGGAAATAGGGCGCATAGGCCAGATCGCCGATGAGCCTCAGCTCATGGGAAAGCTGTTCGCGGACATTGCCGGGAATCCCATGAGGATAGCGGCCCGGCGCCTTTGTCCAGGTGAGGCGCTCCAATTCCTGCTGGGGGGTAAGGCCGCTTTCCCCGATCTCGTCGGGATAGGTGTAGGTGAGCTGACCAAGCTCGAAGCGGCAGGCCCGCGCGATCTCGACGCTGCGGCGCAGGGGCGTCACGTCGCCAAGATAGCGGGTGAAGAGCCGCTCCATTTCCGCGACGGATTTGAGATGCCGGTCGGCAAAACGCTCGCGGCGCTGCCCCAGCGTGTCGACCGTGCATTTTTCGCGGATGCAGCTCACCACATCCTGCAGCAGCCGTCGCGCGGGCGCATGGTAGAGAATGTCGCCGGTGGCGACGGTCTGCACCCCGGCGCGCGCGGCGAGGCGGGCAAGATCGCGCAGCCGGATCGCGTCGCGCGGCCGGCGCCGGATCGAAAGGGCGAGATAGGCGCGGGCCCCGAAGATGGCAGCAAGCCGGTCGAGCGCCTCCTCGCACGCTGCATCGGCGCGGTCGGGCACCAATATGCCGATCATTCCTTCCCCCCAGTCCGTCACGTCCGACCAGTCGAGATGGCAGCTGCCCTTGCCGCCACGGGCTTTGCCGATGCTCAAAAGCCGGCAGAGCCGCGAATAGGCCTCCCGGTCCGTGGGATAGACGAGCAAGGAAGTGCCGCAGACAAGGTCCAGACGGCAGCCGATGATCGCCCGGCAGCCGGTGACCTTCTGTGCGTCCCAGGCCCGCACGGCGCCGGCAAGACTGTTGCGATCGGTGACACCGAGCGCGGGCAGACCCAGCAGCGCGGCTGCCGAGAACAGTTCCTCGGGGCTGGAGGCACCGCGCAGGAAGGAAAAATGGCTGGTGACCTGCAGCTCGACATAGCGGGCGCCCTCAAGATCATCCGCCTGTTCGTCCGCGCGATCATCCTCGGACATCATGCAAAGGCACCATGGATGAACCAGCGCATCGGGCCGGTGGACGCCTGTTCGCCATCGCCCATGCGGAACAGCCAGTAGCGCGCGCCGCTCATCGTCTCGACCTGGAAATAATCGCGCACGGCATAGGGCGTGTCCGCCTCATGGCCGCCCTCACGCCACCATTCGCCATGCAGGCGCTCTGGCCCATCGGCCTGGGCGATCCGATGGCGCCGCCCCCGCCAGACGAACATGGCGGGCGGATGATCGGGCAGCATCGCCATCACGTCGACCGGCTCTGGCGGGACCAGCATGCGGGCAGGCCGGGGAAGATCATCGGCCCAGCCAGCGCCACCGGCTGATGAGAGGGGCGCGACATGTCCGACTTCGCGTTCGGGCATGCTGCTCGCGCGCGGCGCGGAGCGATAGAGGCTGCGCGCGCCAAAGCGATTGGCGAGCGCATCGACGATCGCGGTGAGATCCGGCCCGCGATCCTCGCCAGCCAGGACGCTCCCGACCTGCGCGGCCGCCATGGGCTGGGTGAGCGACGCGACCAGCGCCATCGCCTCGATCCCCATGCCCGGATCGATCGTCTCGATCTTCTGGGAGAGCAGCTTTGCCAAATGACGCACATCGCGCGAGGGGGAAGCAGTCCCGACCCGCACCGCCAGCCGGGCGCCATCGACCCGCTCGAAATGAAGGTCGAGCCGGCGCGCGCCTGTCCCCGCGCGCAGCAGGAGGCGGGCAAGATCGGTGCACAGGTCCGCGATGACCTGGGCGATGGCATCGGCGGTACCGATCGGCTCGAGCAGGCTGCGCCGCACGCGCGGCAAGCTGGCGCGGTAGATCGGATCGATGGGTTCAGGCACCTGGCCCAGGGCCTGGTCGAGCCTTTTGTAGAGCTGCCGGCCGAACCGCTTGGCGAGCGGCGCACGCGGCGCGGCGATCAGCTGCTCGATTCGCTCGAACCCCATGCGGCGCAGTTCGCTCGCGACGCCCGGCTCGATGCGCAGCGCCGACACCGGCATGATCGAGAGCGCGGCGCGCGTGGCGCCGGCCTCGATGATGTTCGGCCGTCCTGATGGCACAAACCGTGCCACCGCATGGGCGCAGCCCGGCGTATCGGCGACCGCGACCTGGCAGGCGAGGCCCGAGCCACTGACCCGGCGCATCATGTCCTTGAGGAGTGGCACTTCGCCCTCGAAGAGATGGGCGCAGCCGGTAATATCGATCCACAGGCCATCGGGTGGATCGGGCGCGACGATCGGGGAATAGCGCTTTCCCGCCCACAGAGCGAGCCGGCGCAGGCCTTCAAGATCGCCCTCGGGATCGGAATCCACGACGTCTAGGTCCGGCGCCAGCGACCGGGCGCGCGTCACCGTCATGCCGACGGCTATGCCAAGCCGGCGCGCCTCCTCGTCCACGGCCGCAATCAGACGGCGGCCATGGTCGGCATGGGCGGTGACGAGGGGCGGCGGCCCGCCTTCAGGCGGCCTGCCGGCTTTGCGACGGATACGATCCGTCGACCAGCGCGGCAGGAACAGCGAGACAACCCGTCTCATCGCTTCCCTCTACGGTCCAGATTTGGGGTTCGGTGCCGCGCGCGCGCTCAAGCGCCAGCGACCAGCGCGGACGCGCGAGACCGGGGAAACCCAGCGCCGGGCTGGGCACGGCCCGCACCCGCCAACGGGTCAGCGCGGCGCTGCCCTCGGCCTGGCTTTCAGGGGGCATGGCGCGGCGAAAGACCATGGCCAGCACGCCCGATTGTTCGGCTGCCAGCTGCAGCCGGCGCGAAGCGGTCAGCGACATTTTCTTGAGTTCCCCGACGACGCCGCCAAGGCCGGGGTGACGCAGGCATTCCTCCATCGCGATGAGGACATTGGTGTCATTGCCCGCTTCCACGAAGATGACCCGATCGGGGTGGAGCCCGGCGAGATGCAGGGCCGGCGAGAACAGGTCGCGCCAGTGGAGGCACCAGATGATCTGGCCCTGCGACCGCGCTAGAATGCCGGCCAGGAAGATGGTGGCGGCTGCATCGTCGGCAAGGTCCGAACTTCCGGCCACCTCATGAAGGGCCCCGGTCGCTATGCCGCCGCCCGGCAGATGATGGTCGATGGCGTCGATGCCGAAGGGAAGCACCGGATGCAGACCGCCCACCGCTTCCACCTGCGCGATGCGCGCGCGCAGTTCGTCGAGGATGGCGGTTCTGGACATGGGCGGCAGGGACTCGAAAATACGTTCTCTATTTGTTCGCTCCAATCCGACATTGGAGTCAATGGCATTTCGTTCTTCATATGTTCTATGTTAAGACGATGGCTTCGAGTCCCGGCAAGGAGGTCCCATCATGTCACGGCTGCATTGCGCGCGAGCCAGCATCGCCGAGATCGCGGCGCATTTCGGGGTCGATCCCTTGCCGTCGGTCGCGGTGCCCGAAGAGACGGTTGAAGGGCTGCCGGGCCTGGTCGTCTTCGAGAAGGGTGGCCGGCGCTTGTTGCGGTCCATGACCTGGGGCTTTCCGCGGCTGACCAAGGATATGCGGGCACGGGGCGAAGAAGCGGGACGTATCGGCCTTGTCGCAGATCTCACCAACCCAATGTGGGAGGAGATGGTGGTCGATCCGCGCTATCGCTGCCTTATCGTGCTCACCCATTTTGCCAATCCCGATGGCGTGCCCGGTGCCAAGACCAGGACCTGGTTTTCGGTGAAGCGCCAGCCGATCATCGCCTGGGCCGGCTTCTGCCGCAATCTGCTGAGCGAGGGGCCGGTCTATGCCGGCATGACGATGGAGGCCAATGCCGCGATCCCGCCGACCAACGACCGAATGCCGGTGCTGCTCGACCCCCATGACTATGACGCCTGGCTGCGTGGCGGTATCCAGGATGTGATCCGGTTTCTGTTCCGGCCACCTTTTGCAGCCGAGCGAATGAACGTGCAGCAAACCGAGGATAGCTGGCGCAGCAAGGCACCGCCGCCCGGAACGCAGGCGCAGGCTCTTCTGCTGTAGTCGGGGCGAGAAGTTTGCCGGCCGTCCTGACAGATAGGCGGCTTTCCCGTCTCTCGCGCCATGATAGGATGAAGCTGGAATCACCAGCTGCTCCAGCCGCCCCGTTCGAACAGGAGGTCAGCCATCTGCAATCTCTACACCGAGCGTCTGAGCGCTGCCGAGGTGGCCGCCCATTTTGGCGTGGCAAATCCGGTCATGTCTAATGCCGGTGACGAGGTCTATCCCGGCACGCCGGGCCTCGTGATCCGGGAGGAAGCCGGGCAGCGCATCATGCAGTCGATGACCTGGGGCTTTCCGTTGCGCCTCAAGGGCATGTCGCCGACGGCAAAGCCCAAACCCGTCAATAATATCGCCGATCTCGCCAAGCCGATGTGGAAAGGCCTGGCGGCCAAGCCGCCATGGCGCTGCCTCATCCCGCTAACGGCCTTTGCGGAAGCGGAAGGCGTGAAGGGCGCCAAGACGCGGACCTGGTTCAATGTGAAGGGACAGCCGATTTTTGCATGGGCGGGGCTCTGGCGCGTGAGCGATGAATGGGGGCCTGTCTATTCGGGCGTAATGACCGATTGCAACGAAGCCATCCGGCCTGTGCATGATCGCATGCCGGTGCTTCTCATGCCGGAAGATTATGAGCGGTGGCTTCACGGCTCATTTGATGACGCGGTGTCATTTCAGGACCGCTGCTTTCCCGATGCGTTGATCGAGATGACGCGCACCAGCGAACTCTGGGTGAAGAAGAAGGCGGTGGCCGAGGCTCCGTCACTCCTATGACCCGAGAGATGGAACGTTGGGCCGCGGCTCTCGCCGTGGACCGCCAACATGGCACCGGAGCAGCGGAGTTTATCGCAGGGCGCGTGAAAGCCCTTGCCATTGCGGGGGATGAGGCTGGCGTGCTGCGCTGGCTTGCGATCGCAGATTGTCTTGACGCTCTTGCCGCTGGCGGCACCATCCAGTGAGATGATTGGCCGCATTTGGGGCCAGCCGCCGAACCGGTATCAACTACCGCCAATGGCTCCGGCACGAAGAATCGTCGACGATATGGGCGGTGTGCGATCAGCATCCTACGCCAGCGCCTGTCTTTCTTCGCCATAGCTTCATGATCGCAGACATCTGTTGAAACCCGCCATTTTCTGCGTCTCTTAATCATCCCATCGGCGGTCCGGCATCGCCATCAGATGGGAAGAAGCATGTCTGAGACCGCGACAATAGCTGTCCGAAAGCCCCAGCGCAGCGCGCGCATGCTGCAGACAGCCTTGGGGCCTCATATCGGGCGGTGGCTCCAGGATCCGGCCGTCATCGAGGTCATGCTCAATCCGGACGGTCACCTCTGGGTAGATCGGCTGGGCGAGGGCATGTCGGACAGCGCCATCAGGCTGGCACAAGAGGATGCAGAACGCATCATTCGCCTCATTGCCCATCATGTCGGCGTGGACGCACATTCAGGATCGCCGCGCGTGTCGGCAGAATTGCCGATAACGGGAGAGCGGTTCGAGGGGCTGCTCCCACCGATTGTCAGGGCGCCGACCTTCGCCATTCGCAAGCCAGCGACCGCGATCTTCACGATCGACGACTATGTCGCAGCGCAGGTGATCACGCATGAACAGGCGACAGTGCTGCGGCGTGCTGTTGCCGACCGTGCCAATATCATCATTGCGGGCGGCACTGGGTCGGGCAAGACGACGCTGGCCAATGCCCTTCTCGCCGAAATCGCCAAGTCGCCGCATCGGATCGTCCTCATCGAGGATATGCGTGAGCTGCAATGTGCCTCGCCCAATCTGGTCGCCATGCGGACGAGGGATGGCATAGCATCGCTGCAGGATCTGGTGCGCTCGGCCTTGCGTCTGCGCCCTGACCGCATCCCCATTGGCGAAGTACGCGGGGCAGAGGCGCTCGATCTGCTCAAGGCCTGGGGAACCGGCCATCCCGGCGGCATCGCGACGCTTCATGCCGGTTCCGCCATTGGCGCGCTCCGCCGGCTCGAACAGCTGATCCAGGAAGCGGTCGTGACGGTGCCCAGCGCACTCATCGCAGAAACCGTCAATCTCATCGCGGTCCTTGATCGCAATGCCCAGGGCCGACGCCTCACCGAACTGGCCTGGGTGACAGGCCTTGATTCCGCGACCGGCAATTATCGCCTGATTTCCCATGCCTCCAGCTCAGGAGAAGATTCATGACCCATTCCCTCAATCGCTGCGCCTCGCGGATGCGTGCCATGCCCACCGCAGCCTGCATCGCCTTGATGCTGATAGCGGCGCCAGCAAATGCCAGCGGCTCGTCCATGCCATGGGAGGCACCGCTCCAGTCGATCCTCGAGTCGATCGAAGGGCCGGTTGCCAAGATCATCGCGGTCATCGTCATCATCGTCACGGGGCTCAGCCTTGCCTTTGGCGACACATCGGGTGGCTTCAGGCGGTTGATCCAGATCGTCTTCGGCCTCTCCATCGCCTTTGCAGCATCGAGCTTCTTCCTGTCCTTCTTCAGCTTCGGCGGCGGGGCGCTCATCTGATGCAGGACCATGACACCACGCCCGGCTTCCATACGCCTGTCTATCGGGCGCTGGGCGAACCGATATTGCTGGGCGGGGCGCCGCGCTCGCTGGCGATCGTCAATGGTACGCTGGCAGGTGCGGTCGGACTTGGTCTTCGGCTCTGGATATTGGGCCTCGCCCTGTGGGCCATCGCCCATTTCCTCGCCGTCTGGGCCACGCGCAACGACGCACAGTTCGTGGATGTGGCCCGCCGCCATCTCAAATATCCCGGATGGATGCAGCCATGATGTCATTGCGGGAATATCGATCGACGTCGGCCTGCCTGGCAGACTTCCTGCCCTGGGCGGTGCTGGCGGCACCGGGCATCGTCCTCAACAAGGATGGGTCGTTCCAGCGTACGGCCAGGTTCCGGGGCCCGGATCTCGACAGCTCGACGCCCGCAGAACTTGTTGCCGTCGCGGCGCGAATCAACAATGCGCTGCGACGCCTGGGATCAGGCTGGGCCGTGTTCGTGGAAGCGCAGCGTCTACCCGCGCAAGCCTATCCCCAAGGCCTGTTCTGCGACCGGGCATCGGCTCTGGTGGACATGGAGCGCCGCGCGCAGTTTCGCGAGGCCGGCGTCCATTTCGAGAGCTTTTATTACCTGACCCTGCTCTGGTTGCCGCCGGCCGAGGAAATCTCGAGGGCGGAATCCTGGCTTTATGAAGGGCAAGTGAAAGGCCCACTCGACCCCCTGACCCACCTGCGAAATTTTGCCGACCGGACAGATCGGCTGATCCATCTGCTCGACGGCTTCATGCCTGAAGTCCGATGGCTCGACGATGGCGAGACGCTGACTTTCCTCCACAGCTGCATTTCGACCCGGCACCAGCGGGTTCGCGTTCCCGAAACACCGGCCTATATCGATGCGCTTCTTGCCGATGAGGGCCTGTCCGGCGGTTTCGAGCCGCGCCTTGGCGACCATCATCTGCGCACCCTCACCATCACCGGTTTTCCGACGTCGACCTTCCCCGGTCTCCTGGACGAGCTTAACGCGCAGGCCTTTGCCTATCGCTGGTCGACCAGAGCGATCATGCTCGACAAGAATGATGCGACCAGATTGCTGACCCGAATCCGGCGGCAATGGTTTGCCAAGCGCAAGTCTCTTGCCGCAATCCTCAAGGAGGTGATGACGAACGAGCAGTCTGTCCTGCTCGACAGCGACGCTGCGAAC
Organism: Sphingobium sp. AP49; assembly: GCF_000281715.2. Classification (NCBI taxonomy): domain Bacteria; kingdom Pseudomonadati; phylum Pseudomonadota; class Alphaproteobacteria; order Sphingomonadales; family Sphingobiaceae; genus Sphingobium; species Sphingobium sp. AP49. Next base: position 348,756 of record NZ_CP124576.1, on the reverse strand, counting down.
AAGGCCGCTGACGCAGACATGGCGCTTCAGGCGCTGGGCGCCGATCATGCTGGCATAGCCTATGTAACGGCGAGCGTAACGGTATGGGACCGTGATCCGACCGAGGCATCGCACAAGCTGCGGCTTGTGGAAAAGGTGATCCAGGGGCGTGACTTCACTTGTTCGATCGAGCGCGTCAATGCCGTCGAGGCATGGCTGGGTGGCCTGCCTGGCCAGGTTTACGCCAATGTCCGCAAGCCTCCCATAACCACGCTCAACCTTGCGCACCTCATTCCGCTGTCCGCGGTGTGGGCAGGCGCCGCGCGCGACGAACATCTCGATGGTCCGGCGCTTCTCTACGGCAAGACCGAGGGATCCACACCCTTCCGCCTCTCACTTCATGTCGGCGATGTCGGTCACACCCTCGTCATCGGCCCTACCGGCGCAGGCAAATCGGTACTGCTCGCCATGATGGCCATGCAGTTCCGTCGCTATGCCGGTAGCCAGATCTTCGCCTTCGATTTTGGCGGGTCGATCCGCGCCGCCATCTTAGCAATGGGCGGAGACTGGTGCGATCTAGGGGGCCAGATCGATGCAGGTCAGGAAGCCAGCCCAAGGATTGCGCTTCAGCCACTGGCTCGGATCGACCAGCCGGCTGAACGAAGCTGGGTTGCGCAATGGATTGCTGCTCTTCTTGGAACGGAAGGCATTGCGCTCGATCCGGCCGACAAGGATCATCTCTGGACGGCGCTCAATTCGCTGGCATCGGCCCCGATCGCCGAGCGCACGCTGTCGGGTCTGGCAGCGCTCCTGCAGACACAGCGCCTCAAACAAGCTCTGATCCCCTATTGCGAGGGAGGCTCCTGGGGCAATTATCTCGATGGAGAAAGCGAAAATCTGGGATCGGCATCGGTCCAGGCTTTCGAGATCGAAGGTCTGGTCGGCTCCTCTGCCGCAGCGCCCGTGCTGGCCTATCTTTTCCACAAAATCGAAGCACATCTCGATGGTCGTCCGACCCTCATCCTGATCGATGAAGGCTGGCTGGTGCTCGATCATCCGCAATTTGCCGAGCAACTGCGCGAATGGCTCAAGACCTTGCGCAAGAAGAATGCGAGCGTGGTGTTTGCCACCCAGAGTCTTTCGGACATTGATGGCTCCGCGATTGCGCCGGCCATTATCGAGAGCTGCCCAACCCGTATCTTCCTGCCCAATGAGCGCGCCCTAGAGCCGCAGATCACGCAGATATATTCTCGCTTCGGCCTCAATGATCGCCAGATCGAGATATTGAGCAGGGCGACGCCCAAGCGCGACTATTATTGCCAGTCCCGGCGCGGCAATCGCCTGTTCGAGCTCGGTCTGGGTGAGGTCGCGCTCGCCTTCACCGCCGTCTCTTCCAAGCAGGATCATCGCTCGATCAGCGACATCCTCGATCTGGTCGGACGGGAGCAGTTTGCCTCCAGATGGCTGACACAAAGGGGCCTGGACTGGGCGGCAGACCTTCTCGCGCACATCGATATCGCGCCACCGGTGGATCCTGAGCAGCAGATCCTTCCCCATGTCGAGGAGCTTTCCCAATGAAGAAGCGCTTTGTCCTGATCGCTTTGATGGCGCCGATGGCAATCATGATCCCGCCGGCTGCGCAAGCTCTAGTGGTCTATGATCCGACCAACTATGCCTCCAACGTCCTGCAGGCGTCCCGGGCACTCCAGCAGATCAACAATCAGATTCAGCAGATCCAGAACCAGGCCACATCGCTTCTCAATGAGGCAAGGAATCTGACGAGCCTTCCGCTTTCGACATTGTCGACACTCCAGGCACAAATAGGCCAGACCCGTCGCCTGCTCGCGAGTGCGCAGCGCATCGCCTATGATGTGCAGGACGTCCAGAATGTCTTTGCAACCCGCTACTCGGGCGCCGTGCTGCGCGGCGATGCTGCCCAGATGGTCGCGAATGCCGACGCCCGCTGGCACGATAGCGTCGACGCGTTGCAGGATGCCATGCGCGTACAGGCCGGCGTGGTCGGCAATCTTGATGGCGCGCAGTCGAGCATGGAGCGCTTGATGGGGGCGAGCCAATCAGCAACCGGTGCCTTGCAGGTCGCGCAAGCGGGAAACCAGATGTTGGCGCTCCAGGCTCAGCAGCTTGCCGATCTGACGGCAATATCTGCGGCACAAGGCCGGGCTCAGGCGCTGGCGGCCGCGCAGCAGGCGGCGGTCGAAGCGGAGTCGCGCGAGCGTTTCCGCCGGTTCCGGGGCAATTGACATGCGGCGGCCGGGCATCGCCATATTATGCTGCGCTGCTGCGGGAATGATCGTTGCGCTGACAATGGTCATGGCGCGCGACCGAGCGGCCGAACCAGCAGCCACGGTCCGTCCACAGAAGGCCAATCCTCCTGCCGCGCCGATCCCGCCCCAGTGCCGCACGGTCGCGCAGCCGGACGCAGCGTGCCTGGCGATCTGGGAAGAGAGGCGACGCCGCTTCTTTGCGTCGGATCGCCCGCGATGACCGACACAGGCGTCATCGACGAGTTCCTCCTCGTCTTCACCACCTATATCGACAGCGGTTTCGGCTTGCTGGGTGGTGAGGTCGGCTTCCTCTCCTCGAGTCTCATCGCCATCGATGTGACGCTTGCCGCCCTGTTCTGGGCGTGGGGCGCCGACGAGGACATCCTCCAGCGTCTTGTCCGCAAGACGCTCTATATCGGCCTGTTCGCCTTCATCATCGGCAATTTCTCAACGCTTGCGACGATCCTGTTCCAGAGTTTTGCGGGATTAGGGCTCAAGGCTTCGGGAAGCGGACTGGCGATCGGCGATTTTCTGAAACCCGGTACGGTCGCCGCCACTGGCCTCGATGCCGGCGCACCACTGCTCGATGCGACGGCCGACCTGTTGGGTCCGGTCGGTCTCTTCACCAACTTCGTCCAGATCATGATCCTGCTCCTTGCCTGGCTGATCGTCGTGCTCGCCTTCTTCATCCTCGCGATCCAGATTTTCGTGACGATCGTGGAGTTCAAGCTGGTGACGCTCGCGGGCTTTGTCCTGCTCCCCTTCGCCTTCTTTGGTCGAACTGCTTTCATGGTCGAGCGCGTGCTCGCGCATGTGATCTCGTCCGGGATCAAACTGCTTGTCCTTGCGGTGATAACCGGGATTGGAACGCGCTTGTTCGCACGCTTTACAACCGCTGGCATCCCCACCGAACCGGACCTTGCACAGGTGATGTCGATAGCCCTTGCTGCATTGACGCTCCTGGGGCTGGGCATTTTCGGTCCCGGCATAGCCAATGGGATCGTCTCGGGCGGTCCGCAGCTTGGCGCCGGGAGCGCAACGGGTACGGCGGTCGCAGCGGCGGCGACCCTGGCAGCAGCCGGCGCGGGTGGAAGGCTGGCAGCCGGCGCCATCGGAAGCGCGGCAGGCAGCGCGGCAGCGAGCGGCGCCCGGATCGCTGGCGCCGCAACGCGGGCCTATTCAGCCGGCGCCAGCGGGAAATCCGGCGCGTCCGCGGTGGGCGGTGGTCTGGCAGAGGTTGCAAAGAGCGCTGCGGCATCGCTGGCCTCGCCGCTGCGCAACAGCGCCGCCGGCCTCAAGGACGGTTTTGCCCAAGGACGTTCAGGCGCCACAGGACAGCCTTCAGGCGCGATCGCCCAGGAGGGCGCCGGCCATGTGCCGCATTGGGCCGTGGCTATGAAGCGGCGCCAGATGATCAGCCACGGCGCCACAGTCGCCAGCCAGACGCTCAAAAGCGGCGACAGCCATGGTGGCGGCGCCGGCCCGGATATCAGCGAAAGGAACTGACATCATGTTCCAGCGAACATCGGTCCATTATGGAAAGTCGCCCGAAGCAGTGACCCCATATCAGCGGGCCGCTCAGGTCTGGGATGACCGGATTGGTTCGTCACGCGTGCAGGCGCGCAACTGGCGCCTGGCTTTCTTCGCCAGCCTCGCTCTCTCGACGACGATGAGCATCGGGCTGCTGTGGCAAATGGCGCGCGGAACCGTGACGCCCTGGATCGTCGAGGTCGACAAGCTTGGCCAAGCGCAGGCGGTGGCACCCGCAACGCGCGACTATCGCCCGACGGATCCCCAGATCGCCTTTCATCTTGCCCGCTTTGTCGAGCAGGTCAGGAGCCTGCCGACGGATCCCATCATCCTGCGTCAGAACTGGCTGCGCGCCTATGACTTCACGACCGACAGGGGGGCGGCAGCGCTGAGCGAATACGTGCGGCGCGATGATCCTTTCACCAAGGTCGGGCGAATTCAGGTGGCAGTCGAGATATCGAGCGTCATCCGCGCCTCGGATGACAGCTTCAGGATCGCCTGGGTCGAACGACGCTATGAGCAGGGCATATTGAGCGACACCAGCCGGTGGTCGGCAATCCTGACCGTGGCGCTCCAGCCTCCTCAATCCGAGGACGTCCTCACCAGAAACCCGCTCGGAATCTTCGTCGATGCCCTCAACTGGTCAAAGGAGTTCGGACAGTGACAAACCCTCGCCCCTCCCTGGTTGCCGGCGGTGCCACACCCCTCCTGGTCGCGTTCATGGTCGCGCCTCTGTCGATGGCGCCCGCATATGCGCAGGACAGCGGAGAAATGGCAGCGGCAAAGCGCTCCTCCAACAACGCCACAATCAAAGTCGTGCCACTTCCGGTTCCCATGCCGCTGCCGGGGCAGCTCAAGCCTGTGCCGCATGTCGTCCGGACGCTGCCGGCTGCGCCCCAGCGCGGTGTGAAATCAGCCAACGCAGCGGCTCGTATCCAGCCCAGTCAGGGCGATTATGTGAATGCTATGCAGCGCTATGCATTTGCAGATGGCGCGCTCTATCAGGTCTATGCTGCGCCCGGGCAAGTTACCGACATCATGCTACAGGAAGGCGAGGAACTTGTAGGCGCCGGTCCGATCGCCGCCGGCGACACTGTACGCTGGATCATCGGGGACACCATAAGCGGGAGTGGTTCCTCGCTGCGCGTTCATGTGCTGGTGAAGCCGACGAGAGGCGATATCGCCACCAACCTCATCATCAACACGAACAGACGCACCTACCATCTCGAACTGAACGGGACGCCATCGACCTACATGGCATCGGTGTCCTGGACTTATCCACAGGATGCGCTGTTCGCATTGAAAGCTGCAGCGGCGCAGGAAAGCCGCAATGCGCCGGTCGCGACGGGCTTGGATCTGGCATCCCTGAACTTCCGTTACCAGATAAAAGGGGATCTGCCTGCCTGGCGCCCGCTGCGTGCGTTTGACGATGGCCGTCAGGTCTTGATCGAGTTTCCCTCGGACATCGCGACCGGCGAAATGCCACCGCTTTTTGTCACGGGTGCGTCAGGATCGGCCGAGCTCGTTAATTACCGCGTGCAGGGGCACTTCATGATCGTCGATCGCCTTTTCAGCGCAGCGGAACTGAGGCTTGGGGACAAGAAAACCAGCAAGCTGGTGCGCATCGAACGGATCGACCCGAAGCCAGTTCATCGGGCAAGCCGATAATGAGCAGCGCAGAAAATAGCAGCAAGCCGGGCGACAAGGTCGAGGACCAAGTCGAGATCGATAAACACGATGACATCCCGCCCGCCAATGTATCAAAAGGCAAAAATTCTAAGGCGGTTGCGTTGCGGGCGGCCTCGCCGCCGGCCATGCGTCTGTCCCGGAAAGCGATCGGGCTTCTGGCGGCCGTCAGTTGCATCTGCATTGCCGGAACATTGATCTATGCCCTGCGGCCAAAGACGATCGAGGGCGTCGAAAACATACCGGTCTCGCACGGCCGCATCAAAGCCGAAACCATTGCGTCAGCACCCGACGACTATTCCAAAATTCCCAAATTGGGGACGCCATTGACCGACGTCCCGGGACAGCCGCTGCTTGAAGCGCAACAACAGCCAAGTCTGACGAACCCCGGCCGCTCGCCACCCAGCGATGAGCGCCTGACGGCGCGCCAGCAAGAGCGAGAGCGCCAGAGGAGCATGCGTGAGGCCGCGCTATCGAGCAGATTGTTTCTTGCCTCAGCGCCAACGGTTGCAAGGGCGAAGGAACCGGACGGCGTGCTGCCGGCGGAGGCCAGAGCGCCCCAGGACCCGAGGGCAGAAGCTGAAAGCCAGCCCCTCCAGTCCCGAACCGCCGATACGAATAGGCGCACGTTTCTGGCGCCTGTCGCTATCGCCGAGGCAAGCACACAGCGCGTTGCGAATTCGGCATCGCCCTATGTCGTGCAGGCGGGCAATGTCATCCCTGCTGCGCTGATCACAGGAATCCGATCCGATCTTCCCGGCCTTATCACCGCGCAGGTGACGGAAAATGTTTATGATAGCCCGTCGGGCCAGATCCTGCTCATCCCGCAAGGGTCTCGGCTGATCGGCGAATATGACAGTGCGACCGCAGCGGGACAGCAGAGGATATTGATCGCTTGGGACCGCCTTATTTTTCCCGACAGCCGTTCGATTCTGCTCGACCGGCTTCAGGGCGCCGATCAGTCCGGCAGGTCGGGCCTGCAGGATGGTGTGGACAATCATTGGGCCGGCTTGCTCGGCGCAGCATTCATCTCGACCCTGTTGAACGTGGGGACCGAGGTCATGGCCGACGATGACGGAAGTCTCGTGCGAGCGCTGCGATATGGCACGCAGGACAGCATCAGTCAGGCAGGCCGACAGATCATCGGGCGGCAACTGACGATTCCTCCGACACTCACCATCAGACCTGGCCATCCTCTGCGCGTGATGGTGAAGCGAGACATCATATTGGAACCATGGGAAGGGCAGAAGTGATGGTCAAACTCAAGCTAGGACCGATCGAGGATGATAAGCCAGTCAAAATCTCGGTCGAACTTTCCGCTGCGGTACATCGGGATCTGACGGCTTATGCGCGCATCCATGCCAGCGACACCGGACTGACCCATCCCATGGCAATTGAGCGGTTGATCGGCCCGATGCTGGAGCGTTTCATGGCCAGCGATCGGGGTTTCAGACGTAATGTTTGAAAGCAAAAGCCCGATAGGCATCAATGTGGGGGCAATTGCGCTTGCGCAGTGAAGTAGAGCTGCGCACCCTCTTTCATCCACAAAGTCAATTGTGGATGGTGACCGGGCGACTGGCCCGCATGTCCAGGCTGAAAGGCTAAAGGGGTCAGTGCGTGTGCCCAACGCACGCCCTCACTGCTCGGTCACTATTAGCACACCCCCGTGGCATCTGGATAATTGTTCATAAATTATAATGTAATTATAAAATGGATGGTGAATTGTTTCCGTGAAATCTTTCGAATTGCGACGTGGAGTCGCTGATTTGAAGGAGAATGACCATGGAACGTGATGCACATTCGCAGGATATCGTCGATCTGGGAGATGCAGTCGAACTCACCCGCGGCGTACTGCTGATCGGCCAGGATGATGGCAACGGCACGCTGTACAAGGCTTCCGGCATTTCCGACGAAGACTGAAGGTCGAAAGGGCGCGCCGCTCATCCAAAGCGGCGCGCCCTTTTGATTTGCGGAAGGAAATCGCAATGCGACAGATAGGACGAGATTTACATGCCTGCCTGATCGGACAGACGCCCGTAATTCTCAATATTGCGAGCGAGCGATATCAGCTTGTCCGCGGGCCAACCAGAGACCATCTGACCGCCCTCCTCGCAATGAAGCCGGGCCCTGAGGACATTGGGGCCCTGGTCCGAGCAGGACTGCTCGATCCAGGCATAATGGTCGCAGAAGGCGCAGCGGCACCCGTAGCTCCGACATGCAGTCATCTGGATCTGATCAAGTTCAGGCATGGTTGGCTTTTGGCACCAGTGGCACTTGTTGCATTGTCCATTGCTGTGATTCAGGTTCGTCGCGACGCGCTGCGGACCATCTTGGATCGCGTCCGGGAGGGGGCAGGAAAGCCGCGGTTGACACTGCCAATCTTCAGCGAAGCCATGGTCGCAGCTGCATTCCACCTCCTGCGGCAGTTCCTGCCGCTCGATAATCACTGTCTTGCGCGCAGCATCGCAATTTCGCGGATGTTGCGACGCTTCGGCCACCAGGCGACCTTGGTCATTGGCGTACAGTTGCCGATAGCGGCGCATTGTTGGGTTCAGTGCGAAGACAGGCTGATGGCCGACAGAGTCGATCGGATCGCCGCTTTCGAACCCATCCTGGCGAGATGAGTGCGTCGCGCTATCTGGCTTATGTCCGCTGCGCGACTGTCGGATCTAAAGGTGCAGCGACAGACCAGATGTCAAAGGTGCCGCTCGCGGTGCCTATCAACCTTTGGACGTCCGACCCTGTCGTGATGATCGGCACGCAGGGCGCGATAATCGGGCATCTGTTTACGAAGGCGCTACCCAGTCGACGGATCAAAGAGCTCAACGCGGCCGAAACCAATGCGGCCATCATAACCCATGGGCAAAGTCTGATACGCGATTATTGGGGCAGTTATGTCGCCATCTTCCAGATTGCTGGCGGCGACATCGTCATAATCCGCGATCCCTCCGGTGGTCTGCCGGCTTTTTGGAGAGAGATTGACGGGGGCATCGTCATTGCGCCTCAGGTGGGCACATCTCCCTTCGCGGCATCAGATGGAATATCTGTCGATCTGGACGCGCTGCTTGTCCACATGTGGCATCCGTTCCACGCTGGCGAACAGACATGCCTCTGCGGAGTGCGGGAAATTGTGCCGGGCGGGCGGCTACACATCGGGCCATCAAAGCAGCGCTCGGACCTTCTCTGGCAACCTTGGGACTATATAGCCGGTCGTGCGCGCCTTGGCCCTGCCTCGATCGAACATCTGCGCGCCACCGTTCTCGACGCGATCAAAACTTGGGCTGGTGAGTTCGCCTCGATCTCGTCGGGCCTGTCGGGTGGACTGGATTCTTCGATCGTCTGCGCGGGGCTCGCCGGGGCGACTTCTTCGCCTCGGGGCTTCCACATGCGTTGGGCCGACCGCGAGGGTGATGAGACATACTATGCGCAGCTTGTTGCCCAAGCGCTCGACATGCCGCTCGACATCTATCCTTATGACCTGGATGCCATCGATTTTGAGCAGCCCATTGTCGCACATACTGCGCGTCCGCTGATGGCCCATTATGCCCAAAGCACTGCCAAGGCCCAGGCCATGGTTGCAGCACAACATAATATTGCAGCGTTCTTCACGGGCCATGGCGGGGATAATGTCTTTGGAATGACCCATTCGATTGTGCCGATCCTCGATCGCTATCGAGACGCAGCTGGCGCCAAGGCTGTTATCGCGTCGATCCAGGATGTTTCGAGATTGCACGACGCTTCCTATGCCACCATTCTGCTTCATATCTTGCGGCATCTCGCACGTGGTCCGCGCAAGGCAGCGCAAGGCACTCCTGGCTTTCTCAACATCAAGAGATTGGATGCGGCGAAGGAAAGGATCGCTATCCATCCTTGGCTGACACCGCCCGAGGGCCTCGCACCCGGCGCAGCCGCGCATATTCGCGCATTATCCCGAGCTGTAGGCTATGAAGGCTTTCATGACCGGCGCTTCCAGCCGCCGACAATAGCGCCGTTACTGGCCCAGTCGGTCATGGAGGTCTGCCTGGGCATACCCAGCTGGCAATGGGTGGAAGCCGGGATCGATCGCTCCATGGCGCGCCGCGCCTTTTCGTCCGATCTGCCGCCTGCCATTACCGCCCGCCGGACCAAAGGCGGGCCGGCGGGCTTTCTCGACCGATATTATTGGGACAATGAGCGCAAGATATTGTCCTTCCTCAAGTCCGGCTTCCTCGCTGAGCATGACCTCATATGCGCTGTGCCGCCGCCGGATGCGCCGTCAGGCAGACCGGCCTATGACCGAGCGGATGCCCGCCGCCTGCTCGGTCTTGCCGGGGTGGAAAGCTGGGCTCGCCAGTGGGCCGGCTAGCTCGGCGATCATCGATCGCCTGACTTGGGCCGCGCAAGCCGCATGGCCTCCCATCGCGCGCGTCGCGCGCCATCCGGTCCAGCTGAGGGTGGAAGATCCCGTAGCCAATAATCAAACCACTCCAGATTCTCCGCCATGGCGCCCAGCTGATTTGAGGGCAGATGGAAAAAATGCGTCTCGTCCGACGCCCAGCTCTCTCCGGGATAAAGTGATATTTCCGAGGGGATCTGCGCAGCGCGCAATGCCTGATGGAAATCGATCGCGGACTCATGTGGTTCGGCGATCTGCTGCAGCACGGGCGCCTGAGCGAAGCGCGCTCGATAGGAAGGGGCCAAAGCGGCATAATTTGGCTGGGCAACAGGATCGCCAGGAGCCCCGCCATAGATAGCCCGGTAGACACATTGGTGCGTGCGATAGCTGGTTGGTTCGAGGAACCCCCCATCGCCGCTGGATGCAGCTGAAAACAGATCAGCCTGGGTGACGGCAACATTCGCGATCTGGGAGCCATAGCTGTACCCTGCAATGCCGACATGCCTGGGATCGATCAGGCCTTCTGTATCAAGCGCATGCAATATTACACGGAAGCTCTCAATTTGATTGAGCCAACCCAGGCGCTGTATTTCCGCAGGCGGCGTTGCCCCGCCGCACATGTTGCGATCTGCCGAAGCCTTTACCAGCTCGTCACTTTGCGAGACGTCGGGCTCATTGGCCAGTATGACCATATATCCGCGTTCAGCGAAGAGCTGAATCGGATAATCCCATTGTATATCCTTCGACCCGAACCGTTCATCCGCGTCGGAACCATGCGTGACAAGCACAGCGGGGTAGCGCTGCCCGGATTTATACGCTCGAGGATAAATGATCAGGCTTCGCGCACGGTATCCGTAGGCGTTTGTCAGGATGCGGGTTTCCACGCGAAGCGGCGTAATCGCATCATGTCGCGGCGACAGGGGTTGAAGCGCTTCTATCCTTCCTGTGCCGACCGTGACCCGTACGAAGGATGGCGCCCGCGTCACACCCTCGCGCGCGCAGACGCCTACGGATAGGCTGGGCGCGAAGCTGCAATGGGTCAGGCTTTCAGGAACCTCGATCCGCGCCACTCTGCCAGCAGTATCTAGGCGGATCAGGCCATAGCGGCCCGCGCTCGTGAAGCGGACTGCTATGAGTGCCACACTCCCGTCTGGAGATCGCCAATGTCCAGGGGATCGAGCGTCCGACAATGTGGCATCAAGCACCCCATAGTCGATCAAGCGGCCATCGATTGTTCGCTCTCTCAAGCGACGCTGCTGGTTGACGCGCTCGATCGCGACCGTTCCGTCATGAGGTCCCGCGATGCGATCGGCGAACAGCGCGGGTCCTTCGTCAAGAGGGCGGCTTTTGCGATCCTCGAACCGCCAGCGGTAACGCTGGATATGGGGCACATTGAGATTGTCTGCCTGAAGTGCGTAGTCGAGCGCATCATCGTGCCAGATCGGCATGCCGCCCATATAGCGCCCAACCCGATCAGGGCCGAAAACGTCAGCGATCCAGAGCGGCGGACCACCATCCTCCTTCAGGAAGAAATGTGCCGTGACCCTCGGGCCTCGTCGCCGATAGATGGTCAGCCGCGTGACGTCTTCATCATGCCGGATTTCTCCCTTTTCGTCCTCCGCGCGCAGCAGTGAGTAGAAGAGCCGACGCCCGTCGGGTGACCAGTCATAATAGGCAAGGCCAAAGCGTACTGGCCCGGTGAAGCCATAGCCGAATTGTGCACCATCGGCTGATCCGACCAGGACTGGCTCGGGATTGACGACAAGGGCTTGCATGGCGCCGTTGTTGCCGAACTGATAGAGCTGAACGCCTTGTCCCTGATCGATCAATAGGCTCCAGGCCATTTTGCCGGGAACGGCCTGGAGCCTTTCCATCCAGATGGAACGGGCAAGGATCCTGTCTCCATCCGGCTGGAAGTTGGTCACATGGAGTTCGAACTCCGTGCGGTTCTCCTTTCGGTTTGCGACCCGAAGGATGTAGGCAAGCGTTCGTCCGTCATCGGCCAGCGCGGTGCCGGCCACTGCAGGGATCGCCAATATGTCGTCCATGGTCCAGGAGCGGCCTTGAGCCGCGACCGTACGGCCCACCATCGGCTGTGCCGCCGCGAGTGTCAGCAAGATGGTCAGGCATGTTCCCACGCGCATCAACATCACCACGACCGGCGGATCTGGATGGAGAGAAAGCGCCCAATCGGGGAGTAATTGGTCGTGTCGAAGGGCGTGTCATAACCAGAGCCTGTGACGATCAACGGGGGCTTGGCGTTGAAGACATTCTGCATATTAGCGCCCAATTCGAAGCCGCCTCCCACCTTGGCGATGGCAGAAAGATCTAGGGTCGCGAGCGCGCGCAGGCGGTAAGCTGGCAGCCTCCGGTTATCGAGAATGCTTGAACTCAGATTGGTGAATGCAGAGAGGGTGAGCCGCGGTGTGACATAGCTGGCACCAACCCGGCCCTTGAGCTTGGGCGGGTTGAATATGGTGCCGGAAAGATCGACCGTCGGCAGGCCGTCGAACAATTGCCTGCTGCTATCGATCCAATTGCCATCGAAGCTGAGATCGAGCGCCTCGCGATCCGGGTCTCCGATCAGGTAGCGCATGGAAAGGCTGATGCCTTTGTAGATCTCGCGTGCCATGTTTCGGTCGCGGCCATCCAGAATTGCGACGACCCGGCTGGGATCATAAGTGCCGGTCGTGCCATTCTGCAGACCGATCGCTGCACCGCTGATCAGCGACTGTTGCAAGGAGGTGGACGGGTCGAGCGTGACGAGGCTGTTATAGATCGGATTGTTGAGTACGCCGATCGCAGACGTCAGTGGCGTTGCAACACGATCGGTGTAATCAAAATGGAAAAAGCTGATGCTGCCGGTGAATTCGGGATGTTCGACTGGACGGAATTCCGCCGAGAAGGTCCAGCTTTCCGATTTCTCGGGTTTCAGGTCGGCGTTCGCGCCCCCCAAGATTATCATGGTCGAGTCGGCTGGAAAGCCCGTGGCATATCTGGCGGTCTGATATAGGACGGCGGAGTAGCTTCCATATCGCTGATACAGGGTCGGGAGGCGGAATGAGCGGCCCCAACTACCCTTTATCGCCAGGCCATCAAATGGCTCATAGACGAGCCCCAATTTCGGAAGCGCGACGGAATCCGTGCCTGAGTTCGCCTCGTAGCGGAATGCTCCCGTCAGCCGAAGCGCACGCCCCAGCCGGGAATTCTGTGCTGGCGAAAGGATCGGGACCAGCAGTTCGGCGAAACCAAATCCGTTTTCACTGTGCTGCTTGAAGGCGTTGCTCGTGACGCCCAATGTGGTGGTGGTCAGTTCGATGCCGGTACGGCGATAGCCGCCGCCCAATGCAACGCGAACCTCGCCGGCCGGTAGGCTGAAAAGCGGGCCGTCGCCGTTCAATTCGATCGACTGAGCATCATTGTCATATTGCCGATAACTTGCCCCATAAACCGAGCCTCCCGCGAAGATGTCCGAATGAGTCTGGGATTTGTCGGCGCCGAACGACGACAGGAGATGCAGATTCCAGGATGCGCCAAGGCTGGCCGTAAGCGACGGGGCGACAAGCCACGACCGGGTGTCTGCCCGGACCGCCGCGCCGCTGGCGGTGTGCGGCTGTCCCTCAAGGAAGCCGGCGATCACATCTTGCCTTCCGTCCTTGTACATCACGTCGACATTGGCCTTCAGCTGACTGCCAATGTCCTGGAAGAGGCTTATCAGCGCGCTATCGCGCCCGAGCCTGGGGTAAAGCGATGAATCCGTCGCCATGCTTTTGGCGTAGGAACGGCTCGATGCTGGAATGTCGGAGTTGGACGAATGGTCCAGAACGGCGAGAATTCCGCCTCCGGCCCACTTGGCGCCACCCGTCAGATTATATTGCTGCTGGAAATTGCCGCCATCGGTCGAACCCCCGACTCTTGCCAGCGCGCTGACGCCTTCATAGTCGCGCTTCAGAATGACATTGACGACGCCGGCCACGGCATCGGCGCCGTAAATCGCCGAAGCGCCGTCCGTGATGATTTCGACACGATCCACTGCAGTTGCGGGAATGGCGCTGATGTCGACGGCAGAATTAAGACCGGTGTAGCTGAGGCGGTTGCCATTCAGCAGCGTCAAAGTGGCATTAGGGCCCAGGCCGAGCAGGTTGGGGGACGATGATCCGTTGACGTTGACGTCGCTGTTGCCCTGGCTGGTGCCGACACCGGGATTCTGCCCTCCGCCAAAATTCACCGGCGAGCTTCGTATGACCTCGCCCAAGTCCGCTTGTCCGCCACGACGCATATCTTCGGCCGTTATGACGCGAACGGGAGCCGACGGCGGCGCCCCGGTAATCCGGCTGCCGGTGACGGTGATGATGTCTCTCGAATTTTCATCGCTGATCGACTTCGAGCGGATGATCACGGCTCCATCCACGATCTTAGCTTCGAGGTCGGTGGTTTTGAGGAGCCGACCAATAGCTTCACTCGGTGTCAGATTGCCTTTGAGCGGGGCAGCGGCAATGCCCTCGATATCGCTGGCAGACATGTAAATTTCCCAGCCAGCGCTCGAGGCAACGGCGCGCAGAGATTGGTCGAGCGTCTGCGCAGGCAAGTCGATGACGATAGCCGGATCGTCCTTGGCCCATGTTGCTGGGATTGAAATAACCTCTGCCGCGCCAGCCATGAGCAATGCAATCGTTTGAACCTTCGTGACGGACATTGTTCCCCCCAATGCGTTTGCCGACCCGCCACATCGGCGCGTCTGGGGGGGATTGACGTTGCAATTGGTACGACCTTAGTCGTCGATCAAAATATTTTATCTCTTGCGCAGGTGAATGGTGCCTTGGCGGTGGACTGCAGCAAGTCCGAAAAGAGAGGCGATCCTCTCGGCAAAGTGGTCGCTATCCGTAATATGGAACCGTCCCGAAACCAGCAGATTGCCCAGGGTTGGCTCATCGAGCTCGATCGGCTGCCTTGCATATCGATTGGCATCCGCAATCACCTCCGACAGGGGCGCGGAATGATATTCGGTCCAGCCATTAGGCCAGTCACGCCGATCGGTGTCGTCCTGTCCGACCGCAATTGGTGTGAAGTCGCTTGCAAGATAGCCATAGCTTTGCCCGGCCTGCATCTTTGGGGCTACCCTCTTCAACACCGCGGGGCGCAGCAACCTGCGTAATTCTACCTCACCCGACAGGACGGCGACCTCGATTTGACCATCGGCAGCCATATCCACATCAAAGCTTGCGGCATTGGCCGTAAGTTCGCCTGAACCAGCCTCGACAATGAAGGGGCGAGGGTCTGCGCTCACGGCTATACGAGCCTTCCCTTCGAGGAGCCGGATTCGACGTTCTCTCCTCGTCATTGCAACTTCGATCTGGCTGGCGGCATCGAGCGTGAGATCGGAGCCGTCGGCGAGCGCTACGGCGCGGATCTGATGCCGCGGCGCACGCATGCGCGCCGGCGCAGCTTCCTCGTTGATGGCGGTCCGCAGATGCTGGTTCGACGTGAAGGTCGCGCCTAGAGCTATTGCCAGCGCAAGTGCTGCTGCAATTCCTAGGCCGAGGAAAAATGTGCGGGAATGTAACGGCTTCTTTTTGCCATGGCGGACAGATGACTTCAGTATCTCTGAAGCCTCGAAATGATATCGAGCCCGCTCATAGGCCCGTCGATGATCGGCAGACTGATCCAGCCATGCGTCGAGATCCGAGGTATCCGCCCCCGGTTCACGAGCGCGCAGATTCAGGAACCAGGCGATAGCTTGCTCTTCGATGGCATCGCGGTCGACGCCATCGTCACCATCCAGGTCGCTCATCGCGCCGCGTCCACGTGGCGGCTGATATGCGCGAGCGCCTTCACCATGTGATATTCCACAGTCGCGACGCTGATTTCCAATCGCTCATGGATTTGGCGATAGCTCATTTCATCCACCCGGTGCATCAGGAATACACGGCGGGTCTTTTCGGGAAGCGTATCGACGGCATTCTCGTATAGGCGTAGCAGATCGGACGCCTCCAAATTGAGGCATTGCTCTGGCTGCGCGACGACATCTCGCTGCTCGTCGAGTGGAAAGATGACGACATTATCACGTCCTATCTTTCGGGCTCGATCGATCAGCAAATTGCGGGCAATTCGTCTGACGAACGCGGCAGGATTTATGAGCCGTCCCGCCTGCTCGCTGCTTGCGGCGCGCACGAAGACTTCTTGGACAAGATCAGGTGCGGCATCCCATCCGGCGCGTTTGCCCAGATAGCGCAGAAGCCCGGCTCGCTCGGTCTGGAAAGTTTGCGCAAGGCTTTCGGCCGGCGGAGAAACGGCGACGGATGCCGGCGTCCCATCGGCGGGACTATTGTGGCATCCAGAGGATACGGACCTAGGCGGACGATGGCACGGGAAAGGGAATTGAGAGGGCACAAGTCAAATCCAGGCGACAGCAACTGCCATCGGGCAGTTGCCCGACTGTTTGCTTTCCCCTGCGCTATGCCGCGGTTCGACATGCCACTGTCATCTCTAGGCGGCCGTCCGTCCTTCGTGGACCGACGTAAATTATGCTTGGCAGGTATGCTTGCGAGGCACTCTTCGGATTTCCTCACGTCACGATGATGGCGGCATGTAATCGATTGCGCAAGGTAGCCGCTGCGATCAGGAGGCTGGTAAACTGTGATGAAAAAAGCACAGCGGAACCTAGCCGCAAACATGCTTACCATGCGCTTATTTTGCGATTTTCGAAGGAAAAATAAGCGGTTTCGATCGGCCCCGGCGGGCCAGAATTCTTTGATTTTATTGAAGAATTCTGGAGCGGGCGAAGGGATTCGAACCCTCGACCCCAACCTTGGCAAGGTTGTGCTCTACCCCTGAGCTACGCCCGCTCTTGGCGGCCGGGAGAGTGTGTCCCTCTCGGCGGGTGGCGGCGAACTAGCAGCGGTTTCCGATATCGGCAAGGGCAGAATTGCAGAAAAATGAAAAACTTTCCCAAACCCCTATTCCCCGGGCATTTTCGCTTACTCAGACAATCATCCTCCTAAAGCCACTGCCGGATGTCCTGAGCGCGAGGAGGATGAATCGTCGAATCACGGATGCGACGCTACAACTTGACCCGTGACGCCGATCTGCCAGTCTCTCCACGTTCCGACATTTCCAAACCTGACAGGGATCGATCGCAGCCGCTTTTCGTATGGCATATGGGGCGAGAGGAGAGTCTTCCAATGACGTCTGACGGTTTTACGCGCCGCCACATCCTGCAGGGCAGCGCCGTGGCGACCGCTGCTGCGGTCCCCGCCATCGCACAAGGCGCCGCAGCGCCCCGACCCACCCCGGAGCAGGAGAGAGGCCGCATGACAGCTGTCGACATGCGTGTGAACGGACGGGACGTGCATCTGCAACTCGACCCCCGCACGACCTTGCTGGACGCATTGCGCGAGCATCTGCACCTGACCGGCACCAAGAAGGGCTGCGACCATGGCCAGTGCGGCGCCTGTACGGTGATCGTCGAGGGGCGGCGGATCAACAGCTGCCTGACCCTGGCGGTCATGCACGAGGGCGAAGCAGTCACCACCATCGAGGGGCTGGGCACGCCCGAGCAGTTGCATCCCATGCAGCGCGCCTTCATCGTCCATGACGGCTATCAGTGCGGCTATTGCACGCCCGGACAGATATGTTCGGCCGTCGCCGTGCTGGAAGAGATCGCGGCCGGCGTACCGAGCCATGTGACGCAGGACCTGGACCATGTCGCCTGGTCCGATGCGGAGGCGCGCGAGCGGATGAGCGGTAATATCTGCCGCTGCGCCGCCTATCCCAACATCATTGCCGCCATGCGCGATGTCGCCGGGGAGGATAAGGCATGAGGCCCTTCACCTATGAACGCGCGGCCAGCGTCGAAGCGGCGGTCAAGGCAGTGGCGTCGATCCAGGGCGCCCGCTTCATCGCTGGCGGGACCAATCTGCTGGACCTGATGAAGCTGCAGATCGAAACGCCGGCGCATCTGATCGACGTCAATCATCTGGGGCTGGATAAAATCGAGCCGACGCAGGAGGGCGGGCTGCGGATCGGCGCATTGGTGCGCAATACCGACCTGGCCACCGACGGGCGCGTGCGGCGTGATTATGCAGTGCTCAGCCGGGCGCTGGTGGCTGGCGCATCGGGCCAGCTGCGCAACAAGGCGACGACCGGCGGCAATCTGCTGCAGCGGACCCGCTGCCCCTATTTCTACGACACGCGCATGCCCTGCAACAAGCGGCGGCCGGGCAGCGGTTGTGGCGCGATGCAGGGGATTAGCCGCAGCCTGGCGATCGTCGGCGTCAGCGACGCCTGTATCGCGCAGAACCCGAGCGACATGGCCGTGGCGCTGCGGCTGCTGGATGCGCAGGTCGAGACGATGGCGCCGGGCGGTGCAAAGCGAACGATTGCGATCGCCGATTTCCACCGCCTGCCCGGCGATACGCCGCAGGTGGAAAATGCCCTGCAACCTGGCGAGATGATCCTGTCGGTGACCTTGCCCAAACCCCTTGGCGGCACCCATGTCTATCGCAAGGTGCGCGACCGCGCGTCCTATGCCTTTGCCCTCGTGTCGGTGGCCGCAGTGTTCGGCAAGGATGGGCAGGCGCGCTTTGCCTTTGGCGGCGTGGCGCCCAAGCCATGGCGGGTGGACGGCGCCGACGCGGCCGCGTCCCAGGGAGCCAAGGCCGTTGCGGACGCTGCTTTGGCCGGCGCCCGCACCACATCGCATAATGACTTCAAGAAGGCATTGCTGGCCCAGACGCTGGCATCGCTCTATCGCCAGCAGGAGGCACGGGCATGAAGTTCGACACGCCAGCCGGCCCCAACCCGATCGACCGCGGCCGCGTTGTCGGCATCCCGCATGACCGGATCGACGGCGCCGCCAAGGTCACCGGCACCGCCCCCTATGCCTATGAACGCCATGATGCCGCGCCCAATGCCGCCTATGGCTGGATCGTCGGCAGCGCGATCGCCAAGGGGCAAATCCGGTCGATGGATCTGCGCGCAGCCGAGGCGGCGCCGGGCGTACTGGGCATCGTCACCCATGCCAATGCCGGCAAGCTCAACAAGGGCCGGTTCAACACCGCCCATCTGCTGGGTGGTCCGGCGATCGAACATTATGAGCAAGCGCTGGCGCTGGTGATTGCCGACACGCTGGAAAATGCACGCGACGCGGCGAGGCTGGTGCGGATCGACTATGCGCCCGAACAGGGCCGGTTCGACCTGAAGGCCGAAAGGCTGCACGGCACAATGCCACCGGCGAGTTTCGGATCGCCGGCGGACACGAAGGTCGGCGATTTCGACGGTGCCTTTGCCCGGGCGGCAGTGCAGATCGACCAGCTCTATACCACCCCCGACCACAGCCATGCGATGATGGAGCCCCATGCCACGACTGCGGCCTGGAACGGCGACAAGCTGACGTTGTGGACCGCCAACCAGATGATCGCCTGGAGCGTGGGCGACATGGCCCGGACGCTGGGCATTCCCAAGGAGAATGTCCGGCTGGTCGCGCCCTATATCGGCGGCGGCTTTGGCGCCAAGCTGTTCCTGCGCGCCGATGCGCTGCTGGCGGCCTTGGGCGCAAAGCAGATCGGGCGGCCGGTCAAGGTCGCGATCGCCCGGCCGCAAATCCCCAACAACACCACCCATCGTCCCGCGACGATCCAGCGCATCCGCCTGGGCGCGGACAAGGATGGCGTGATCGATGCGATCGCACATGAGGTCTGGTCGGGCGATCTGCCCGGCGGTGGCCCGGAAACGGCGGCGCAGCAGACCCGCCTTCTCTATCGCGGCGCCAACCGGATCACCGCGCATCGGCTGGCGGTGCTCGACCTGCCGGAGGGCAATGCGATGCGCGCGCCGGGCGAGGCGGTCGGCATGCTGGCGCTGGAAGTGGCGATGGACGAACTGGCCGAGGCCTGCGGACTGGACCCGGTCGAACTGCGCATCCGCAACGATGTGCAATATGATCCCGAAGCGGGACCACAACGGCCCTTTTCCAGCCGCAAGCTGGTGGAATGCCTGCGCGCCGGGGCGGCGCAGTTCGGCTGGAGCAAGCGCAATCCGCGCCCCGGCCAGGTGCGCGACGGGCGTTGGTGGGTGGGCATGGGCATGGCCGCCGCCTTCCGCAACAATATCACGACCGATTCGGGCGCGCGCATCGGCATCGACAGTCGGGGACGGGTGACGGTCGAGACCGACATGACCGACATCGGCACAGGCACGTACACCATCATGGCCCAGACTGCGGCGGAAGTGCTGGGCATAGAGATCGACGCGGTGACGGTACGGCTGGGCGACAGCCGCTTTCCCGCCTCCGCCGGCTCAGGCGGCCAATGGGGCGCCAACAGCTCGACCGCAGGCGTCTATGCCGCTGCCATGGCAATGCGGTCGAAGCTGGCGGAGAAGGCCGGCTATCCGATCGATGACGCGCGGTTCGAGGATGGGCTGGTGAAGATGGGCAACCAGTCACAGACGCTGAGCGCGCTCGCCGGACGTGACGGGCTGTGGGTCGAGGACAGAATCGAGTTTGGCGACCTGGCCAAACGCTATGCCCAGGCGACCTTCGGCGCGCATTTCTGCGAGGTTGGCGTCGATATCGACACGGCCGAGGTGCGCATCCGCCGGATGGGTGGCGCCTTTGCCGCCGGCCGCATCCTCAATCCCAAATCGGCGCGCAACCAGGTGATCGGCGCGATGACCATGGGCGCGGGGGCGGCTCTGATGGAGGCGCTCGACGTCGACACTCGCTTCGGCTTCTTCGTCAATCATGACATGGCCGAATATCTGGTGCCGGTGCATGCCGATATTCCCGAACAGGATGTGCTGTTCGTCGAGGAACTGGACGACAAAAGCTCGCCGATGAAGGCCAAAGGCGTCGGCGAGCTTGGCATATGCGGTGCCGGCGCGGCGGTGGCCAATGCGGTCTATAATGCGACCGGCATCCGATTGCGCGACTATCCGCTGACCATCGACAAGCTGCTGCATGCGGGCATGCCGGTGGTCGCGGCTTGACAGTAGAGGGCTGCGCTTCCTAGTCCCCGATGCAAAATCGGACCAAAGGGACGCGCTTCATGAAAATCCTGCCGTTGATGCTGTGCGCGCTGCCCGGCGTCGCCGCTGCCCAGACGCCCGATGTGACGGCCGATGAGGCCACCTCGATCGTGGTGACGGGCAGCGGCCTGTCCTTGCCGCCAGGCACGCCGGCCTATGGATCGGTGGTGATCGACCGGGATCGGCTGGCGGATGCGGCGTCGGGGCGGATCGAGAGCGTGCTGGCCGATGTCGCGGGCTTCCAGCAGTTCCGCCGGTCCGACAGCCGCGCCTCCAATCCCTCGAACCAGGGCGCCACGCTGCGCGCACTGGGCGGCAATGCGTCGAGCCGGACCCTGGTGCTGCTCGATGGCGTGCCGGTCGCCGATCCCTTCTTCGGCTATATTCCTTTCTCGGCTTTGGTGCCCGACCGGCTGGCGCTGGTGCGAGTGACGCGCGGCGGGGGGAGTGGCGCCTTTGGCGCGGGCGCGGTCGCCGGCACGATCGAGCTGGCCAGCGCCACCCGCGAGCAGATGCCGGTCTTCGGCGCCAGCGCCTTCTATGGCAGCAAGGACGCGACCGAATTGTCCGCCAGCATCGCGCCCGACCTGGGCAGTGGTTATGTGTCGCTGTCGGGCCGCTGGGACCGGGGCGACGGCTTCCAGACCACGCCCAGGGACCAGCGCGTCGCCGCCACCGTGCCCGCCGCCTATGACAGCTGGTCGACCAATCTGCGCGCGGTCGCGCCGATCGATGCGACCTCGGAAATCCAGTTTCGCGGCACCCTGTTCCAGGACAACCGCACCCTGCGCTTTGCCGGCGCCGACAGCATGAGCCAGGGCCAGGATGCCAGCATCCGCTATATTGCGCGCGGTCGCTGGCAGGTCGATGCGCTCGCCTATCTCCAGGCGCGCAACTTCTCCAACATCGTCATCTCCTCCACCAGCTTCCGCAAGTCGCTCGACCAGCGCAACACCCCCTCGACCGGGATCGGCGGCAAGATCGAGCTGCGCCCGCCGGTCGGCGAAGACCATGTGCTGCGCATCGGCGTCGACACCCGCTTTGCCACCGGCGACATGTTTGAGGATGCCTATAACGCCAATCTCGCCAGCAACCCGCTGACATCGCGCCGCCATGCCGGCGGCGACCAGATCACGACCGGCGCCTTTGCCGAGGATGACTGGACGATTGGGAATCTTGTCCTGACCGGCGGGGTGCGGGCCGATCGCTGGTCGATCCGCAACGGCTTCTACAAGGCGGTCAGTGCGGTCGGCGTGGTGACGCAGGACAGCACCTACGCCAATCGCTCCGACTGGGAGTTCTCAGGCCGGGCAGGCGCGCTCTACCATGTCAGCGATGCGGTGGCGCTGCGCGGGGCGGCCTATAGCGGCTTTCGTTTGCCGACGCTCAACGAGCTTTATCGCCCCTTCGTCGTCTTTCCGATCACCACCCGGGCCAATGAAGCCTTGAAGCCCGAGAAGCTGAAAGGCGTGGAGGGAGGCATCGACCTGACCCCGGCATCGGGCGTGCAACTGTCCGCCACGCTCTTCTACAACCGGCTCGACGATGCGATCGCCAATGTCACCATCGACAGTGTCACCCGCAAGCGGCAGAATGTGAACGCGATCGTGGCGAAGGGCGTGGAACTGACCGCCAGCGCGCAACTGCCGGCCGATTTCTCGCTGCTCGCTTCCTATGCCTATAGCCCCAGCAAGGTGGATGCACCGGGCATGACGTTCGACGGCTTCGCCCCGGCGCAGGTGCCGCGCCATTCGGCCAGCGCGACCCTGGCCTGGGCGCCGAAAGCCGGGCCGGAGCTGTCGGCCACGCTGCGCTATGTGGGCAAGCAATATGAGGATGATCTGCAGAGCGATGTGCTGCCCGATGCGCTGACGCTCGACGCCATCGCCCGGCTGCCGATCGGCCATGGCATCAGCCTGGTCGCGCGCGGGGAAAATCTGTTCGACGAGGATGTCGTTACCCGCAATGCCGGTGGGTCCATCGACCTGGGGACACCCAGGACGCTCTGGTTCGGTGTCACCGTGCGCGGCTGAGCTGATTCATCCCATCCTGCCTTTCGTCGCCTTTTGGCTGCTGCTGGCGAATCTGATGGTCTTCATGCTGTTCGGGTTCGACAAGAGGCGGGCGCGGCAAGGCAGCCGGCGGATTCCCGAGAAGACATTGCTGCTGTGAGCGCTGGCTGGCGGGACGCCGGGCGCCTTCTCGGCGCGCCATCTCTTTCGTCACAAGACGCGCAAACAACCCTTTGTCCGGCTGCTATGGCTGATCGCCATCGCGCAAGGGCTAGGCCTCGCCGGATGGGCGATGCTCTGATCTGTCAATTGGGGGAAGAAATGGTGCTGCCGGGGAGGATTGAACTCCCGACCTCAGCCTTACCAAGGATGCGCTCTACCACTGAGCTACGGCAGCACTCTATTTCGTCTCCGTCGCGCCATGCGCTTCGGAGGCCGGGCCTATGGCCGCCTGCTCGCCTCATGTCAAGGCGGGTTGCGGCGGATAATGCATTTTGCTTATGCGTGCGGCATGAGCGAAACCCAGGACGAAAAGAAAGCCAGGCTGGCGCAGGCGCTGCGCGACAATCTGCGTCGCCGCAAGGCCCAGAGCCGGGAGGTAACGCGGGAGGAGGCTGAGCCCGCCCCCGCGCCAGAGCCGAAGGACTGATTCGCCTTATAGCGGGGCGCAGGCAGCCTGCAGCCAGGCCAAAGCCTCGCCGTCCAGTTGCGGCCCGACCACGGCCAGTACCTGTGCATGATAGGCATCGACCCAGCCACGTTCGCCCGCGTCGAGCAGATCCGTGGCGATGGCGTTGCGGTCGATCGGCGCGAAGGTCAGGGTTTCAAAGCCCAGCATCGGCTTTTCGCCGCCGGCGGTCGCCCGTTCCTCCACCAGCACCAGATTCTCGATGCGGATGCCATATTCGCCGGTCTTGTAATAGCCGGGTTCATTCGAGAGGATCATGCCTGCCACCAGCGGTTCGTCGCCACCGCCGAAGGTCGCGATCCGCTGCGGCCCTTCATGCACCGACAGGAAGCTGCCGACACCATGGCCAGTGCCATGGGCATAATCCAGCCCCTGCGCCCACAGATATTGACGTGCCAGCACGTCGAGCTGGCCGCCGCGCGTGCCGACCGGGAAGGTGGCGCGAGCAAGTGCGATATGGCCCTTCAATACCAGAGTGAAGCGCTGCTTCATCTCGTCGCTCGGCGTACCGATGGCAATGGTGCGGGTGACGTCGGTGGTGCCGTCGCGATATTGGCCGCCCGAATCAACCAGATAGAAGCTGCCGGTCTCGATCGGGCGGTTGGTCTTCTCCTCGACCTTGTAATGGACCACGGCGCCATTGGGGCCGGCGCCGCTGATCGTATCGAACGACAGGTCCTGCAGCAGGCCGGTATCCTGGCGGAACGCTTCCAGCCGGTCGGCCGCACTCAATTCGTCTAGCCCGCCGCTGGGCGCTTCGACCGCGATCCAGTGGAGGAAGCGGCTGAGCGCCGCACCGTCGCGCGCCTGTGCCGCCTTATGGCCGGCAATCTCGGTGCTGTTCTTGATCGCCTTGGGCAGGACCACGGGATCGCGCAGGCTGAGTATCTGTGCGCCGCCGGCGTCGAGCGCCTCGAAGATCGCGGCAACAGCGCGCTCGGGATCGGCGACGACAGTCTTGCCCTTGAGGTCGGCCAGCGCATCGGCAAATGCGGCGCGGTCATGGATGCGCACGGCGTTGCCCAGATGCTTGGCAACCGCCTCGTCCATCTTTTCCGGCGCGACATAGAGGTCGGCAGTGGCATCGGCATGGACGATGGCATAGGCCAGCGCGACCGGGGTGCGCTCAACATCCTTGCCGCGGATGTTGAAGGCCCAGGCGATCGAATCGAGCGCGGAGAGGACGGCGGCATCCGCCTTCTTCGACACCAGCCAGTCAGCGATATCGGCACGCTTCTCGGCCGCATTCTTGCCGGCATAGCGGTCCTCATGAACCACCAGCTTGGCGTCGCTGGGGGCCGGGCGATCGGGCCAGACGGCATCGACCGGATTGGTGTCGACTGCCACCAGCTCCGCGCCCTTGTCCGCCAGGGCCTGTGTTGCCTGCTGCACCCAGGCGCGGGTGTGCAGCCAGGAATCATAGCCGATGCGCGCGCCTTCGCCCGCATGATCCTTCAGCCAGGCGGCGATAGAGGTCTGCGGCACGCTTTCATATTGCCAATGGGCGCCGTCCACCTGCTCGCGCACCTGCAGCGTATAGCGGCCGTCGACGAAGATCGCCGCCGCCTCCGGCAGGACCACGGCACTGCCGGCCGAGCCTTGGAAACCGGTGAGCCAGGCGAGCCGCTGGGCATAGGCGCCGACATATTCGCTCATATGCTCGTCGGTCAGCGGCACCACGAAACCATCAAGCTTCTGGCGTACCAGTTGGGCACGCAGGGCCTTCAGGCGATCTTCATAACTGGACATCGAACTTCCCTTGGATCATTCCGGCCTCTTGCGTTGGCCATAATGCCGACAACATAGAGGGGCCGGCGCGCTTATTCCAGCGCAGCCCCCGTCTGGACCATGGATAGTTAATGACCGATCAAATGCAGCCCCCCTTGTCCCCGCCGATCGCCGAGCGCCGCCCGCACAATTTCACGCATCATGGCATCACGGTGGACGACCCCTACGCATGGCTGCGCGACCCCGGCTATCCCGACGTCCAGGACAAGGATGTGCTGGCCTATCTGGAGGCCGAGAATGCCTGGTTCGAGGGCGCGATGGCGCCGCACAAGCCGCTGCTCGACACGCTGTTCCAGGAGATGAAGGGGCGGATCAAGGAAGATGACGCGTCGGTCCCGCAGAAGGATGGCGACTATATCTACTGGCGCGCGTTCGAGACCGGGGCACAATATCGCAAATGGTATCGCAAGCCCGCAGCAGGCGGTGACGACCAGTTGATCCTGGACGAACCGGCGTTGGCGCAGGGCCATGACTATTTTCGTCTTGGCGCCATGTCGGTGAGCCCCGACGGCCGCTACCTCGCCTATGCGATCGACACCAATGGCTCCGAACGGTTCGAGGCGCGGATCAAGGATCTCTTCTCGGGCGAGATATTGCCCGAAGTCATTCCCGACACATTGTCGTCGCTGGTGTGGACCAGCGATTCCAAGGGCCTGCTCTATGGCCTCGCCAACGAGAATTGGCGCACCGACAATGCCCGGCTGCACTGGCTGGGCCAGGATGTCGCCAGCGACGTCGAGCTGTTCCATGAGGATGACGAAGGCTTTCGAGTCTCGATCGGCCTCACCTCCTCGGAAAAATGGATCGTCATCGCGACCGGCGACCATGTGACCAGCGAAGCCTGGCTGGTGCCCGCCGACAACCCGACCGCGACGCCGCTGCTCGTCTCCGCGCGCCAGGCCGGCCGCGAATATGACGTCGATGAGCATGAAGGCACGCTCTACATCAAGACCAACGACACCCATCCCAATTTCCGGCTGGTGAAGGCGTCGCTGGACACGCCCGACCAGTGGGAAGAGGTGATCGGCGCCGACGCCCATTTCTACCTGACCGATTTCACCCTGTTCAAGACCTTCTACGTCACCGAAGGGCGGCTGGACGGGCTCGACCAGATCGAGCTGCGCGATTATGCGACGCACAGCGCCAAGCGCCTGCCCTTCCCCGAGGCGAGCTATTCCGCCAGCCTGGACGATAATCCCGAATATGACGTAACCAAGTTGCGCATCGGCTATGAATCGATGGTCACGCCCGACACCATTTATGATTATCATCTGGCCGATGGCCGGTTTGAGGTACTGAAGGTCCAGGAGATCCCCAGTGGCTATGATGCCGGTCGCTATGCCACCGAAAGGCTGCTGGTCCCGGCGCGCGACGGCACGGAGATTCCGGTGTCGATCGTCTATCCGGCCCACTTCCCCCGTGACGGCAGCGCGCCGCTGCACCTCTATGGCTATGGCGCCTATGGGCTGGCGATGGAGCCGGGCTTTTCGACCAGCCGCCTCTCGCTGCTCGACCGCGGCTTCGCCTTTGCCATCGCCCACATTCGCGGCGGCGACGACCTGGGCCAGCAATGGTATCTCGACGGCAAGCTCGACAAGCGCACCAACACCTTCACCGATTTCGTCGATGTCGCGAAGGGGCTGATCGCGCTGGGCTATAGCAGCAAAGGCAAGATCAGCATTTCGGGCGGATCGGCCGGCGGCGAACTGATGGGCGCAGTGATCAACAGCGATCCCGAGCTGTGGGGCGCGGTGGTGGCGCATGTGCCCTTCGTCGACGTGCTCAACACCATGCTGGACGAGACGCTTCCCTTAACGCCAGGCGAATGGCCCGAATGGGGCAATCCGATCGAGGACGAGGCCGCGTTCCGTACCATCCAGAGCTATGATCCCTATACCCATGTCAGTGCCCAGGCCTATCCGCCGCTGATGGTGACCGCCGGCCTCAACGATCCGCGCGTCACCTATTGGGAGCCGGCCAAGTGGGTGGCGAAGCTGCGCGCGACCAAGACCGACGGCAATATCCTGCTGCTCAAGACCAATATGGGCGCCGGCCATGGCGGCAAGTCCGGGCGGTTCGAGAGCCTGCACGAGACCGCCGAGGAATTTGCGTTCATCCTGTGGCAGCTGGGAGTGGAAGGCTGATGGCATCGAGCTTCACCAAGCCATTCACCGCACGGCCCGAGCATATCGATGTGCTGGGCCATGTGAACAATGCGGTGTGGGTGCAGTGGATGGAGCAATTGTCGGTCGAACATTGGATGACCGATGCCGACCCGGCCCATGTCGAGGCCTATATCTGGGTCGTGACCCGGCATGAGGTCGATTATCGCGGCAATGTGACCGAGGGTGATGTCGTATCGGGCCGCACCTGGATACCGGAAGGACCGCGCGGCGCGCGGTTCGACCGGCTGATCGAGTTCACCGGCCCGGATGGCAAGGTGAAGGTGTCCGCCAAATCGACCTGGGCGATGATCCACAAGGAGAGCGGCCGGCTGATGCGGGTACCGGCGGAAGTCGCGGCCAACTTCATCGAGGGATGAAGCGAGACTGGACTTCGCCAGCCGGAGGAACTTGTCGATAGACAAGCACGT
This sequence comes from Sphingobium sp. AP49, assembly GCF_000281715.2. Taxonomy (NCBI): domain Bacteria; kingdom Pseudomonadati; phylum Pseudomonadota; class Alphaproteobacteria; order Sphingomonadales; family Sphingobiaceae; genus Sphingobium; species Sphingobium sp. AP49. The sequence continues at coordinate 320,795 of NZ_CP124576.1, read as the reverse complement.
TTTTCGAGCCGTCATAAGATAATGACAGGAGAAGAACATGTATAAGAATGGGTCCGTCATTGGCAGCCTATTGGCTGCATCCGCCCTTTTTCTGACAACGACTCCGGCGCTGGCCGGTGACGAGGAACGGGCACTGGCCGCCATTTCCCAGGCACAGGGTAAGATCGACGCAGCCACCAAGCTCAACGCATCGCCCGACCTGCTGTCCCGCGCCCAGGCGTCGCTGCGCCTGGCACAGGAAGAGCTGAAGAGCGGCAAGGAGCAGAAGGCGATCGCGTCCGCCATCGATGCCCAGCAGGCCGCCGACATGGCGATCGGCGAGAATAAGCAGCAGGCCGACGCCGACGCGCAGATCCAGGCGCAGAGCGCCGCCAGCGCGCAGCAGCAGGCCGATGCTGCCAATGCCCGTGCCAGTGCCGCCGAACAGGCCGCCGCGTCGGCCGCCGCCGATGCCCGGGCAGCGCAGACGTCCGCCTCGCTGGCAGCGGCAACCACACCAACCACCACCGTGACCACCGAGACGGTCAAGGCCGCGCCGTCGCGGAGCACCGCGCAGAAGCGCACGACCACCGTGGTCAAGAAGAAGGCCGCGCCGACCACCGTTGCCGAGCGTACGACCACAACGGTGACGACGCAGAACTGACGATCGTCACGATATCCGAACGCCCTCTCCCCCAGCGGGAGGGGGCGTTTTCTATTGCGGGGCGATCTCGAACATATCCTCTATGCCCGGCTCCTGCGGCATATCGTCGCGCTCGGTCGCCTGGCGCGCCCACATGGTGGCGTAAAGGCCGTCGGCGCGGACAAGATCGGCATGACGCCCACGCTCGACAATGCGACCAGCATCCAGCACGATGATCTCGTCGGCATCGACCACGGTCGACAGGCGATGGGCCACCACCAATGTCGTGCGCTTGCGGCTGATGTCGCGCAGCACGGTCTGGATTTCGGTCTCGGTGCGGCTGTCCAGGGCGCTGGTCGCTTCGTCCAGCACCAGCACCGGCGGGTCTTTCAGCAGCGTGCGGGCGATGGCGACGCGCTGCTTCTCGCCACCCGACAGCTTGAGGCCACGCTCGCCGACGCGGGTGTCATAGCCCTGGGGCAGGCTCATGATGAAATCATGGATCGACGCCGCCTTGGCCGCCGCCTCGATTTCGTCCTGGCTCGCGCCTTCGCGGCCATAGCCGATATTATAGCCGACCGTGTCGTTGAACAGGACCATGTCCTGCGGCACGATGCCGATCGCGGCGCGCAGCGACTGCTGGCTCACGGCGGCGATATCCTGCCCGTCGATCGACACGGTGCCGCCCTGGATATCGTAGAAGCGGAACAGGATGCGGGCGATGGTCGACTTGCCCGCGCCCGAGGGACCGACGATGGCAAGCGTCTTGCCCGCCGGCACCGCGAAGCTGACGCCATGGAGGATTTCGCGCTCAGGATCATAGCCGAAACGGACGCTGTCGAAACGGACCGCGCCACCGGCCACCTGCAGCGCCGGGGCGCCGGGCACGTCCGCCACCTCCGTCTCAGTATCGATCAGCTTGTACATCGCCTCCATGTCGATCAGGCCCTGGCGGATGGTGCGATAGACCATGCCGAGCAGGTCGAGCGGGCGGAACAGTTGCGACAGGAGCGTGTTCACCAGCACCACGTCGCCGGTGGAGAATTGCCCCCGGCTCCAGCCCCAGACGGTATAGGCCATCGCCCCGCCCATCATCAGGTTGGTGATGAGCGACTGGCCGATATTGAGCCAGGCGAGGCTGTTTTCCGACTTTACCGCCGCCTTGGCATAGCGGCGCATGGCAGTGCCGTAGCGCCGCGCCTCGCGCTCCTCTGCGCCGAAATATTTGACCGTCTCGAAATTGAGCAGGCTGTCGACGGCATGGGCGACGGCGCTGGTGTCCATGTCCACCATGTCGCGGCGAAGCTGGTTGCGCCATTCGGTGACGAGGCGGGTGAACCAGATATAGAGGGCGACCATGACCAGCGTCGCGGCGACCAGGCCGGGGCCGAATTTCACCAGGAAGATGGCGCAGACGGCGAGCAGTTCCAGCACCGTCGGCGCGATGTTGAACAGCAGGAAATAGAGCATCGTATCGATGCTTTTCGTGCCGCGTTCGACGATCTTGGTGACGGCGCCGGTGCGGCGGTCGAGATGGAAGCGCAGCGACAGGCGGTGGAGATGGACGAAGACGTCGTCGGCCAGGCGCCGGCCCGCTTCCTGCCCGACCTTCTCGAAAATGGCGTTGCGCAGATTGTCGAACAACACGCCGCCAAAGCGCGCGCCGGCATAGGCGACGACCAGCGCCATGGCGAGGCCGGCGGCCGGCTCCAGCCCCGGCGCCATCCGGTCGATCGCGCCCTTATAGGCGAAGGGCATGGCGAGGGTGATGACCTTCGCCAGCGCAACCAGTGCCAGCGCAATCGCGACGCGGCGGCGCAAGGCCGGCGCGTCGGCCGGCCAGAGATAGGGGATGAAGCGCCGCAAAGTGGCCCAGGCGGGCGGAAGGGGCGTGGAATCGGGCGTGGCTGGGGGCATTTGTTGCTATTTAGAGCATGACCGGTAGCAATCCAGTGGCACGGGCATCCGGCCGGCCACGCAAAAGCATCCCTTGTTGGAGATCATCCGCTTAACTTCGCACATTTCCCGCACATTCTGACATTTTCTTGCGCCCCGCTGATCCTATCGAAAAGTCGAGGGTTGGGTAGCAAGAATAGCGGGGCGGGCCGCTGTAGGACAGCATCTTGCCCCGATGCGGCGGCCATGGCAGGCTTCGCCTCCGTCATCCTTCCCCGACAAGGAGCACGGCATGGAACCTTTCAGCATTGCGCTGGCACCCGAGAAATTGTGGCAGGCGATCAATCCCCTGACCTGGACGCAAAATGGCGGGCAGGTCGGCCTGGTCAATATCGCGCTGGGCCAGACGGCACGGCCGGACATGGAACGGGCGGTGCTGAACGAGGTCGGCAGCTATGGCCGGCAGATCGGCCGGATCGGCGATGCACTGGAAGTGCTAATCCGCCATTTCGAGGCCAAAGACCTGCCCCAGGCGGAGCGCGACGCGCTGGCCATATTGATGGGCCAGCTCGCCGAGGTGCGAAAGGTCAAGGCGCGGGAGCGGGCGGATTGATCAGCTCGGGATCTCGGGACATTTGCCTGGACGCTTCTCCTCCTTGCCGGCCTTGAACCAGCGGGTCGACTGGGCATCGACGGATTCGTCATAATAGCAGATCTCGGCCGTGCCGCTGGCCGGATCGACCAGGGTCAGCCACTGGTGCGGGCCGCAATTATGGGTCTGGCACGACCAGGCCGCCACCTTGCCATCGATGGTGCCGATCGGCGAGGAAGGCCCGGCATCGTCCAGCACCCATTTGCGCACTGCCTTGTCGGCGACCGCCGTTTCCACCGCTTTGGTCACGGCCGGATCGTCGGCCCAGCTATGGGCACCGACCTTGTCGAACGGATATTTGCCGACATATTTGCCGAAGGCGTTGGCCGTGGGTGGCGCGATATTGGTGGCGTTGACGGCATTGGCGGCGGCATTTTCAGCGGCATTGGCCGCTGCATTCAAAGCATTTTCGACCGCATTATTGGTAGGTGCCGTCTTGTCGCCGCTGCAGGCGGCCAGAGCGGCGGACAAGGTGAGGACGGTCCAGAGGCGGGGGCGGGTCATCGGCGGTCCTTCGCTGGATAAAGTGGCGTCATGGTGGAGCCTTGCGCGATGCGGGGCAAGCGCGATTGCACCAAAGGGCGCGGAAATCTGCGGCTGATCCGTCTGGAAGGGCAGTCCTTCCCTTTGTCCCGAAAGGTTCCCGCCGCGATGCGCCTGCCCCTTGTCCTGATCCTGCTCGGCCTGGCTGCCACGCCTGCCACCGCCCAGACGGCCGCGCCCGCCGATGGTCCGTTGAAGGTGGAAAATTATTATCGCGTCAAATGGGGCGGCATGGGCCAGTTCCTGGCCGCCTATCATAAACAGCACGAAGCCTTGCTGCGCGAAATGATGCGGCAGGGCTTTATCAACGATGTCACGGTGGAGATGCCCTTCACCCATATGGGCGGCAGCACGCGGTGGGACGTGCGCACCACCATCGTCTACAAGCATGGCGCCGACGGCGTGGGCGCCGGCGAAGCGTACAAGGCGGCGATGGCGGCGGCCAAGGCGCGTCTGTTCCCCGACAAGGCGGCGTTCGATGCCGAGGAGGCCAGGCGCATGGCGGTGACCGAGGACCATTGGGACGTGGTGCTGGAACCCGCGCCGTAACGATCGGGAGGCCATTTGGGGGCATCGCTGCGGCGGACCGTGAAGCTGTCGCGATTCATCGGTCAATTCCCCCCTTTTCCTTTGCCTTCGGACGCGCCATGTTGCGGACAGGACGGTGCATCGCGGGAGGCTGGCAAACGCATGTTCGGCGCATTGTGGAATCGAATCTTCGGCAAGACCAACGCCCCCGAGCAACAACCCGCCCTTCCCCCCTATGATCCGCTCGCGGCGCTGCGCGACCAGGTATGGCGCGATGTCGCCGGCGGATTTCACGACGATGACGCGGTGCTGACCGCCGCCCATGATGCGTTCGAGGAGGAATTGCCCGCCCCGACCCTGCGGCGCGAGGCTTCGGCCGCGCTGCGCCAGGCGCTGGCCGAGCATCGTGCCGCCGAGAAGGCCTGGCCCGACATGACCGATTGCGACCGGCTGGACGCCGCCTTTGCCGCGCTGGAGGCCGAGGGCGTGATCGCGCGGCAGAATTTCACCTGTTGCGGCAATTGCGGCGCGACCGAGATCTGGGACGAGATCGAGGAAGCGATCGGCGAAGGCCGCCCGGCCGAGGGCTATGCCTTTTTCCACATGCAGGACACCGAGGCGGCGGTCGAGGGCGAAGGCCTGTACCTCAACTATGGCGCCTGCGCGGCGGGCGAGGCGGCGGCGCTGGAGATCGGCCGGCGGATCGCGACGCAATTGGAAACGCATGGGCTGGCGGTCGAATGGGACGGCAGCTGGAGCATGCGCATCCAGGTGGTGCTGGACTGGAAGAAGCGCCGCAGCCTGCGCATGCTGGAGGCCTGAGCGGGCAGCACCTGGCCCGCGCCGACCGTCACCATATCTCGATGCTCGGGTGGAAACCGCCCTCCTGCCCGCTATGGGTGGCATATATATTGATGCGCGTCGGTACGAAGCTGGTGCCGCGATATTCGGGTATGACCTCCAGCCGGTCGACCAGCCCTTGCCGGGTGAAGCGCTGTAGTGTGCCGGTAATCTGGTCAAGCGCCGCGCCGGCCCCCGGCGGGACATAGCTGATATTCGCCTTGCGCTTCGGCCCGCCCAGACGGATCGGGAAGAGATAGATGCGCACCAGGGCGCCGGTCGCCACCAGCGCCTCCGCCTGCTCACGCGACGTGACATGGGAAAAATCAGGCTTGGCCGCCGCCGGGCCGGGCATGCCGACAAGGATCGCGGCGAGCAGCAGCGGTAAAAGCGATGTGAGACGATGAACCATGGACTTCCTCCCCTGAGGACGAATCATGTTCGTTATTTGTTCTCATATTTTCCGCGATCCTGCAAGGCGGCTCATGGCGAAAGGCCCAGGGTCACGCCCGAAGTTCACAGCGTTATCGGCCTTTTCGGGGGATTTGCGCCGCTTTTGCACCGGTCGCGCGTCACCCACGCGCCTGTCGTGCATCAATACGCGCCACCGGGGCGACGCATCATGCGCCCACAAAGCCCCGGTGACGCGACACTATTGCACCTGTTTTGCACCAATTTTCCTCAACGACGCGTCGCGGCCTGTGGGCGAAGCTGGGTGGCGATCGGGTCGGCCATCGCCTGGGCATGGAGCGCCAGCGCGTTGCTCCAGTCCCGGTCGAAGGCGGTGCCGGCGAGCCGGCGGCGCAGGCGATGCGCGCTGGAGGGCGACATGCCGACCATGCGCGCGGCCTGGGCCACGCTGCCGCTCTGGTAGAGGGCGGTCAGGAAGGTGCGTTGCCGGGCCGGGGTCCAGCGGGCGGGAGTGAAGATAGCCGGCGCGATCGGCGCGGGCGGGCGAGCGGGGATGTGCTGTGTCATGCCCCAGGGTAGATCAGAGGATCGCCGTGTAGGACAGGGGCGGCGCAGCGTCAGGGCGCGAGATGGTGGCGGAACCAGTCGGCCAGTTCTTCTTCCGACAGGGTGCCGGCGGCCAGATCCATGAAGGCCACGACCATTTCGGCGTCGGTCGCGGTCAGGGCATGACCATTCAGCAGCAGGAAGGTTTCGCTGACCACCGCCGCAATCCGTTTGTTGCCATCGACAAAGGGATGATTGCGCGCCAGCCCATAGGCGTAAGCAGCCGCCAGGTCAGCGGCATCCGGTTCACCATAATGGGCAAGTTGTTGGGGCCGCGCCATCGCGCTTTCGAACAGGCCGCGATCGCGCAGCGCATCGCCGCCTCCGCCATGTTCGGCAATCTGCTCGGCATGGGCGGCTTCCGCCACGGCGGGCGTGATCCAGACCCAATCGGGCCGGGCCATTATTTCGCCAGTTCGCGCAGCGCCCGCTTGCGCCGCGCCATGACTTCCCGTGCGGCGGCCATCTGCGCCTCGAAATCCGGCTCGGCGGCCGATAGTTCGATGCCGCGCGGCGTGAGGACAACCGAAAGGCTGTCGCCCGCCGCCGCCTGGAGATGCGCCAGCAATTCCTTGGGCAGGATCACACCGGCGCTGTTGCCGATCTTCGTGATCTTGAGGGGAGCGTTCATACGAAAGTTATAACATGTCCGCCCTGCCATACCAAGAGCCGCCGTTATGAGGACGGCTCTTGGTGCTTTCCCTCGCGCGCGCTCAGGATGCCGGAGCGATCGGCACGTCGGAACCAGCAACGGCCGGCGTCGCGGCAATCTGTGCCCCGCCATCCGCCCCGGGTATGTCCCAACGATTCATGACTGTCCCGGAGCAGGCGTAGGTTGCCGCATTATGCATTTTCGCGGGCTTCAGCAGCTTGGCGATATCGGCCTGCTGCGCGGCCAGCGCCTGTCGGGCGTCCTCAATGTGCGAGGCGTAAGTGATGCCGTAGAATTTTGTTCCATCCGCAGCCTTTGCGCCAACGACGGGAATGAAGTCTCCGATATAGGCCACTTCGCCTTCGCTGACATGAAAAGTCGGCGCGCCGAAGCAATTGGAGCCCCCTGTCGAAATCCGACCCAGGCCCGTGTCGGAAATCACATAATCGCCAGCCGTCAACCGGATGATCTGGACTTCATAGGGCGCCTTGCCATTCGCACTGCCAGCCAATGACAAATAGCTGGTCTTGTCTCCCTTTTTCTTCCAGTCCTTGGGCTGATAGATCAGGTCGTTCCCGGCGGCATCATAGCGGGCGAATTGAACGAAACCGTGTCCGTTGAATGGCTTGCCCGTGCGACGATAGGCGATGACGACCGCACCTTCACCCGGCGCCAATGTCAGCGGTGCGGCCGGATCAACCTTCTTGCCGAGGAACAGCGTGGATGGCCCGGCCAGTGGGCCATCAAGCAGGAAAGACGGATCGCTGGGCGGCGTGAAGCTGGTCCGCGCTGTCACGTCCCCCTGCACATCCGTTGCACCGACGATGCCGTTGAAATAGCTGCTGCGATCCGCCTCGCTGAGCGCGGCGACACGTACCGCTTCCTGCGCGGGCAATTCCACCTGACGCCAGCCGCGGATCAGCAGGCAGCTGCGGCGATTGGCGCGACGTTGCTCGCCTTCGATGATCGCGCCGGCGATCAGGCCGCCAAGCCCCGCGCCCACACCTGCAGCCAACGGCGAGATGACGGCCGGATTATAATAATAGGGCACAGTGCCCGAAGGCGTGCGCGAGCCCCGCGCGATCAGACGGCAATCCTGCCATGCCGCATCATAATCGGCCCGGGTCGCGCCCGGTTTGTTGTAGAAACGGCTACCGGTGAGGTCACGCGCAGAATCACGTGCGATCTCCTCCGGACTGTCCTTGGGATCCATCGCCGGGGCCTGCGGCACCGGCGTCGCCGTGCCGCCCCCGACCGGGACCATCATCATATTCTGCGCAAGCAGCGGATGGCACGGCAAGGCCGCCGCCAGAATGATGGCGGCAACAGAATGATAACGCACGAAAACTCTCCCCCCAATAATCCCCGTCAGCCTGATTAATCGGGCCAACGGGAAGCGCAAGGGGGGAGTGATTACTCAATCATGCTCCCTGCCGCCGGCGCCCATATAGAGTTCGCTGCCGGTTTCCTTGAAGAGTTTGCTCATCTCTTCCATGCCTTTCAGCGCGGCGGCTTTGCTGGCTTCGGCCACTTCGGCGCCCGTCAAGCCGGCTTCGAGGAAGCCATCCGCCGGCTGGTTCTTCTTGGCGGCGAAATCCCTCACTTCCTGCGTGATCTTCATCGAGCAGAATTTGGGGCCGCACATCGAGCAGAAATGGGCGCTCTTGGCGCCTTCGGCCGGCAGGGTCTGGTCATGATATTGTTCGGCCGTGTCGGGATCGAGGCTCAGGTTGAACTGGTCGCGCCAGCGGAACTCGAAGCGGGCGCGGCTGAGCGCGTCGTCGCGGACCTGCGCGGCGGGGTGGCCCTTGGCAAGGTCGGCGGCGTGGGCGGCGAGCTTGTAGGTGACGACGCCGACCTTCACGTCATCGCGGTCGGGCAGGCCCAGATGCTCCTTGGGCGTGACGTAGCAGAGCATCGCCGTGCCATACCAGCCGATCTGGGCGGCGCCGATGCCCGAGGTGATATGGTCGTATCCCGGCGCGATGTCGGTGGTGAGCGGCCCCAGCGTATAGAAGGGCGCTTCGCCGCAGACCTGGAGCTGCTTTTCCATATTCTCCTTGATCTTGTGCATGGGCACATGGCCCGGCCCTTCGATCATCACCTGCACATCCTGTTTCCAAGCACGGTGGGTCAGTTCGCCCAGCGTGTAGAGTTCGGAGAATTGCGCTTCGTCATTGGCGTCGGCGATGGAGCCGGGGCGCAGGCCGTCGCCCAGCGAATAGGCGATGTCATAGGCCTTCATGATCTCCGTGATCTCGTCGAAATGATCGTAGAGGAAGCTCTCCTTGTGGTGCGCCAGGCACCATTTCGCCATGATCGATCCGCCGCGCGAGACGATGCCGGTGACGCGCTTTGCCGCCATCGGGATATAGGCGAGGCGGACGCCCGCATGGATGGTGAAATAGTCGACGCCCTGTTCGGCCTGTTCGATCAGCGTATCGCGGAAAATGTCCCAGGTCAGGTCCTCGGCGATGCCGCCGACCTTTTCGAGCGCCTGATAGATGGGGACGGTGCCGATCGGCACGGGCGAGTTGCGGATGATCCATTCGCGCGTGTCATGGATGTTGCGGCCGGTCGACAGGTCCATCACCGTGTCGGCGCCCCAGCGGATCGACCAGACCAGCTTGTCGACTTCGGCCGCGACGTCGGAGGCGACGGCGCTGTTGCCGATATTGGCGTTGATCTTCACCAGGAAATTGCGGCCGATCGCCATCGGCTCGGATTCCGGGTGGTTGATGTTCGACGGGATGATCGCGCGGCCGCGCGCGACTTCATCGCGCACGAATTCCGGCGTCACATAGTCGGGGATCGATGCGCCCCAGCTTTCGCCGTCGCGGACATAGTCTGCGAGGCGGGCGCGGCCGAGATTCTCGCGTTCCGCCACATATTCCATTTCCGGGGTGATGATGCCGCGACGGGCATAGTGCATCTGGGAGACGTTGGCGCCGGCCTTGGCGCGCAACGGGCGCTTCACGACATTGGGGAAAGGCTGAACTCCACCTGAGCGGTCGGGACCCTTCAGGCCATTATCCTCCGGCTGGATCGCGCGCGCGTCATAGTCCTCGACATCGCCGCGTTCGCGGATCCAGTCGCGGCGCAACTGCTGCAGCCCCGCCATGATGTCGATGCGGGCGTCGGGATCGGTATAGGGGCCGGAGGTGTCATAGACGCGGACCGGCGGCTCGCCGCTGCCCGGTTCCAGATGAATCTCGCGCATGGCGACCTTGCGCGGGCCGACATGGATCTTCTTCGAGCCACGAATGGCTCCCGTAGTAACGCGCATTTCGGTGCGGGCGGGGACATCTGCCATGGAACTGCCTTTCAGACGGAAATGGTGGCGCGACCGGTGAGGCCGGCGAGGAAGAGGGCGAGGCCGAGCAGCATCGAGACGATCGCCCAGACGCGGGTGAAATGGAGCGACCAGAGGCCGATGCGGATCAGCGGGCCGGGCACGGCGAGCAGCAGCGCCCCTTCGATCAGGGCGGCATAGCCGATCAGGCTGACGATGATCGCCAGCGGATCGGTCCAGATGCTGTGGATGAGGACGAGCGCGGCGCCGACGGCGAAGACCGGGAAGCCGAGCGCGATGACGAGGCCGGGCGAACGCTGGAGATCGTCCATCATCGCCCGCCAGCGTTGCGGCGCGACCAGGCCGCCAATGCCGATGACGATCATGTAGAGGCCGATCGCTTCAGCCAGGCGCAGGGTGAGTACGGAAATCGTGTCCATGCGCAGACGTCCTCCTATTCGCCATATCTTTGGGCGGAGGATGGGCGCGGACAGCCTGTTACGGGCAAGAGCCACTCCCTCCCTACGCCAGTGTCAACTGGATCAGGTTCAGCGGGTCGCGGCCACAAAGCCGCCTCTCAACCGTCTGCGGACGGTCCCCCGGGGATATGTGCCTGCGATAGCGCAAGCGGATGGAGAGTTAAAGCCCCTTGCGGCCGAAGCCCCCCGGCGCGCGGCGACCAAGCCCGGCGGGCGTAGCACGGGACGGCGCAGGCATCGCCGGTGCGCTGGCGGCGGCAGGAATGGGCGGCGCAATGGCCGAAGCCGCCTGCGGCAGGTCGGCGCGCGGACGGACGGCAGTATCGCCGGACACACCGTCAAATTCGAGCAGCATCGCTGGCACCACATCCGCGCCGCGATCGGCGCGGCTGTCGCCCAGGAAGCAGCGGGTCGAGCGGTCGGCGGCATGATCGCCGATCGTGTCGCCATGGCTGATCACCGGACCGTTGATGAGCAGGTAGCGCAGCACCCCGTTCAGCCGCTCCGCCACCTGTTCGAGCGTACCCGGCGCATTCCACAATTCCACTTCATAGCCGGTGAAGGGCAGCATGCCCCGGTGGAGATCGAGATGGCGTCGGGCTGGATCGATTCAAAGGCGCACCAGGTCCAGAGCGTGATCGGCACTTCGTCGCTGCCCAATATGCCGACCTGCTGCTGCAGGCGCGCGACCGGCATCACCGTACCAACGCCGGCGTTGAACAGGCCGATGCAGCCCTGCCGCTTGGCCGCCAGCCCCATCAGCAAGGTCGCCACCTTGGCGGACTGGCGCACATCGACGAAATCGGCGGCGCGGGTATCGAGATCGACGCTGACACTGTGATGCAGGCGATGGGTGGCGAGCAGCCGCTTATCCTCTTCGGTCAGGCCGTGGCTGCGCGCCTGGGCCTGGGCCATGAGGTAGGCGGGCAGCGGCGCATGATGGGTATCGATGCGGATCGTCGCCCCGCGCCCGGCCAGCACGCCATGACTGAGCCCGGTTTCAGACAGCGTCCAGTCGCCGCGCGGGTCGATCGCGCCGATCCCTTCCTGCACCAATGCCCAGTCGAGAATCAGCGGCTGGGTGGCGAGCAGCACCATGGTCGGCAGGCGATCGGCCCGGGGCCGTTCATGCGCGAAGGCCGGCGGCGCGGCCAGGCCCATGCTGTCGGCAATGTCACCCATCCCCTTTTCGCGCAGGATGCGGGCGAAGCTTTCGTCCATCTGGCCCAGCGACATCGCCTGTTCCGGGGCTAGCCCGGCATAGCGGCCGGCCGGGCGCGGCACGGACGCGGCAACCGGCGCAGGCGCGCTGCCGGCAAAGGCGCTGGCGGGGCGGCCGAACTGGGCGAGCTTTTCAAGCGATTCGCCAGCGAGCAGCGCGCGGGTGGCGCGGATCATGTCGTCGCTCGACAGCCAGCCGCCGCCCGGCAGCAACTGGCACAGCGCGCCATCGTCGGCCAGCATCACGGTCGCGGCGACGAGCAACAGGATGCGATGGGCAATCACGTCATTGTCGGTGGTCGGCCGCTTCAGCTCCAGATGCCAGCGATGCACCGGCGCATCGCCGGCAAAGGGCTGGGCGCGAGCGAACAGCTCGCAGAAGACGATGCTGGCGTCGGTGCGGCCGCAGATCAGCTGGGCATCGGCCCATTGGCCCATGGTTTCCGCGCCGCCATCATCATCCTCGCCCACGGTCCATTTGTAGAGCGGCAGTTGCGCGGCAAGAAGCTGGCGCAGCGAAGCGATCGGAAAGGGAACGGGCCGGGTGAAGACAATGATCGCCACGATATGCGCCTGCCTGGAAGAACGAAGATGCGCGCGGGATAGCCGATCGGGTTTAAGATCGGGTTAGGGTCAATCGGCATTCAGCCCTGACGGCCTGCAAATGGCGGTTTCCCGCGCTTCCGGTGCTCACGTACTTTTAGTACGCTGCGCTCCGGGTCACAGAAAACCACCATTTTCGTCACGTCATCATCTGAATGTCGATCGCCCCTAGAGGAACAGCCGCGGCGCCGGCGCGCCAGCGTGTGGCGGCCAGGGCCACGCGGCGGCCCAGCGAACGGGCGGTGGCGCGGTCGCCGGCTTTCGGCGTGACATCGGGACTGTCATTGGCCGCCTGGGCCATGGCGCCGATGAAGCTGCCGAGGCGGTTTTCGGCGTCGGTCGCGGCGCTTTCATCGTCATTATTGCCCGGATTCTGGCCGGTGCCGATCCACAGCATGCCATGCTGGGCAGCGAAGATGGCAAGGCTGGTCAGGGTGTTGAGCTTGTCGCCCGAGGGCGAGCCGGAGACGGTGAAGGCAGCGCCCAGCTTGTCCTTCCATTGCTTGGTGAAATAGACTTTGGCGCTGGCGTCCATGAACGCCTTCATCGGCGCGGAGACGGTGCCCATATAGGTGGGGGAGCCGAAGATGATGGCATCGGCATCGGCGAGGCGATCGAAAAATTCGCCGAAATCGGCCTGGAGGCCGTCAATGCGCAGCAGGTCGGCGACGCCGCCGCTGTCGGTGACGCCCCGGGCGACGTCGCGCGCCAGCACATCGGTATGGCCGAAGCCGCTATGGTAGACGATGGCGATCTTGCTCATTTTCATATGTCCTTGTTGCACGTCATGAGGGTGCAGCCGGCTTGCGGACGCCAAGATGGATGCCTAGGTACTGCAAGTGAAGTACGCACCTTGGAGTACCTACCCATGAGCCTGCCGGAATGGACCGAGCGGATCGATCCGTGCGAGGCGCATTGCCCGTCCCGCGACCTGCTGGACCTGATCGGGGATCGCTGGAGCCTGCTGATCCTGCTGGTGGTCGGCCAGGGGGTGCGACGCAATGGCGAGCTGAAGCGGCGGATCGGCGGCATCAGCCAGAAGATGCTGACCCAGACGCTGCGCGCACTGGAGGCCAATGGGCTGGTGGTGCGCCATGACTTCGCGACCGTGCCGCCCCATGTCGAATATGAACTGACGCCACTGGGCGTGTCGCTGGGCGATGCGCTGGGGCCGCTGTTCCAGTGGATCGAGGGCAGCTATCCGGCGGTGGTGCAGGCGCGGGCCGATTTCGCCGCGCGCCAGGCGGAGGCGGCATGAGCGTCGCCACCGACGAGAAGGCCCGGCGCAAGGCGTTGCGGCACGAGATGCGGATGGTGGCGGTTCGGCCGCGACGCTGGGGGCTGTGGCTGCTCACCCTGGGCGCGCTGCTGCTGATCCTGCCATCAGCCTTTGGCGTCCACAGCCTGATGGGCTGGTCGCCGATGCTGCTGGGGCTGATCGCCTGTGCCGCGTCGCTGCCGCTGCTGGTGGCGGGCGCGGTGCTGCGACGGCGTTACCTGCGGGGGCAGTTGGCGCAGGATTGAGGACAATGAGGGGGGCGCAATGAAGAGGTTTTTGACGATGGTTTCTGCTGCCCTGCTGACCGGCGCTGCTGCGCCCGCCCCCGCTCCGGCCGACGATCCGTTCGTCTGGCTGGAGGACTGGACCGGGCCGCGCGCGATGCAGTGGGTGGAGGCGGAGAACAAGGCGACCGTCGCCACGCTGCAGGGCGATCCGCGCTATGCCGGCTATTACAGGGATGCGCTGGCGATCGCATCGGCCAAGGACCGGATCGCGATGCCGATGCTGATCCATGGCCGCGTCTATAATTTCTGGCGCGATGCCGACCATCCGCAGGGCGTGTGGCGCTATACGTCCGAGGCTGATTATGCGTCGGCCGCGCCCAACTGGACGACGGTGCTGGACCTAGATGCGCTGTCCAGGGCGGAAGGGAAGAAATGGGTTTGGAAGGGCGCGACCATCCTCGACCCCGAGGAGCGGATCGCGCTGCTGGCGCTATCGGATGGTGGCGAGGATGCGGTGCGGCTGCGCGAGTTCGACCTGGTCGACGGCCGGTTCATGCCGGGCGGGTTCGACATTGCCAATGCCAAGCAGAATGCGGTGTGGCTGGACAAGGATACGCTCCTTCTGTCGCGCGACTGGGGTGCGGACAGCCTGACCAAGTCGGGCTATCCCTTCGTCATCAAGACGCTGAAGCGCGGGCAGACACTGGACGAGGCGCAGGAGGTGTTTCGCGGCGCGGCGAGCGACCAGCTGATGTCGATGCCGATCCTGCTGAGCGATGGACAGGGCAATAGGGCGGCCTTCCTGTTTCGCGGCGTCACCTTCTTCGGCAACGAGACCTGGCTGCTGACGGCGCAGGGGACGAAGCGGCTGACGCTGCCGGCCAAGAGCCAGTTGCAGGGCATGGTCGATGGGCAGGTCCTGATCCAGACCAGCGAGGCGTGGGAAAGCGGCGGCGTGACCGTGCCGGCGGGGGCGCTGGCGAGCGTGGCGCTGAAAGCCCTGCAGGATGGTGGGGTGCTGACGCCCGAAATCCTGTTCGCGCCGACACCGCGCCAGTCGATCGACGGGGTGGTGGCAACGCAGAATCGGGTCGTGCTGAGCCTCAACGACAATGTGCGCGGGCGGGTGCGGGTCTATGCGCGCGGTGCAAAGGAATGGAGCGCACAGCCGGTCGACCTGCCCGACAATGCGACGATCAGCACGGTCGCCGCATCCGACAAGAGCGACCAGGTTTATCTGAGCGTCGCGGGCTTCCTGGCGCCGACGACATTATGGGCGATGGACGCGGCCGACCCGAAACCGGTGCAGGTGAAGGCGATGCCGGCGCGCTTCGATGCGGCGGGGCTGGTGGTCGAGCAGTTTGAAGCCAGGTCGAGCGACGGAACCAAGATCCCCTATTTCATCGTCCACAAGAAGGGGATGACGCCCGACGGCAGCACGCCGACGATCATGACCGCCTATGGCGGCTTCGAGGTGCCGATGACGCCCAGCTATGCGGCGATCACCGGCAAGCTGTGGCTGGAGCGGGGCAATAGTTTCGTGCTGGCCAATATCCGTGGCGGTGGCGAGTTCGGCCCGGCCTGGCATGAGGCGGGCCTCAAAACCAAGCGCCAGATCATCTATGATGATTTCGCGGCGGTGGCGCAGGATATCTTCGCGCGCAAACTGTCCAGCCCGCAGAAATTCGGCATCTATGGCGGGTCCAATGGCGGGCTGTTGATGGGGGTGGAGTTCAACCAGCATCCTGACCTCTGGAACGGGGTGGTGATCCAGGTGCCGCTGCTCGACATGATCCGATATGAACAGATCGCGGCCGGTGCATCCTGGGTCGATGAATATGGCAGCGTGTCGGTGCCGGAGGAGAAGGCGTTTCTCGAGAAGATTTCGCCCTATGCCAATATCCGCAAGGGGGTGGCCTATCCCACGCCCTATATCTGGACCACGACCAAGGATGACCGGGTCGGGCCGCAGCATGCGCGCAAATTCGCCGCGCGGCTGAAGGATTATGGCCTGCCCTATCTGTTTTACGAAGATACCGCCGGCGGCCATTCGGGCGATGCGGACATCGAACAGGGCGCGCGGTTGCAGGCGATGCAGATGGTCTATTTCAGCCAAAGGCTGGAGGGGAAATAGGGGGAAGCCCTTTCTCCCAATCTCCGCGTCTTCGCGGCTCCGCGTGAATTTTTCCGGTTCGCGCGAAGACGCGGAGGCGCGGAGGAAGAAGAGAGAGAGATACCGCTTCGCGGGGATGACGGCGGTGCGTTGAGGCGCTGACGCGAACGGAAATTGCGAGAATCTTTGGCGAAGCGACAGTTTCGCATTGCATTGCAGCAAAGCGTGGTTTCTGATCGCATCATGCTCAAGGCCGCGCTGCACCACCTGACCGCCTATCGCTATAGCCGCCCGATCCGTCTGGGTCCGCAGGTGATAAGATTGCGGCCCGCTCCGCACAGTCGCACCAAGGTGCCCAATTATGCGCTGAAGATCGAGCCGGCGAACCATTTCCTCAACTGGCAGCAGGACCCGCACGGCAACTGGCTGGCGCGGATCGTCTTTCCCGATCCGGTCGATCATTTCTCGATCGAGGTCGACCTGCTGGCCGATCTGGATATCATCAACCCGTTCGACTTCTTCGTCGAACCCTATGCCGAAAATTACCCCTTCAGCTATGACGAGCAGCTGGAGACCGATCTAGCGGCCTATTATGATGTCGAGATGCAGGGGCCGCTGTTCGAGGAACTGGTGGCCCAGCATGCGTCGTTCGAGGGGCGGACGATCGACTTCCTGGTCGATGTGAACAGCAAGCTGCAGCAGCGCATCGGCTATGTCATCCGCATGGAAACCGGGGTGCAGACGCCCGAGGAGACGCTGGACATCGGCACCGGATCGTGCCGCGATTCGGCCTGGCTGCTGGTGCAGTTGCTACGCCGGCTGGGCTTTGCCGCGCGCTTCGTGTCGGGCTATTCGATCCAGTTGGTCGCCGATGTGGAACCGATCGAAGGGCCGAAGGGCGTTACCCAGGATGTGGTCGACCTGCATGCCTGGGCCGAAGCCTATGTGCCCGGCGCCGGCTGGATCGCGCTCGACGCGACCAGCGGCATGTTCGCGGGCGAGGGGCATATCCCGCTCTGCGCCACGCCCCATTATCGGTCCGCCGCGCCGATCAGCGGCATGGCCGAACCAGCCGAGGTCGATTTCAATTTCGCGATGAATGTCAGCCGCATTGCCGAGGCGGTGCGGATCACCAAGCCCTTTACCGAAGGGCGCTGGGCGTCGCTGATGGCGCTGGGCGAGCAGGTGGACGCGGACCTGATCGCGCAGGATGTGCGGCTGACCACCGGCGGTGAGCCGACCTTCGTCGCGGTCGACGATCCACAGGCGGGCGAATGGAATGGCGATGCGGTGGGGCCGACCAAGGCGGGCTATGCCGACCGGCTGATCCGGCGGCTGCGCGACCGGTTCGCGCCAGGCGCGCTGCTGCATCATGGCCAGGGCAAATGGTATCCGGGCGAAAGCCTGCCGCGCTGGGGCTATTCGATCTACTGGCGGGCGGACGGCGTGCCGATCTGGCGCGATGCCGGGCTGATCGCGGGCGAGCCGGAGGCGGGCGACAAGACCATTACCGCCGAGGATGCCGGCCGCTTCCTGACCGCCATGGCGGACGGGCTGGGGGTCGAGACGGATTTCGTCCAGCCGGTGTTCGAGGATGCGCTGGCCTGGTCGGTGAAGGAGGCGGAACTGCCCGCCAATACCGAGCCGGGCGACCCCAAGTTCGACAATCCCGAGGAGCGCAGCCGGATGGTGCGCGCGTTCGAGGGCGGCCTTTCCAAGACGGTCGGCTATGTGTTGCCGATCCAGCGCTGGCAGACGCAGGCGAGCGCGCCGCGCTGGCAGAGCGAGGTGTGGAAGGTGCGGCGCAAGGCGCTGTTCGCGGTGCCGGGCGATTCGGCGCTGGGCTATCGCCTGCCGCTGGGCACCCTACCCTATGTGCCGCCGTCCGATTTCCCCTATATCCACCCCCAGGACACGAGCGAGCCGCGGGAACCGCTGGCCGATTATCGCACCGAGGCGGCAGCCGAAACCAATGCGCCGGCGGAACGGTTCGAGCGGTCCGAAGTCGCCGCCGCCGAGCATCAGGACCGGCAGGAACAGATCTTCATCGAAGGGGCGGTGCGCACCGCCGTCACGGTCGAGCCGCGCGGCAATTTCCTGTCGGTGTTCATCCCGCCGGTGAAGACGCTGGATGATTATCTGGAACTGGTTGCGCAGGTCGAGAAGGTGGCTGAGGCGACGCGCATCCCGGTGCGGATCGAGGGCTATGCGCCGCCGTCCGACCCGCGCGTCAACGTGCTGAAGGTGACGCCCGACCCCGGCGTGGTCGAGGTGAATATCCAGCCGGCGACAAGCTGGGCCGAGACGGTGGCGATCACCCAGGGCGTCTATGACGATGCCCGCGAGGTGAAGATGACCGCCGACAAGTTCATGGTCGACGGCCGGTCGGTCGGCACCGGCGGCGGCAATCATCTGGTGCTGGGCGGGGCGAGCGTGAACGACAGCCCGTTCATCCGCCGGCCGGACTTGCTCAAGAGCTTCGTCCTCTACTGGCAGCGGCACCCCTCCCTCTCCTATCTGTTTTCCGGCCTGTTCATCGGCCCGACCAGCCAGGCGCCGCGCATCGACGAGGCGCGGCACGACAGCCTGTATGAGCTGGAGATCGCGCTGGCGCAGGTGCCCAATCCGGTGCGCGACGGCGAGGACAAGCTACCGCCGCCCTGGCTGGTCGACCGGCTGTTCCGCAACCTGCTGGTCGATGTGACCGGCAATACCCATCGCACCGAAATCTGCATCGACAAGCTGTTCTCGCCCGACGGGCCGACCGGGCGCCTGGGCCTCGTCGAGTTTCGCGGGTTCGAGATGCCGCCAGACCCGCAGATGAGCCTGGCCCAGCAATTGCTGCTGCGTGCGCTGACCGCCTGGTTCTGGCGCGAACCGCAGCAGGGCAATCTGGTGCGCTGGGGCACAGCGCTGCACGATCGTTTCTTCCTGGGCCATTTCGTCTGGGCCGATTTCCTGGAGGTGCTGAACGATCTGCGCCAGGCGGGCTATGATTTCGATCCCAACTGGTTCGAGGCGCAGCGCCAGTTCCGCTTCCCGGTGCATGGCAGCGTGGAGGCCGGCGGCGTCGGGCTGGAAATCAGCCATGCGCTGGAGCCGTGGAACGTGCTGGGCGAGACCGGTGCGATCGGCGGCACGGTGCGCTATGTCGACAGTTCGACCGAGCGATTGCAGGTGCGCGTGTCCGGCCTGGTCGCCAGGCGCCATATCGTCAGCTGCAACGGCCGGCGGGTGCCGATGACGCCGACCGGCGTGCCGGGCGAGGCGGTGGGCGGCGTGCGGTACAAGGCATGGGCGCCGGCCAATTGCCTGCACCCCAATCTGCCCGCCAATGCGCCGCTGACCTTCGACATATTCGACAGTTGGAGCGGGCGGTCGCTGGGCGGCTGCGTCTATCATGTCGCCCATCCAGGCGGGCGCAATTATGACGATGTGCCGATCAACAGCTATGAGGCGGAGGCGCGGCGCAAGGCGCGGTTCCAGGATCATGGCCATACGCCCGGCCCCGTCGACATGCCGCCGACCGAAAGCCCAAGCGAATTTCCGATGACGCTGGACCTTCGGTTCAGGCATCCCGAATATTAGACGATGACCGACTCGCCTGTCCTGCCGGGTCTCGAAGCGTCCGGCTGGGCCGGCGACTATCTGGCGCGCGCGTCGGGCGGCGACCTGTTCGCCGGGGCGCCGGCGGAGATGGCGCCCCGCTGGCGGGCGATGCTGGATCGATTGTCGGAACAGGGACAGGGCGATCCGGCGACGCTGGCCGGCAATGTCGAGCGGCAGGCGCAGGATCTGGGCCTGGCATTCCGCCTGACCGGCGACGAGCAGGAACGGCCCTGGCCGCTGAGCCCGATCCCGATGCTGATCGGCGCGGGCGAATGGACCCGGATCGAACAGGGGCTGATGCAGCGGGCCGAGCTGCTGGAGCGGGTGATCAGCGACATCTACAGCGGCCAGAGCCTGGTGCGCGAGGGCAAGCTGCCCGCCGCGGTGGTGACCGGCAGCCCGCATTATTGGCGGGTGATGACCGGGGCGGCGCCACCGCGCGGCCATTATCTCCATTTCTATGCCGCCGATCTGGGGCGCGGGCCGGACGGCGAATGGCGCGTGCTGGCCGACCGGGTGCGCACGCCCGTCGGCGTCGGCTATGCGCTGGAGAACAGGCTGGCGCTGTCGCGCGCGACCGGCGACCTGCTGGGTGCGATGAACACGCGGCGGCTGGCGCCCTTCTTCGCCGACCTGCGCCGGGGCCTGGCGGTCGATTGCCAGCGCGCCGATCCGCGCATCGGCCTGCTGACGCCGGGCCGGTTCAACCAGAGCTATGCCGAACAGGCGCATCTGGCCCGCTATCTGGGCCTGATGCTGGTCGAGGGCGATGACCTGATCGTCAGCGACGGCCGCCTGTTCGTGCGCACGATCGAGGGGCTGAAGCGGATCGACGGGCTGTGGCGCTGGATGGACAGCCGCTTCCTCGACCCGCTGGCGTTCGACGGGGAATCGCGGATCGGCGTGCCCGACCTGTATGATGCCTGCGCGCGCGGCGGGCTGATGGTCAGCAATTGGCCGGGCGCGGGCGTGATCGAGGCGCGCGCCTTTGCCGCCTTCCTGCCGCAACTGGCCAAGGCCCTGCTGGGCACCGAATTGCTGCTGCCCAATATCGCCACCTGGTGGTGCGGACAGGAGCGTGAGCGCGGCCATGTGACCGGCCATCTGGACGCATTGCTGGTGGCTTCAGCGTTCGACCGGGATGCGGCGGGGCTTGGCCCGGCGCGATCGGTGCAGGGATCGACGCTGGACGCGGACCAGCGCGCGACCTTGCTGGAGGCAATGGCGCGGCGGCCGATGGACTATGTCGGGCAGGAAGTGGTGAAGCTGTCCACCACCCCGGCGATCGTCGGCGGGCGGCTGGCCCCCCTGCCCTTCACCCTGCGCGTGTTCGTGGCGCGCGATGGCCTCGGGCAATGGCGGATCATGCCGGGCGCCTTCGCGCGGCTGGCCGCCCATGGCGATATCCGCGCCGCGCTGATGGGCGAAGGCGACATGTCGGCCGACATGTGCGTGATCGACAGCCAGCCGGTGCCGCCCGACACGCTGCTGGGCGATGGCGGCGCGCCGGCGATCCGGCGGATCGGCGGGCTGTTGCCGGCCAAGGCGGCGGACAATCTCTATTGGCTGGGCCGCTATATCGAACGGACCGAAATGACGCTGCGCGTGATCCGCGCGGTGGTGGGCGAATCGATTGAGGTCGATATGGGGCCGTCGTCGGATTCGCCGACCATGGCGCGACTGGCGGGGCAGCTGGCGCTGTGGGGGGCCACCGGAAACGCGGCGCAGCCGGTCGGCGCGCTGTGCGCGCAGGCGCTGGGCGATGCGCGCCGGCCGGGCAGCGTGCGCGCGCTGATGGGCGTGGCCGCCAATATCGGCGAGGGGCTGCGCGACAGGCTGGCGACCGATTTCTGGCGGTTGGTGCGCCTGCCGCTGCCCGCCTTCGACGGGGCGGTGACCGAGACGCTGCTGGACGCGGCATCGCGCATGATCGAGCGGATTTCGGCGCTGTCGGGGCTGGCGGCGGAGAATATGGCACGCACCGAGGGCTGGCGCTTCCATGACATGGGGCGGCGGATCGAGCGGGCGATCACCGGATGCCGGCTGACATTGCTGCTGGGCAGCGACTGGGCGTCGGCCGACGACCTGACCGTGCTGCTCGACCTGCATGACAGCCAGATCAGCTATCGCAACCGCTATTTGACCGGCCCGTCGCTGCCGCCGGTGCGCGATCTGGTCGCGCTGGAGCCGCAGAATCCCCGCTCGATCGCCTATCAGGCGCAGCGCATCGCCGAACATGTCGCTGCCCTGCCCACGCTGCGCGGCGACGGCCTGCCGGAGGAACCGCAGCGGTTGGCGGGCGCGCTGGCGGCGACGCTGGCGCCGCTGACCGGCGACATGCTGACCATGGCGGCGCTGACCGATATCGAAAGCCGGCTGCTCGCCTTGTCCGACGCGATCGGCCAGCGCTATTTCCTGCAGGTCCGCAAGACGGAAAAGGTCGAGGGCGCAGAACTGCTGTCATGATCTACCATGTCCGGCACAAAAGCATATTACGCTATAGCGCGCCGGTGCGGGTCGCCCGCTTCAATCTGCGGCTGCGGCCGATGGCCTGGGCCGGGCAATGGACCGCCGACTATGCCTTGAGCGTCGATCCCGCGCCGCTGTCGATCGAGGCGCGGCCGGGCGCCTGGCCGGTGCATGTCGAGCGACTGGTGATCGACCAGCCATTGCGGCAACTGACGATCGAGAGCCGGTTCCGCGCCGGGGTGACGGGCGGCGCGCCGATCCAGCCGCAGGCGGACGACCCCAGCATCGCCATGGTGGCGCGCGCGGCGCTGGCGGATCGCGACATCAGCGCCTCTGCCCCCGCGCAATTCCTCTATGCCTCGCCCCGCGCGCCGATGCTGGACGCGATCGGTAGCTGGGCGGGCGCGATGCTGGCGCCCGATCGGCCGATCGTCGCGGCTGCATGGGAACTCGCGCAGCGGATCAAGGCGGAATTTGCCTATGACCCCAGCGCCACCGATGCCGGGACGCCGGTGGCCGACGCCTTTGCCGCACGCCACGGCGTGTGCCAGGATTTCGCCCATGTGATGGTGGTGGCGCTGCGCCTCGTCGGCCTGCCTGCCGCTTATGTCAGCGGCTATCTGCGCACCTATCCGCCGCCGGGCATGCCCCGGCTGGTCGGCGCCGACGCCATGCATGCCTGGGTGATGCTGTGGTGCGGGCCGACGCGCGGCTGGATCGGCTTCGACCCCACCAATGGCGTCATCACCGGCGAGGATCATCTGTTCATCGCCATGGGCCGCGACTATGCCGATGTCGCGCCGATGGACGGGCTGTTCGTCGGCGGATCGGGCCAGAGCATCAGCGTTGCCGTCGATGTCGTGCCCGAGGACGAGACAGCAAAAGAGGAAGTCGCATGATCGCCGCCATCATCCTGGTCCTGGCCGGCCTTTACTGCCTGGCGCGCGGCGTCATGGATTTGCGCGCGAAGCGCTGGGTGTGGGGCGTGCTGGGGATCGTCGCGGGGATCGCGATCATGGCCGCGCCGATCCCGACGCAGGTACAGGTGGAATTGCCGGCCGCTCAGGGTGGGAAGTGATCGACGCCATCAACCGGCCATGGCAGGAACTTTAACCCAAGAACGGTCTAGCGCACCTCCAAAGCCTTCGTCCCCATAACATAATAGGGTGACCAACTATTGCCCTTAGGGCATGGAAACCGCCGTTTGGAAACTTCAAAAACCAGCATCACCTTGGACAGTTTTTCTAACCGAGGCCGCTCATTAATCTCCAACAGCAACGCATCTCTGCGGGTTGCCGGATGGCTGCCCTCCGGCACACAAAACGGAGGCGCTAAACGTTCACGGTAAAACTTGGTCATAAATAACCGCTGAATATGCGAAATATCGGCAGAACAACGAGCGGTGCGCTTCTCAACTTGCTCCTGCCGACATTGAGCGATCAGGTCTGTACTCGGTTCCGCGTTAACATCGGTCACTTGGGCTAATGCAATCAACGGTATCGAAATGGCGACGGCAAGAATCATCAGTTGATCCCAATAGTATATCATTAAAAGCGGCAAACTGGCTCAAGTCTGCCAGATCGAACAGATGAGAATATGGCCGTCCTCACTCCCGCTCGAACAACAGTTTCATGCCGGTCCTTGGGCGGATGGTGAGGCGGCTGATGGGTTCGGGTTTGAAGCCGGCGGGCATGGTCAGCCTGTAGCGGCGGATGACCGAGGCGATCACAGTCATCACCTCCTGCTGGGCGAAGCCGGCGCCGACGCAGACGCGCGGGCCGCGGCCGAAGGGGAACCAGGCCTGTTTCACCATGTCGGCATTGGCCGGATCATCGAAACGGTCGGGATCGAAGGCGTGCGGGCAGGCCCAATTATCCTTGTTGCGCTGGGTCAGCCAGGGCGCGACGACCAGCATCGATCCTTCTTCAAGGCTCTTGTCGCGCATTTCCATCGGGCAGGTGACTTCGCGCGGGAAGAAGGCGACCGGCGGATAGAGGCGCAGCGTTTCGCGGAAGATGTTGCGAACATGGCTCATATCCTTGAGCATTGGCGCGGTCAGCGCTTCGGCTCCGGCGATGCCGGCCACTTCGACGCGGACCCGATCCTGGATATGGGCGCATTCGGCGAGCATGTAGAGCGCCCAGGTCATGGTGCTGGCCGAGGTTTCATGACCGGCAAGGAAGATGGTCGAGACCTGTTCCATCACCTGTTCGCAGGTGAAATGGGCGCCGGTCTGCGCATCCTGCACCTCGATCAGCGACTGGAGAATGTCGCGATGGGGCGCCTCGCCCCGGCCATGATAGCCCTCGTAGCGGGCTTCGACGATCGGGCGGAACACGTCATGGATGGCGCGGGCCGGGCCTTTCGAGCGCTTCTCGAACCAGCCGGCGGGGATGCCGTAGAGGCGCAGCATCGAGGCGGAATGGGCGAGCCGCTGGAACCGGCCGAAGGCGGTGTGGATGATGTTGGAGCGTTCCTCGTCCAGCGTCTGCGAGAAGAGGGTGCGGAAGATGATGTCGGCCGCGACATGGGTCATCATCGGGTCGATATCGACCGGCTTTGACCGATCGGCGGCATCGAGCCGGGCGAGCAGATCGTCGGCGGCGGCGACCATCAGCGGCATGGAGCGATTGAGCGCGGTATGGGCGAAGGCGGGATTGACCATCGCCCGCTGGCTTTCCCAATCCTCACCATTGGCGGAGAAGACCGAATTGCCGATCAGCGGATCGAGATTGCGGACCAGTTCGCTATGCTTTGGGAAGGCGGTGCCGCCCTTGAGGATCCTGTCCACCAGCGGCAGTTCGTTGGCGATATACATGATGCGGCCGGGCATGCGGATTTCGCCCATCTTCATCGTATAGCTTTTGTCGAACAGCACATGGATCCAGCTGTGCCAGCCACGCAGGAAACGTTTGAAGAGGCCGCGCTTGTCCTTGGGCGGCTCGGGATAGGGGGGCGTGAAGGGCGTGCTCATGGGATCGTCCGGAAGGCGGCGACAGCCTCGTCCACGGTGCGGCGGCCGGCGGTCAGGCTCACGAAATCCAGCGGCGACAGGCGGTCGCCGACCCTGAGATAATCGAAATGCGCCTCATATTTGTTGGACCAGCCCCCGTGATAATTTTCCGGCTCGTAGAAGAGATGGAAACGCGGCGATAGCATGTCCACCCGCGCGGCAAATTGATCGGCGACAAGGCGCAGCGGATTGACGTTGTAATAGGCCGCGCCGTCGGGCGGCGAGCTGATGTCGACATAGCGGAAATGCTGGTCGGACAGGGCCTTGAGATCGGCATGATACCAGCGCGCGTCGCGGCGCAGGCCGATCACCGGCACCACCTGCCCCATGCCGACCATGACGAAATGGTCGGGCAGCGGCGCGGCGCCGCGCAGCGCGAAGATGCGGCGCATCAGGCTCATGCCCAATATGGTGCCGGCGCTGTGGGTGACGAGTTGGACCTCGTCCCAGTCGCCGTCCAGCTCCGCCGCGATGCGGGCGGCGAACTGGTCGAGCCGGGCATTAAGCTCGTCGCCCGGCCCGTCGGCCGCGAGCGCGCCATGATAGGTCATGAAGCGCAGCAGCCAGGGCACGACCAGCTTGTCGAGGATGCGGCCGGAGAAGAAGGCACTGATGCCGATGCCGACCAGCGCACTGGCCCAGAAGGGCAGCAGGAGCGACAGCAGCAGCGCCGGGACCAGCGCCAGCAGCAGCGGGATCAGCACGGCCAGGATCGGCGGATAGAGGATGGTGATGACCGGACCGCGGCGCAATTTGCGCATCCGGCCGAACTGCATCAGCCGGGCATGGCCGGCATAGGCACGGGCAGCGCGCCAGGCGAGGGTGAAGGGATGGCGAATCCAGACCTTGCCGATCAAATCTTCCCAGCGGAGATATTCATAGTCGGTCTCGACCCCGGCACTGGCGTTGGCGACGGTCCAGATCGCCGAGTTGGCCGGGCCGGCGCGGCGCGCGCTGACCTCCACCGCGTCGCCGGTCAGCGCGGTGTAGCGGGCCGCCTGATCGCGATAGAGCTGGTGATAGAAACGGACGCCGCGCGGATCGAAACCACCCAGATAAAAGACTTTACGCTTGAATTTCTGCACTGCCCCGGTCCTAATCGGGACATGACCACGCCCGAACGCGACTACTGCTATTTCATAGACCATCGCAAATACAACCGGAATGTCGGTTGCAGGAAGCATGACAATATGTACGGCATCAATGGCGGCGGCAGCGAACGCGACCGCTGGCGCGCCGACATGACCTTCTATCGCCATATGAAGGCCAATGGCGACCCAATGGCTTTGCCCTCGCTGCTCGCCTGCCTGACCTTTGGCTGGTTCTGCTGGAATTATCATCCCGGCAAGGGTCTGTGGCGCGGACAATTGTTGCGCCGCTTCGCAAAGGCGCCCAAGTGAGCGGCATGAGCGATCCCAAGCATGTGAAGGTCGGCCCGGTCACCTTCGGCAACGACCTGCCCTTCGTCCTGATTTCCGGCCCCTGCCAGATCGAAAGCCGCGACCATGCGCTGTTCATGGCCGATGCGCTGGCCAAGGCGGCGGCGGATGCGGGCGTGCCCTTCATCTTCAAGAGCAGCTTCGACAAGGCGAACCGCACGTCGGTATCGGGCAAGCGCGGCGTCGGCATCGATGCGGGGCTGGCGATCCTGGCCGAGGTGAAGGCGACGCTGGGCTGCCCGGTGCTGACCGACATTCATGGCCCCGAACAGGTCGAGGCGGCGGCGCAGGCGGTGGATATCCTGCAGATCCCGGCCTTTCTCTGCCGCCAGACCGACCTGCTGATCGCGGCGGGGAAGACCGGCGCGGTGATCAACGTCAAGAAGGGGCAGTTCCTGGCCCCCTGGGACATGGCGGCGGTGGCGCAGAAGGTCGCGTCGACCGGCAATGAGCGCATATTGCTGACCGAGCGCGGCGCGAGTTTCGGCTATAATACGCTGGTCAGCGACATGCGCGCGCTGCCGGTGATGGCGGAGACGGGCTATCCGGTGGTGTTCGACGCCACCCATTCGGTGCAGCAGCCCGGCGGACTGGGATCGGCCTCCGGTGGCCAGCGCGACTATGCGCCGCTGCTGGCGCGCAGCGCGGTGGCGGCCGGCGTGGCGGCGATCTTCGCCGAAGCGCATGAAGACCCGGACAATGCGCCGTCGGACGGGCCGGTGATGCTGAAGCTCGACTGGGTCGGGCCGATGCTGAAGCAGTTGAAGGCGATCGATACGGTGGTGAAGGGGTAGGTTTCCCGCTCTCCGTTCGTCCTGAGCTTGTCGAAGGAAAAGGCTGAGCGAAGTCGAAGCCTTCGCCAAGCTCAGGCAGAGGCTTCGACTTCGCTCAGCCCGAACGGAAAAAGGCCCCTAGGGTCGGGCCTGGCCGCGACCGCGGACGATCCATTTATAGGTGGTGAGCCCTTCGAGCGCGACCGGACCGCGGGCGTGGAGGCGGCCGGTCGAGATGCCGATTTCCGCGCCGAGGCCGAACTCGCCGCCATCGGCGAACTGGGTCGAGGCGTTCCACATCACGATCGCGCTGTCGACCGCATTGAGGAAGCGTTCGGCCACCGCCGCATCCTCGGTGATGATCGCATCGGTATGGTGGCTGGCATGGGCGGCGATATGGGCGATCGCCTCTTCCACGCCGTCGACCAGCCGGATCGAGACGATGGCGTCGAGATATTCGGTGTCCCAATCCTCGTCCGATGCGGCAAGCACGCGATCGTCCATCGCCTGCACCGCGTCATCGCCGCGCACTTCGCACTTGGCGTCGAGCAGCGCCTTCACCAGCGCGGGGGCATGGGCGTAGGCCCGGTCGATCAGCACCGTTTCGGTCGAGCCGCAGACGCCGGTCCGGCGCAGCTTGGCATTGAGCACCAGGCTTTCCGCCATGGCGGGATCGGCGGCGCCGTCGACATAGCTGTGATTGATGCCGTCCAGATGGGCGAGCACCGGCACCCGCGCTTCCTCCTGCACGCGCGCGACCAGGCTCTTGCCGCCGCGCGGCACGATCAGGTCGACGAAATCCGACGCCCGCAGCAGCGCGCCGACCACCGCGCGATCGGTGGTGGGGACAAGCTGCACCGCTTCGGCGGGCAGGCCGGCGGCGGCGATCCCCTCTGCCATGGCGGCGTGGATGGCGCGGTTGCTTTCCTTCGCCTCGCTGCCGCCGCGCAGGATCACGGCGTTGCCGGCGCGCAGGCACAGCGCAGCGGCGTCGGCGGTGACGTTGGGGCGGCTTTCATAGATGATGCCGATGACGCCCAGCGGCACGCGCACCCGGCTGAGTTCCAGACCATTGGGCCGCAGGCTGCTGTCGATCACGCTGCCGAGCGGATTGTCAAGCGTCGCGACCTGATCCACGCCGGCGGCCATGGCGGCGATCCGGTCCGCGTCCAGCCGCAGCCGGTCGAGCATCGCGGCGGACAGGCCATTGTCGATGCCATTGTCCATGTCGCGCGCATTGGCCGCGAGGATGGCGGGCGCCTGATCCCGCAGGGCCTGGGCCGCGCGGCGCAGCGCATCGACCTTCTGCGCGTCCCCGGCTGGCGCGAGCAGGGCGGCGGCGCGGCGCGCACGCGCGCCCATCTGCGCGATCAGCATTTCGGGGGTCTGCGTCAGGTCGTTCATCGGTAATCTCGCGCTAACGCGCGCTGCGTCAAATCCAACGCAGGTCGCGTGATCCATCTTTTGGTTGTCGCATCGTTTGAAGCGAAAAACCCGAGCTGGAGGTACTCGACTCCGGCTCGCCCACTTTTTCGCATGATGCTTCAAATCCGGCAGCGGCTTAGCACGAAAATGTCGCGGAACGGAACCCTGGCGAAGCAACGGGATTGCCGGCGGCCGACCCATGGGTCGCATATGGATCGGCCGCCGGCGGGCAAGAGAATCTTGCCTCCGTCCGCCGACCTACGCGCTGTATCGCCGCCGCACATACCCCAAAGGGGGTAAGCCTGGTTAAAATTACATATTATCCGCAATGATCAGCTGCTGATCAGCCCGACGATGCGGACGAGCTGCGACTCCCGACTGCATCCCGTCTTGTCGTAGATGCTGCGTAGCTGGACTTTGAGCGTCTCCGTCGACACCGCTCGCCGGCGGGCGATTTCCGCCCGCGACAATCCCGCCGCAAGGTGCATCGCAATATCGGCCTCGGCCGGGGTGAGGCGAAAGATGCGCATCAGCAGACGAACATGGCGATCCGTCGGCGCCCCCACCCGCGCCACCACGATCGCACGCGGGGCGAACGGCAATGACCAGGGCCGCGCCGGCAACGGATAAAATTCGAGCATGATGCCGACGCCACCCTCATCATCCGCAAGGGCAATGGGATCGGCCACGCGAGCCGGGGCATCGACCACCGCCCGCACCGACCGCAGGATCGCGCGGGTTTCATCCGCCCGGTCGCTCGCCAGCCAGCGATCGGCAAGGCGAATGCGGCTGGTCGACAGAATATCCTCGGCCCGCGGCGTCATGCCGCTGACCCGACCGGTCGCATCGAGCAGCCAGCATGCCCGGTCCATGGCCTCGAACGTGCCGGCCAGCAGCGCGAAGCCCTGTTGCTCGATTGCCCGCTGGAGCTGGACCGCCGTGCGCGCATGGCCCGCAATATGGGCGAACAGATCGCGTTGGTCCTGACTCGTCCGGCCATCCTTGCGATCGCGCAGCAGCGCCAGACCGATCATCATATCGGAACCGCGCAACAAGCGGGTCTGGCATCCGTCGAAAATGTCATAATCGGCGCACAGATCGAGATAGTCATCGCTGCGCAGGGTCTGGCGCGCCATGTCGTAATGCGCCTCGTGCACGACATCCGGCCGATTGGGGATAGCATCGGCAGCGACGCGGAAATTGAGATCGGGCGACCCCGTATCGATCACCGCCGTCTTGGCGATGATGCCGTCGTCAATATCGCTGATCCAGTTGAACGCGACCGCCCCGGGACCAAATCCGATCAATTGGCCATGCCGGGAGCCGGTCGCCTGTGCCATCGCCCGGATCGCATCGTCCCATCGATCCGGCTCAAGCGCAGCCGACAGGAAGAGATCGGCCCACGGATCATTGCCTTCGGCGTATGACGCCATGTCGAAACCCCTTTTCCCCCCGGAAAAGGCTTGCCCAATATCAAGGGCGTGTCAAATGACAGATCCCGACAAAACGGCCGGACAACGGCCATATTGATGCAGATTAGACAGATTCAGGCCGCTTTGGCCAACGCCTCTGCCTTGATGGCGTGAAACAGGCGACAGGGCGGAATGTTGCGCCATTCCAGTTCGTCGCTGACCTGATCAAACAGCGGATCCAGCAGCCGGCGGACATAACGCGAATATTGATAGACGAGGAATGCACCGCCGTTGCGCAAGATCGAGCGGGTTTCAGCGCAAATGGCGTCACCCACGCCATCGGGCAGGGTCGAGAAGGGTATGCCCGAGAGGACATAGTCCGCCTGCTGATAGCCGGCTTCCATCACGAAGCGGCGAACGTCGGCAGCCGAACCATGGACCACGCGCAGACGGGGATCACGGATTTCCGATTCCAGATAGGCCACAAAATCGAGATTGAGGTCGATCGCCAGCAGGGTCGCATCGGGATGCAGCCGTTCCAGGATCGAATGGGTGAAGGTACCCAGCCCCGGGCCATATTCGACGAACAGGCGGGTGCGCTGCCAATCGACGCCATCGAGCATGCGCGCGACCAGCGTCGGCGAGGAGGGGATGACCGAACCGATCATGCCGGGATGTTTAACGAACTGTCGGAAGAACATGGCCCACTGGCCGATAAAGGAGGTGCCTTGCCTAGGCTTCGACACCGTATTCTTCTTGTCCTTAAAGGGAGTGGAGGCCATCAATATCCGCCTGTGTGACTATTCCTCGCGGCGTCGCAAAATTGGCGGCCGCTGGCAAGCGGCATTGCGCGCCATGGCAAGGAAACGCGCGGCCAGCGGATGGGTTCACTCCATTGGCCGCGCGCTGAAGCGCTTATCCTAGCTCTCGCGGGCGCGCAGCATCCCGGGCGAGACGAAACCGATCGGATCGATCTGCATCGCGCTTTGCTTCAAGGTCGCCTGAATCTGCTCATATTCACGCTCCATTTCAGGCGTTACCGACGCCCTTGTATCGTCGAGCGCGGCTTCAAAATGGGCCATGGTGACCGCTTCGATGCCGAGTGACTGGCGCAGGGCGATGAGGCCGGCCCGGCGGGACAGATCCTCCAGATCCGCGCCGGTGAAGCGCTCGGTACGGGCCGCCAGCAGATCCAGATCGACATCCGCGGCCAGCGGCATCTTGGCGGTATGGATCGCCAGGATATGCCGTCGCCCGGCCTGGTCGGGAACGGGCACATAAATGAGCTCGTCGAACCGGCCCGGCCGCAACAGCGCCGGATCGACCAGGGTCGGCCGGTTGGTGGCGCCGATGACGACCACCGACTGCAGTTCCTCCAGCCCGTCCATCTCGGCCAGGATGGTGTTGACCACCCGTTCGGTCACCGCCGGTTCGCCCAGGCCACCGCCCCGGGCGGGGACCAAGCTGTCCAGTTCGTCGATGAAGATGACCGTCGGCGCCACCTGGCGCGCGCGGGCGAACAGGCGGGCAATCTGCTGTTCGCTTTCGCCATACCATTTGGAGAGGAGGTCGCTCGACTTGGTGGCGATGAAGTTCGCCTGCGCCTCGCGCGCGACCGCCTTGGCCAGCAAGGTCTTGCCCGTACCGGGCGGGCCATAGAGCAGGAAGCCCTTGGCCGGCCGAATGCCGATACGGCGGAAGGCATCGGGATCCTTGAGCGGCAGCTCCACCCCTTCCTTGAGGCGCATCTGCGCATCGCCCAGCCCGCCAATGTCAGACCAGCCGATATTGGGCGCCTGCACCATCACCTCGCGCATGGCGGAAGGCTGGACCCGCTTGATCGCCGACAGGAAATCCTCGCGCGTGACGCTCAGTTCCTCCAGCACATCGGGCGGGATAGTGCCATCCTCCAGATTGAGGCGGGGCATGAAGCGACGCACCGTCTCGATCGCGGCCTCGCGGGTGAGCGCGGCAAGATCGGCACCGACAAAGCCATAGGTCATGCGTGCCAGTTCGGCGAGGTCGACCCGGTCGCCGAGCGGCATGCCACGGGTATGGATGCCCAATATCTCGCGCCGGCCGCGTTCGTCGGGCACGCCGACCACGATCTCGCGGTCGAAGCGGCCGGGCCGGCGGAGCGCCTCGTCAATCGCCTCGGGCCGGTTGGTGGCGGCGATGACGACCAGATTGGTACGCGGTTCAAGCCCATCCATCAGCGTCAACAGCTGCGCTACCAGTCGCTTTTCGGTTTCCCCGGTGACCTGGCCACGCTTGGGCGCGATCGAATCGATCTCGTCGATGAACAGGATCGAAGGCGCGGCCTTGGCCGCTTCCTCGAATATCTCGCGCAGCTTCTTTTCGGACTCGCCATAGGCCGATCCCATGATCTCCGGCCCGTTGATGAGGAAGAATTCGGCCTCCGATTCATTGGCGACGGCGCGGGCAAGGCGAGTCTTGCCGGTGCCCGGCGGACCATGGAGCATCACCCCCTTGGGCGGATCGACGCCCAGCCGCTCGAACAATTCGGGATAGCGCAGCGGCAGTTCCACCATCTCGCGCAGCTGGTCGATCGTGTCCGCCATGCCGCCGACATCGTCATAGGTCACATCGGCGCGGCGGGATTCGCGTGGTTCCTCATATTCCGCGCGCAGCTCGACCTCCGTATCCGCGTCGATATGGACGATGCCCTTGGGCACGGTCGACACCACGATCAGGCGGATTTCCTGCAGCGCATAGGCGGGCGCCGCCAGCATCTGTCGCAGTTGGGGCGGCATGTCGCCCGGCGGCACCTGTTGCTGGCCGGCCGTCGCCACGACATCGCCTGCCGTCAAAGGCCGCTGGAAGAAAACCCGCTTGAGCGCATCGGGATTACCCTGAAGACGCAGGTTATTTTGTGCAGGTGCGAACACAACGCGCTGGGCCGGGCGCGGGTCGACCTTGCGGACCTGGACGAAATCGCCGGAGCCGACGCCCGCATTGGCACGCTGAAGCCCGTCGAGGCGAAGCACGTCGAGTCCCTCATCCTCCTTATAGGGTCGCACGACCCGCGCCGGCGTCGACCGCTTGCCGACGATCTCGATCATGTCGCCTTCGGCCAGTTGCAGTTCGGTCATGACGGTAAGCGGCAACCGCGCCAAACCGCGCCCGGCATCCTCCGGCCGGGCATTGGCCACCTGTATCCTGCGTCCGCTGCTCTCCTGATCGGCCATGGCCATCCCCGTCCTTGTGGTTGCGAAACGAAGATAGGTAACGCCGGGGAGGAGGGAAAGGGGGCGCCGTTCGTTTGACCGGAAACAAAAAAAGGGCCGACCCGAAGGCCAGCCCGAAAGTTTTAGGAGAGGATGCCTGAAAGGCCTTTCCTATGTGCAGTGCGGGAGGTATTATTGCAAGTGCGAAAAGAATTGGGGAGTTGCATTTTTTGCATCTTGCCATTTGTCGCATTTTCCTGCTCATTGCAGAGAGGATGCTTGAACCCGGAATGTGCGCCGCACGACAATAGGATATGATGCGACGCAGCGGACCGGCTAATAGATTTTGACCATTTATGCGTAGACTGCCGCCTCTTACGGCCCTGGAGGCCTTTGTTCAGGTTGCCCGCCTCGGCTCGGTCAAGGCGGCTGCCGAGGAGCTCGCCCTGTCGACTCCGGCGCTGAGCCGGCGCGTCCAGGCGCTGGAGCGCTTCATCGGCCGCCCCTTGTTCGACCGCAAGCATCAGGCCCTGGAGATCAATGCCGAAGGGCAGAGGCTGCTGGACGACATTGCCCCCGCGCTCGACTCCCTCAGCCAGGCGCTGGAGAATATCCAGAGTGGCGGCAACCA
Source organism: Sphingobium sp. AP49 (assembly GCF_000281715.2). Classification (NCBI taxonomy): domain Bacteria; kingdom Pseudomonadati; phylum Pseudomonadota; class Alphaproteobacteria; order Sphingomonadales; family Sphingobiaceae; genus Sphingobium; species Sphingobium sp. AP49. Next base: position 286,872 of record NZ_CP124576.1, on the reverse strand, counting down.
GTTGCGCCTGCGTCTGGCCGTGATGCCGCTCTTCGCCACGCAGCGACTATTTCCCCATCTTGGCAAGTTGCGCCAGCAACACCCCCAGCTGCACATCGACATCGAAACCACGCCCCATGCGGTCGCCCGCCTGGGCGAGGGGCTGGATGCGGCGATCGTGCTGGCCAGCAAGGATATCGATCCGGCGCTCTACGCCTATGAGCTGGATCATGAGAAAATCTACCTGATCGGCCGGCGCGAACTGGCGGAAGGCCCTCACCCGCTGCATTCACCCGAAGAGCTGGCCCAACAGACGATCCTGCTCCACCGGGACATGGCGCTGTCCTTCGATGCCTGGAAGGATGCCGCCGGCCTGCCCGACCTGCAACCGCTGGCGATCGACAATTATGATTCGGGCCAGCTGATGCTGGAGGCCGCCGCCCAGGGACTGGGCGTGGCGGTGATGCATGCGAGCCATTACGAACAATCGGGCGATCCTCGGCTGATGCGCCTGTTCCCGTCGATTCCGGTCGATAGCCCATATCGCTATTTCTTCGTCTGCCGCCCGCGTGCCCTGCAAACGCGGGCCGTGCGCATCTTCCGGGACTGGCTGGTCGCCGCGAATATCTAGGATGGAGACAAAAAAGCTATTGGATTCAATCCACTGCTTCTTTTCTCCAAGCCGTCCTTAACCTTGTTCGGGACTCTCCGTTATAGGAGACATGACTGGGGCATCATCATCTTCCGCTAGCCCGCATCACGGGCTGACCGATCGTCTTTCGCGCTGGGCCAGAGGCCTGTCAGGCAAACCGGAAGATTCCGAAACGACCGAAGAGCAGCGTGCGCGCGTCGGCGGTGCCGCCAATCGCGAGATCAATCGCCGTCGCCGCCTGTATGACGAGATCGGCGAGTTCCTCTTTGCGCATGACCTGGATCTGACGCCACTCAATTTCGGCGTGGCGCTCGACTATCTGACCGGTGCGAACATCACGGTCGAGAAGGCGGTGCGGGCCGTTCTGATGGAACGCGGCAAGATCACCAACGGGTGGATGGAGACCGTAGTCGCCAGTCAGCGCGCCGATGAGATCACGCCCGACGCCCTGGCCTCGATGCTCGACAAGGTCGAGGAGAATCTGTCCCAATTTACCGGCCTGATGACCGAATCGCGCAATTCCGCCAAGGATTATGGCGCCGCGCTGCAGGAACAGGCCAAGGGCCTGGAGGCTGGTGGCGACAATGAGCCGATCCTGTCCAGACTGGTCGGCCTGACCCGGTCGATGGTGGAAAAGACCCGCCAGGTGGAAAACCAGCTGCGCGAAAGCCAGAAACAGACCCAGACGCTCAAATCCAGCCTGGAGAGCGCCCGCCGCGCCGCCGAGCATGATCATCTGACCGGCCTGCCCAACCGCCGCGCCTTTGAAGCTGTCCTGCGCGAGGAACTGCAGCTGGCGCGCGAACGCGGCGAGCAATTGTCCGTCGCCTTTTGCGACATCGACCATTTCAAGCTGGTCAACGACACCCACGGCCATGACACGGGCGACCGGGTGCTCAAGTTCGTCGCCGGCCTGCTCTCCAAGATTTCCGACGACCGATGCCATGTCGCCCGCCATGGCGGCGAGGAATTCGTCATGCTGTTCCGCGGCAAGACGGCGGCCGAAACCTGCGAAGCGGTCGATGCGGTGCGCGAGGACCTGGCAACCCGCAGCCTGGTCAACCGCACCAATGGCGAGCGGATGGAACGGGTCAGCTTCTCCGCAGGCGTCGCCAACGTCCTTGCCTATGACGATCCGCGCGCAGCGCTCAAGGCAGCCGACCGCGCGCTGTACCTGGCCAAGGAACATGGCCGCAACCGCGTCTATCTGGCGGCCGAGGCGGACTAGTCCGCCTCACCCATCTTCAAAAATCCGGCTTCTCATAATGGGCCGGCGGGGTGATGACTTCCATCCGTTCCGACAATAGCGGACGGAAGGAGGGGCGCGACTTGAAGCCGGCATACCAGCGCTTGACCGGTTCATGCCCGGCCCAGTCGATACCGCCCAGATAATCCGCCACCGACAGATGCGCCGCCGCCGCGATGTCGGCGAGGCTGAGCGTCCCGCCGGCCATCCAGCTGCGATGGTCGAGCAGATAGTCCATATAGTCCATATGGACATTGGCCCGGCGCATCGCTTCGCGCAGGACCCGGGCATCGGGCGCAGCGCGTTCCACCAGCCGTTTCTTCATCCGCTCGTGCAGCAGCGGTCCCACGACATCGCCATAGAAATTCTGGTCGAAGAAGGCGGTCAGCCGGCGCACCTCGGCCCGGCCCGCCGCCGTGCCGGAGATCAGCGGGAATTTCTCGACCGTTTCCTCGAAATATTCACAGATCGCCTGGCTGTCGATCAGGGTGATACCCTTTTCCTGGTCGACGACCACCGGGGTCGTCCCGGCCGGATTGAGATCCAGGAACTCGTCGCGCATCTCCCAGGGGGATTCGCGCACCAGATCATAGCCAATGCCCTTTTCGCCGAGCAGCAAACGGACCTTGCGGGAGAAGGGACAGAGCGGAAATTGGAAAAGTTGCCACATATGATCTTCTGTTAGGCCCGGGCCGCGCGCCGGGAAAGGCGCAAAAACACAGAAACGCGCATAATCGCGGATCGCCCCTTTAAGTGGCGGCGCGTGGCCCCTACAACCTGCTGCAAGCGCATGGAATTTAGCGCACAGGAAAGGATAGCTGGATGTCTGACGATTTCTTCCCGGTTCCCTCTGAATGGGCCGCCAACGCCCTGCTCGACCGGGAAGGCCGCGCCGCCGACTATGCACGCTCGATCGAGGATGCCGATGCCTATTGGCTGGAACGGGCGCGGCGGCTCGACTGGATCACGCCGCCGACCAAGGCCGATGAAAGCAGCTTCAACGAGGCGGATTTCGGCGTCACATGGTTTGCCGACGGCGAACTGAACGTCAGCGCCAACTGCATCGACCGCCATCTGGCGACACGCGGCGACCAGGTCGCGATCATCTGGGAACCGGACAGCCCCGATGCGCAGGTGCGCCGCTACACCTACAAGCAGGTGCATGAGGAAGTCTGCCGCCTCGCCAATGTGCTGAAGGACGCCGGCGCGCGGAAGGGCGACCGGATCACCATCTACATGCCGATGATCCCCGAGGCGGCCTTTGCCTTGCTGGCCTGTGCGCGGATCGGCGCGATCCACAGCGTCGTGTTCGGTGGCTTTTCGCCCGAGGCGCTGGCCGGCCGCCTGGTCGACTGCGATTCGACCATCGTCATCACCGCCGACGAAGGCCGCCGCGCGGGCAAGACCGTGCCGTTGAAGGCCAATGTCGACGCGGCGCTGGCCGAGGCGCCCTGTGTTCGCAAGGTAGTCGTGGTGCGGGCGACCGGTGGCGACATCCGGATGAAGGATGGCCGCGACATCTGGCTGCACGAGGCGGCGGCGCGGGTGTCGCCCGACTGCCCGCCCGAGTCGATGAATGCCGAAGACCCGCTGTTCATCCTCTATACCTCCGGCTCCACCGGCAAGCCCAAGGGCGTGCTGCATACCAGCGGCGGCTATCTGTTGTGGGCGAGCCTGACGCATGAGCTGTGCTTCGACTATCGGCCCGGCGACATCTGGTGGTGCGCGGCCGACATCGGCTGGGTCACGGGTCACAGCTATATCGTCTATGGCCCGCTGGCGAACGGCGCGACGACGCTGATGTATGAAGGCGTGCCCAACTGGCCGACGCCGGCGCGGATCTGGGAAGTGGTCGACAAGCATCAGGTCCACACCATCTTCACCGCCCCCACGGCGCTGCGCGCGCTGATGAAGGAGGGCGACGACCATGTCCATTCGACCAGCCGCGCCTCGCTGCGCGTGCTGGGCACGGTGGGCGAGCCGATCAATCCGGAAGCCTGGCGCTGGTATCACAATGTCATCGGCGAAGGCCGCTGCCCGATCATCGACACTTGGTGGCAGACCGAGACCGGTGGCGCGATGATCGCGCCGATGCCCGGCGCCACCGACCTGAAGCCGGGCAGCGCCACCCTGCCCATGCCGGGCGTCATCCCGCAGATCGTCGATGGCGAAGGCGCGGTGCAGGAGGGGGCTACCGAAGGCAATCTGGTAATCGCGGGTAGCTGGCCTGGCCAGATGCGCACGGTGTGGGGCGACCATGAGCGCTTTTTCCAGACCTATTTCACCACCTTCCCCGGCAAATATACGACCGGCGACGGAGCGCGGCGCGACGCCGACGGCTATTACTGGATCACCGGCCGGGTCGACGATGTCATCAACGTGTCGGGCCACCGCATGGGCACGGCCGAGGTCGAGAGCGCGCTGGTGCTGCATGAAAGCGTCGCCGAGGCGGCGGTGGTCGGCTTCCCGCACGACATCAAGGGGCAGGGCATCTATGCCTATGTCACGCTGAACGCGAACGAGGAACCGAGCGACGATTTGCGCAAGGATCTGGTGAAATGGGTGCGGACCGAGATCGGCCCGATCGCCACGCCCGACGCGATCCAGTTCGCGCCCGGCCTGCCCAAGACCCGGTCGGGCAAGATCATGCGCCGCATATTGCGCAAGATCGCCGAGGGCGAAGTGTCCGCGCAGGCGCTGGGGGACGTTAGTACATTGGCCGACCCGGCCGTGGTGGATAATCTGGTCGCCAATCGTCAGGGATAGGAAAAGGCACGCCGGATAAGGAACTTATCGCGCCCGTGCGTATCCTTTCGACATAGCTGTTCGGTGCGGGCGGGGTAGTGCGCGCACCGAACAGGCGAGACTTCCGTACAAGGAGCAGCCCATGGCCCGTTACACGTCCGTCGCCCGCCTGTTGCACTGGATCATCGCGATCCTGATCCTGGTCAATCTGTGGCTGGGCTTTGCCCATGACAGCCTGCCCAAGGACTGGAAGGTGATGCCGGTCCACAAGTCGATCGGCCTGACCGTGCTGGCGCTGACGCTGGTCCGGATTGGCTGGCGACTGGCCCACAAGCCGCCGGCGCTGCCGGTCGCGATGCCGGGCTGGGAGAAGCTGGCCGCCAACCTCACCCATTTCGCCTTCTACGCCTTCATGCTGATCGTGCCGCTGTCCGGCTGGATCATGTCGTCGGCGGGCGAGCGGCCCTTGAACTGGTTCTTCCTGTTCGACGTGCCGAAATTCGGCGTGGCCAAGGGCGATGCGATCGTCGGCCTATCGCATGAGGCGCATGAACTGATCCCCTGGCTGTGGAGCGCGCTCATCATCGTCCACATCCTGGCGGCGCTGCGCCATCATTTCATGCTGAAGGACGGGGTATTGCGACGGATGCTGTGACCGCCTGCCGCTAGACCATCTCGCCGGCGAGCAGGCGCGGGAGGGCGCCGGACTGGCCGCGGGCTTCGGCCATGAAGCGGTTCTTGAGCAGGCTGGTGCGCTGCACGGCGGCAAGGCCGGCGCGGCGGACGAGCGAGGGCAGCTTGCCGGGAATGTCGAACAGACGAACCAGGCCATCCATCGCGACGCTGGTCATCATCGTGTCGAGGCCGCGCCAGCGCTGGTAGCGTGCGAGCAACTGCGCATCGCCCGGATCGAGGCCGAGGCGCATGCCTTCCACCAAGACCTCGACCAGTGCCGCCACGTCGCGGAAGCCGAGATTGAGGCCCTGTCCGGCGATCGGGTGGATGGCATGGGCGCTGTCGCCGACCAGCGCGAGGCGGGTGTCGGTGATGCGCGCGGCATGATGGAAGCCGAGCGGATAGGAGGAACGCGGGCCGGCCAGGCTGATTTCGCCCAGGAAGCCGCCGATGCGCTTCTGCATTTCGGCGAGCCATGCCCGTTCCGACAGCTTGAGCATCGCCGGCGCCTGATCGGTGGGCACGGTCCAGACCACGGCGGATCGGGTGCCCGGCAGCATCGGCAACAGCGCGAGCGGGCCGCCGACATAGAAGATTTCATAGGCGGTGTTGGCGTGCGGCACCTCATGGTCGATCGCGGTGACCATAGCGGTGTGCTTATAGTGCCAGCGGGTGGTGTTGATGCCCGCGGCCTCGCGCGTGGGGCTGTTGCGCCCCTCCGCCGCGACCAGCAGTGCGCCGTGGATCGTCGCGCCGTTCTGCAGCGTCAGGGTGACGCCATCAGCGTTGCGATCGACATGGACGGCGCGGTCGGGCTGGAAGAGGGTAAGGTTTTCAGCCTCGGCGGCGGTCTGTGCCAGCGCGACGCGCAGGTCGCGATTGGGGAACATCGTCCCCATCACGCCGTCATCCGCGTCCGGCACGAAATCGAGCGCGCCCGGCTCCAGCCCGTCGCTGACCCAGATGCGGTCGATCGGGCAGCCCTTGCCCTCCAGATGCCTGCCGACGCCGATCGCCTGGAGCATGGCATGGCTGGTCGAGCTGATCGCCGAGACACGGCCGTCGAAACCGGCGGCCGTGGCCTGCACGGGGTCGGCCGGATCGATCACGGCGCATTGCACGCCATGGCGCGAAAGAGCGATGCCCAGGGTGAGGCCAACCAGGCCCCCGCCAAGAATGACGACGTCGAAGCGTTGCATGGAGACTGTCTAGGCGCTTGAGCGCGCTTTGAAAAGCATCGCCCCCGCTTTCGGGGTGAAAGCGGGGGCGACAAATTGTCTCAGAGTCTTTTTGGAAATGCGGATCTAGATCAGAGCGTGCGCACCCAGCCGGCCGGATCGGCCACGCTGCCGCGCTGGATGCCGGTCAGTTCGGCGCGCAGGCTTTCGGTGACCAGGCCGCCATCGCCATTGCCGACGGTGAAATCGCCGTCGGTGCTCTTGACCGTGCCGATCGCCGTCACGACCGCGGCGGTGCCGCAGGCAAACGCCTCGCGCAGCTTGCCGCTGGCGGCGTCGGCGCGCCACTGGGCGAAGCTGTAGGGCTCCTCGCGTACTTCATGCCCCTTGGCGCGGGCGAGGCTGATGATCGAGTTGCGGGTGATGCCGGGCAGGATGGTGCCGGTCAGCGGCGGCGTGACGATCGAGCCGTCATCCATCACGAAGAAGACGTTCATGCCGCCCAGTTCCTCGACCCACTTGTTCTCGGCAGCGTCGAGGAAGACGACCTGGTCGCAACCATGCTTGATCGCTTCCTTCTGCGCGACCAGCGACGCGGCATAATTGCCGCCGCACTTGGCCGCGCCCGTGCCGCCGCGGGCGGCGCGAGTATAATGTTCCGACACCCACAGGGTCACGGCCTTCTTGCCGCCCTTGAAATAGGCGCCGGCGGGCGAGGCGATGACGCAGAAAATATACTCGTTCGACGGACGGACGCCCAGGAACGCTTCACTGGCGAACAGGAAGGGGCGCAGATAGAGGCTACCCTCACCAGACGGGATCCAGCCCGCGTCGATCTTCACCAACTGCTCGACCGCTTCCAGGAACAGGTCTTCCGGGATCGCCGGCATCGCCATGCGTTCGGCGGACTCGGCGAAGCGACGGGCATTTTCCTCCGGCCGGAACATGGCGACGCTGCCGTCGGCCAGGCGATAGGCCTTCATGCCTTCGAAGATTTCCTGGGCATAATGGAGCACGGCGCAGGCCGGATCGAGCTGGAACGGCTCGCGCGGACCGACGCTGTGGCTGTGCCAGCCCTGCCCCTCGGTATAGCGGATGGTGACCATATGGTCGGTGAAGAGCCGGCCGAAGCCCGGATCCTCCAGAAGTACCGCGCGCGCGTCTGCCGCCACAGCCTTGCTGCTGGGGGTGACGGTAAAGCGCGACTTCTGTTCGACGTCCATGATGAGTCTCCTTTGGGTTGGACGGGGGCGCCTATGTCACATCCCGCCCTGCGAAACAATTGGTCATATATACTGACCCATTTTAAACATAAAGAGCCAGCATGCGATCGCTGGCCCCTTCCCGTCCCAGCGCGCGCCCTGTATCGCATGCGCCATGCACTTCTTTTCGGACAATGCCACCCCGATCTGCCCGCAGGTGATGGCCGCCATCGCCGCCGCAGACCATGCCGACCATGGCTATGACGGCGACGCCTGGAGCGCGCGGCTGGACGGCGCCTTTTCCAATCTGTTCGAGACGCCAGTGAAGGCGCAATGGATCGCCACCGGCACGGCGGCGAACAGCATCGCGCTCGCCTGCCTGTGCCCGCCCTATGGCGGGGTGATCTGCCATGAGGAAGCGCATATCGTCGCCGACGAATGCGGCGCGCCGGGCTTCTACACCCATGGCGCCAGCCTGATAGCGTTGCCCGGCGTCGGCGCCAAGCTGTTGCCCGATATGGTCGAGGCACGGCTGAAGGCGATCCGCCCCGATGTGCATCAGGTGCCGGCGCGGGCGATCAGCATCACCAATGCGACCGAATATGGCATGGTCTATACGCCGGACGAAGTCGCGGCGCTGGGTGAGATCGCACGCGCCCATGGCCTGGGCTTCCACATGGACGGCGCGCGCTTTGCCAATGCGGTGGCGCATCTGGGCTGCGCGCCCGCCGACGTCACCTGGCGCGCGGGGATCGACATCCTGTCCTTCGGCTGCGTCAAGAATGGTGGCATGGTGGGAGAGGCGCTGCTGTTCTTCGGGCCGCAGGCCGATGCGCGCGCGGCGGAAGCGGCGCGCTGGCGCAAGCGGGCGGGGCACCTGTTTTCCAAGGGCCGCTATCTCGCCGCGCAGATATTGGCGATGATCGAGGATGGGCTGTGGCTGGACAATGCCCGCGCCGCCAATGGCGCGGCGCAGGCGCTGGCCGATGCGGCGACCGGGCGGCTGATGCACCCGGTGGAGGCCAATGAGCTGTTCGTCTGGCTGACCCCGGCCGAAGCGGCGACGCTGCGCGCGCAGGGCTTCGATTTCTATGACTGGGGCGAGGGTGCGGCGCGGCTGGTGACCAATTGGTCGCAGGATGCACAGAGCGTTGCCCCACTGGCCGCCGCGATCCGGGCATTGGGGCATCATGACGCCTGACGACAGCGCGCAGCGCGGGATGGAGCGGGGCGGCATCGCCCTGCCCTTCATCCTCGTCACGCTGATCTGGAGTTCGACCTGGATCGTGATCCGCGACCAGTTGGGCAGCGTACCGGCGAGCTGGTCGGTCTGCTATCGCTTCCTGCTGGCGGGGGTGGCGATGGCGGCGTTCGCCCGGATGCGCGGCGTGTCGCTCAATATCGGGCGGAGCGGCCTGGTCTTTGCCGCGCTGCTCGGCACGGCGCAGTTCGTGCTGAATTTCAATTTCGTCTATCGGGCCGAAGTCTATCTGACGTCGGGCGTGGTGGCGGTGGTCTATGCGATGCTGCTGATCCCCAACAGCATCCTGGCCTGGATCTTCCATCGCCAGCCGGTGAGCCGGGCCTTCATCGGCGGGTCGGTGATCGCGACGGCGGGCATCGCCATGATGCTGGTGCATGAATATCGCTTTGCCGGGATCGACCCGGACAAGGTGGTGTTGGGCGCAGCCTTTGCCTGTGCCGGCCTTATGAGCGCATCGACCGCCAATGTGATGCAGGGGATGGAGATCGCCCGGCGGCTGCCGATGATTGCCGTGCTGGCCTGGGCGATGCTGATCGGCGCGGGGGTCGACGCCGCCTTTGCCTGGATCACCACCGGGCCGCCGGTGATCGAGCCGCGGATCGGCTATCTGCTGGGGATAGGCTGGCTGGGGCTGGCGGGGTCGGTCGTGACCTTCCCGCTCTATTTCGGGCTGATCCAGCGCATGGGCGCGGGTCGGGCCGCCTATACCAGCGTGCTGATCCCAGTGATCGCGATGCTGATTTCGACGCTGGCCGAAGGCTATCGCTGGAGCGGAGTGGCGGTGCCGGGCGCGCTGCTGGCGATCGCCGGGATGGTGATCGCGCTGCGCGCCAAGTCGACTGTCAGAACCTGACGCCGCCGGGCTGGTAGCGCAGCTTGGCCATGTTGAGGCGGGCGATCAGGCTGCTGAGCGGTTCATGCACCGTGGTTGCGCGATCCGGTATCGCGAGCGCATTTATCCGATCGCCAAGCGTGGAAACGGCCCTGTCGATGCTTTCGATGCTGGTCATGGCAAACCCCTGTTGATGCGGTAATCCCGCTTTCGGGGCGCGCTGGTTAACAGGGCGTAAACCATGCGACGAACCGATCAGCAAGGCTGATTTTCTTCCACAAGACAGGCCCTTAGCCCTTCGACATGGGTCGGGTAAAGGGGTTTCCAATCCAGCAATCGGCGCGCCCGGCCATTGGCGACGCGGCGATTTTCGGCATAGAAAGCCAGCGCCTGGGGCGAAATATCCGCCTGTTCCAGCGACAGCATCGGCGGCAGCGGGTGACCAAGCAGATCGCAGGCCGTGGCGATCACGTCATTCTGGGCACAGGGCCGGTCGTCGGCGAGATTATAGGTGCCAGGCGGGCCATCGAAAGACGCGACGATGCCGCCGACGATATCATCGACATGGACCCGGCTGAACACTTGTCCGGGCAGGGCGACGCGATGCGCCTTGCCGGCCCGGACGCGATCAAGCGCGGAGCGACCGGGACCATAGATGCCGGGGAGGCGGAAGCGACGGACATCGGGCCGCAAGGCGCCCCATGCGAGATCGGCATGGGCGCGGGCAGTGCGGCGCCCCTGCCCCACGGGGCTGGCCTCATCGACCCAGGCGCCGGCGGCATCGCCATAGACGCCGGTCGAGGAGAGATAGCCGACCCACAGCGCCGGCGCGGCGGCGATGGCGGCGCCATAGCGGGTGAGGACGGGGTCATCCTCGCCCTCGGGCGGGACGGAGGAGAGGATATGGGTGGCGCCGGCGATGGCAGCGCGGACGGCGACCTCGTCGTCGAAGGCGATATTGTCCGCATCGGCGCTGCGGCGGACGCCGGTGACCTGCCAGCCCTCGGCCCGCAGCCGGGCGGCAAGGCGGGAGGCGCTATAGCCCATGCCGAGGATCAGCATGTGCAACATCAGCGCCCTCCCCTAAACCGGCATCAGACCGTGAAGCTCTCGCCGCAGCCGCAGCTGCCCTTGGCATTGGGATTGGCGAAGACGAAGCCGGCGGTGAAATCATCCTCGACCCAGTTCATGGTCGAACCGATGAGATAGAGGACCGAGGCGCCGTCGATATAGAGGACGCCGCCGGGGGTTTCGATCTTCTCGTCGAACTTGGCTTCCTCGGTGACATAGTCGACCGAGTAAGCGAGGCCCGAGCAGCCGCGCTTGGGGGTCGAGAGCTTGACCCCGATCGCGCCTTCGGGTGCCTGCGCCATCAGCTCCGCGATGCGGCCTTGCGCGCTGGGCGTCAGGATGACGGCGGCGGGGCGGGCGCGGGTCTTGGTCTCAACGGTCATCAGAGCATTCCCAGTTCGAGCTTGGCTTCGTCCGACATCTTGCCCGGGTCCCATGGCGGGTCCCAGACCAGGTTCACCTCGACATCGCCGACGCCGGGCACCGCGCCGACGCGCAGTTCGACTTCGCCAGGCATGGATTCGGCGACCGGGCAGTGCGGCGTGGTCAGCGTCATGGTGACGACGGCATGGCCGTCGCTGGTGACGTCGACGCCGTAGATGAGGCCCAGGTCATAGATATTGACCGGGATTTCCGGGTCGAAGATTTCCTTCAACGCATCGATGATGCCGTCATAGAGATCGCCGCCCGGCTCGCCTACCGCGACCTCGCTGGGCTTTTGCGCCAGGAAACCGTCGAGATAGTCGCGCTGGCGCGGAGCAGCCTCTGCCTCTTCCACGCGCGCCTTGGGCGGGGTTTCCACCGCGTCCACTTCTTCCACCATGATCTTGCGTTCCTCGGTCATCCGAAGATCTTCCTTACTCGTTCGATGCCCTTGACCAGCGCATCCACGTCGCTGTCGTCGCTATAGATGCCGAAACTGGCCCGTGCGGTCGCCTCTACGCCCAGATGCCGCATCAGCGGCTGGGCGCAATGATGGCCGGCGCGGATCGCGACACCCGTTTCGTCCAATATGGTGCCGACATCGTGCGGATGCACCCCCTCCACCTCGAAAGAGAGGATTCCGGCCGAATCTTCCGGACCAAAGACGCGCACGCTGTTGATCTGGCTGATCGCGGTGCGGGCCTTGGCCACCATCGCGCATTCATGGGCGTGGATCGCGTCGAGGCCGATGCCCTGGACATAGTCGATCGCCGCCGACAGGCCGACGACGCCGACGATATGCGGCGTCCCCGCCTCGAACCGGGTCGGCGCGGGGGCATAGGTCGTCTTTTCGAACGTCACCTTGTCGATCATCGATCCGCCACCCTGATAGGGGGGCATAATGTCGAGCAATTTCTTGCGGCCCCACAGCACACCGATGCCGGTCGGGCCGTAAAGCTTGTGCGCGGAGAAGACGTAAAAGTCGCAGTCGAGCGCAGCCACGTCGACGGCGAGGCGGGGGACCGCCTGGCAACCGTCGATCAGGATCTTGGCGCCGACCATATGGGCGATGTCGGCGGCGCGGCGGCAATCGAGCACGCTGCCGAGCACGTTCGACACATGGGCAAGCGCAACCATGCGGTGCTGCGGCGTGATCATCGCGCGCATCGCGTCAAGATCGATCCGGCCGTCTTCCGTCAGCGGCACCACATCGATATGGGCGCCGACCTTTTCGGCGACGATCTGCCAGGGGACGATATTGCTGTGATGTTCGAGGGTCGACAGCAGGATGCGGTCGCCCGCCTTGAGCTGCGTGCCGGCCCAGCACTGCGCGACCAGATTGATGCCCTCGGTCGCGCCGCGGACATAGACGATCTCGCTGTCCGACGCGGCGCCGATGAAGCCGGCGACCTTGCGCCGGGCGGCTTCATAGGCGAGCGTCATATTGGCCGAGCGTTCATAGACGCCGCGATGCACGGTGGCATAGTCCGGGCCATAGGCACGGGCGATCGCGTCGATCACCGCGGTCGGCTTCTGCGCGGTGGCGGCGCTGTCGAGATAATGCCAGTTGCCGACACCGGGGAAATCGTCCCGCAGGCGCAGGCCTTGGGCGAGATCGGTCATACCAGCGTCCCCAGCTTGGCGAGCGCGGCCGCCTCGAACCGTTCGCGCAGATCGTCCTGCGCGACATCGTCGAACACGCCGGCGACGAAGGCTTTCAGCAGCAATGTCTTGGCGGTGGCCGGGTCCATGCCGCGCGACGCCATGTAGAAGAGCGCTTGGCGGTCCAGCTCGCCGACGGTCGCGCCATGAGCGCATTTCACGTCGTCGGCGTAGATTTCCAGTTCCGGCTTGGCATTGGCTGTGGCGGTGCGGTCGAGCAGCATCGCCTTGATCGACTGGAAGGCATCGGTGCGCTGGGCATCGCGGGCGACATTGATGCTGCCCAGATAATTGCCGGTGGCGTGGCTGCCCAGGATCGAACGGACGGTCTGGCCGCTGGTCGCGTCGGGCTGGGCATGGGTGACGCTGGTGATGATCTCCAGCGTCTGCTCGCCACCGCCGATGATCGCGCCGTTCAGCTCGAAATGACTGCCCTTGCCGAGCGTGACAGCGAAGGTGACACGTCCAAGCTTGCCGCCGATGTTGAGCAGATGGAAATCGAACCGGGCGCCGTCCGCGATATCAATGACATAGTCATGCACAGCGGTCGTGCCATCGGCCGCGTCCTGCAGCAGATGATCATGCGCGCTTTCGCCCTCTGCCACCGTGATCCGGGTCGCGGCCGGCACCGGCCAGGCAGCGGCGAGTGCGTCAAGATCGCTGTAACGCCAGGCTTCATCCTTGCGCGTGGGGAGAGCGAGGAGGGTCACGCCGCGATTACCTCTGAATAGCCTTCGCTTTCCAGTTGCAGCGCCAGTTCGGGGCCGCCCGACTTGACGATCCGGCCGGCGGCCAGGACGTGGACGAAGTCCGGCTTCACATAGTCGAGCAGGCGCTGATAATGGGTGATCAGCAGCACCGCCTTGTCAGGCTTGCGCATGATCGCGTTGATGCCCGCGCCGACGGTCTTGAGCGCGTCGATGTCGAGGCCGGAATCGGTCTCGTCGAGGATGGCGAACTTGGGATCGAGGATGCCCATCTGCACCATTTCGGCGCGCTTCTTCTCGCCGCCGGAAAAGCCGACATTCACCGGACGCTTGAGCATCTCCATGTCGAGGCCGAGCAGGCCGGCCTTTTCCTTGGCCAGCTTGATGAACTCGCCGCCGTTCAGTTCCTTCTCACCGCGCGCGCGGCGCTGCGAATTGAGGCTTTCGCGCAGGAATTGCAGGTTGGACACGCCGGGAATCTCGACCGGATATTGGAAGCCCAAAAAGAGCCCGGCAGCGGCGCGCTCATGCGGGTCCATGTCGAACAGGTCGGCGCCCTCGAAGGTCGCGGTGCCGCCGGTCACGTCATAGTTGGGGCGGCCGCCCAGCGTGTAGGCGAGCGTCGACTTGCCGGCGCCGTTCGGACCCATGATCGCATGGATTTCGCCCGCGTTGATCTGGAGCGACAGGCCCTTGAGGATCGCCTTGCCGTCGATTTCGTTGGTGAGGTTATCGATCGTCAGCATGTGTCTTTAGTCCTTGTGCGCGCGCTGGAGCGTCCGCGCGGTCCAGAAGGCCATGTCGCGCACGTCGCCGGGCGCGGGGAACAGCGTGTCGATATGGCGCTTGATCGGCATATAGGGCCACCAGTCGGCGTCCGGTTCGGGCGCGCCCTTTTCCAGCAGCGCGACGACGAATTCGCTGACCGGGCCCATGCGGGCGAGGTTGGGCGCCTTCGCCTTGTGGAAGGCCTTGTCGCTCCGCAGCTTCTCGGTCATCGCGACGTCGCCCTTTTCCAGCGCATCGCGGCATTCGGCCTGATAGGCATCAAGATCGCCGAAATCCTTGGCGGCGCGCGTCTGAAGCTCGCCCTCTTCCAGCTCATAATCTTCGGTCAGAATGCGGATCGCAGCGGTCCACGCCTGGCCATTGCCGACATCCTCCGCGAAATCGGCGAGGGCATCCTGGATATCGTCTTCGTCGCTCATTGATCGCTCGTCTTTTCGTTGATCTGAAAAAGCCCCTCCCCTTCAGGGGAGGGGTTGGGGTGGGGGCTAGCCCAACGATCCGGCGCCTGATCCAGCGCGCCGAGGATCGCGGCACAAACCCCTTCGATATTCCGCATCACGTCCTGGTTGGCGATGCGAATGACCTGATAACCTTGTTGTTGCAGCGCCTGATCGCGCGCCACATCGGAACCCGCAACATGGGTGTCTCCATCGACTTCCACGATCAGCGCCCTTTGCGGGCAGAGGAAGTCGACGATGAAAGGGCCGATCACGGATTGGCGGCGGAATTTATGGCCACCGATCTGGGAGCGGGACAATCTCGCCCATAGGCGCTTTTCCGGCTCGGTCGGCTCATGACGCATTTCGCGCGCGAAGCCCTTCAACTGGTCGAGACGACCAGCCGAGAGCCCCCACCCCCGGCCCCTCCCCTGAAGGGGAGGGGAGTTTAGGCGGTGTGCCTGATCCAGAGGTGTCTGATCGATCAACCGACCGAACCCTCCAGCGAAATGCCGAGCAGCTTCTGCGCTTCCACCGCGAACTCCATCGGCAGTTGCTGCAGCACTTCCTTGGCGAAGCCGTTGACGATCAGGCTGACCGCGCTTTCCTGGTCCAGGCCGCGCTGCATCGCGTAAAAAAGCTGATCGTCGCTGATCTTGCTGGTGGTCGCCTCATGCTCGATCTGGGCCGAGGGATTGCGCACCTCGATATAGGGCACGGTGTGGGCGCCACACTGGTCGCCCAGCAGCAGGCTGTCGCACTGGGTGAAGTTGCGCACGCCTTCCGCGCCCGGCGCGACGCGGACGAGGCCGCGATAGGTGTTGTTGCTGCGCCCGGCCGAGATGCCCTTCGACACGATGGTCGAGCGACTGCCCTTGCCATTGTGGATCATCTTGGTGCCGGTATCGGCCTGCTGCAGATTGTTGGTGAGCGCGACCGAGTAGAATTCGCCGACGCTATTTTCGCCATTCAGCACGCAGGACGGATATTTCCAGGTGATGGCCGATCCGGTTTCGACCTGGGTCCAGCTGACCTTGGAGTTGCGGCCCTGGCAGAGCGCGCGCTTGGTCACGAAATTATAGATGCCGCCCTTGCCATTCTCGTCACCGGGATACCAGTTCTGGACGGTGCTATACTTGATCTCCGCATCGTCGAGCGCGACCAGTTCCACCACGGCGGCGTGGAGCTGATTTTCATCGCGCATCGGCGCGGTGCAGCCTTCGAGATAGGAGACATAGCTGCCCTCGTCGGCGACGATCAGCGTGCGCTCGAACTGCCCCGTATTTTCCGCATTGATGCGGAAATAGGTCGACAGCTCCATCGGGCAGCGGACGCCCTTGGGAATGTAGACGAAGGTGCCGTCGGAAAAGACCGCGCAGTTCAAGGTCGCGAAATAATTGTCGTGCATCGGCACGACCTTGCCCAGCCACTTCTTTACGAGGTCGGGAAATTCGCGCACCGCTTCGCTGATCGAACGGAAGATGACGCCCGCTTCCTCCAGCTCCTTGCGGAAGGTGGTGGCGACCGAAACCGAATCGAACACGGCATCGACCGCGATCTTGCGGCTGCCCTTCACGCCGGCGAGCATTTCCTGCTCGGCGATGGGGATGCCCAGCTTCTGATAGGTGGCGAGAATCTCGGGATCGACCTGATCCAGCGAATCCAGCTCCACCTTCTTCTTGGGCTCGGCGTAATAATAGGCGTCCTGGTAATCGATCGGCGGGACGTTGAGCTTGGCCCAGTCTGGCGCTTCCATCTTCTGCCACATGGCGAAGGCCTTCAGGCGCCAGTCGAGCAGCCATTGCGGCTCGTTCTTCTTGGCCGAGATGAAGCGGACCGTATCCTCGTTCAGGCCCTTGGGCGCGAAATCCTGCTCGATGGCCGACGACCAGCCATGTTCATAGGTGGAGGCGCGCTCGGCGGCCTCCAGCGCTTCCTGATTACGGACGGTGCTCACTTCTTCGGTCATGCCATTTCTCGTGTCAGGCTGGCGATGGTCACGTTCGCGAGCGCTTCGCGGATCGCGTTGTTCGCCAGATTCATGTGCGGGCGGATGCGGCAATCCTGTTCCAGATTGCAGTCATGCGCCCCCTGTTCGCTGCATGCGGTCATGGCGATGGGGCCTTCGACCGCCTCCACCACGTCCGCCAGGGTGATCGTCGCGGGCGGGCGCGACAGGCGCACGCCGCCGCCGGTGCCCCGGCTCGATTCGAGCAGACCCGCCGCCGACAGCCGGCTCACCAGCTTCTGCGCGGTGGGCAACGGGATGCCGGTTTCGGCGCTGAGCGTGGTCGCGTTCATCTTGAGATGCCTGTTGGTCACAGGGTCAAGCCCCGCTCCCGCACCGCAGTGGCGGGCGGCGGCAGACATCAGCACGACGGCATAATCGGCAAAGCTCGATAATTTCATGCGTGTTGCGAACCATTCTCAAATCGGATCGAATCAATCCGATTGGGCATGTGGTCCCACTCGCCCCCGGAATCAAGGCATTTTTGATTGGATCGAAGGGGCGATCAGCTGAGGCGGTTGAGCACCGCGACATCGCCGCCCAGCGTGCGGCGGAGCAGGGTGAGCTGGACCACGGCGGTCGGCTCGGTCTGGAGCTGATGCGGGGTCATGCCGATGAAATGCTTGATCTCGCGGATGAAATGCGACTGGTCGTAGAAGCTGCCATCGTCGCACAGCGCCTGCCAGCTTTCATGGTCGAGCGCGATCCGCGCGCTGCAACGCAGGGCGCGATATTTGCGGGCGAGCAGCTTGGGCGGGGCACCATAATAACGGTTGGTGAGCCGGGCCAACTGGCGTGGCGACAAATCCGTCATTTCGCTCAACACCTCGATCCGGGGCGAGCCTTCCCCGATCAGCCAGCTATCGACCGCCTGCAGCAAGGCCCAGGTCGCATCCGGCAGCGGCTTGATCCGATCTGCGAGATAGGACCAGCAGAGCGCCGCCATCGCATCGCCATCGTCCATCTGTTGCAACTGGGCGTGGAGATCGAGATAGGCCGGGTCGCGATCCAGCGCGAGATCGCAGATCCGGTCCGCCATCAGATGCGCTTCACCACCATGCAGCGCATGCCACCCCGCCGGCAGCAACGAGACCCCCAATATCCGGGTAGGACCGTCCAGCGCAAAGCGTGTCGCCCCCAGGGTCGGCCCGAGCAGGCCAACGGGCGGTTGCGGATGCGCCGTTCCATCCTGGAAATGATACTGCCCACCCCCCTTCAGCAGGAAGCGCAGTTGCGGTACGTCGGCGCGTGTGACATCCGCGTAGCGATCCGCCGTGACCGAGAAGATGTAGAGCGAACCAAAATAGCGCGCCACCCGGTCAGGCGGCGTGAAATAGCGAAGACGAACCGGCCCCTGTTCGGCATCGACCGAATAGGACAGGGGACCGCGCTTGTCCGGCGTGACGCCTCGCGCCGCCGTCAGCGGCATCTCGAATTGATGCGACCCCATGTTTCTACCCCAATTGACGCACTATGCGCGCCCCGCATGGCGGCGCAAGGGCCATGACGCCAAAAGCGGGCTTTAACGCCGGAGCGGCGATAAAAAATGACCCGGCAGCTTGCACTGCCGGGTCAGGAAAAGGTCTCATCAGCCAAAATGGCCTAGAGCCTTCGGGTCGCAGGAAGGGCTTTACGCCCGAATCGGTGCAAGTTTATTGGACAGATCGGACATCAGACTGACCAAAACGTGCCGATTCATGACGATTTCTGTCATGAAATGACGTTGGGGAATGATTGTTGCCCTAACGCAACACGACTCGACGCCGCCCGGAGCCGCTGGCATAGCACAGCCATGTCCTATCGCCTGATCCGCCCGCTCTTCTTCGCCCTCGATGCCGAGCGCGCCCATAATCTGTCGATCGCCCTGCTGCGGATGATGCCGACCCCGGCACCGCTGAAAGTCGACCCGATGCTGGCACAGAGGGTGGCGGGCATCACCTTTCCCAATCCGGTCGGCCTGGCGGCGGGCTATGACAAGGATGGCCGGGTCGCGCACAAGATGCATGGGCTGGGCTTCGGCTTTGCCGAACTGGGCACGCTGACCCCGCTGGCGCAGCCGGGCAATCCCCAGCCGCGCCTGTTCCGCCTGGTCGAGGACAAGGCGGTGATCAATCGCTTCGGCTTCAACAATGGTGGCCAGGGCGCCGCTGCCGACCGCATCGCCCGCTATCGCCGGCCGGTGGGTGAGGGTCCGGTGATCGGCATCAATATCGGCGCCAACAAGGACGCGACGGCGGCCGGGCGCGCCAATGCCGATTATGCCACCGGCGTCACCTGCATGGCGCCGCTGGCCGATTATCTGACTGTCAACATCTCCTCCCCCAACACGCCGGGCCTGCGCGCGCTGCAGGGCCGGGCGGCGCTGGACGATCTGCTGAGCGCGGTGATGGCAGCACGACCGGCCGGCGGGCCGCCGATCTTCCTGAAGGTCGCGCCCGACCTGGAACCGGCGGATATCGAGGATATCGCCGCCGCCTGCATCGACCACAGGATCGACGCGCTGATCGTGTCCAACACCACGATCACGCGGCCTGCCCTGCAATCCCCGCATGCCGGCGAGACCGGCGGTCTGTCGGGCGCGCCGCTGACCGACCTGTCACTGGGCAAGATCCGCGATTTCCGGCGCCTGCTGGGCGACCGACTGCCGCTGATCGGCGTGGGCGGCATCGCCAATGCGCAGCAGGCCTATGCCCGGATCCGCGCCGGCGCCTCGCTGGTGCAGGTCTATAGCGCGCTGGTCTATGAAGGCCCCTATCTCGCCAGGCGGATCAACGCGGGCCTCAAGGGGCTGATGGCGCGCGACGGCGTGCGGCATATCGGCGAAGTGGTGGGAATCGACGCCTGATCCGTCCTTCCCGGGCATGATCGAGACAAGACGGGTTGCGAAACGAAATGCGAGCTTTAGGGTGCCGGCCATGACGTCCCGCCTGACCGGCCTGCTGGCCCCCTTCGCCCTGATCGCTCCGATGGCCCTGGCGCCCGCGACCGCGCTGGCGCGCGATCCGGTGGCCTTGAATGCCACCGTGTCCGCCGCCGATCCGCGTGCGGCGGCGGCAGGCCAGGAGATATTGCGCAAGGGTGGCAGCGCCACCGACGCGGCAATCGCGATGATGCTGGCGCTGAACGTGGTCGAGCCGCATAATAGCGGCATCGGCGGCGGCGGTTTCCTGATGCACCATGACGGCGCGAGCGGCGTGCTGGAATCGATCGACGGGCGCGAGACCGCCCCGGCCGCCGCCCGGCCCGACCGCTTCATGGGCGCCGACGGCAAGCCCCTGCCTTTTGTCGAGGCCTGGCCGGGCGGTTATTCGGTCGGCGTGCCGGGCAATTTGCGCATGGCGTGGGAAGCGCACAAGAAATGGGGCAAGCTGCCCTGGGCCGACCTGTTCCAGCCGGCCATCCGGCTGGCCGACGATGGGTTCCAGCTGGGCGAGCGCACCGCGACGGCACTGAAGGCGTTGCAGAATATCTGGGCCGATTTCCCCGAAATCCGCAGCTATTACTGGATCGACGGACAATTGCCGGCGGTCGGCACCACGCTGAAGAACCCGCCACTGGCCGCCCTGTTCAAACGGATCGCGGCGGAAGGGCCGGACGCCTTCTATCTGGGCGAGAATGCGCAGGCGATCGCCAAGGCGGTGACCGAAGCGCCGAAAAATCCCGTGCCGATGACGACGCAGGACCTGGCCAATTATCAGGTCAAGGACCGCAAGCCGGTGTGCGGCCATTATCGCGTCTACACGGTGTGCGGCATGGGGCCGGCATCGGCCGGCGGCGTCACGGTGCTGCAGATATTGGGCATGGTCGAGCGTTTCCCGCTGACCCAATGGGGCAAGGATGATGCGCGGTCCTGGCATGTGATCGGCGAAGCGATGCAGCTGGCCTATGCCGACCGCGATACCTGGCTGGGCGACCCCGATTTCGTGCATGTGCCGATCGCCGGGCTGATCGATCCCGCTTATTTGAAGCAGCGGTCGGGCGAGATCCGGCTGAACAAGGCGCTCAATGCCTATAAGCCGGGCCTGCCCGCCGGGGCGCAGCCGCGCACCAGCGCCCTGCCCCAGCCGGAAAGCGGCACCAGCCATTTCGTCGCGGTGGACCGCAATGGCGACATCGCCGCCTGGACATCGACGATCGAGAGCTTCTTCGGCAGCCAGCTGGTCGCCAATGGCGTGATCCTGAACAATGAGCTCACCGATTTCAGCTTCACGCCCGAGAAAAATGGCGCGCCGGTCGCCAACCGGGTGGAACCGGGCAAGCGGCCGCTGTCGTCCATGTCGCCGACCATCGTCTATGACGATAAGGGCACGCCGATCTTCACCGTCGGCGCGGCCGGCGGCAAGACCATCATCATGCAGGTCGCCAAGGCGCTGATCGCCCATTTCGACTGGGGCCTGTCGGCGCAGGATTCGATCGCGCTGGGGCTGGAATTCTTCAATGGCGACGGGCTGGTGCTGGAACAGGGCACGTCGCTGGAGGCGATGAAGGCACCACTGGAGAGACTGGGCCACCGCGTCAGCATTTCGCGCCTGGGCCTCAAGGCCAATGCCGCCGAGCGGACCGCTGACGGCCACTGGATCGGCGCGGCCGACCCGCGCAGTCCCGGCGTGTCGCTGCAGGAATAAGGCAGGCGATCATGGCGAGCGCATTGCTGCGCTCGCCAGTCGCGCGTCAGGCGCCCTTTTTGAGGTCGAGCCCGGCGACGTTGAATTCGAACGGGAAGCGCTGATCCTTCGGGCCGACGGCGAGGTTTACCTTCACGCTCTTCGCCTTGGCGATCGCCTCATAGGCATTTTGCGAGGGCATGATCTCGATCCCGTCCTTCGCTTCGGTCATGCGGCCCTTCCAGCGATGGGCCTTGCCATCGTCGGTGGTCGCATCGACCGCGCAGTCGGAGAGGTCGCACTGGAAGGGCGCGCCGACCAGCTTCACCGTCACCGTCTTTTCGCCATTGGACATGGGCTGGACCATCAGCACCGAGAAGGTGTCGGCGGCGGTCATCGTCTGCACGCTGTTGGCGCTGCCGATATAGGCGACCTTCTGGCTGGCGCCGGCGGTTTCATATTTCCAGACCTGGCCGATCTGCTCGCGCTGGGTCGGTTCCTTCCTGTCCCCACCCGAACAGGCGGCCAGCAGGCCGAGCATGGCGAGGGGCATGATATGGCGCATTGTCGCATTCTCCTTGTCGAAGGGAGAACGCAGGGGATGCGCCGGGGTTTCCGTCAGGCGTAGCGCGTAGCGGTCTCGCGGATCAGGGCGATCATGTTGGGAATGCCCTGGGTGCGGTTGGAACTGAGCTGGTTCTTGAGGTCGAAGGGCGCGAGGGCGCCCTCGATATCGGTCGCGCCGATCTCTGCGGGCGCGCAGTCCTGCACGGTGAGCAGCACCAGCGCGATGATCCCCTTGGTGATGGCGGCATTGCTGTCTGCAAGGAAATGGAGCCGGCCATCGGCGAGCACCGTCGGATAGACCCAGACCGCCGCCGAACAGCCCCGCACCAGCGTCGCATCGGTCTTGAGCGCGTCGGGCATATCCTCCAGCCCCCGGCCGAGGTCGATCAACAGGCGATAGCGATCATCGGCGTCGAGAAATTCATATTCTTCCTGGAGGTCGGCCAGAACGGGCATCGGGGCGGGCTGATCGGTCATGCCGCCCATATAAGAGGAAAAGCGGGGCGGGAAAGCCCGAAACCGGCCCCCAAGCGGAGGGAAGCGGCTTCGCCTTTGGCTCAGCCTGGCCCTTCGCTCAGGGCGAACGGAGAAGGGCCGTTACAGATCGACGCCGGCGGCGATGGCTTCGAGCTTGCGGATGCGTTCCTTGAGGTCGGCAACCTCGATCCGGGCGGCGGCCGAGGGCGGTGCGGCTTCCTCGACCCGGCGCCCCAGTTCGGCACGTTTGAGGTCGAGCCAGCCATTCCAGCCGCGCAGCGACGCGAAGGCGACGATGGTGAGACCGGCGAGGCCGGCGGTGGCCATGGTCAGATAGAAGAGGGGATCCTGCATGATGTCCTCCCTGTGTCCTTTGCCGCGATCAGTCGCGGTCCTTGAGCTTCTCGAATTCGCGCTCCAGCGCGGTCGAACTGTCGGTGGCGAGCCGTTCCAGCACGGCGACCCGGTCCTTGAGCGCCTTCACTTCGGCGCGGAGGCGTTCGGCCTCTGGATCGGGGCCGCGCTGGATGAAATCCTCACCCTTGTGGCGGCGCACGACGCCATATTTGGCGCGGACGACGCTGGCGATGGCGGTGATCGCGACGATGGCGACGACCATTTCAAACGGATTCATGTCTGTCCTCCCTTGGGCGCGCGGGGCGATCAGTTCGCCGGGCCGCGCAGCCGCTCGATTTCGCGATTGAGCTGATGGCTTTCGTCGGTGACGATCCGCTCGACCACGGCAAGCCGGTCCTTCATCGAGCCGATTTCCGCACGCAACTGGGCATTTTCCTGGCTGATCAGCTTGATGCGCTCGACCAGTTCCTCATTCTTCTGCGGATATACCGCCTTGCCCCAGCTATTTTCCAGCGGGTAGCCGTTGCGGACGCGGAGCCAGGTGGTGAAGATCCACCCGCCGATCGCCATCGCCCCGATCAGAAGCCCGCCGCCGATGATCCACGGCAGGTTGGGCATGACGAAGGCATCTACCATGTCGGTCTTGTTCATGTCCTATACTCCCCTTGCCCGGTCAGAGTCAGCGCAGCGCATCGATGTCGCGCGCGGTCCGGGCGGCGGGATCGGTGGCGATCCGTTCGAGGACTGCGATGCGTTCTTCGAGGCGGCTGATGCGGCCAGTGAGCTTTTCGTTTTCACTTGAAAGAAGGTCGATTTTTCGACCGGCGTCGGGATCTGTTCGATGAACGGTACCCGTCCATTCATTTTCAACCGGATAGCCGTGGCGGGCACGGACCCAGGTGGTGAACATCCAGCCCAACGTCGACATCGCGATGATGGCCAGAACGAAGGTCGGTCCTGCGAAATTCATGGCCTTGAACTCCCTATTGTCTTCGGCCGGGCCGGGTTCAGCGGAGCCGTTCGATCTGATCCGCCAGGCGGACCGGCCGATCGGTGACGATCTGTTCCAGCACCTTGATCCGTTCGCGCAGTTCATGGGTGACGATCTGCTGGTCCTGGTCGACGACATTGGCCGTCAGCTGGGCCGTCGCCTTGGCAACCTTGCGCCGGGCATAAGCCTGGATCAGGAGCGTCGCGGTGATCCCGCTCAACGCGCCCATGATGAAATATGGTGTCGGATCCATCTTCTCTTCCCCCGGATTCCCGCCTCTTGTCAGCGCAGGCTGTCGATCTCGTCGGCCAAGCGCGTGTTGCGGCTGGTATAATAGACCTCGATGTCGGCGAGGCGGCGGTCGATGTCGCGGAACTTGGAGCGGACGTCGCGGGTGGAGCGCGCCGGGTTGGTGCGCACGCCCTGCCAGAATTTCTCGTCGTCGCGGTCGGCATAGAGGCCAACCGGCTTCTTCTCGGCGAAATAGGCAGCGGCGAAATAGGCGATCAGCGACCAGGGAAAAGCGCCCATCAGGGTCACCAGCACCGCGCCGACCCGAACCCAGACCACATCGATCCCGGTATAGTCGGCGATGCCGGAGCACACGCCCATCCACTTGCCATTCTGTTTGTCGAGATAGAATTTGGTGCGGCGGGCGCTCATGTCAGTTCCTCCGGTCGAAGCTGTAATCGTCGTCGCCCTGTACCGGGCGTTGCGGGCGGAAGTCGGGGTTGTCGGCGGCGACGATCCGTTCGACCGTCTGCAGCCTGTCTTCGAGACGGCGGGCGAGCAGGTGGAGTTCATCCAGCAGCCGCTCGTCCTCGTCGGTGATCTTGGGGGCCTGCTTCCACTTGGTGACATAGTGGAAGATCAGCCAGGGCATGCCGATGAACAACATGCCGACCACCGCGATGGGGACCAGTACGTCTTCCATCGGATCAGGCTCCCTTGTTCATGCTGGCCTTGAGTGCGGCGAGATCGGCATCGACCTTGTCGGCCGACTTCAATTCCGCAATCTCTTCTTCCAGCGTCTTGGGCTGCTGGCCCAGGCCCATGGCATCGGCGCGGCCTTCAGCCATGTCGACGCGGCGTTCGAGCATGTCGAAGCGGGCAAAGGCGTCATTGACCTTCTCGCCGGCATAGGCTTCGCGGACGCGCAGGCGGTTTTCGGCGCTCTGCATCCGGGTCACCAGGCTGTTCTGGCGGGCGCGGGCTTCGCGCAGCTTGGCCTGCAGCTTGGCGATATCCTCCTCGGCGGCCTTCAGCGCATCATCGAGAGTCTCGATCTCGTGGGACAGATGCTCCGCCATGTCGGTCGCCTTCTGGCGTTCGACCAGAGCGGCCTTGGCCAGATCCTCGCGGTCCTTGCTGAGGGCGAGCTGCGCCTTTTCGGTCCAGCTGTCCTGCAGCGCGCCCAGCTTGGCGATGTGGCGGCGCATTTCCTTCTGGTCGGCGATCGTGCGGGCAGCGGACGCGCGCACCTCGACCAGCGTCTCCTCCATTTCGAGGATGATCATGCGGATCATCTTCGCGGGATCTTCCGCCTTGTCGAGCAAGTCGGTGACATTGGCGGCAATGATGTCGCGGGTGCGGGAGAAAATACCCATTTTAACGGTGCTCCTGGTCTTCTCATTCAAGGGGGCCGGGGCGGACGAGAGGGGGCATTTCCGCCCCGGCCTGGGTCGTGCGGCCTTACGCCAGATAGCGCAGGGTCGCGGGGGTATCCTGGGTCGCGAGAACCGGGGCTTCGCTGGCGCGGGCCGGGCCGACCGCCGAAAGGATCATGGTCGATCCGAACAGGACGGCGGCAATGGCGACCGACATCAGCTGACCGATTTCGCGAACGCTGTTGCTGTTCTTTTCCATCTTCAACACTCCTTGAACCTGGCCTTCTAAAGGTGCCGCCTGTCTGTGCAGCGGCTTCGTTCCCAACATTGCAGAGGCCGTGCCAATTTTTGAAAAGCACGGAAAACCGCCATTTTTTTCGGATTTGGCATGGCCAGGCAAAAATTTCGCTTGCTGAAAGTTGGGAAATTTCGCCATATTTTGGCGCATGGAGAAAAATACCCAGTTTGTCGGCCAGTCACTGGCCTTTCTCGACGCCGTCGAACTGGCCGGGCGGGCCGCCGAGCTCAATCGCCCGGTGCTGGTGATCGGCGAACGCGGCACCGGCAAGGAACTGATCGCCGAGCGGCTGCACCATCTGTCGCCGCGCTGGGGCGAGCCGCTGATCGTGATGAACTGCGCCGCCCTGCCCGAGACGCTGATCGAGGCCGAATTGTTCGGCCATGAACAGGGCGCCTTCACCGGCGCGACCAGGGCGCGGCCGGGCCGGTTCGAGGAGGCGGACGGCGGCACATTGTTCCTGGACGAGCTGGGGACATTGTCGATGGCGGCGCAGGAACGGCTGCTGCGGGTTGTCGAATATGGCGAGGTCACGCGGATCGGCGCGTCGAAACCGGTCCGGGTGGACGTGCGCATCGTGGCCGCGACCAACGAGGATCTGCCTGCCGCGGCGGACGCCGGGCGCTTCCGCCCCGATCTGCTCGATCGGTTGAGCTTCGAGGTCATCACCCTGCCGCCGCTGCGCGCGCGGGAAGGCGACATCGGCGTGCTGGCGGATCATTTCGGCCGGCGCATGGCGGCGGAACTCAACTGGCCACAATGGCCCGGCTTTTCCGCCGCCTGCGCGGCCGAACTGGAGGGCCATGGCTGGCCGGGCAATGTACGTGAGTTGCGCAATGTGGTGGAACGGGCGGTCTATCGCTGGCCCGAGCCGGGGCGGCCAATCTCGGCGATCGTGTTCGATCCCTTTGCCTCGCCCTGGAAGCCGCGCCCGATGATGCCAAGCGCGACCGGACCGTCAGCGGACGCTGCCACGCCTGTCGCTGCGCCAGCGATGAACGGCCATGGCGATGTCACCGATCTCAAATCGGCGGTCGATGCGCATGAAGCGGCGATCGTGCGGGCGGCGCTGGAACGGTTCCGCTATAATCAGCGCGCGACCGCCAAGGGGCTGGGCCTGACCTATGACCAGTTGCGCCACTGCATGAAGAAACATGGGCTGAGCGCGGGATAGGGCAGCACGGGGCCGCCCTACCTGACAGGTTCAGCGGGTCGGGACAGGTTCCGGACCCGAATAGTCATAGAAACCCTTGCCGGTCTTGCGACCATACCAGCCGGCCTCGACATATTTGACCAGCAGCGGCGCCGGGCGATATTTGGGATCGCCGGTGGTGCTGAGGAAGACGTTGAGGATTTCGAGCGCGGTGTCGAGACCGACGAAATCGAGCAGGGTCAGCGGCCCCATCGGATGGTTGAGGCCAAGCTTGCAGCCCTGATCGATGTCGGTGACGCTGCCCACGCCCTCGCCCAACACGAACACCGCCTCGTTCAGCATCGGCAGCAGGATGCGGTTCACAACAAAGCCCGGCGCGTCGAAGGCATGCACCGTGGTCTTGCCGATCTTCGCGGCGAACGCTTCCACGGCGGCAACCGTTTCGGGCGTGGTGGCGAGGCCGCGAATGACCTCCACCAGCACCATCACCGGGACGGGGTTGAAGAAATGGACGCCGACGAAGCGGCCGGCATCGGGCGCCGCCTGGGCGAGGCGGGTGATCGGGATGGACGAGGTGTTGGTGGCGAGGATGGCGCCCGGCGCCAGGATCTGGCCGACATTGGCGAAGATGGCGCGCTTCACCTCCTCGCGCTCGGTCGCTGCCTCGATCACCAACTGCGCTCCAGCGAGCGGCGCAATCTCGCCAACCGGGTTGATGCGGGCCAGCGCGGCGTCAGCGTCGGCCTGGCTGATCTTTTCCTTTTCCACCGCCTTGGTAAGCAGCCTGGCGATGCCAGCCTTGCCCTTTTCCGCGCGGGGCAGGTCGATGTCGGACAGGATGACGTCATAGCCGGCCTGGGCGGCGACCTGGGCAATGCCCGCCCCCATCTGGCCAGCGCCGATCACGCCCACGGTCTTTATCTCGGTCATCCAAATCTCCTCACAAATACGCGTTCCTCCTACCCCTACCGGCAAGTAGGGTCGAGCGCCAAGCCCCTTCGCCGGCGGCAAACGGGCCATGGCAGGGGACGGATGGTTCGCCCGTGCGATTTTCCGCCTTTGCGCGAACCGCATGCCATGCTTAATAGCCGCCCATGCCCCTTGCCGATCCCCTGCCAGCGCCCGCGTCCGGACGGTTCATCGCCGCCGTGCACCATTTCCCGCTGCGCATCTATTTCGAGGATACGGACCTGTCGGGGCTGGTCTATCACGCCAATTATCTGCGCTATATGGAGCGCGCCCGTTCCGACATGCTGCGCATCGCCGGCATCGACCAGCGCGCCAATCATGAAGGCGGCGAGGGCGTCTATGCCGTCACCGACCTGAAACTGGCCTATCGCCGCCCGGCCCGGCTGGACGACGACCTGATGGTCGTCAGCCAGGTGATGGAGGTGCGCGCCGCGAGTTGCACCATTCAGCAAAGAGTCATGCGGGGCGAGGACATATTGACCGACGGCGTCATCACCGTCGCCTATCTGACACCCCAGGGACGACCGCAGCGCCAGCCGCGCCCCTGGATCGAGATTTTCAGCCGTTTGATGCGAGGGGAAGACATCCACCCATGAACCTGTCCATGCCTGACGTCGGTGCCGCTATGGGTGCCGCAGCCGACGCCGCCACCATTTCGCCGCTCGCCCTGTTCCTACAGGCCGACATCGTCGTGAAGGGGGTGATGCTGGGCCTGTTGCTGGCCAGCATCTGGACCTGGGCGATCATCCTGGGCTTCAGCTTCACCCTGCGCAAGGCCAGCAAGGAAAGCCGCAAGTTCGAGGAGGATTTCTGGAAGGCGGACGATATCGATCGCTTCTATGAAGCGCGCGGCAAGGCCGAATTCCCCGCCGCCAAGGTGATGGCCGCCGGCGTGACCGAATGGCGCCGGTCGACCGCGCAAAAGGTGATCGACCGCGACGGCACCCGCGACCGCCTGGCGACCAGCATGTCGAGCACCATTGCAGCAGAAGTAGACCGGCTGTCGGACCGGCTGAACATCCTGGCGACGGTCGGATCGGTTGCCCCCTTCGTCGGCCTGTTCGGCACCGTGTGGGGCATCATGCGCGCCTTCACCTCGATCGCCGCCGCGCAGAACAGTTCGCTCGCCGTCGTCGCACCGGGCATTGCCGAAGCCCTGTTCGCGACCGCGATCGGCCTGTTCGCGGCCATTCCGGCGGTGATCGCCTATAACCGCTTCAGCCATGGCATCAACCGGATGGAATCGCGTCTCAACCGCTTTGCCGACGGCTTTTACGCGACCTTGAGCCGCGAACTTGAGGCCCAGCGGTGACCTTGGGCACCGCTGCAGAAAAGGGAGCGCGCTGATGGCGATGTCTGGCCCCCCGTCCGGTCGGCGCGGGCGCAATCGCGCGCCGATGGCGGACATCAACGTGACGCCGCTGGTCGACGTCATGCTCGTGCTGCTGATCATCTTCATGGTGACCGCGCCGCTGCTGGTGACCGGCGTACCGGTGAACCTGCCCGAGACGCGCGCCAAGGGGCTGGACCAGGACGCCAAGCCGACCGTGGTGTCGATCGACCGCGACGGCGCCATCTATATCGATGAGGATGTCGTCAGCGACGCCGACCTGCCCGACCGGCTGGCGGAGATCGTATCGGCCAATGCCGGCAAGCCCGAGGCACCGCAGATCTTCCTGCGCGCAGACACCGCGCTCGACTATGGCCGGGTGATGCGGGTGATGGGCGAGCTCAACCGAGCCGGCCTCAACAAGGTCGCGCTGGTCAGCACCGGTGGGCAGGACGGCGCTGACGATGTCAGCGGACGTTCAGAATAGGGGCCATAGGTCAAACCCATGGAACGCGCGGAAAAAATCGGCCTTGGCGTTGCAACGGCAGGACATGTCCTGCTGTTCGGCCTGCTGTCGGCCGGGTTCCTGGCGACGCCCAACCCGTTGAAGCTGAACAGCCCGCCGATGGACGTCAGCCTGGTCGACGAGGTCGCGCTGCAATCGACGGCGCCGCGCATTTCGAGCGAACCGCCGCCGCCCAGCGTCGCGCCCGAACGCGGCCCGACCGAGGATGCCGCGCCCGCCGCCCAGCCCGAGCCGGCCCCGGTGCCCGAACC
The DNA here is from genome assembly GCF_000281715.2 of Sphingobium sp. AP49. Classification (NCBI taxonomy): domain Bacteria; kingdom Pseudomonadati; phylum Pseudomonadota; class Alphaproteobacteria; order Sphingomonadales; family Sphingobiaceae; genus Sphingobium; species Sphingobium sp. AP49. The sequence continues at coordinate 256,872 of NZ_CP124576.1, read as the reverse complement.
GACCCCCGCGCCGCCCAAGCCCGTCCCGCCCAAACCGGTCGCGAAACCCACGCCGCCAAAGCCCAAGCCGGCGCCGCCCAAGAAGGAAACGCCCAAGGTTGCGGCCAAGCCGACGCCGGCGCCCGAAAAGCCGGCGGACAGGCCCAAGGCCAAGCCGACCCCGGAAAAGCCCAAGACGGCAGCCGCGGCGCCGGCCAAGGCCAGCGCCAAGCCCGCACCCAAGGCCGCCAAGCCGGCCGCTGCATCGGGATCGGGCAAGGCCGCGGCCAAGCCCAAGGGATCGCTGCTGGGCAATGATTTCCTCAAGGGCATCGACACCAGCGCCGATGCGCCGCGCAAGCCGGCCGCCGCCCCGCCGGCCGCCGCCATGGGGCCGCAGCAGAAGGCCGCGCTTGATGCCGAGATCCGTCGGCAATTGAAGCCCAACTGGCGCCCGCCGTCAGGTGCCGACGCCGACCAGTTGGTGACCCTGCTGGAAGTAAGGCTGGACAAGAATGGCGCGGTGATCGGTACGCCGGAAGTGATCGACCAGCTGGGCGTCACCGCCAGCAACCGACCGCAGGCGAAGCTGCATGCGGAGCGCGCGATCCAGGCGGTGAAGCTGGCATCGCCTTTCCGCAATCTGCCGCCCGAATATTATGAACAATGGAAATGGCTGCGGCCACTCCGCTTTGACGCGAGGCTGACCCGATGACGACGACCCTGCTCCGCCGCCTGGCTGCGGCGACCGCCGCCCTGCTCGCCTTCACGGCCCTGCCCGCGCTGGCACAGCTGTCGGTCGACGTGACCGGCGATATCGACAGCAACCTGAAGATCGCGGTGCCGGCGCTACCCGCGCAGCAGGATGTGGCGACTCCCGCCGGCACGGCGAGCGAACTGGGCCGCAAGATCGCCGAGGTGATCGCGTCCGACCTCAAGGGGTCTGGCCTGTTCGACCCTTCCGGCCCAGGCGGTATGCCGGCCCTGGCCTTTCCGGAGGTCACCAACCCCGTCTATGACAAATGGGGTGCCTATCAGGCGCTGGTACAGGGCTTTGTCCGGACCACCGGGGGCGAGGCCGACATCACCGTGGGCTGCTATCTCTATGATGTCGCGCTGAAGCAGGAACTGACGCGGCAGGGCTATGTCGTGAGCCCGCGCGACTGGCGCCGCGCCGCGCACAAATGCGCCGATGCCATCTATGCCCGGCTGTCGGGCGAAAGCCCCTTCTTCGACAGCCGCATCGCCTATATCGCCGAGAGCGGCCCCAAGGATAATCGCGTCAAGCGCCTCGCCATCATGGATTCGGATGGCGCCAACCACCGCTTCATCACCAATGGCCAGTCGATCGCGCTGACCCCGCGCTTCTCGCCCGACTACAAGTCGATCGTCTATGTCAGCTATCTGGGCAGCCGGGTGCGCATCTATGTCTATGACATCGGCACCGGCAAGCAGCGGCTGGTGACCGAGAGCAACAATGCGACCTTCGCACCGCGCTGGTCGCCCGATGGCCGCAACATCCTCTTTTCGATGGCCGTGTCGGGCAATACCGACATCTACCGTGTATCGGCCCAGGGCGGCACGCCGGTGCGCCTCACCACTTCACCGGGCATCGATGTCGGCGGCTCCTATTCCCCCGATGGCCGCCAGATCGTGTTCGAGAGCGACCGGTCGGGCGGGCAGCAAATCTATGTGATGAACGCCGACGGATCGAACCAGCGGCGGATCAGTCATGGCGGCGGCCGCTATGCGACGCCCGAATGGAGCCCGCGCGGCGACCTGATCGCCTTCACCAAGCTGTCGGGCGATTTCAAGATCGCGGTGATGACGCCGAGCGGCGACAATGAGCGCATCCTGACCAATGGCTGGCAGGACGAGCAGCCGACCTGGTCGCCCAATGGCCGCGTGCTGCAATTCTTCCGCACCACGCCGGGCCGACAGGGCAGCAGCCAGGTGTGGCAGGTCGACCTGACCGGCGTGAACGAACGGCGCATCCCGACCCCGCTGAGTGGTTCCGATCCGGCCTGGGGTCCATTGCTGCCGTGAGATTTCCACAGGAATCTTGCGGATTTTGGAACCCCATCGTCTTGACAGCGTAACGACTTTTACCAACCATGTATGTCACCCGAGCGGGTGGCACGATGGCGATATCTAGGAGACCCCGATGAAGATGACCCGGCCCCTGCTGATGGCAACCGCCGTTCTTGCCCTTGCCGCCTGTTCCAAGAAGCCGCCGGCCGATTTGCCGCCGGCGCCGGGCGGCAGCGACACGACCCAGCCGAGCGGCCCCACCGGTCCGGCCGGCCCGGCCAAGGGCAGCCAGGCCGACTTCATCGCATCGGTCTCGTCCGACCGCATCTTCTTTGGCCTCGACCAATATGATGTCGATGCCGAGGATCAGGCGACGCTGCAGAGCCAGGCCGCCTGGCTGCAGCAGAATCCGAGCGTGCGCGTCACCGTCGAGGGCCATGCCGACGAACGCGGGACGCGCGACTATAATATCGCGCTGGGCGACCGCCGCGCCAATGCCGCCAAAAATTATCTCGCGTCGCTGGGTATCGATCCCAGCCGCATCAACACCGTCAGCTATGGCAAGGAACGCCCCGCCGCCCTGGGTTCGGACGAGGCCAGCTGGGCGCAGAACCGCCGCGCGGTGACGGTCACCGTCCAATATTGATCCCGTCGGGTCGCACGACGGCTCAAGGGCTCGCCGGTCTTGGTACCGGCGGGCCTTTTTTTTCGACAATGTGGCGACGTTGCGGAAATCGTTTCCGATATGTGGGACGCCCCTATATATGGGACGGAAATCATGGCGGGACCAGAAATGCAGGATAACGAAGACAAGCAGGAACAGGGCGTCAAGGGCACGCAGACCCTGATGCGGGCGCTGGACATCATGGACGAGGTGATCGATGGACCGATCCGCGCCGCCGACCTCGCCCGCAAGCTGGGCATGAGCAAGACCACCGCGCACCGGCTGGTCCAGGCGCTGAAATCGCGCGACTATCTGGCGGTGACGCGCAATGGCTTCGCGCTCGGCCCCAAGCTGTTGCAGTTGGGCGTGCTGGCGACCGAACAGATCGACTATGTCCGCGTTGCCCGCCCGTTCATGGAGTTGCTGTCGGAAAAGACCGGATTCTGTGTGTTCGTGGGCAAACGCGAAGGCGATTGGTCGCGCCATCTGGACCGGGCCACCGGCTCTCAACGGCTGCGCGTCGCGACCGCGCCGGGCGACCGCCGGCCGATTGCCGAGACGGGCCTAGGCAAGGCACTGCTGCTGGACGAGGATGAGGCAAGCTGGGAACGCCTCTATGTCGAGGCCAAGGGGGGCGACGTCAGCCGGGCGCAGATCGATGCCTATATTGCCGAGATGCGGATTCACAAGACGCGCGGCGAGGTGCTGCACGACAGCGAACTGGGCGATGGCGTACGGTCGATCGCGGTGCCGGTGCGCGATGCCAAGGGCCAGATCTGCGTCGCGATCTCGATCGCCAGCGCCGCCCATTATCTGACCGACGACGTCCGCCCGGCGCTGGCCGAGCAGGTGATGCGGTCGGCCGAGCAGATCAGCGCCGCCGTGGGCTTTAGCGGCCAGCGCTGACCGCTCACCCCAATAAAGAAAATGGGCGCGATCACCGATGGTGACCGCGCCCTTTAAGTTTGGGGAGGACCGGGAAATTACATGCGGTAGTTGACGCCCACGGTGAAGGTCCGGCCGATGCGCGTCTCGAACAGCGTGTCCTTGCGGACGCTGTCGACATAGAGGCGGTTCTGTTCGTCGGTGAGGTTGGTCGCCTCCACGATGATCTTGAACCGGTCGTTGATATTGTACGAAGCCGAAGCATCGACGAACAAGGTCGGATCATTGCCCAGCAGGTCGCTGCCCGGCGAGGCCGGGATGCCGCGAATGAAGCCGTCGCGCCAGTTGACCGTGCTGCGGATGCTGAACTTGCTGTCTTCATAATAAAGCGTACCCGACGCCGTATTCTTGGACAGGCCAATGAGATCGTTGGTCGTCGTCGTCGTGCAGACACCACCCGCACTGGTCAGGCAGTAATCGATCTTCGAGGTGACATGGGTGTAGTTGGCCAGTGCGCCGAAATGGCTGATGAAGCCACCGCCCAGGAAGTCGAAGGGAATCTGGGCGTTGAGTTCAATGCCCTTGAGCGGGCCACCCGGCGTGTTGGTCGGCTGCGAAACGCTGAACAGTTCGTCGGGCTGGGTATTGGTGCCGATCAGCAGCGCGTCGGGCAGGCCGAGCTGGTTGAACGGGATCAGCGTCGTCACATTCTGGATATAGGATTTGATATCCTTGTAGAAGAAGGCCGCCGACAGCAGCGCGCCGGGGCGGAAATACCATTCCACCGCCGCGTCGAAGGTATTGGCCCGGATCGGCGACAAATTGGCATTGCCGATGCTGCCGTTGCGGGTGGTGGCATTGACGCTGCGGGTCGGGGTCAGCGAGGCCAGTTCTGCACGGGCCAGGGTCTTGGCCGCCGAGAAGCGGAACAGCAGATTGTCGATCGGTTCGATCACGACGTTCGCCGAGGGCAGCCAGTCTTCATATTTGTTGGTCACGCCCAGAAAGGCCCCGGTGATGCCGGTCGGCGAGCTGGCGAGCGGGATGGCATTATAGCCCGAGGAGAATTGGTCGGTGCTGACATAGCGCACGCCCGCATCGCCGCGCAGGCCGAAGCCGACCGCATCGCTGAGGTCGAAATTGCCCATGACATAGGCGCTGACCACATCCTCGCGCACGCGGTTGCTGACCGCACCGCATTCGACATAGCAGGGGCGGCTGGCATCCAGGTCGAGCGCATCATAGAGCTTCTGCGGGTCGATCGAGGCCCAGCTGTCCGGCGCGCCGCGGCCCCAGAGCTTGTCGACGCCGCTGATCTGGCGCGTCAGGCTGGCCAGCGAGGTACCGGCAGGCAGGCCCTTCACGATGGTATCGGCGGTATAATAGTTGGTGGTCTTGAGCGTGAAGTCGCTCTGGCGATACTGGGCGCCGGCCTTCAGCGTCAGCGCGGGCGAGACGGTCCAGGCGAAGTTGAGTTCTGCCGTGGTGCCCTTGGTCCGGTTGGTCGAAGGCTTGCCCTGCAGGCTGAAGCCACCCAGCACGGTGCCGTCGGCGCGGCCCGGCGCGAAGTTGAAGTTGGTCGGATCCGACACATCGAAACCGAAGCCGAGCAGCGGGGTCGAGCCGCCGTCACGATAGTCGATCGAGAAATTGTCGGTATCGATCGCATCCATGAAATATTGCAGGCGCTGGCGTTCCGTCCACTTCGAGTCGTTCATGCCGAACAGACCGGTCACCTCGAAATTGTCGGTGAAGCGGTGTTTGAAGTTCAGGTTGGCCTGCTTGAAAGTGGTGACGAAATCGTCACGCAGCCCTTCCGAACGGACGTCGACGCCGTCAAACAAGCCATAGACCAGGCCGCCTTCCGGCGTCAGATCGACATCCTTGATCGAGGTCATCGGCTGGCCATTGTTCGAGGCCGAACGGCCGAAACTGATCGCCTCAATATAATTGTCGTTCCGCACGACATGGAACCGCGAGTAGAGGGTATCGACCGAGATATCGGTATCGTCGTCCGGCTGGAACTGCAGCGACAGCGTGCCGCCGATGCGTTCCTGCTTCTGGGTCGAGTTCAGATAGCGCGGAATGCGCGGGAAGAAAGCGCCGCTGCCCGCTGCATTGGGCATGTCGTCGCGGCGCGCGTCGAACACGGTCTGATAAGCGTCAGCGTTGCTCGTGCGGGGATTGCCGGTCGAGCAATTGGCCGCATCGGTACCCTTGAGCACATTATTGGCCGGGTTTTGCGGCGCGAAGCCCAGGGGCGAGCAGAAGCCACCATTGGTGTTCGCCGACAGGATGTCGACCGCCGAATAGCCCACTTCGCGAATGTTGCGCTTCTGATAGGCCAGCGAGGCGAGGACGCCGAAGCGGCCATCGTCGAACTTCTTGCCGACCAGCAGCGAGGCGCGCGGGTCAAACTTCTTCGACAGTTCATTATAGACGCCGCGCGCGGTCGCCGCGAGGACGAAATCCTCCTTCTGGTCGAGCGGCTTGGGTGCGGTCAGATCGACCGTGGCGCCAAGCGATCCTTCCTCGACATCGGCCGAGGGCGTCTTGCGGACCGACAGGGCGGAGAAGATTTCGGTCGAGAAGACGTTGAAGTCGAAGCTGCGGCCATTATTGCCGCCACCATAGATGTCGGACGAGCCGGTCTGGGCCGAACCTTCCATGCCGTTGATGCGGACGCGAGTGAAGGCCGCGCCAAGGCCACGGACGGAGATGTTCCGGCCTTCGCCGCCATCGCCGCGCGCCAGCGCCACGCCGGGCACCCGCTGCATCGATTCGGCAAGGTTGGAGTCGGGGAACTTGCCGATGTCTTCGGCAACGATCGAGTCGACGGCTGCAGCTTCCTTACGCTTCATGCTGAGCGCGTTGTTGAGCGAGGCGCGGAAGCCGGTGACGACGATATCGGCGGTTTCCTGGTCAGGCTGCGCCTGCGGTGCCTGTTCCTGCGCATAGGCCGGCGCGCCCGCCATCATGGCAACGGCGAGTGCGATCACCGACGAACGGCGCGCGGACGCAATACGGCTGTAATGCTCGATCATGACTTCCTCCCCAATGTTCCGACCCTCGCCGGCATTCCCACTATGTGAAATTTTGTGTCACACTATATTATATTTCACCTCATTTCCACAAAAATCATAATATGAGCGCAAGTACCACTATGTGGGCGTAATTCATGCTGATTGCCCGGCATCAGGGAGGGATTGACCAAAATTTTTTCCCTATATATGGATCATGCTATCAATTTATGAGACCGATCCCATCGTGATCGCGACCGGATTCCGACTTCCGCCTCTGCACGGGCGGTTTTCTTGGGGGAGCGCGTCTTGGCGCGCTCCCCTATTTGTCCCGCTCAGGATGTTTGTGTCATGCCGCTCAGCACCAGCCTTGCCCTGATCCTGATGGCAGGATCCTCCATCGCCACGCCGCAATCCTTCGACCTGTCATCGCGCAGCGCCGACAGGCAGACGCCCTATCAGACCGGTGGCCATGGTGTGGAGCCAGGCAGCACGGACGATGATTTCCTGTTTTCGGTGGCCGTGCCCGACGGCACCTATCGAGTGACGCTGAAGCTGGGAGACCGCAAGGCAGCCGGCGAAACCACGGTGAAGGCCGAAGCACGGCGGCTGATGCTGCGCAATGTCGCGACCAAGAAGGGGCAGTTCGTCGAGCGGCAGTTCCTGGTCAATGTCCGCAGCCCTGCCTTGCCCCCACCACCCGCCAATGCGCCGGGCGGGACAATGGTGCGGATCACACCAGGAGATGCGCGCGAATATACGTGGGACGACCGGCTGACGCTGGAATTTCTGGGCAAGCCGCAGGTCGCGTCGGTGACGATCGAGCCGGTGAGCGCGCCGACCCTTTTCCTGGCGGGCGATTCGACCGTGACCGACCAGGCGGCCGAACCGGCGGCGAGCTGGGGCCAGATGCTGCCGGCGATGCTGGACGGGACGGTTGCGGTCGCCAACCATGCCAAGTCGGGCGCGACGCTCAAATCCTTCCTGACCGACCTGCGCTTCGACAAGCTGCTGTCGGCGGTGAAGCCGGGCGACTGGCTGTTCATCCAGTTCGGCCATAATGACCAGAAGCAGGAATGGCCGCAAACCTATGCCGATGCGGCGACCACCTACCCCGCCTATCTGCGGGCCTACATCGCCGAGGCGCGGCGGCGCGGCGCCCATGCGGCGCTGGTGACGTCACCCGAGCGACGCAATTTCGACGAGAGCGGCCGCATCAAGGATACGCTGGGCAGCTATGCCGATGCGGTGCGCAAACTGGCGGCCGAGGAACGGGTGCCGCTGATCGACCTCAATGCCGACAGCCGGGCCATTTATGAGGCGCTGGGACCGCAGGTCGCGCCGACCGCCTTCAATGATGGCGGCAAGGACAAGACCCATCATAATAATTATGGTGCCTGGCTGCTGGCGAGCGCGGTGGCCGAACGGATCAGGGCACAGATCCCCGAACTGGCGCCCCATATCGTCGCCGCGCCCTTCGTGCCCGCCCAGCCGCCGAGCGCCGCGCAGGTGGCAATCGTGCCAAGCCGGGCGCATAGCGATGTGCGGCCGGCGGGCAACTGAGCCATGCTGAAGATGAGCCGGCGCGAGATCAGCCTGGGCCTGGCCGTCGGCGCGCTGCTGGCGCCCGGCACTGCCTTCCCCTTTGCCGGTCATGCGACGCGGCGGTTCGACGTGCGCGATCATGGCGCGCGCGGCGACGGCATGGCGATCGACAGCGATGCGATCAATGCGGCGATCCTGGCCGCGTCGCAGGCAGGGGGCGGCACGGTGCTGCTGCCGCGCGGCCGCTATCTCAGTTTCTCGATCCGGCTGAAGAGCCATGTCACTTTGGTCATTGGCGACGGCGCGGTGATCGAGGCGGCCGATCCGGCGCGCCATGCCGGCCGCTATGACCTGCCCGAGAACGGGATCGACCAGCTTTATCAGGATTTCGGCCATAGCCATTGGCATAACAGCCTGATCTGGGGCGAGGATCTGGTCGAGGTCGCGATTCTTGGCCCCGGCATGATCCATGGCCTGGGCCTGACCCGCGACGGGCCGGGCGCGCGCTGGAAGAAGCAGGCGGGCGAACGGCCGCTGTCGATGCGCGGGATGAGCGACGCGCAGATTGCCGAACTGGAGCCCGATGCCGCGAAGATGAATGGCCTTGGCAACAAGGCGATCGCGCTGAAAAACGGCCGAAACATTCATTTGAGCGGCTTTTCGATCCTGAAAGGCGGGCATTTCGCGATCATCGCGACCGGTACGCAGCAATTGCGCATCGACAATCTGGCAATCGATACCGAGCGCGACGGCATCGACCTAGACTGCGTGCGCGACGTGGTGGTGGAACGCTGTCGGGTCAATTCCCCCAATGACGACGGCATCGTCGTCAAGAGCAGCTATGCGCTGGGCCGCGCGATCGCGGCGGAGAATATCCTGATCCGCGACTGCGACGTCTCCGGCTATGACATGGGATCGATGCTGGATGGCACGAAGCGCACCACGCAGCAGATCGCGCCCGACCAGGACCGGGTCACCGGCCGGATCAAGCTCGGCACCGAAAGCAATGGTGGCTATCGCAATATCCGGATCGAGGATTGCCGCTTCACCCGCTGTCGCGGGCTGGCGCTGGAAACCGTCGACGGCGGGGTAATGGAACATATCGTCGCGCGGCGGCTGACGATGCGCGAGGTGACGACGGCGCCGATCTTCCTGCGCATCGGCGACCGGCGGCGCGGGCCGGACGGCACCGGTATCGGCGCGATCAACGGGGTCGAGATCAGCGAGGTCGATGCGCGCGGGATCGATCATAGATTTGCCGCAAGCATTGCCGGCCTGCCGGGCCATCCGGTGCGCGACGTGACGCTGCGCGACGTGCATCTGGCCTATCAGGGCGGCGGCACGGCGCAGGATGCGGCGCGCAGGCCCGCCGAACTGGCCGATGCCTATCCCGAACCCAGCATGTTCGGTGTGCTGCCCAGCTGGGCACTCTGGGCGCGCCATGCCGAGCGGCTGACGATCGAGCGCTTTTCCGCCGAGACGGCGACGCCCGACGCGCGGCCGCCCGCCCTGTTCGACGATGTGGCGGGCCTGACGATCCGCAACAGTCCGATCCTGGCGCGCTGAACCAGCATCGTCCCACCCATTCTTAGCATTTGACGAACATGTGGGACGATGTTACCCAAATATCGGTTTCGAGTTCCATAATATGGTTCACAGGGGAGAGCCGATGTCCGTCCACGCCTTCAAGATGCAGCTCAAGCCCGGCGTGGTCGCGGAATATCGCAAGCGCCATGACGAGATCTGGCCCGAGCTGTCGGCGCTGCTGACCGAATCGGGCATCCATGACTATTCGATCTTCCTGGACGAAGAGACGCTGAGCCTGTTCGCGGTACTGAAGCTGCGCGAGGACAACAGCCGCGATAGCCTGCCCGACCATCCGGTGATGAAGCGCTGGTGGGACTATATGGCGCCGCTGATGGAGGTGCAGCCAAGCAACCAGCCCAAGGAATGGCCGCTGCCGCTGCTGTTCCACATGGATTGAGTGCAGGAACAGGCTGACATCCATGCGTAGCTTTATCGCCGCCCTCGCCCTTGGCACCATGCTGGCCACGCCTGCGCTTGCGCAGCAGGCCAAGCCCACCGCCAACCTGTCCGCGCCGGTCAAGACGTTCGGCCGCGTATCTTACGATGCGCGATCGCTGATGATCGACGGCAAGCGGATGGTGATCTGGTCGTCGGAATTCCACCATTTCCGCCTGCCCTCGCCCGATCTGTGGCGCGACATCCTGCAGAAGATGAAGGCGAGCGGCTTCAACAGCGTCGCCGTCTATTTCGACTGGGGATTCCACAGCCCGAAAAAGGGCGTGTATGATTTCAGCGGCATCCGCGACATCGACCGGCTGCTGACGATGGCGGAGGAGGAAGGCCTCTACGTCATCACCCGCGCCGGCCCCTATGTGAATGCGGAACTGTCGCGCGGCGGTTTCCCCGGATGGCTGGTCAACCAGCGCGCCCGTGCCCGCACCGACGATCCCGATTATATGGCGGCGGCCGACGAATGGCTGACGAAGGTCAACGCGATCATCGCCAAGCACCAGATCAACAATGATCCTGCCCGCAAATATGGCGTGATCCTGCACCAGATCGAAAATGAGCTGGCGATGACCACGCCCGCCCAGCGCCGCTACATGGATCATCTCTATGCCAAGGCGCGAGCCGACGGCATCACCGTGCCGCTGTTCCACAATGACCAGGGCCGCAACGGCTATTGGGCGCCGGAAAGCAGCAAGGTGGACAAGGTCGTCCATGGCCCCAACGACATGTATGCGTTCGATGGCTATCCCGGCGGCACCTGCACCGTGGACGGCAAGCCGACGCGCGGATCGGCCGCGCCCGACTGGGGCTATTATGGTCCCGGCGGCGCCAAGGGCGGCGCTTCGGCCTCGCCCGATACGCCCGGCTTCCTGGCCGAGTTTGGCGGCGGCTGGTTCGACTATTGGGGTTCGAACGGCGGCTATGAGTGCAACGCGATCCAGCGTGGCAAGCGGTTCCAGCGGGTCTTCTATGGCACGAACCTGGCCAATGGCATCGGCATCCAGAGCTTCTACATGGGCTATGGCGGCACGAGCTGGGGCTGGCTGCCCGCGCCGGTGGTGTTCAGCAGCTATGATTATGGCTCCGCCATTTCCGAGCCGCGCGAAATTCGCGAGAAGGCGCTGGAGATGAAGCAGCTGGGCGGCCTGATCGCTTCCGTCCCCGACATGGCCGGCATGATCCCGGCCGGTACGCCGGAAATCAGCTCGCCCAATATCCAAGTCTATCACAACAAGAGCCCGGAAACGGATGCGCGCTTCCTGATGGTGACGCACAAGCCGTCCAACGGGCAAACCAGCGACAGCTTCAGCTTCACCGCCGATCTGCCCGACGGCCGCTATACCGTGCCGATGCAGCTCAATGGCTTTGACGCCAAATGGCTGGTCGCCGGCGTCACGCTGGGCGGACAACGGCTGGTCTATTCCAGTTCCGAACTCCAGTCGGCGCAGCAGATCGACGGCAACGACCTGATCCTGCTCTATGGCCGCGCCGGCGAGCCGGGCGAGACGGTGCTGCGCTTTGCAGCCGCACCCAAGGTGACGGTGCTGGAAGGACAGGCGCGCAGCACGTTCGATGCGGCCAAGGGCGACCTGAAGCTGGATTACAGCCATCAGGGCCGCGCCGTGCTGCGGATCGAGGGGGGCGGGCGTCCGCCGCTGACCCTGATCCTGGCCGATGAGGCCGAGGGCGCGCGCTACTGGCGCGAGAAGGACTTGCTGGTGCGCGGGCCGGCGCTGGTACGCAGTGGTGTCGCCAAGGGCGGTTCGCTGGTGCTGGCCGGCGACACGGCTGAGGCCAGCCCGCTCGAAATCTGGGCGCCAAACGCGGTCCGCTCGGTCAGCTGGAACGGCGCGAAGGTGACGACGAAGGCGACAGCCATCGGCAGCATCGCTGCCGTCCAGCCGCTTGCCGGCCCGGCCGATGTCATACTGCCGGCGCTGACCGACTGGCGCATGGCGCAGGGGTCGCCCGAGGCGCAGCCCGGTTTCGACGACAGCGGCTGGCAGGCGATCGACAACCGGTCCTATGCCAGCATCACCGCCAAGCCCGACGGCCAGCCCAATATGCTGATGGATGCCTATGGCTTCCATGACGGCGATGTCTGGTATCGCGGCCGTTTCACCGGGTCGCCCGATGCCAGGGCGCTGTCGCTTTATTATGGCGCGGGCGGTTCGGGACTGGTGCAGGCCTGGGTCGACGGCCAGTTCCTGGGCGAAGGCGAGACGCCCGGCGGCCTGCCCCGGCCGATCACCACCGGCACGGCACGCTTCGCCCTGCCGGCGGACGCGCAGGCGGCGGGCGAGCATGTCCTTTCCGTCATGGTCCGCAACAATGGCCATAATTGGGATCTGGACAGCGACGATTTCCACAAGGAAGCGCGCGGTCTGATCTCCGCATCGCTGGAGGGCGGTCCGAGCGGGCGCAGCTTCGCGGTGCCGATCAGCTGGAAGATTCAGGGCAAGCAGGGCGGCGAGGATCTGCCCGATGTCGCCCGTGGTCCGGCAAATAATGGCGGCCTCTATGGCGAGCGGATGGGCTGGCACCTGCCCGGCTTCAACGATGCCGGCTGGGCCAAGGCCAGCGTGCCCGCGACCCAGGCGGCGGCCGGGACGAGCTGGTATCGCACCAGCTTTGCCCTCTCCGTCCCCAAGGGGCAGGACGCGACCATTGGCCTGAGCTTCGGCGACGCCACCAAGCCGCGTTCGCCGGTCCGTTACCGTGTGCTGATCTTCATCAATGGCTGGAACATGGGGCAATTCATCGCCCATGTCGGGCCGCAACGCACCTTCCCCATCCCCGAAGGCATCCTGAACCACAGGGGCCAGAACCATGTCGCGCTGGCCGTCACGTCCGACGGTCAGCCGGGCGATGCGCTCGAAACCGTGCGCCTCGTCACCCTACGCAATGTGAAAGGCGGTCTGCCGGTGCAGATGGTGACCGCGCCAAACGCACCTTCAGACCTCAAGGAGACCAAGTAAGTGGCCGCTCTCACCCATGATGTACCGCGCCAGCAGGTCGTCGAATCCATCGACCGGCTGATGGACAATCTCGTCAATATCAAGGACGAGACCGGCGAATTCCTGCTCCATCTGGAAGATGGCCGCATCATCGACACCAAGGGCTGGGCCGGATGGGAATGGACCCATGGCGTCGGCCTGTTCGGCATGTGGCGCTATTTCGAGCAGACCGGCGACCAGAAGGCGCTGGGCATCATCAAGCAGTGGTTCGAGGATCGCTTTGCCGAAGGCACGCCGACCAAGAATATCAACACGATGGCCCCGTTCATCACGCTGGCCTATCTGTATGAATATGAGCCCGATCCGCGCTACATCCCCTATCTGGACGTCTGGGCCGAATGGCTGATGGCGGCCGATGGCCTGCCCAAGACCGAGGAAGGCGGGTTCCAGCACATCGTCTATAATGACGAAAATCCGGGCGAAATGTGGGACGACACGCTGATGATGTCGGTGCTGCCGCTGGCCAAGATCGGCCTGCTGCTGGACCGCCCGGCCTATATCGAGGAAGCCAAGCGCCAGTTCCTGGTCCATATCAAATATCTGTTCGACAAGAAGACCGGCCTGTGGTTCCACGGCTGGGACTTTAACGGTCGCCACAATTTCGCCGAAGCGCTGTGGGCGCGCGGCAATTGCTGGGTGACGATCGCCATCCCCGAGATCATCGAGATACTGGACCTGAAGGAAGGCGATTTCTTCCGCACCTTCCTGATCGACACGCTGGCCGCCCAGGTGAAGACGCTGGCAGAGACGCAGGACGCCGAAACCGGCCTGTGGCACACGCTGATCGTCGATCCGACCAGCTATCTGGAAGCATCGGCCACCGCCGGCTTTGCCTATGGCATCCTGAAGGCCGTGCGAAAGGGCTATCTGCCGCGCCATTATGAAGAAGTCGGCATCAAGGCCGTGCGCGGCGTGCTCGCCAATATCGACGAGACCGGCGAGCTGCAGCAGGTGAGCTTCGGCACGGCGATGGGCGACACGATGCAGTTCTACAAGGACATCGCGCTTACCTCCATGCCCTATGGCCAGAGCCTGGCCATGTGCGCACTCGGCGAGTTCCTGCGCACCTATATCTGAGTCACGGGACACGGGGATCGAGGGGTAAATGGAAGGACCGATCGATCGCCGTTTCCTGCTGAAAGGTGCCGCCGGCATATCCATGCTGGCGGCACTACCCGCCTTCGGCCGCGCCCTGCCCCAGGGCATAATGAATGTCCGCGATTTCGGCGCGAAGGGCGATGGCAGCCATATCGACAGCCCGGCGATCGACCGGGCGATCGCCTATGCCGCGGAGCGCGGCGGCGGGACCGTCTATGTGCCCCCCGGCAGCTATGCCAGCTATACCATACACCTGAAGAGCAACATCACCCTGTGGCTGGACCGGGGCGCCACCCTGCTGGCGGCATCGGTGCCGCTGACCGGCCTGGCCGACGGAGGCTATGACGCGGCCGAGCCGCAGGATCCGGCGATCGCGCCCTATCAGGATTATGGCCATAATCACTGGCGCAACAGCCTGATCCATGGCGAAGGGCTGCATGATATCGCGATCTGCGGCGACGGGCTGATCTGGGGCAAGGGGCTGAGCCGGGGCCATCCCGACAAGGACCGGCCGGCCGCCGAACTGCCCGGCGTCGGCAACAAGGCGATCGCGCTCAAGAATTGCCGCAATGTCGCGCTGCGGGACTTTTCGATCCTGGAGGGCGGGCATTTCGCGCTGCTGGCCACCGGGGTCGACAATCTGCTGATCGACAACCTCACCGTCGACACCAACCGCGACGGCTTCGACATCGACTGCTGCCGCAATGTGCGGGTCAGCAACTGCACGCTCAACACCCCCTATGATGACGCGATCGTGCCCAAGTCCAGCTATGCGCTGGGCTATCCGCGCGCGACCGAGAATGTGACCATCACCAACTGCCATGTCAGCGGCTCCTATGTCGTCGGCACGCTGCTGGACGGGACGTTCCGGCCGCTGGCGCGCAATCGCGACACCTGGCTGCTGGGACGGATCAAGTGCGGCACCGAAAGCAATGGCGGGTTCAAGAATATCGCGATCAGCAATTGCGTGTTCGACCAATGCTGGGGGCTGGCGCTGGAGACGGTGGACGGCGCGGTGATGGAGGATGTGACGATCAGCAACATCGCCATGCGCGGCTGTCACAGCCCGGCCCTGTTCCTGCGGCTGGGCCGGCGGATGCGCGGGCCGGCCGGCGCGGCGGTGGGATCGATGCGGCGCGTGCTGATCGACAATGTCACCTGCCAGAGCGGGGCGATGCTGCCATCGATCATCGCGGGCGTGGCCGGCCATCGGATCGAGGATGTCCAGATCAGCAATATCTTCATCGACCAGCCGGGCGGCGGCGACGCGGCGATGGCGGCGATCGATCCACCGGCCAAGGAAGAGGATTATCCCGATCCCGACCGGTTCGGGCCTCTGCCGGCGAGTGGCTTCTTCATTCGCCATGCGCGCAATGTGGACCTGAGCCATGTCGAGGTGCGGACACGGACGGCGGACGCCCGGCCCGCCTTCTGGCTGAAACATGTCGAGGGGTTTGATGGGTCCCATCTGAAGATGCCGGGCGGCGCGGGCGCCTTCCGGCTGGAGAATGTGACCGGCTTTCGCAGCAGCGCGATCCGCGACCTGCCCGACCGGCGGATCGACACGGTCGACATGGTGCATTTCTGATGCGCTGGTGGCTGGCGCTGCTGCTGCTCGGCGCGACGCCGGCGCAAGCGGCGGACTGGGTGCGATCGGTGGCGCAGCGGGGGGATTTTCCGCTGGTGGCGCAGGGGCAGGCGGCGCGGATCGTCACCGACCCGGCCGACGACACCGTGGTGCGGATCGCCGCCGGGGATCTGAAACAGGATATTGGCCGGGTGACCGGCGCGGCCGAGGGCGACGCGGCGCAGGTGTGGATCGGCACGCTGGGCCATAATGAAGCGATCGACCGGCTGGTGGCGGACAAGCGGATCGACGTTGCGAAGCTGAAGGGCGCGTGGGAGAGCTTCCTGATCCTGCCGGTCGAGCGGCCGGCGCCCGGCGTGGCGCGGGCACTGCTGATCATCGGCAGCGACCGGCGCGGCACCGCCTATGGCGCCTATGAGCTGTCGCGCGCGATCGGCGTGTCGCCCTGGCACTGGTGGGCGGACGTCACGCCGCTGCATCGCGATGCGCTTTATGTCGCGAAGGATGCCCGGCGGTTCGGGCCGCCATCGGTCAAATATCGCGGCATTTTCCTGAATGACGAGGATTGGGGGCTGGTGCCCTGGGCGGCGGGGAACCATGCGCCGGACGAGAAGCCCCTCGGGCCGAAAACTTATGCACAGGTTTTCGAGCTGCTGCTGCGGCTGAAGGCCAATCTTCTGTGGCCGGCGATGCACAAGGTGACGACGCCCTTCAATGCCGACCCGGCCAATGCGGCGCTGGCCGGTCGCTACGCCATCATCATGGGGTCGAGCCATGCCGAGCCGATGCTGCGCAACAATGTCGGCGAATGGACGGCCCCAGCGGAGGATTTCGATTATCTCAAGAACCCCGACGGAGTGCGGCGCTACTGGGACGAGCGGGTGCGCAGCAATGCCCGTTATGAGAGCATCTGGACGCTGGGGATGCGCGGCATCCATGACAGCGGCATGGTCGGGCCGAACACGGTCGAGGAGCGGCGCGCCACGCTGGAGCGGATCTTTGCCGATCAGCGGGCGATGCTGGCCAGGGCCGGTGCGGCCGACGCGCCGCAGGTCTTCACGCCTTACAAGGAAGTGCTGGACGTCTATCGCGCGGGCCTCAAGGTGCCCGACGATGTGACGCTGATGTGGCCGGACGATAATTTCGGCTATATCCGCCACTTCCCCGATGCCGCCGAGCGGGCGCGCAAGGGCGGGTCGGGCGTCTATTATCATCTCTCCTATCTGGGCGCGCCGCTATCCTACCTATGGTTATCCACAACCCCGCCGGCGCTGATCCGGGAGGAAATGGGGCGCGCCTGGGATGCCGGCGCGCGGCAGGTCTGGGTCGCCAATGTCGGCGACTTGAAGCCGGCGGAACTGGCCATCGACTATTTTCTGAGCCTCGCCTGGGCTGTGGATAAAGTGCGGGCAAAGCCTGTGGATAAGTTTGTGGAAGACTGGGCGGCGGAGAATGTCGACGGTGCGCAGGCGTCCGCCATTGCCGGGATATTGCGCGATTATCACCGGCTGAATTTCGCCCGGCGGCCCGAGCATCTGCAGTGGAATCTGCCTGTGGATAAGTATCGGCAAAGCCCGCTGACGATCGGCGAGGCGGATGAACGGCTGGCGGCGTTCGCGGCGATGGAGACGGCGCTGGCGACAATCGAGCCGGCGATCCCGGCCGAGCGGCGCGACGCTTTCTATGAATTGCTGGCCTATCCGGTGCGGGCATCGGCGGCGGCCAACCGGCGCTTCTTCGCAGCCGAGGCGCATGACCGGTTGCGCGACAGCGACCTGGCCGAGGCGACGCGGCGCGGGATCATCGCGCATGAAGCGGACAGCGAAATTGACAGGCTGACGGCCTATTATAACCGCACGCTGGCGAGCGGAAAATGGCGCGGAATCATGGCGGTGGAGCCGGCGGACGGGCAATGGCGCAGCTATCGCCAGACGCCGGTGATCCTGCCGCCGGTCGATGCGCTGGCGCCGCCGGCCGGACCGGCAAAGGCGCAGCCAGCCGCCCCTGCCCTGCCGCTGCTGACGCCGGACCGATTCGCCGGATGGAGGCGCGTGGAGGGGCTGGGCCGCCATGGCGCGATGCTGGCGCCGAGTGGGAAGAGCGGGGCCAGCCGCGCGACGATCGACCTGCCGCCGGGCGAATGGACCGTGCTTGTGGATATCTTGCCGACCTATGCCGACCAGGATGGCGATGCGCTGCACCTGACCATCGGCATCGATGGCGTGACTCAGGCGCTGGAGAGTCGGCGCGAGACCGGCAGTCGCGACTGGGCGATGGGGGTGCTGGACAATCGGGCGACCATGACGTTAACGCAACGACTGAGCGGCGGGCGGCATGTCGTGACGCTGGAGCGCGCCGATCCTGGGGTGCTGATCGAGGCGGTCCGCTTCGTGCCAGCGACCGCAGAAAAGGCCGATGGCAGCTTGCATTAGTCTCATATCGTGTGATAGCCGTTCACTATGTGGCATGCCTTCCGTATGCCCGCGCGCGTCAGAACAAGAGCCCAAGCGCCGATCATTGCCCTAGGCGGAGGACCTGAATTGCCCGAGACTGCCCCATCCACCGCGCGTCCCGTCCGCCTGCAAAATTACCTCGCCTATGGCTCCAACGACGTGCTGGGCGCGGGATCGATGGCGGTCATTTCCGGCTGGGTGCTGATCTTCTACACGCAATTCTGTGGCCTCAGCGCCGGGCAGGCGGCGACGATCTTTGCCGTCGCGCGCATCCTGGACGCCTTCGCCTCCCCCATGATCGGCTATATTTCCGACCATTTCGGCGGCACCTGGCTGGGCCGCAAGTTCGGCCGCCGCCGCTTCTTCATCCTGGCAGCGATCCCGCTGCTGCCGAGCTTCGCGCTGATGTGGCTGCCGGGTCAGGGCTTCTGGTATTATCTGGTCAGCTATGTGCTGTTCGAGTTGGTCTATGCGATGGAGATCATTCCGTTCGAGACCCTGGCCGCAGAAATGTCGACCGACTATCGCACCAAGGCGAAGTTCGCCGGGTCGCGCATCCTGTTCGGTCAGGCATCGGCGATCCTGGCCGGCTTCCTGCCGCTGTGGCTGATCAACGCGCTGGGCCGCGACAGCGCCGACACCTTCTTCTACATGGGCATCATCTTTGCCGCCCTGTTCATGTTGACGGCGGGGCTGCTCTACCTGTTCAGCTGGGAACGGCATCTGCCCGGATCGGCCGAGGCGATCGGCCAGCATCCGGTCGGCGCGGGCGGGCCGGGACAGGCCTTGAAGGCGCTCTACCGCAACCTGTTTTCCACGATGCGCATCCGCGCCTTCCGCCTGCACCTGGGCATGTATCTGGGCGGCTATATCAGCCAGGACATCTTCAACGCGGCCTTCACCTTCTTCGTGATCTTCGCGCTGGCCGGATCGACGGCGATCGCGTCGGGCCTGCTGGGCACCATGTATATCGTCCAGTTCGTGGCGGTGATCATCGCCATCAACCTGGCGCTGCGGGCGTCGCCGGCCAAGGCCTATCAGGTCGCCGCCGCCGACTTCGCGGTCGGCTGCCTGACGCTGATCGGCCTGTGGTTTGCGGGCGTGCCGGCGACCAGCCCGTGGATCTGGCTGCCGATCATCCTGTGCGGCCTGGGTCGCGGCGCGCTCAACTATATTCCCTGGGCGACCTACAATTATATGGCCGATGTCGACGAGATCGTGACCGGCCAGCGCCGCGAGGGCAGCTTTGCCGGGGTCATGACCTTCGTGCGCAAGGCGACGCAGGCGGCCGCCGTCGCGGGCGTGGGCTTCATCATGCAGGCCGGCGGCTTCGTGTCGGGCGCGGCGGAACAGAGCCATGGCGCGATCCTGACCATGGCGCTGCTGCTGGGCGTCGGCACGGTCGGCTGTCTGGGGCTGGGCATCTGGGTTTCGACCAAATTCCGCCTGAGCCCGGCGACGCACGATATATTGATGCGCGAGATCGAGCATCTGCGCAGCGGTGCGCGCACGCCGACGTCGCCGGTCGCGGCCGAAGTGGTCGAGGATCTGTCGGGCTGGCGCTATGACCAGTTGTGGGGCCGCAACCCGGTCGCGCAATAAGAGACACAACAAGAAAGGGCGAGGGCATGGCGAAGAGGATGTTGCTGGGTGCGGCGCTGCTGGCGATGGTTGCCGCGACGCCGGCGCAGGCCCAATATTGGTCGCGCAGCTGGATGGCGGCGCCGCTGGTCAACCGCGCCCCGCCCGAGAAGCATCCCGATCTCAACGACCGCACCGTCCGCCAGGTCGTGCGCCTGTCGAGCGGCGGGCAGCGCATCCGCATCCGCCTGTCGAACGAGATGTCGGTCAATCCGCTGCTGGTGGGCAGCGTGCATGTCGCGCTGGCCGGCGATAATGGCGCGATCGTGCCGGGGAGCGACCATGTCGTGACCTTCAACCAGGCGCAGGGCGCAACCATTCCCGCACGCGCACCGCTGCTGAGCGATCCGATCGACCTGACGGTGAAGCCGCTGACCCGGATCACCATTTCCATCCATTTGCCGCAGGGCGCGGCGGATGCGACCGTGCACAGCTATTCGGCAGCGACGACCTGGACCGCGCCGGGCGACCAGACCGGCGCGCAGACGCTGACCAGCCCGACCGTCATTGGGCCGCGCGTGGTGATTTCCGCGGTCGAGGTCGACAATGCCAAGCGCGGCACGGCGATCGTGACGCTGGGCGATTCCATCACCGATGGCGTGCGCGCCACCCCAGACAGCAATCGGCGCTGGCCCGATCTGCTGGCCGAGCGGCTGCAGAAGGCGGGCCGCAAGAGCGTCGGCGTTGCAAATGCCGGGATCAGCGCCAACCGGCTGCTGAGCGAGGCGGATGGCTATAATGCGCTGGCGCGGTTCGACAGCGACGTGCTGGCGGTGCCGGGCGTCACCCATGTCGTCATCCTGGAAGGGGTGAATGACCTGGGCGGGGCGGCGCGCGACAAGCGCCCGATGCTGACGCCACAGACCGTCATCGGCGCCTATCGCCAGATGATCGCGCGGGCGCATGACCGCAATATCAAGGTCATTCTGGCGACCATCCTGCCCTATAAGGGCGCGGGCTATTGGAGCGCGGAGGGCGATGCGGTGCGGATCGCCGTCAATGACTGGATCCGCACGACCAAGGAGGCCGACGGCTTCGTCGACCTGGCCAAGGCGGTGGCCGACCCGGCCGATCCGTCGCGCATGGCCAAGCCCTATGATGTCGGCGATGCGCTGCACCCCAATGATGAAGGCTTCCGCGTCATGGCCGATGCGTTCGACCTGAGGCTGTTCAAATGATCGCGTCGCTGCTGTTGATGGCCGCCGCCGCGAGCGGGCCGGTGGCGCCCAAGCCGCTGTTGCGTGATCCGGTGCATGATGGTGCGGCGGATGCATCGACCGTCTATGACCGCAAGAGCGGCGAATGGGTGATGTTCTACACCAATCGCCGCGCCGACCTGCGGCAAGAGGACGCCAAGGATGTCCGCTGGGTCCATGGCACGGCGATCGGCACGGCGCGGTCGAAGGATGGCGCGAAGTGGCGTTATAGCGGCACCGCGACGATCCCGACCAGTTGCACCGGCGAGACACTGTGGGCGCCCGAGGTTCAGTGGCTGGAAGGCCAGTGGCATATGTGGCTGACGGTGGTGCCGGGCGTCTATCGCGACTGGAATGCGCCGCGCTTCATTGTCCATCTGACCAGCCCGGATTTGAAAAGCTGGACCTGTGGCGAGCGGCTCGACCTCGGCTCCGACCGGGTGATCGACGCCAGCGTGCTGGCGTTGCCGGGCGGGGGCTATCGGCTGTTCTTCAACGACGAGCGTATGAACAAGGCGATCCGCACCGCCGACAGCAGCGACCTGGTTCACTGGAGCGTCAAGGACCGGCTGACCGACACGCCGGGCGAAGGGCCGAAGGCGTTCCGCTGGAAAGGCCGATACTGGCTGATCTCCGACGCGTGGAAGGGGCTGCTGGTGATGCGGTCCGACGACGGGACGCACTGGACGCGCCAGCCGGACTATATCCTCGCGACGCCGGGCAAGGCGCCGACCGACCGGGCCAAGGGCCAGCATCCCGACATCATCGTGTCGGGGGAGCACGCCTATATTCTCTATTTCGTCCACCAGGAGGGCGAGGAGGAAGCCAAGGCCAATCCCGACTGGAAGCGGCGGTCGGTGCTGCAGATCGCCGAACTGACCGAGAAGGACGGCATTATCAGCGTCGATCGGGATGCGCCCACGCATGTCCAACTAAAGCCCTGATCGCCGCGATTTTCCTGGCCGTGAAAAGCGGCTAGGACCGGGGGGATGCAAAAGAACGCGAAGAAGAAGCCGCCCACCATCCGCGAGGTCGCCGCCCGCGCCGGCGTGTCGATGATGACCGCGTCGCGCGCGATCAACGGCAAGGCGCTGGTCAGCGCCAAGTCGCAACAGGCGGTCGAGCAGGCGGTCAGGGAGCTGGGCTATGTGCCCAATGCGTCGGCCCGCGCGCTGGTGGGCAGCGCCGACCGGCGGGTGGCATTGCTGCATAGCAATTCGACGACATCGGCCTATCTGGGCGAGCTGCTGCTCGGCGCGCTGGGCGAAGCGCCGCAGCGCCATCTGCATCTGGTGGTCGAGCAATGCGCGCCCGGTGCCTTTGCCCAGGAAATCGTCGACCAGGTGTCGAAGGCGCATGTCGCCGGCGTCATCCTGCCGCCGCCGCTGTGCGACTGGGCCGAGCTGGTCGAGGCGCTGCAGGCGCGTGACATCGCCGTGGTCGGCATCGCGCCCGACGGCGAGGTGCCCGGCATGCTGGCCGTGGGGACGGACGACCGGCACGCGGCCTATGACCTGACCCGGCACCTTGTCGACCTGGGCCATCAGCGGATCGGCTTCATCGAGGGCAACCCCCGCCACCGGGCCAGCGCCCGCCGGCTGCAGGGCTTTCGCGATTGCCTGGCCGACCGCGAGATCGCGCTGGACGAACGCTGGATCGTGCCGGGCGACTTTTCCTTCCGCGCCGGCCTGGATGCCGCAGAACGCTTGTTCGAACTCGACAATCCGCCCAGCGCCATCTTCGCCTGCAACGACGACATGGCCGCCGCCGTCATCACCGTCGCGCATCAGCGCAAGTTGAACGTGCCCGCCGACGTCACGGTGTGCGGGTTCGACGACACGCCGCTGGCCAGCGCGATCTGGCCGGCGCTGACCACCATCCGCCAGCCGATCCGCGACATGGCGCGCGAGGCGATCGGCCTGCTGGGCGCCCATTTCCGCAGCCAGGACGAAGGCGCCGACGGCGAAGCGCTGGGCCGGGTGAAGCTGGACTATCAGCTGATCCGGCGCCAGTCCGACGCGGTGCCGGCGCGGCATTAGAACAGCGCGAAAACTGACAGCGAAACTTACAGGAAGCCGACCTGTCTGAGCCAGGCTTCGCACAGGCGCGGCCAGAGCGAGACGGGCTGATCCGGCGTGTCGAGCGCGAAGCCATGGGGGGCGTCAGCGAAGATATGCAGTTCCGCGCGGCCGCCCGCATCCTGCCAGGCGCGATTAAGGCGATGGGCGTTTTCAACCGGCACCACCGGATCATTGCCGGCATAGACGATGAAGGCCGGCGGCGGGTCGGGCAGCAATTGCGCGTCGGGCTGAAGTGCGTCGTAGAGCGCCTGTTTTTCTTCCGGCGGCAAGGGCGGCTTGTCGGCGATGATGGTGCGGCCCTTGGCATTGGTGGAGATCGGCGCATAGCCGATGACCATGACATCGGGCCGCTGTGGCGCGACATCGCCCCAGATCGACGGATAGTGCGCGGCGAGGCAGGCGGCGAGATGGCCGCCCGAGGAGAGGCCGACGACGCCGATGCCATCGGGCGCCAGACCGGAGGCGCGGATCATCCGCATCGCGGCGAGCGCATCGTCGAGCGGCGCGGACGGGCCGGTGCCGGCATGGGGGAAGCGGTGGATGAGGACGAAGGCATGATAGCCGAGCGAGGTCAGCCATTGCGCGACCTGCACCCCTTCGCGTCCGGCCATCAGCGCGACATAGCCGCCGCCGCCCAGGATAAGCATGGCGCGGCCATTGGGCCTGTCGGGCACATAACCGAGCAGCACCGGGCGATCGACGGCGGTGACGACCGCCTGTTCGGGCGCGGCATTGGCGTCTTCCAGGGCGAAGGCGCCGCTTGGCGCATCGCGCAGCGGCCAGACCAGATCAGCAGCGAGCATCGGACACTCCCATCGGGCAGCCATGGGTCGGATAGGCTTCGCCATCCAGTTCGACCGCCTCGCGCACGACCTCCAGCCGATCGCCGGCGTCGCGCATCTCATAGAATTTGGCGAGCGCCCGCTTGAACGGGCGGTGGAGGACCAGCATCAGCTTGCCATCGAAGCTGTGGAACAGCATGCCATGGCCGCTGTCCTGCTCGACCAGGGGACCAAGCTGTTCCCACGGACCGGCGATCGTGCCGGATTTGGAGCGAGCCTGCGCCTGGACATAGCCGGTCTTGCCCCAGCTGGACCAGAGCATCAGCAGGGTGCCGGTTTTGGTGCGGAACAGTTCCGGTCCGTCGGTGACATAGCTGACATCGCCGGCCGGTTGCTTCTGGCCCACCGCCCAATCGGCATCGCTGGCCTTGAACAGCAGCTGCGGCGGGCCGGCAGCGGACAGATCGGGCTTGAGCGGCACGGCCTCCATCCGACCGTCGCCGGTCTGGATCCATTCATGGGCATAGACCATCCAGGGCTGGCCGGCCGGATCGACATAGAGGGTGCCGTCGAGCGTCATCAGCTTGGGCGTGGTGACGGGCTGGCCCTTGTTGATCAGCTGATAGGGGCCATCGACCCGGTCGGCCACCGCCAGCAAGGTGGCGCGGCGATAATTGGGGCGCTTGCCGCTGGCCGGGATCGCCGCCTTGTCATTGTGGAAGGTGGCAAAGAGATAATAGCGACCTTTCCAGCGATGCACCTCCGGCGCCCAGCCGCCGTCATTCGCCCAGCTGTCCTTCGGCAGGGCGAAGACCAGCCTGGGCCTGCGCCAATTGGCGAGGTCGCTGCTGGCATAGGCCATGATGCCGATGCGCGGATCGCCGGTGACGGCCGGGTCATTCTTCGAGAAGAGCCAATAGGTCGCGCTCGCCTGTTCCACCACGACGAAGGGGTCATGGATACGCAGATGCGAGGTCAGCAGTGGCGCATCGGCCGCCGCCACCGGGGCGGCGAGCGTCAGCAGCAGGACGGCGAGCCAGCGACGCATCAGCTCGCCAGCCTGTTGCCATAGCCGATGATGAGGGTGGCGAAGATCAGCAGGCCGACGCCGCTCCACACCATGCGGCGGACCGCCGGCGCGGCATCCTTCCACTCGCGGAAGGCAAAGCCCCAGCAGGTGCCGAAGATGATGATCGAGGCCATGTGCAGCGTCCAGCTGGAGAAGCCGAAGCGGCCCATCTGACTTTCGCCCATGGTGTAGAAGAAGAACTGGAAATACCAGGCCGTGCCCGCCACCGCGCAGAGCAGGAAATTGGGCAAGAGCTTCGGGCGCTGGCCACTGGCGTCGGGCGCGCCGGCCCACTGGCCCGCCGACTTGTTCTTGGCGATCAACCAGCCGCACCAGAGCGCGTTGGTGATGAGGCCACCGAACATCACGATGCACAGCGTCGGCAGGCCGGTCCATAGCGGCCCGGTCCCGGCCGCCGCGGACAGCGCCTTGATCGGTTCGCCCGCCGCCAGGCCAAAGGCGAAGCAGCTCGACATGATGCCGGAAAAGATGGCGACGGCGATGCCCTTCTTGAAATCGAACTCGGCGACGGCGGCGGCCTTCTGCTCGGCCGAAAGCGCCTCGTCCTTGCGGGCGCCGGCGCGGGCGACGACGACGATGCCGAGCACGGTGACGGCAAGGCCCAGCAGGACGATCTGGCCGTGCAGGGTGCCGGCAATCTGTGTCATGAAGGTGCCGTCGAAGATCGGCGGGATCAGCGTGCCGAAGACGGTGCAGAGGCCCAGCACCACCGCCATGCCGAGCGAGAGGCCGAGATAGCGCATGGTGAGGCCATAGGTGAGGCCGCCAAAGCCCCAGAGAAAGCCGAAGAAGATGCACCAGCCGACGACGGACGAGGGCACCTGGTGCATCACGCCCATCAGGTCGTTGGTCTGGACCGAAGCGAAGAACCAGGGCGCGATCACCCAGGAGAAGATGCCGCCGGTGAGCCAGAAAATCTCCCAGTTCCAGCGCTTCACGCCACGGAAGGGGACATAGAAGCTGGCCGAGGCAAAGCCGCCGAGCCAGTGGAAGAGGACGCCGAGCAGAGGATTGGGGGTCATAGGTCTAGTCCCAGGCGATAGAGGCGATTGGCGTTGCCGCCGAACAGGGCGCGGCGATCGGCTTCGGGGAAATCCGAGACGATGGTGTGATAGGCTTCCATGTAACGGTCGATCGGGCCGAACAGCTTGTCGGTCGGCGTGTCGCTGGCAAAGGCGCAGCGTGTCGTCCCGAACATGTCAATCGCCTCATGCACCAGCGGCGCGATGCCGGCCATCGTCCAGTCGCGGCGGATGAAGCCCATGCCCGACAGCTTGACCGCGACATGGGGCAGCGCGGCGAGCGCCTTCATGCCCCGGCGCCAGTCGTTGAGGCCATCCGGGTCGGTCAGCACCGGCATGCCCATATGGTTGATGATGACCGGGATGTCCGGGTGGCGCTCGATCAGCGGGACGAGGCCCGGCATCTGCCCGGGATAGCATTGCAGGTCGAAGGAGAGGCCATGCTTGGCGAGCAGGCCATAGCCCGCCTGCCATTGCGGATCGACGGTGAGGTCGACCGGGCCATAGGTGCGCTGGGGGTCGCTATGCCAGTTGACGATGTGGCGGATGCCCTTGACGCGGGGATGGGCGGCCTGGGCGGCCAGCAGCGCATCGACATCCGGATCGTTGAGGGCGGCGAAGGCGACGAAACCGGTGGGGAGGCCGTCGACGGCCGCGAGCGTGTCGAGCCACTGGGTCTCGCGCAGCGCGCTGTCCGCGGCGGCGCCGGCATCGACATGGACGGCGCCGACGACGTTCCAGCGGGCGAGGTCTTCGCGATAGTGTGCGACGCCATAGTCATGGGCGATCGGCTCGACGCTGCCATTGGGGCCATCGTCCGAAAAGGGCGGGCTCAGCCAGTCGTAGCGGATATGGTGGAGATCCCACAGATGGATATGGGCATCGACAAAGGGGATCATGCGTCCTCTCCCATGAACAGTTCAGCAGCCTCCTTTCCGTTCGGGCTGAGCGTAGCGAAGGCTTCGACTTCGCTCAGCCTGCCCTTCGACAGGCTCAGGGCGAACGGGGGAGAGACTGGCGTAAATCGCGGCGCGCCGGGCTCTTGGATGGCCGGTCGCGCCGCGTAGAGGCTTGGATCAGAAGGTGGTGCGGCCGCCCGAGGTGTCGAAGGTCGACGCCGTGGTGAAGCTGCATTCCTCGCTGGCCATGAAGCAGACCATGGCGGCCGATTCCTCGACCAGGCCAAGCCGGCCCATCGGGATCTTCGAGCGCATATAGTCGACCTGGCTCTGCGGCAGCTGCTCCAGGATCGGGCTTTCGAAGGTGGCCGGGGTCAGCGCATTGGCGATCACGCCCTTGCCCGCCAGTTCCTTGCCGATGCTCTTGGTGAGGCCGATGACGCCCGCCTTGCTGGCCGAATAGGCGCTGGCATTGGGATTGCCTTCCTTGCCTGCGACCGAGGCGAGGTTGACGATCCGGCCATAGCCGTTTTCGAGCATGAAGGGCACGACTTCACGGTTGCAGTAGAAGAGGCCGTTCAGGTTGATGTCGATCACCCGCTGCCAGCTGTCGACCGGATAGTCCCACACCGTGGCGGTCGCGCCGGTGATGCCGGCCGAGCAGACGAGGACGTCAATCTTGCCGAGCGCATCCGCGCTTGCCTTGGCGGCGGCGGCGACGGCGGCCTGATCGGAGACGTCGAGCGCAACCACATGGGTCGCGCCGACTTCATCCTTCGCGGCGGCGAGGGCGTCGGCGTTCAGATCCCACAGGACCACCTTGCCGCCTTCTTCGACGATGCGCTTGGCAACCAGCTTGCCCAGGCCCGAGGCGCCACCGGTGACGATGGCGCAGCGACCTTCATAGCGTCCGGAAAAGACGCTCATCCGAGCACCTCGTCACCCAGGTGGCGCCATTCGACGACATTCTGCTTCTGGCTGCCCAGCTTGGCGATGCCCAGTTCCATGACGTCGCCGGCCTTCAAATAGACGGCTTGCGGCTTCTTGCCCTCGCCCACGCCCGGAGGGGTGCCGGTGATCATCAGGTCACCGGGATAGAGGGTGATATATTCGCTGACATAGGAGATGAGCTGGGCGACGTTGAAGATCATCGTCCTGGTATTGCCGGTCTGCATCCGATCGCCATTGACGTCGAGATACATGTCGAGATCCTGCGGGTTGCCGATTTCGTCGGCGGTCACCAGCCAGGGGCCGACCGGGCAGAAGGTGTCATGGCCCTTGCCCTTGCTCCACTGGGTGCCGCGCTGCTTCTGGTTGAAGCGTTCCGACACGTCGTTGACGAGGACATAGCCGGCGACCTTCGACAGCGCGTCTTCTTCCGACACGAAGCGGCAGGTTTCGCCGATGACCACGCCCAGTTCGACTTCCCAGTCGCCATGGGTCGCGCCCTTGGGCAGCATCACTTCGTCATTGGGGCCGTTGAGCGACGACAGCGCCTTCATGAACATCATCGGCTCGGTCGGGATCGGCAGGTTGGATTCGATCGCATGGTCCTCATAGTTGAGGCCGATGGCGACGATCTTGCCAATGCCCTTGACCGGCACGCCATAGCGCGGGTCGCCATCGACGACGGGGAGCGATGCGATGTCGACGCCCTTGGCAGCGGCGAGGCTCTCGATCGTCAGGTCGGCGACGACGCCGGACAGGTCGCGAATCTTGCCTTCGGCATCGATCACGCCGGGCTTTTCCTGGCCACGCTGGCCGAAACGAACAAATTTCATGGGATCAGTCTTTCTCTGTTCAGGCGATCAGTGAGTATAGGGACGGTGCATCGCGATGTCGGGGTTCAGGTCGACGCCGAAGCCGGGCTTGTCGAGCGCGCTCACCTTCATGCGGCCATTTTCCGGCACCGGCTCGCCCAGCAATTGCGGGTGGAACATCGGCACCACTTCCGTCGGCCCCGGATGCATCATCAGGAACTCGGCGAAGGGCGAGTTGTGACGGGTGATGACGAAATGATAGCTGTAGACCGACGAGCCATGCGGCACGACCATCTTGCCATGGGCGTCGGCGAGCGCGCTGATCTTGAGCAGTTCGGTCACGCCGCCGCACCAGCCGACATCGGGCTGGATGATGTCGCAGCAATCCATTTCCATCAGCATGCGGAAGCCCCAGCGGGTCGCTTCATGCTCGCCGGTGGTGACCAGCATGCCCTTGGGCACGTTGCGCTTGAGTTGGCTGTAGCCCCAATAATCGTCCGGGCTGATCGCTTCCTCGATCCACTTGAGACCCAGCTCATGCGCGGCGATGGCGAGGCGGGTGGCATAGTCGACGTCGAGCGCCATCCAGCAGTCCCACATCAGCCAGAAATCATCGCCGACCTTGGACCGCATGTCGGCCAGCTCGGCGATATTCTTCTTCAGGCCCTCAATGCCTTCGGCCGGGCCGTGGTGCAGCGCCATCTTCCCGCCGATGAAGCCGAATTCCTTCGCCTTGTCGGGCCGGGCGCCGGTGGCGTAGAATTGCAGTTCGTCGCGCACCGCGCCGCCGAGCAGATGATAGACCGGTTCCTGGCGCAGCTTGCCGAGCAGATCCCAGAGCGCGAGGTCGACGCCGGAGATGGCGTTGATGACCAGGCCCTTGCGGCCATAATATTGGGTCGAGAAATACATCTGGTCCCAGATCTTCTCATAGTCGGTCGGCGACCGGCCTTCGAGGAAGCGGGCGAGATGCTTTTCGACGATATAGGCGGCAGGCTCGCCACCGGTCGTCACGGCGAAACCGATCGTGCCGTCCTCCGCCTCGATCTCCACGACGAGCGTACCGAGCACATTGATGCCGAAGCTCTGGCGCGACTGGCGATATTCGGGATATTTCGACATCGGCGTCGCGATGTGATCGTCGATCCAGTGGCCTTCGCCCTGGTCATGATAATCGGCACCGCCGCCGCGCACGGTGAAGGCGCGGACATGCTTGATCTTCGGCAACGTCACGATGGGCACGCTGAAACTCCCTTGGGCCAGACCCATCGCAAGGGGATGGGCAATAACACTTCCACCATATGGACAAAATGCGCACAACGTGGGGCAGTTGAGGGGAAGAATCGCGTCCGGCCTCTCCTACACCCTTGTTTTTCTCATTTTGTGGGATAGAGTGTTAGTAGATGAGACAAAATACGTCAAACCCGGAATCGGGTCCGCGAGAGGAAAAGTCGAAGACGCAGGGGTCGCAGACCCTTCAGCGCGGGCTGGACCTGCTCGACCAGGTGATCGACGGGCCGGTGAAGCTCGCCGATCTGTCCGAGCGCATGGGCCTGACGCGCTCCACCACCCATCGCCTCGCCAATGCGCTGGTCGAGCGCGGTTTCCTGACCTTCCTGCCGCGCGAGGGCTATCAGCTTGGCCCCAAGCTGCTGCAGCTCGGCTTTCTGGCGCAGAGCCAGGCCGACGTGGTGCAGATCGCCCGCCCCCATCTGGAAGCGCTGGCCGCCGCGAGCGAGGATGTGGTGCATCTGGGCCGGCTGGACGGCGACCAGGCGCTGTATCTGGACAAGATACCCGGCCGCCGCCGGGTCGAGATTTCGAGCCGGATCGGCGATCGCCATCCGCTGACCTCGACGGGCCTGGGCAAGGCGCTGATGCTGGACGATCCGGAGGCGGGCTGGACCCGGCTGCTGGAAAGCGAGCGCGAGAACGGCACCCATGATGCCGACCCGGCCCAGTGGCTGGAGCGGATGCGCGGCTATGTCGCGGCCGGGCGCGCGTTCGACCTGGAAGAGAATGAGGACCAGATTCGCTGCGTCGCCGCGCCGATCCGCGATGCGTCGGGCGCGATCGTCGCCGCCATCAGCCTGTCCAGCGCCGCCCAATATATGGACGATGAGCGCATGGCATCGCTGAGCGACGAGGTCCGCGCCGCCGCGCAGAAGGTCAGCGCCGATCTGGGCTGGACCCCCGGCGTCAAATCCCCCCGCCGCCCGCTGCGGCGCTAATCCAAGGAAATGCTCGCATGAAGCTGCTTGAAGGCAAGACCGTCCTCGTCACCGGCGCATCGACCGGCATCGGCCGGGCGGCCGCCATCGGCGCCGCCCAGCATGGCGCCGACGTCGTCATCAACTACGCCCATAGCGATGGCCCGGCCGCCAGTTGCGTCGCCGAGATCGAGGCGCTGGGCCAGCGCGCGATCGCGGTGAAGGGCGATGTCGCCGATCCGCAGACCGCGCAGGACTTCGTCGCCAAGGCGGTCGAGGCGTTCGGCAAGGTCGACGTGATGGTCAGCAATGCCGGCATCTGCCCGTTCCACGGCTTCCTCGACATGCCGGTCGACGTGGTGGAGCGCACCTTCAAGGTCAATCTGCACGGTGCCTATTTCATGGTGCAGGCGGCCGCGCAGCAGATGGTGAAACAGGGCCATGGCGGGTCGATCGTCGCCGTTTCCTCCATCTCCGCGCTGGTCGGCGGCGAGTTCCAGACGCACTACACCCCGACCAAGGCCGGCGTGCATTCGCTGATGCAGTCCACAGCCATTGCGCTGGGCAAATATGGCATTCGCTGCAACAGCGTGCTGCCCGGCACCATCCTGACCGAGATCAACAAGGATGACCTGGCCGATGTCGAGAAGCGCGAATATATGGAAAAGCGCACGCCGCTCGGCCGCCTGGGCGCGCCCGAAGACCTGGCCGGGCCGATCGTCTTCCTGGCGTCGGACATGGCCGCCTATGTCACCGGCGCGGCGCTGCTGGTCGACGGCGGCATGTATGTGAACCTGCAATAAGATACCCTGCCCGCTTCGCCGACCGACCGGGGAAGCGGGCTGACAATCCGGGACGCCGCATCATGAAGATTGCCCCCCTTGCCGCCGCCCTCGCCCTGCTGGCCACGCCCTTGCCGGCGCTGGCGACGCAGCCGGGCGACACGATCCTGATCGCCAGCGATTCGACCGCGGCCAATTACAAGAAGGGCAATTATCCCCAGACCGGCTGGGGCATGATGCTGGGCTGCGGCCTGTCGCCCGAGGTGCGGGTGTCCAACCATGCGATGGGCGGGCGGTCGACCCGCACCTTCATCGAGGAAGGGCGCTGGACGAAACTGATGAGCGAGCTGATGCCCGGCGACACGGTGCTGATCCAGTTCGGCCATAATGACGCCTATCGCGCCAAGCCGCAGCGCTGGGCGCCGGCGCAGACCGACTATCGCAACAATCTGCTGCGCTTCATCTGGGACGTGCGCGGCGCGGGCGGCACGCCGGTGCTGGTGACGCCGGTGACGCGGCGCAGCTTTGGCGCCGATGGCAAGGCGAAGGCCGACTTCGCCGAATATTCCGCGGTGATGCGCGAGCTGGCGGCGA
Organism: Sphingobium sp. AP49; assembly: GCF_000281715.2. Lineage (NCBI taxonomy): Bacteria > Pseudomonadati > Pseudomonadota > Alphaproteobacteria > Sphingomonadales > Sphingobiaceae > Sphingobium > Sphingobium sp. AP49. The sequence goes on along the minus strand of NZ_CP124576.1, from coordinate 224,498 downwards.
GCGCGCATGTGCCGATCATCGATCTGGAGGCGCTGTCGCGTGCCTGGGTCGACCGGGCCGGGCCGGACAAGGCGAAGACCTATTTCCTCCATTACAAGGCGGAGGACAAGATGCCCGGCTTCCCCAAGGGGATCGACGACGATACCCATTTCAGCGAACTGGGCGCGCGCAATGTCGCCGATCTGGTCGCCGGTGGCCTCAAGGCGCTGAACCTGCCGATTTCGGCCAAGGTGCTAGCGAGCCGGCCGGCACTCAGCCGGACCACGCCGCTGGGAAGGACCGAATGCCAATGACCATGCTTGACCGTCGCGGCCTGTTGACCGGCGCCGCCGTTGCCGCCGCCCTGGCGCCGATGGGCGAGGCGCTGGCGCAGAGCTTTCCGCTGCCCCAGGGCTTCGTCCGCTTTCCGATCTGGCCGGGCAAGGCGCCGGGCAGCGAGCATGTGACGGTCAAGGAAGTGGAAACGCTGCGCCGGCCCGACAGCGGGCCGGACGATGGCGTGTTCGCCCATATCGTCACCCCGACCCTGACCCTGTTGCGCCCTGCCAAGCCCAATGGTGCGGCAATCATGCTGATCCCCGGCGGCGGCTATAGCCGGGTGGCGATCGGCCATGAGGGCTATTCGATCGCGCGCCGCTTTGCCGAGGCGGGCTATGTCTGCTTCGTGCTGCTCTATCGCCTGCCCGCCGATGGCTGGGCGGCGGGGGCCGAGGCGCCGCTGCAGGATGCGCAGCGCGCGCTGCGGCTGGTGCGCAGCATGGCTGCGAAGGAGAAGTTCGACGCCAACCGGGTCGGCGTGATCGGCTTTTCCGCCGGGGGGCATCTGGCCGCCTGGCTGACTAGCCGGGCGCCGGTGGAAAGCTACAAGCCGGTCGATGCCGCCGATCGCGAGCCGATCAAGGCCGCCGTCGCCGCTTACATGTATCCGGTGATCCAGATGGAGGGGCCGTTCGTCCACAAGGGGTCGCGCACGCAGTTGCTGGGCGAGAATCCGTCGCCCGAGCGGATGCGCGCCTATTCGCTGGACCAGGATGTGAGCGCGCAGACGCCGCCGATATTCCTGGCCCATGCGATCGACGATCCGGCGGTGCCGGTCGACAACAGCATCGCCATGCTGGCGGCGCTGCGGGCACAGAAGATCCCGGCCGAATGCCATTTGTTCGAAAACGGTGGCCATGGCTTCGGCATCACCGCTCAGGCCCAGTCGGCGGCGCCCTGGCCCGACCTGTTCCTGGCCTTTGCCAAGAGGCATGGCGTGTGACCCAGCGCAAGGTTGCCCTGTTCGTCACCTGCCTGGTCGACATGATGCGCCCGCGCATCGGCTTTGCCGCGATCCGCGCGCTGGAGGCGGCGGGTTGCGACGTGGTCGTGCCCGAGGGCCAGACCTGTTGCGGCCAGCCCGCGCTCAACAGCGGCGATACCGAGCATGCGATCGCGTTGGCGAAACAGACCATCGTCGCGCTGGAACCCTATGAAGCGGTGGTGGTGCCGTCGGGATCGTGCGGCGGCACGATCCGTTGCCATTATCCCGAATTGTTCGAGCATGACCCCGCATGGCTGCCACGCGCGCAGGCGGTGGCGGCCAAGACATGGGAGATCATGGCCTATCTGGACGAGCAATGCGGGTGGAAACCCGAGGGCGTGCAGGTCACGGCCAAGGCGACCTATCATGACAGTTGCTCGGGCCTGCGCGAGCTGGGCGTCAAGGCGCAGCCGCGCCGGTTGCTGAAACCCATCGCCGGGCTGGAGCTGACGCCGCTGGCGGGCGAGGAAACCTGTTGCGGCTTTGGCGGCACCTTCTGCGTCAAATATCCCGCCATTTCCAACGCGATCGTCGGCGAGAAGGCGGACGCGATCGAGGCGACCGGCGCCGACCTGCTGCTGGCCGGCGACCTGGGCTGCCTGATGAACATGGCGGGCAAGCTCAATAGGCAGGGCAGCAAGGTCCGCGCTTTCCACGCGATCGAGCTGATCGCCGGCATGGGCGATGGCCCGGCGATCGGGGAAGAGGCATGAGCGGCGCACCGGCCGAGGCGGCCAGCTTCAAGGCGCGCGCCGACGCTGCGCTGGCCGACCGCATCCTGAAGGTTGCGGTCGAGCGGACGGCGGGCACGGCCGAGGCCAAGCGCGCGGTCGCGGTCGACGCCTTTCCCGATTTCCAGGCAGCGCGCACCCGTGCTGCGGCGATCAAGGACCATGTCGTCGCTCATCTGGGTCCTTATCTGGAGCAGTTCGAGGCGAACGCCATCGCCGCCGGAGCGAAAGTCCATTGGGCACGCACCGCCGACGAGGCCTGCGACATCGTCATCGCCCTGTGCAAGGCGGCGAAGGCCAAGAGCGTCGCCCGCTCCAAGTCGATGCTGGGTGAGGAAATCGGCCTGCCCCATGCGCTGGCCGAGGCCGGGATCGGCCGGGTCGAGACCGACCTTGCCGAACATATCATCCAGCTGGCCGACGAGCGGCCCTCGCACATCATCTGGCCGGCGATGCACAAGACCCGCGAGCAGGTGTCCGCCCTGTTCAAGGCCAAGCATCGCACGCCGCATGAGGAAGAGACGATCGCCGCCATGGCGGAAAGCGCGCGGCGCGAGCTGCGCACGCAGATGCTGGGCGCGGATGTCGGCATTTCCGGCGCCAATTTCCTGATCGCCGACACCGGCGCGATCTGTACCGTCACCAATGAGGGCAATGCCGAGCTGTCGCTTGTTCCCCCGCGCGTCCATATCGTGACGGCCGGGATCGAGAAGATCGTGCCGAGCATGCCCCATGCCGTGCACATGCTGCGGATGCTGGCGCGGTCGGCGACCGGCGCGGCGCTGACCCAGTACACGACCTTCTATACCGGCCCCAAGCGCCCCGGCGACCGGGACGGGCCGGAAGAAATGCATATCGTGCTGGTCGACAATGGCCGCACCCGGATGCGCGAGGAAGGGCTGGCCGAAATGCTGCGCTGCATCCGCTGTGGCGCCTGCATGAACCATTGCGTCGTGTTCCGGCAGATTGGCGGCCATGCCTATGGCGGCACCTATCCGGGACCGATGGGCGCGGTGCTGACCCCGGTGCTGGACGGGCTGAAGCAGAGCCGCGATCTGCCCAATGCCTGCACCATGAACGGCAAGTGCCAGGAAGTGTGCCCGGTGCGCATCCCGCTGCCGACACTGCTGCGTGGCTGGCGCGAGAAGAGCTGGCGCGAGGGGCTGGAGCCGCAATCCTTGCGCGCGGGATTGGGCATATGGGCCTGGGTCGCGACCCGGCCGCGCCTCTATCGGTTGGGCACCGGCATGGCGGTGCGGGCGATGCGGCTGCTGGGCAGCAAGGGCTGGATCCGTTCACTGCCGCTGGCCGGCGGCTGGACCCGCTATCGCGACATGCCCAAGCCCGCGGCGCAGACCTTCATGGACCAATATCGCAAGGAAAACGGCCGATGAATGCGCGCGAGGCCATCCTAAGTCGTCTGAAAGATGACAGCGAAGTTGACATAGCGGCGGAGGCTGCGGCGCTGCTCGGCACGCCGGAGCGGCCGGCGGTCGATGTCGCCCATGTCGAGGCGGAGTTTCTGGCGCGGCTGGCCCTGCCCAGCGTCAGCGCCAGCCATGACGTTATCGAAACGATCATGGATTTACCCGCTGCCGTCGCGCGCTATCTGGACGCGCAGGGCGAGGCGCGCGCGCTGTGCCTGCCGCCCGACCCGCGCCTGTCGGGCTGCGACTGGAGCGGCTTTGCCCTGCATCAGGATGCCGCGCCCGACGAAGCGGCAGCGCTGGCGATCGCGCGCAAGGGGATTGCCGAGACCGGGTCGCTGATATTCGAGACCAGCCCGCAGGCGCCGATGCTGCCCAATTTCCTGACGCTGCACCATCTGGTGCTGCTGCGCGTGGCGGACATCGCCCCCTGGCTGGAGGAGGCGCCGCTGGCCGGGCCGCAGCCGCGCGCCCATTATTGGATCACCGGCGTGTCGGGTACGACCGATATCGAGGGCACTTATGTGCGCGGCGCCCATGGCCCCCGCTTCCTGCATGTCATCCTGCTGCGCGGCGATTTTCCTCATATGTCGGAACAATAGTCCACATTCCGGGAAAACAGGCTTACATTCGCCGCCTGCGCCGTTATAAGCTTGCCAAAATTTGGATGGAGATTTCCGATGTTCGACAAGACCTATTATGCGACCCACCCCGACATGATGGAGTGCGTGTCGAACGAGGAGCTGCGGGATCGCTATCTGATCGGCGGGCTGTTCCGTGACGGCGAATGCGTGCTGAACTATACCCATGCCGAGCGTTTCGTGATCGGCGGCGTGGCGGTGGCCGATGCCCCGGTGAAGCTGCCGGCGCAGACCGAGCCGGCCTCGGCAGCGGGCCATCCCTTCCTGGAGCGGCGCGAACTGGCGATCGTCAATGTTTCGGGCGTCGAAGGCACCGTGACCGTCGACGGCGAGGTCTTCACGCTCGGCAACAAGGATTGCCTCTATGTGACGATGGGCGCCAAGGATGTTGAGTTTGCCGGTGCCGGCGCGCGCTATTATCTCGCCTCCTGCCCGGCGCACAAGGCGTTCACGACCCGCAAGCTCGGCATCGCCGACGCCAATGCGCTGGAGCGCGGCAGCCTGGAGGAATCGAACGAGCGCACCATCTTCCAGCTCGTCATCCCCGGCATCTGCGACAGCGCGCAGCTGGTGATGGGCCTCACGGTCCTGAAGCCCGGTTCGGTGTGGAACACCATGCCCCCGCACATCCATGAGCGCCGCAGCGAGATTTATTTCTATTTCGAGCTGGATGGCGATGCCGACCGCGTCTTCCACTATATGGGCGAAGGCGATGCGATGCGTCACATCGTCATGGCCAACGAGGAAGCGGTGATCTCGCCGCCCTGGTCGATCCATATGGGCTCGGGCACCAAGGCCTATGCCTTCATCTGGGCGATGGCCGGCGAGAACCAGGACTATACCGACATGAACGTGCTGGACATCTGCCAGCTGGCCTGACGGTTTTTCGCCCCTTCCGCTCTGGCGGGAGGGGCCAGGGAGTCCTGACATGAGCACTATCTTCGATCTTGGTGGCAAGGTCGCCATCGTCACCGGCGCCAATACCGGCATCGGCCAGGCGATCGCGCTGTCGTTGGCGGCGGCCGGCGCCGACATTGCGGCGGTCGGCCGCACCCCGGCGGAGGACACCGTCGCAAAGGTCCGGGCGCTCGGCCGCAAGGCGGAGATCGTCTCGGCTGACCTGTCGAGCATCGAGCCGGTGCAGCGCGTCGTCGACGAGACGATCGCGAAGCTGGGCGGGCTCGACATCCTCATCAACAATGCCGGCATCATCCGCCGCGCCGACAGCGTCGACTTCACCGAGGAAGACTGGGACGCGGTGATCGACACCAATTTGAAGTCCACCTTCTTCCTGGCGCAGGCGGCCGGGCGGCACATGCTGGCACAGGGTTCAGGCAAGATCGTCAACATCGCCTCGCTCCTGTCGTTCCAGGGCGGCATCCGGGTGCCGAGCTATACCGCGTCGAAGAGCGGCGTCGCCGGCCTTACCAAGCTGCTGGCGAACGAATGGGCGGCCAGGGGCGTCAACGTCAACGCGATCGCGCCGGGCTATATCGCGACCAACAACACCGCCGCGCTGCAGGCCGACGAGACCCGCAACCGCCAGATCCAGGAGCGCATCCCGGCCGGCCGCTGGGGCGACCCGAGCGACATTGGCGGCGCCGCCGTGTTCCTCGCCTCGCCGGCGGCCAACTATATCCATGGCCATGTCCTGGCCGTCGATGGCGGCTGGCTGGCCCGCTGATATCCCGTCCTGCGCCCGTTCCTGATGGGCGGGCGCAGGACAACCCTGACCAAAGAGGAGGGCTCAGCCTCCCGTTTCACTACAGGAGGACGGATGCCCGATATCGACCGGCGCACGGCGCTCACTGCCACGGGCCTTGCCGGCCTGGGCCTCGCCCTTCCCGCTGATGCGCTGGCCCAGACGGCCAACAGCCTGGACGCGCGCAAGCCGGGCCTGCCGCTCAAATCCGGGCATCTCCACATGGGCACCGGCGCCGGGCCGCAGGGGCGGATCGGCATCACCAATCTCTATCTGACCCGCGACGACCGGCCCTGGCTGCCGGTGATGGGCGAATTTCACTTCACCCGCTTCCCGAGCGAATATTGGGAAGAGGAATTGCTGAAGATGAAGGCGGCCGGCGTCGGCATCGTCGCCTCATACGTGCTGTGGAACCATGTCGAGCTGGCGCCCGGCACGCTCGACTGGACCGGCGACCGCGATATCGGGCGCTTCGTGCGGCTCTGCCAGAAACATGGCCTGCTTTTCTTCCTGCGGCCCGGCCCCTGGGGCCATGCCGAGGCGCGATTTGGCGGCATTCCCGACTGGATCGCCGGCAGCACCCGCACGCGCAGCAACGACCCCGCCTATATGGCGCAGGTCGAGCGTTTCTGGCGCGGGCTGCACGATCAGCTGGGCGGGCTGATGTGGAAGGATGGCGGGCCGATCATCGGCATGCAGGTCGAGAATGAATATAATCTGGGCGGCCCCGGACAAGGCCGGGAGCATATCGCGGCGCTGAAGGCGCTGGCGCTGCGGATCGGCTTCGACGTGCCGCTCTATACCGTGACCGGATGGGACCAGACCGTCTATCCCAAGGGCGAGGTCGTGCCGGTGCATGGCGGCTATCCCGACGAACCCTGGTCGGCGAAGACGGTGAAACTGCCGCCCAAGGAAAATTACCTGTTCCGCTTCGACAGCCGGGTGAGCGGCGACCTGGGCGCGCAGACGCGCGGCGGGCGGCGCGGCGACGCCGACAGCGACATGGAAGATACGCCCTTCCTGGGCGCGGAATATGGCGGCGGCGTGCCGGTCATGTATCGGCGGCGGCCATTGCTGCAACCGGCCGACGTGGCGGCGGCGGTGACGACGCAGGTCGGGTCGGGCGTCAATCTGCTGGGCTATTATATGTTCCATGGCGGCGCCAACCCGATGGCGAACGGGCGCATGCTGGAGGAAACGCAGCGGTCCGGCGGCTATAATGACTGCCCGGCGATCGCCTATGACTTCCAGGCGCCGATCGGCCAATATGGCGAGGTCAATCCGGTGAGCGCGGCGTTGCGCCCGCTCCATTATTTCCTGGCCGCATATGGCGAGACGCTGGCACCGATGACGGTGCATGCGCCGGCCGTGCTGCCGGCCGACAAGGATGACCTCAAGACGCTGCGCTGGGCGGTACGGGCGAAGGGCGACACCGGCTTCCTGTTCGTCAACAATCATGTCCGCCAATATGGCACGGCGGCGCATCCCGGCACGCAGTTCAATGTGACATTGGCCGGCGGCGCGGTCCGCCTGCCGAGCCGGCCGGTGACGATCGCGCCGGGCGACAATTTCTTCTGGCCGATCGGCATGGATCTGGACGGGGTGCGGCTCGACTGGGCGACGGCGCAGCCGGTGACGCGCATCGCCGACAGCGACGGGCCGATCCATGTGATGGCGGCCTGCCTGCCCGGCCCCGTGGAGCTGGCCTTCCCGGCGGGAACGAAGGTTGATGCACCGGCGCGCAGCGAAGGTGGACGGGTGATCGTCCAGGTGCCGCCATCCGCGACGCGGCCGGTGCGGGTGACCGGCGCAGACGGGCGATCGGTGCGACTGCTGCTGATCGAGCGGGACGCGGCAAAGCGTATCTGGGTCGGCGAGATCGGTGGCGAGCGGCGCGTGGTGCTGAGCGCGGCGGATGTGCTGTTCGGGCCGAACGGGCTGGAACTGCGCCAGCGCGGCGAGGCGCGGTTTGCCTGGCAGATATTGCCCGGCAAGGCGGCGATGATGACGGCGAAAGCGACAGGCCTCGCGCCCCTGCCCTTCAGCCAAACGCGCGAGGCCGGCACGGCGCCGCCGATCGAGATTGGCGGGCCGGCCAAGGCGGCGATGCAGCCCCTGCCCGAGGCGCACAAGGCGGCGGCGGCCTTTAGCTTCACCATCCCCAAGGATGTTCTGGCCGAGGGTGGCGACGCCTTTCTGGAGATTGACTGGCGCGGCGATATCGGCCGGCTGTTCGATGGCCCCGACATGCTGGACGATGCCTATTGGGACGGGCGGGTCTGGCGGATCGGCCTCAAGCGCTTTGCCGCGCGGCTGGGGCGGCCCTGGACGCTGACGGTGATGCCGCTGCGCGCCGATGCGCCGATCTATCTGGACGATGCGGCGCGGGCGAAGCTGCCGCCGGGGGAACAGGTGGCAACGCTGGAGGTGCTGCGCATCGTTCCGGAATATCGCCTGGAGGTGAAGGCATGACCCGTTTCACGCGTCGGGGCACATTCGGCCTTGCCACCCTGCCCCTGCTGGCGCGGCCGGCATTGGCAGCGGTGGGGAAGAATGGCGCACGGCCCGGCCCCTATCTGATCGGCGCCGATGTGAGCTGGGTGCCCGAGGATGAGGCGGCCGGTGCGCGCTATTTCGTGGGCGACGTGCAGAAGGACCCGATCCTGATCCTGCGCGATGCCGGGTTCAACGCGATCCGGCTGCGCATCTTCGTCGACCCGGCCAAGGGCTATTCCAGGCGGGAACCGGACAAGGGCTGGGCCGGCCTGGCCCAGACGGTGAAGCTGGGCAAGCGGGTGCGCGACACTGGCATGGGGCTGGTGCTGAGTTTCCATTATAGCGACACCTGGGCCGATCCCGAGCATCAGGGCGTGCCGGCGGCCTGGGCCGGTTATGACCTGCCGGCGCTGGCCAAGGCGGTCGAGGCGCATACCCATGACACGCTGGTGGCGATGCGGGCGGGCGGCGCGCCGGTCGACATGGCGGTGATCGGCAATGAGACGACCTTCGGCATGTTGTGGCCCTATGGCCGGGTGAAACTGTCGACGTCGACCGGCAATCCGGTGACCGACGCCAATCATGCCAGGGTCGGCGAGGTTGGCGGGTTCGACGGCTTTGCCGCGCTGCTGCGCGCGGGGATTGCCGGTGCGCGCCGGGCCGAGCCGGACGTCGCGATCCAGGTGCATAATCATCTGGGCCGGCACTGGCCGATCGTGCGCGAATGGACCGATGCGCTGATCGCGCGACAGGTGGATTTCGATGTGGTCGGCTTTTCCTGCTACCAGCAGCGGGCGCAGGGCGACTGGGCCACGACCTTCAGCGAATATGTGAAGCGCTATCCCGACAAGGGGCTGCTGGTCGCCGAATATTCGAGCCGCAAACGCTATATCAACGATCTGGTCCACGCCCTGCCCGGCAAGCATGGCTGGGGCACGTTCATCTGGGAGCCGATCCGGCACCAGGAAGCGATTTTCGACCAGGATGGGCATAATGCCGGCGAAGGCGCGAAGCCCGACCTGATCAGCCAGGGGCTGAATGGCGCGGAGGCGCCGGGCGGGCTGGCGTCGCAGCAGGCAGCTGCCCCCAAGCCCGAACCGACCGGGCCGATGGGCCATGGCGGCGACTATGTCGCCAACAAGCTGCTCGACCTCTACCCGCAAATGGCCAAGGATTATCGCTGATGAGACGGCGCGATTTCACATTGGGGCTGGGCGCGCTGGCGTTGGCGGGGTGCGCGACCCGATCGGCGGCGCGCGCCGATGATCTGCTGGTCTTCGCCTATTTCACCACCGGCAAGGGCGAGGCCGATGGCCTCAAACTGGCGGTAAGCGAGGATGGCTTTGCCTTTCGCACGCTGGCGGGCGGGCGCAGCCTGCTGGTGCCGCAGGTGGGCGAGAAGAAGCTGATGCGCGACCCGTATCTGTTCGCGGACAAGGGCGTCTATCATCTGCTGTGGACCACCGCCTGGGAGGGGGTGACGATCGGCCATGCGACCAGCCGCGATCTGGTCCACTGGTCGCCGCAGCGCGCCATCCCGGTGATGAAGGACGTGCCGGGCACCCGCAATTGCTGGGCGCCCGAGGCGGTGCGCGATCCGGCCACGGGGCGGCACATCCTGTTCTGGTCGAGCACGGTGGAGGGGCGCTTCACCGAGACGGCGGGCACGTCGGAGTCGGGCTATAATCATCGGCTCTGGTCGGTCAGCACGAGCGATTTCGAGACGTTCAGCGCGCCCGCGCCGCTCTATGATCCCGGCTTCAGCGTGATCGACGGGACGTTCGCGCAGGCGCCAGGCGGCGGCCTATACCTGATCGTCAAGGACGAGACGGTGCAGCCGCCGCACAAATGGCTGCAGGTGGCCAAGGCAGACAGCCCGACCGGGCCGTTCGGACCGCTGTCGCCGCCCTTCTCCCCCGGCTGGGTCGAAGGGCCGATGAGCGCGCAGGTCGGCGATGCGCTGCTCTGCTATTATGACGTCTACAAGGAGGGGCGCTGGGGGGCGGCAATGACGCGCGATATGGTCAGCTGGACCGACGTCAGCGCGCGCCTGACCATGCCGGCCGGCGCGCGCCACGGATCATTGCTGCGCGTTCCCCGCGCCCTGGTCGCCGGCATCGCCTGAGGTCCAGCCGCCGCCCAGCGCCAGGAAGATGGCGATCTGGTCCTGCACCAGCTGGACGCGGGCGGCCGCGGCCGAGGATTCGGCGCTGGCGAGGCTGCGCTGGGTATCGAGCAGGTCGAGGAAATCGCTGCGGCCGAAGCGGAACAGCTTGTTCGCCTGCCCCGCCGAAACATTGGCACTGTCGCGCGCGCGATCGAGCGCGGCGGCCTTTTCCGCGTCGCGGCGATAGGTTTCGAGCGCAGTTTCGGTCTGGCGCAGCGCTTCCAGCACGCTGCCGTCGAAGCTGGCGAGATCGGCCTGCACCTGGGCATCGGCCTGGGCGATGCGGGCGCGGACCACCGGGCGGTTGGGGAAGGTCCAACTGATGAGCGGGCCGAGGCTGAAGCCGAAGGCGGAGCCGGAGCCGAAATCCTTGAGCGGGCCGGACAGACCGACCGAGCCGCCGATGCTGACCTGCGGATAGAGATCGGCCATGGCGACGCCCAGGGTTGCCGTGTCGGAAGCGATCGTCCGTTCGGCCTGACGAATGTCCGGGCGGCGGCGGATCAATGCCATGCCGTCGCCCACCGGCAGCGGCGCACCGAGCGACGGCAGGGTGGCGCAGCCTTCCACATCCTTGGGATAATCGGCCGGTGGACGGCCGAGCAGGGTGGCGAGCAGATAGAGGCCGCTCTGGCGCTGCGCCTCATAGACCGGCAGCGTCGCCTCGCTCTGGTCCACCGCCGCCTGGGCGCGGCTGACGTCGAAGGCGGTGCCGCGACCGCCCTTGAACAGGCGCTGGGTGGCGTTGAGCGTATCGCGCTGGAGCGAGACCACCCGGCGATTGACGCCGAGCGCATAATTGGCGGCGCAGACCTGGGCATAGGCCTTGGCCGTGGCGGCAGCGACGCTGACGCGGACATAGTCGCGCGCGGCGGTCACCGCCTCGACATCGGCGCTGCTCGATTCGATCGCGCGGCGGATTCGGCCATTGAGGTCGAGCGGATAGGCGGCGCTGAGGCCGAAATCATAGCTGACCGAGCCGGGCAGATGCTGGGTCACGCCCGAGGGCCGTGCCAGCGTTTCGCCGCCGCTGATCGTGGTGCTGATCTGGCGCCCTGCCTCCGTCTCGCGTAGCACGGCCTCCGCCGCGGTGAGATTGGCATTGGCGACGCGCAGGTCGGTATTGGCGGTCAGCGCCTCGGCAATCAGCGCGTCGAGCCGGGGATCATTATAGAGTTTCCACCAATGGTCGGGCAGCGCCGCATTGCTGAAGCCCGCACCCTGCGCCGACTGGAAGGCGCCCTGCGCGGCCGGCGCGGTCGCGGCCGAATGTTCGGGCGGATGATAATCCGGCCCGGCGGTGGCACAGGCGCTGAGCGCCAGGGCCATCAAGGATGCAGCAAGGCCCTTACGCATGGCGGCAGCTTCCCGGCTTGGCATCCTTCTTCGCCGGTTCGACCGTGACCGTGGCGGTGCGGCCGGAGATCAGCGTGATATTGGCCGGGACATTGGTGAGCTTCACCCGGACCGGGATGCGCTGGGCGAGGCGAACCCACGAGAAGGTCGGCTCGACCGTGGGCAGGAGATTGCCGGAATCGCTGCGGGTCGAATCATTGATGCCATAGGCGATGCTTTCGACCTTGCCGTGCAGATCCTGCCGCTCGCCCATCAGGCGGACGGTGACGGGCGCGCCGATGCAGACCAAAGGCAGCTTGGTTTCCTCGAAATAGCCCTCCACCCGCAGGCTGTCGCTGTCGATCAGCGCCATCGCCTGGGTGCCGGCGCCCAGATAATCGCCGGGGTGAAGATCGAGATTGGTGACCACGCCGTTGACGGAGGCACGGACCTGGGTGCGCTTGAGGTTCAAGGCAGCCGCGTCGCGCGAACTCCGCGCCTCGGCCAGCGCGGCCTGCGCCGTGGCGACGCGGGCGAGATTCTGCTCATGGCTTTCCTTGGCGACGAGATCGCCCAGCGCCAGATCGCGGGTCGCCTCCCGCCGGGCCTGGCCGAGCGTCGCCTGGGCGCTGGCGATCTGCGCCTCCGCCTGTTCCAGCGCCAGCGCATAGCGCGGCGTGTCGATGACGAAGAGCAGGTCGCCCGCCTTCACCTGCTGGTTGTCGCGCACCGCGACCGAGGTGACGAGGCCGCCGATATCGGGCGTCACGCGCACCACATCGGCGCGCACGCGGCCATCGCGGGTCCAGGGGCTGCGCTCATAATGGTTCCACATCCAGACCGCGACGATGACGGCAAGGATGACGATGATGATGGTGGCGGCGCTGCGAATCAGCGTCCCGGTCAGGCGGTTCATAGGCGGATTCCCAGCATCGGAACGAGAATGGACAGGCCCCCGAGCATCAGCACGAACAGGCTGAGGTCGACGAGTGCCCGATAGGCAAGAAAGCGGTAGAGGCCGAACGCCGCGATCAGGCGGGTGAGGCCATAGGTGAGGATCAGCGCGGCCAGCGCCAGCGCCAGCAGCGTGGGGAAGAAGACCCCGTCGATGGACAATTCGCCGGTCATGCGGGAACTCCGGTCAGGGGGGGCATGCGATAGCCGGCACTGTCGGCAAAGAGATTACGCCGCAGGCTGACCAGCGCCAAGATCGCATCGCGGCGGACCGAAGGTGCGGGATTGGCGGCAAGGTCGCCGATGGCGTTGTCGATATCGTCGAGCAGGGCGGGGTCGGCCGAAGCGGGCGCATCGGGATCAAGCTTGCGATAATGATCGGCCACGCCGCCCAGCACCCGGCCGAGCGGGGCGCCTTCGTCATAGGGAAGATCGACGCGCAGCTGGCGCAATTCGCCGATGGCGACGCCGGTGCGCAGGTCGCGCAGCGCATCATAGAGTGGCTTGCCGCTGTCCGAGCGGATCGCGGCGAGGCGCGGCGCAAGCAGGGCGATGCGGTCGAGCATCCGGTTGATCCAGCCGCGCACGTCGGGCTGGGTCATGAGCGTGGCGCGGGTCGCGATATCGGCCCAGCCGGCGCGCACGGTGCGGCGCACGGCACGCTCCACCCCGGCCGATTGCAGCAAGCCAGCCATGATGATCGCGAACCAGATACCGACCAACTGCGCCACCGAGCCATTGGCGTAGGAGGCAAAGGCACTGACATAAGAGCTGGAGAGCAGAACCGGGCTGCCGAGGCCAAGCAAAGTCGGCAGCGCAATGCCCATCCAGCGCGGCGATGCCATCATCGCGCCCAGGATCAGCAGCGGCGGCGCATAGGCCATGGCGAGCATGGCGAAACCGTCGAGCCGGGGCATGATGGCATAGCCATAGACCGCGCCCAGCAGCGTGGCGATGATCGTGCCGATCATGAAGCCCTTGAGCGGGGCCAGCGGATTGTCGACGGCCGAGAAGAGGGCGAGGAAGACACCGGCGAGCATCACCGCGCTGCCGCCATCATGCCAGCCGCTGCCGATCCAGAGGGCACAGCCGATGAAGATCGTCATGAAGGCGGCGAAGGCGCCACGCGCGGCCCCGGCATAGTCGCGATGCAGTTCGCGATTGCGGCGCCCTTCCAGCAGTTCGCCGACGCGCGGCGTGACCGGGCTGCGGCTGTGGGTCAACATCTGGTCGAACAGGTCGCGGCAGTCGCGATGGACGGCGATCAGCGTGCCGAGCCGCGAATAGAGGCTGAGCCGCATCATGCCGGCCCAGTCCATATGGCTATCGGCCGCCGGCTCCAGCGCGGCGCAGCGTTCGATCAGCGCCTGCGCGCCGGCGGCGCGGGTGGCGCTGTCGATGCCGGGATGATCGAGCCAGTCGCGCGCATCGGCGATCAGTTGTTCGACCTGCGCAGGGACGATGCCGCCATTGGCCTGTTTCAGCATCGCCAGCCGATCCTCCACCGCGGCGCCGAGCGGCAGCAGCAGCGAGAGCTGGTCCTGCATCGCGCGCACGGTGCGGACGCGCGGCGCGAGACGGCTGATGTCGAAGGGCAGATGGATTGACATCTGATGCAGTTCAGTGACGTCCTGCGCCAGGCGACGGCGTTCGGCATCAAGGCCGGGCACCGGATCGGTCGCGATCGCATCACGCGACCAGCGTTCGGCATCACGCAGCATGGCTTCGACGCGGGCGAAGAGGTTGCCGGTGATCGAGCCGGGCAGGACGACGCCATGGACGATGCTGCCGCAGGCGATGCCGATCCAGATTTCCTGCACGCGCAGGGTGGCGACGGTGAAGATGGTCTGTGGCGTATCGACGTCCGGAAAGACGATCAGGCAGGCGCTGTAGCCGGCCAGCACGAACATGTAGGAACGCGGCGTGCGATCGAGCAGAGAGACGAAGACGCAGAGCGCCAGCCAGGCGGCCATGGCAAGGGTCAGCAATTCGGGCGAATTGACCAAAGGCGGGACGATCGCGACCGAGAAGGCTGCGCCGACGATGGTACCGATGGCGCGAAACACCGCCTTGGAAATCACCGCACCGGCCAGCGGCTGGGCCACGATATAGGCGGTGAGGAAGGCCCAATAGGGCCGCTCCAGCCCGATGCTGAGGGCCAGGTAGAGCGCCAGCATCGCTGCGGCGAAACATTTGACGGAGAACAGCGCGGCGGGAACGCCAAAGCGCTCACTATAGGCTGACAAAGCGGCCCTGTTCATGACTGGCCCCGGCGCTCCCCGATACGGCGTCGCAGCAGGTCTAACAGATTGACGGCGGTCTCGATATCCGCATCCGGCACACCATCGAGCAGGTCGTTGCGCATGTCCTGCAGCCGGGTTTCGATCCGGCCGACCAGGTCGCGACCGGATGTGGTCAGGGTGATGATATTGGAGCGACGATCGTCGGGATGGGGACAGCGTTCGACCAGTGCCGACAGCTGGAGCTGGTCGAGAGTGCGGACCAGCGACGGCTGGGTGATGCCCAGTTCCTCGGCCAGCTCAATCTGGCGGACGTCGGGACCAAGGCGATCCAGATAGAGCAAGCACCAGCCGGCGGAATTGGACACGCCGAATTCGGCCAGGGCCGAATCGGCGAGCTGGCGCCAGAGGCGCGCCACCTGCGGCATGTTGTGCGCCAGTGCGCGTTTGAGGTCGGTCCGATTCACCGATTGTTAGATAGCTAACTAATTTAATAGTTCAATATTGCATCCGTGAATTTTTGGTAATGTCCCCGCGGCCCGGCCGAAACCGGGCCGCGGGAATCCGGTCAGGCGCGGCGCGTGCCGGTGAAGGGCGCGGCACCGAAGGCACCGAGCTGCATCGTGCCGGTCAGGCTTTCACCGCTGATTTCAGCATCGCATTCCAGCGTCATCGGCATGGGGATGGTCATTTCCATCTTCCAGGTGAGCTTGTTGCCGTCGACCTGGCCGTCCTTGACGTCGAGCGAGCCCATCATGCCGGCAAAGGTGCCGTTGAAGCGGTCGCCCGTGCTGATCACGGTGAACACGCCGGTCTGCTCGCCCAGCGGGGTCTTTGCCACGCAATCATAGGCACCATCCACTGCAGCCATCTCACTTCTCCTTTACGTTAGCGTCAATCAGCCAATGTGCCCATTTCCACCGGCAGGCCGACCGCGTCAAGCTGTGGCTTCACCAATTTCGCATCGCCCACCACGACCCAGATCAGCCGGTCGGGGTTGATCGCCTCGCGCGCGGCCTTGTCCATGTCGGCCGCCGTGATCGCGCGATAGGTCGCCGGCAGGGTGGCGTAATAATCGTCGGGCCGGCCGAGCAGATTGTTGCGCATCATCGCCGACAGCAGATCCGAGGAGGTCTCGAAGCTGCCGGGCAGCGAGAGGATCTGGCCATTGATCGTCTGGTTGCGTTCCGCTTCGGTCGTGCCCTTGCTGGTCAGATAGTCCTTGATGTCCTGCCGGGCCGCGATGATCGATTCCCCCGTCTTGTCGGTCTGGACCGGGGCATAGACGAACAACGGGATGGTTTCCTTGACGCCGGGCATGCCGGTGCCCGCGCCATAGGCCCAGCCCTTCGCCTCGCGCAGGTCCATGGTCAGGCGCGACGTGCTGCTGCCGCCCAGCACCTCGTTCGCGGTGAGCAGGGTAACCGGACTGTCGGTGCCCGCCTTGTTGGTCAGCAGGCCGGCCAGGATCATCGACTGCGGGCTTTGCGGCTTGTCGACCAGCACGATCCGCGCCGGGCGCATCATCCGGTCCATCCGGAACAGCTTTGTGCCCTTGGCGCCGGTCGGCGCCTTCCAGTCGCCGAAGCGCTTTTCGAGCAGCGGCAGCAATTCGGCCAGGCTGGCGTCACCGGTGACGAAGATGGTCGCATTGTCGGGACGCATCCATGTGTCATGGAAGGCGACCAGGTCGGCGCGGGTCACGGCCTTGACCCCGGTCGCGGTGCCCGACCCGGTGAAGGGGATGCCATAGGGATGCGCCTGGCCATAGAGCAGCGGCGGCAGCAGCCGCTGGGCGATCGGCATCGGTTCGGTCTTTTCCGCCGCGATGCGGGTCAGCATCTGGCCGCGCAGCCGTTCGACCTCCTTGGGATCGAAGGCCGGGTTGCGGATGATGTCGGCAAGCAGGCCGAGCGAGGCGTCGAGATTGGGCTTGAGCGCGAACAGGCCGACATTGGTCGCATCCATGCTGTTGCCGGCGCTGATCGCCGCGCCCAGCCGTTCCTGTTCCTCGGCGATCTGCACCGAGTTGCGCGTCGTCGTGCCTTCGTCGAGCAGCGCGGTCATCAGGCCCGCCGTGCCCAGCTTCTGCCGGTTGTCAGCCGCGTTTCCGGCGTCGAAGGAGACCGACACCTTGACCACCGGCACGGTGGCACGGCGCGAGAAGACGACCGCCATGCCGTTGGACAGCTTCGCGCGCTCGACCGGCGGGAAGACCAGATCCTTGACCGGCTCGATCGGCGGTTCGGCAATCTTGGTCGCGGGCGGCGGCGTCGCCGCCTTGGGCGCCGCCCCCTTGGGATCGCGGAAATAGGCGGGATGATGGGTGGCGTTGCCCGCCAGCGCATTATCCTGTGCCGAACGCTCGCCCGGCGACACGGTCAGGCGGAAGACCGGACGGCCCAGCCATTTGCGCGCGGCGGCCGAGACGCTGGCCGGCGTCGCGGCGGCATAGATGGCGAGATCCTTCTTATATTTGCCCGGATCGTCGGAATAGACCGCGCCTTCGGCCAGGGTCACCGCCTTGCCCGAGAAGCCGCCGACCTTTTCCAGGCCGCCGATCGTGCCGGCCACCTGCTGAGTCGCGGCGCGCAGCACTTCGTCCGCGCTCGGCCCCTTGGCGAGATAGTCGGCGATCAACTGGTCGAGCCGCTTGCCGACCGCGACCGGATCCTGCCCCGGCTTCACGTCGACGGTGATCTCCGCGATCGACAGCTTCTCGAACGGCTGGATGCTGGCCTTGACGCTGACCGCGACCTTCTCGTCGCGGACCAGGATATTGTCGAGCCGCGAGGAGCCAAGGCCGCCGAACACCGAAAGGGCCAGGTCAAGCTGCTGCAGGTCGGCCGAATTGACGCCCGGCACGATCCAGTTGCGGTAGAGGCGGGTGGCAGCGACATTGTCGTGCATTTCCTTGTCCACATCCTGGGCCAGCGTCGGCACGGTCGCATCGACATCCTGCGGCGCCGGGCCAGCGGCGATGTTGCCGAACCATTTTTCGACCTTCGCCTTCGCCGTGGGCACATCGATGTCGCCGGCCAGCACCAGCGTGGCATTGTTCGGGCCATAATGGGTCTTGAACCAGTTCTGGACGTCGGCCAGGCTGGCCGCGTTCAGATCCGCCATCGAGCCGATGGTCGAGTGGCGATAAGGGTGGTCTTCGGGCAGCATGCCGGCGAGCTGTGCATATTCGACCAGGCCATAGGGCTCATTCTCGCCCATGCGCTTTTCATTCTGGACGACGCCGCGCTGGGCATCGAGCTTGGTCTGGGTGACGGCGCCAAGCAGATGGCCCATGCGATCGGATTCGAGGAACAGCGCGCGATCGAGCGCGCCGGTCGGCACCGTCTCGAAATAATTGGTGCGATCGAACCAGGTGGTGCCGTTCCAGTCGGTGGCGCCGATATCCTCAAGGCGCCCGAAGAAGGGACCATCGGCATTTTCCGAGCCGTAGAACATCAGATGTTCAAACAGATGGGCAAAACCCGTCTTGCCGGCCGGCTCGAAGCGCGAGCCGACATGATACCAGACCGAGACGGCGACGATCGGCGCCTTGCGATCGGTATGGACGATGACCCGCAGCCCGTTCGCCAGGCGAAATTCCTGATAGGGGATGTCGACCGCCGAGACCAGGCTGGACACCGGTGCGGGCGCGGCAGCGGCGGCCGGAGCGGCCTGCGCGGCGGCCCCGAGCGGCGCAAGCGCAAGCGCGGACAGGCCAAGCATCAGGGGAAGCCGGCGGGAGGAACGGGTCAAAATCATGAAAGGCCTCAAGATAAGGAAGAGGACGGTCGATACGGCCGGGCCAGGCCTGCCGCAATGGGCGCAGCATAGCGGGGCGTGATAGCGGCGCAATACGCATGATATCGACAAGCGGAGGCTGGACAGCGACGGGACGCAGGGGCAAGTCTGCGCGCCATCATCCCTAGAGACGGAAAGTCCCCGATCCCATGAAACGCCTGGCCCTGCTGGCCACCACCGCCGCCGCCCTCGTCCTGCCCACCGCCCTACCCGCTCAGACCGCCGCCCCGGCCGCATCCGATACGCCCACCTTCTCGCCCGTCGCCGTCCGCGCCCATGTCGAATTCCTGGCCGACGACCTGCTGAAAGGTCGCGACACCGGCAGCGAGGGGCATGAAATCGCCGCCCGCTATGTCGCCAGCCAGTTCGACGGGCTGGGCCTGAAGCCCGCCGGTGACGATGGCAGTTGGCTGCAGCGCATCAGCTTCCAGAAGACCGAGCGCGCCAAGACGCCGGGCACGCTGACCGTCACCGGTCCGGCCGGCAGCAAGCGCTTCACCCATGCCGGCGACGTGCTGATCGGCATGAACGCGGCCGAGCCCAAGCTGGACGTGTCGGCGCCGCTGGTGTTCGTCGGCTATGGCCTGGAAAATGCGCGGCTTGGCCTCAACGACTATGCCGGGCTGGACGTGAAAGGGAAGATCGTCGTCACCCTGCGCGGCTATCCCAAGGGACTGCCGAGCGAGGAAGGCGCGCATCTGTCCGCCACCAAGGGCAAGATCGCCGAGGCGCATGGCGCGATCGGCATGCTGTCCATCGGTACCCTCCAGTCGATGAAGGCCCGCCCCTGGAACCGCATGGTCCAGTTCGCCGACGAGCCCGACTTCACCTGGGTCTCGCCAGAAGGCGTGCCGTTCGACGCCGCTCCGGGCATCCGGGTCGGCGCCAGCCTGGACGATGCGGCGGCGCAGGCGGTGTTCGCCGGCGCGCCGACCAGCATCGCGGCGATCCGCAAGCAAGCCGACAAGGCCGGCGGCAAGCCCAAGGGCTTTGCGCTCAAGTCGAATGTCCAGATCCAGGTCGAAAGCGTCAGCGAGCGGGTGACCAGCCCCAATGTCGTCGCCATCCTGCCGGGCAGCGACCCCAAGCTGAAAGACGAATATGTCGTCCTGTCGGCGCATCTCGACCATATCGGCATCAGCCCCGCCAAGCCCGGCGACAAGCCCGACACCGACCGCATCAACAATGGCGCGCTGGACAATGGCGCCGGCATCGCGACCATGCTGGAAGTGGCGCGTGCCATGGCCCAGTCGCCCAACAAGCCGCGCCGATCGATCGTCTTCCTGGCCTCCACCGGCGAGGAGAAGGGCCTGCTGGGCGCGGACTATTATGCCCGCCATCCCACCGTTCCGGGCAAGCAGATCGTCGGCAATGTCGACCTCGACATGCCGCTGCTGCTCTATCCCTTTACCGACGTGATCGCGTTCGGCGCCGACCATTCGACCCTGGGGCCGATCGTCGCCAAGGCAGTCGCGCCGATGGGGATCACGCTGGCCGCCGACCCGATGCCGCAGGAAACCATCTTCGTGCGGTCGGACCATTATATGTTCGTGAAGCAGGGCGTACCCGCCGTCTTCCTGGCGACCGGCTATGCCAATGGCGGCGAAAAGGCCTGGGGCGAATTTCTGAGCGGCGCCTATCACCATCCCGGCGACGACATGACGCAGAAGATCGACTGGGACGCGGGCGCGCGCTTTGCCGAAGCCAACTACCGCATTGCCAGGGTTATGACCGATAGCGACACCCCGCCCCAATGGTACAAGGCAGACTTCTTCGGCGACCTGTTCGCACCGGACGCGGCCAAGGCGCCGAAGCAGTGAGATAAATGCCGTAAGCCAAATGCACGGGGGCGCGGATTTTTTGCCCGCGCCCCTTGTGTGTCATTTTTGCAACATTACATCGCCAGCAATGCCTTGAAGGGGATGATAATGAACCTCGAAAAATTTACCGACCGCGCCAAGGGTTTCCTGCAATCGGCGCAGACCGTTGCGATCCGCATGAACCATCAGCGGATCAGCCCCGAACATCTGTTGAAGGCGCTGCTCGAAGATGAGCAGGGCATGGCGTCCGGCCTCATCAAGGCGGCGGGCGGCGATGCCGCGACCGCACTGCGCGAGACCGATGCCGCGCTGGCCAAGGTGCCGGCCGTATCGGGCAGCGGCGCGCAGCAGACGCCGGGCCTGGACAATGATGCCGTGCGCGTGCTCGATAGCGCCGAGCAGGTGGCACAGAAGGCGGGCGACAGCTTCGTCACCGTCGAGCGGCTGCTGCTGGCGCTGACGCTGGCGACGACCACGGCGGCGGGCAAGGCGCTGGCGACCGCCGGCGTGAAAGCCGAAGCCCTCAATGGCGCGATCAACAGCCTGCGCGGCGGCCGCACCGCCGACACCGCGGGCGCGGAAGACCGTTATGATGCGCTGAAGAAATTCGCTCGCGACCTGACCGATGCGGCTAGGGCCGGCAAGCTCGATCCGGTGATCGGCCGCGACGAGGAAATTCGCCGCACCATCCAGATCCTGGCGCGCCGGACCAAGAACAACCCGGTGCTGATTGGCGAGCCGGGCGTCGGCAAGACCGCGATCGCGGAAGGGCTGGCGCTGCGCATCGCCCATGGCGACGTGCCCGATACGCTGAAGGACCGCACGCTGATGGCGCTCGACATGGGCAGCCTGATCGCCGGCGCCAAATATCGTGGCGAATTCGAGGAGCGGCTGAAGGGCGTGCTCGACGAGGTGAAGGGCGCGGACGGGCAGATCATCCTGTTCATCGACGAGATGCACACGCTGATCGGCGCGGGCAAATCGGAAGGCGCGATGGATGCCGGCAACCTGCTGAAGCCCGCGCTTGCCCGTGGCGAACTGCATTGCATCGGCGCGACCACGCTCGACGAATATCGCAAATATGTCGAGAAGGACCCGGCCCTCCAGCGGCGCTTCCAGCCGGTGTTCGTCGGCGAGCCGACGGTCGAGGACACGATCTCGATCCTGCGCGGCATCAAGGACAAATATGAGGCGCATCATGGCGTGCGCATCGCCGACGGCGCGATCGTGGCGGCGGCGACCCTGTCCAACCGCTATATCACCGACCGTTTCCTGCCCGACAAGGCGATCGACCTGATGGACGAGGCCGCGAGCCGCATCCGCATGGAGGTGGAGAGCAAGCCCGAGGAGATCGAGAATCTCGATCGCCGGATCATGCAGCTGCAGATCGAGCGCGAGGCGCTGAAGAAGGAAAGCGACCAGGCGTCGAAGGACCGGCTGGCCAATCTGGAGACCGATCTTGCCAATCTGGAGCAGCAGTCGGCCGAGCTGACCACGCGCTGGCAGGCGGAGAAGGACAAGATCGCCAGCGAAGCCAAGCTGAAGGAACAGCTGGACGCCGCGCGCCTCCAGCTGGAGCAGGCGCAGCGCGGCGGCGACTATGGCAAGGCGGGCGAGTTGCAATATGGCACCATCCCGCAGCTTGAAAAGCAGCTGGCCGAGGCCCAGGGCGCGTCCAAGGGCGCGATGCTGCGCGAAGAGGTGACGGCCGAGGATATTGCCAGCGTCGTGTCGCGCTGGACCGGCATTCCGGTCGACCGGATGATGGAAGGCGAGCGCGAGAAGCTGCTGGCGATGGAAGCGGAACTGGGCAAGCGGGTGATCGGCCAGGCCGATGCCGTGCGCGCGGTGGCGACCGCCGTGCGTCGCAGCCGGGCGGGCCTGCAGGATCCGAACCGGCCGCTGGGCAGCTTCCTGTTCCTTGGCCCCACGGGCGTCGGCAAGACCGAGCTGACCAAGGCGCTGGCCGGATTCCTGTTCGACGACGAGAGCGCGATGGTGCGTATCGACATGAGCGAGTTCATGGAGAAACACTCGGTCGCCCGGCTGATCGGCGCGCCTCCGGGCTATGTCGGCTATGAGGAAGGCGGCGTGCTGACCGAGGCGGTGCGGCGCCGGCCCTATCAGGTCGTGCTGTTCGACGAGGTCGAGAAGGCGCACAGTGATGTGTTCAACGTGCTGCTGCAGGTGCTGGACGATGGCCGCCTGACCGATGGCCAGGGCCGCACCGTCGACTTCACCAACACGATCATCGTGCTGACGTCGAACCTGGGCAGCCAATATATCGCCGCCCAGCCCGACGACGAGCCGGTCGAGAAGGTCGAGGATCAGGTGATGGAGATGGTGCGCAGCCATTTCCGCCCCGAATTCCTCAACCGCCTGGACGAGATCATCCTGTTCCACCGGCTGGGTGCGGGCCATATGGCACCGATCGTCGATATCCAGGTGGCACGGGTGCAGAAGCTGCTGAAGGACCGCAAGGTGACGCTGAACCTGACCGGCGAGGCGCGGGCCTGGCTGGGCCGGGTCGGCTATGATCCGGTCTATGGGGCGCGGCCATTGAAGCGGGCGGTGCAGCGTTATCTGCAGGACCCGCTGGCCGACCTGATCCTGCGCGGCGAGGTGCCGGACGGATCGACCGTGACGGTGGAAGATGGCGACGGCGCGCTGAAGCTCAGTGTCGGCTAAGTCGGGCGCGCCGCACGCCAGTTGGTCCTGAAAGGAGGGCGGCCCCGCAAGGGAGGGCCGCCCTTTTATATTATCTAATTAGAAGCTGGCCTTCGCGCCGATGCGGAAGGAGCGGCCCAGGATCGCCGACTCGCCAACCACCGGGTTGTAGAGATAGGCGCCATATGTGGTCGCATCGATCGGCGGCTTGTTGTTGAAGACGTTCATGACGTTGGCATAGAGCTCGAACTGGTCGTTGACCTTGATCGTGCCCGTCATGTCGACGCTGATGAACGACTTCACGCGGCAGCCCTGATAGGCGTCACCATCATAGTTGGTCGGCACCAGGCTGCAGTCGCCGGCAACGCCGCCCTGATCCTCGGCCGAATAGTCATAGCCATCGGTGTAGTAAGCGGTGGCGCTGATCGAACCACGGCCGAAGTCCAGCGTATTCTGCCAGCTGCCACGCCATTGCTGCGTACCCGAACCCGAAGTCAGGTTGAAGTTGCCGAGCGTGTCGACATAATGTTCGACCGTGCCGTCGGGATATTCGGTGTTCAGCTTGATGACATAGGTCGCATCGATCGAGGTCGAGAAGGTGATATTGTCGTTCAGGCGGAACTTGCCCATCGCGTTGAAATCGATGCCCGACGTCTTGATCGTGTTGGCATTGATGAAGCTGCCTTCCACGAAGGCGATGCGGCGCTGCGAACCGGTATGTTCCTGGTCGACCTCGTCCGGAATCACCGTCACGCCATCATAGGAGGTTTCCCCGGTGGCATAATAGTTGGCGATCGCGTTCGAGAAGTTCACCGAGGTGATCGCGCCGGTCTTCTTGATGTTATAATAGTCGACGCTGAACGACAGATTGTTGAGCGGCTGGAAGGTCGCGCCGAGCGTGATGTTGCGCGACTTTTCCGCCTTCAGGTTCGGGTTGCCGACCGTCGTCTGACCGATCGAATAGGTGGTCAGATAAGTGTTGGGACCGGTGCCGGCCGAGTTCAGATGCTGGTCGATGAATTCCTGCGGCATCGAACCGATCGACTGGGTGACATAGCCGGTAGTCGGCAGGGCGCCCATTTCCGCAAAGCTGGGGATGCGGAAGCCCTTCGAGAAGGTGCCACGGAACATCAGTTCGCGGATCGGCTTGAACTTCGCGCCGAACTTGGGCGAGAAATTGTCCTGGCCGGTCGAATAATGGTCGTAGCGACCCGCCGCCGTCAGTTCGAGCTGGTCGACGATCGGCGCGCTGACCTCGAAATAGGCGGATTCGACGTCGCGATGGCCCTTGGCGCCGAAGGCGTTCAGGCGGAAATAGCGCTCCGTCTGACCGTCATAATCGGGGTTGCCGCTGGGATTGTTGAGCGATTCATAACGCGCGGCAACGCCGACTGCGACCTGCAGCGGACCACCCGGCAGGTCGAACACTTCCTTCGAAATGCTGGCCTGGCCCTGATAGAGCTGGGTCTTGCTGTGGTTGATCTGGGTCGGGGTCAGATAATCGAGCGTCTCCTGCGAGGTCGCCGAGGGGTTCATGAAGTTGTACGAACCGTCCGCGATCACATCGAGCAGATGCTGGATGTAGACATAGCCCTTGGCCGTGGTCTTGAGCTTCGAGACCATGGCGGTGCCATCGACCTGATAATGCCAGTCGTCGCCGAAATCGCCCTTGATGCCGGCGGCCGCGCGGAAGACCTGGCTGACCGATTCATTATATTCGGTGCTGGTCGGCAGGCGGCCGATGATGGCGGCTTCCTGGCCCTGGGCGGCATAGGGGTTATTGGGGTTCAGCGTACCGTTGCTGGCGTCGCAGCTGGCGGTGCCACGGGCGCAGACATAGACCGGCAGACGCAGCAGGCCCGCACCGGTCGAGGTCGAATAGGCCGAATAGTCGATCCCGGCCGGGGCATTGGCGCGGATGATCGAGGCAAGGCCGGTGTAGGAGGACTTGCTGTTCTCATAGTTGAGTTCGAGATAGGCTTCGCCGCTGTCGCCGACGATCTTGGTGAAGCGGCCCGAAATGCCCCAGCGCTGCTGTTCCGGCAGGACCTGGCTGTAATCGTGGGTGATGTCCTGCTGGCAAACCGTCTGCGGCGCGGTCTTGTTGGCCGCATATTCCTCGGCCGTCAGCGTGTAGGGCGTCAGGCTGCCGCAGCCGGCAGCGGCGTTGAGCAGTTCGTAGCGGCCGGTGCCAGCGCCCGTTGCCGCATCATAGGGACGCGCCATGAACACGTTGGTCGCGGTCGACAGGCCGGTGAAGCCGATGCTGGGATCGACACCATTGGCAATGTTGTTGGGACCACAGACGCCGTCATGGCAGATGCCCGACTGGTTGTCCGTATTGTAGGGATAGCCCAGGTCCTTGTTATAGACCGCCTGGCTCTTGAGATAATGGGCGCTGACATAGGCGTTGAAGCCCTGTTCGGACAGGTCGCCATAACCATAGGTGGCCGACAGGCGCTGGTTGGCGCCATAGCCCTTTTCGGCGACGCCGGCTTCGGCCTGAAGGTGCAGGCCCTTCACTTCGCGCTTGGTGATGATGTTGACCACGCCGGCGACCGCGTCGGCGCCATAGGTGGCCGACGCGCCGTCCTTCACCACCTCGACCCGGTCGACGATGGCGTCGGGGATGGTGTTCAGGTCAACGAAGTTGCGCGTGCCGTCGTCGGCCAGCGGATAGTAAGCGGCGCGCAGGCCGTCGAACAGCACCAGCGTCGAGGAGGTCGACAGGCCGCGCAGCGAGACCGCCGAGGCGCCACCGGCGAAGGCGCCATTGGCCGAGAAGCCGTTGGTCAGCGCCGGGCCGTTATTGGCCGACAGATTCTGGATGCCCTGCTGGACCGTGGTGATGCCGCGGATCGCCAGATCTTCCGACGACACGGTGGTGATCGGCGAAATGCTGTCCTTGTTGGCTTGGCGCAGCAGCGAACCGGTGACGACGATCGTGTCGTTCGCGCCGTCATCGGCCTGCGGAGCATTATCCTGAGCATGGAGGGGCGCCTGGAACAGCGCGGTGGCGAGAATGACGGGCGCGACTCCGGCCCGCAAAAATGCGGCAATCGATGCGTTCTTCAAATTTCCAGTCCCTTAATCTGGAGCGACAGATTTTCTGTCTGCTGTGACCAGTGCGACCCTGCGGAACCACAAGGCGGGGCATGGGTGCGCCCCATGGGATTGGCTGTAAACCCCGTTGCGTTACGAAACGTTACGATTTTTACAAATGTGCAACATTACAGCAACACCGTTACGGTGTTGAAACATAACAATAATTCAGGTCATTCGGGAGGATAAGGCGGCGGGGAAAGCAGTAGCATTTCGTAGGATTATCACCCGCATCATCGGCTTTCCCCGTATAGAGGAAGATGAAGTTTCCAATGGTCCCAGATAAAAAGAGGGGGCACCACGCGTGATGCCCCCTCCCCCTCTTTCACCCGAAGGATCGATTTTCCTGCCGAAAATCCGGCGGGACGCGCGATCCGGACGGCTTAGCCGTTGGGGTTCATGCCTGCGCGGTTGCGACTGATAAGATCGTCCGCATCGCGATTCTGCTGCTCGCTGATCGCCCGCCATTCCGCATTGGTCTTGCAGACACGGGTCTTGCGCACGAGCGAACCGGTTTCATCGAGACGGCGGCAACGCACGGCGTTGGGATCATTCTTGTCCAGTTTTGCAGCAGGCTCTGGCGACTGGGCCGAAACAGTCACCGGAATCGTCACCAAAGAAAGCCCGACAAGGACGGCACCGAGACGAATAGACATTCAAAAGCTCCTACAAGGACCAGGGCTGGACGCTTCGTTCATGCGGCGGTGCACCCTGCCTATCGCCGCTTAATAACATGGTTGTTATATAAATATCAGCGCGGGGCAACGTAGAATCGCAGCAAATTCTCACGCATCGGGTCGATGCGCGCTCTGATCCGCCAGGGCAAAATAGCGACGCAGAAGTTCCTGTTCTCGATTGGTAAGATACGGATTCCAAACGTCAAAGATCAAAACCGCGCGTAATGTATCGCTATCGTTCCACGCCTCATGCTCGATCGTGTCGTCAAATGCGAAAGCCTTGCCTTCTTCCCATTGCCGCGTTTCGCCACCGACCCGGAAGCTGCAGCCGGGCGGCACGATGAGCGGCAGGTGGACGATCGCCCGCGTGTTCGTAACCCCGGTATGCGCAGGAATATGGGCCTTGGGCTTGAGCAAGGAGAAGAAGGCCGAAGGCGCCCGACCGCCGATATAGCTGCGCGGCAGTGCATCCAGTGCCGCCGCCGTCTGCGGGCAGAGATCGCACACCGCATCATTGCGCACCCCATATTCCCACAGGAAACAGGCCCCCCAATCGAGCGAGCCGTCAAGCGACGTCCATTTATTGTCCGGCGTCCCGCTTTCCTGGCGGACATAGGGACGAAGCAGATCGGCACCCTGGCGCAGCAGGTTGTGCAGTTCCGCACGGATGGCGTCGGTCTGCGCTTCCAGCGCATCCAGCCAGGGGAAATGCGATCGATCGAAAAACTCATCCGCCGGCAGGAACGGATAATGCAGACCCGCGCATTCGTTCCGATAGATGCGCCGCCGCCCCAGCAGATGATCGATGCCCGCCTTGAAACGGCGAACGTCGGGATCGGGCTGCCCCGCCAGATCATCCGCAAAGCCGGCGTCGATTTCCGCCGCGAGCGCCGCCATCCGGCCGCGCACGAACGCCCGCGCCTCATCCAGCCGGGCCTGCAGCGGCGGCGGAATTTCCTCCAGCCCATCGGACAGAGCCAAGACCTGGCTCCAGCTCTGGGTCGCCGCCGCCACCTGGCCACGCCGCTGCTGCAATTCCGCCATGCGCAGTTGCGCCATGAAATGGATGCGGTCGATGCCAAGCACGCGGTCGAGCGCGGCCTGCTCTGCATCATCGTCGCCACACCCCCGCAGCGCCGTAGCCAGATTCATCCAGAGCGCAGGTTGCTGCGGATCGCAGTCGGTGGCGCGACGGAAGAAGATGACGGCGTCGGCCGCCCTGTTCATCGCAAGCGCCACCATCCCCCGACCGTTGAGCAATTGCGGACTGTTCGGCGCCAGCCGAAGCGCCTCATCCAGGAGCGCGGCTTCGCGCACCCGATCCCCCTTTGCGCGCGCCTCATCGACGCGACGCAACACTGTTGCAATATCGTTCATTCATACCCCCGATCCGCAAGCTGCCCAAAGCATGGCCATCGTGCAACCGCAAAGGCATTGCCCGCGCCACGGCTTGCCGCCTTGCATCCATCATGCGAGGACGAACGGCATGAGCAGTTCCGCACCGTCCAGCCGCCAGGCCCTGGCAAATCCCGCCTGGCTGGCGCACCGTTATGATGAGCGACAGGATAGTTTCCACCTGGTCGAGGCCGATCGGCAGACACGCGCCAAGGCCACGTTCCTGACCGACGAACATCTGGCGCCCGGTCCGCCGATGGTCATACAGCGGACGGAAGCCCTAGCCCTAGCCCCCGCGCCCTCGCCGGTCCATTTCATCTTTCATTCCGCCTATTGCTGCTCGACGCTGCTCGCCCGTGCGCTGGACCTGCCAGGCAAGGCCACGACGCTCAAAGAGCCGGTCCTGCTGAACGACATGGTCGGCTGGCGCCATCGGGGGGGAGACGGCAAGCGCATCGCCATGGTGATGGACCAGGGTCTGCGCCTACTGGCCCGCCCCTTTGCCGCAGGCGAGAGCGTGATCATGAAGCCGTCCAATGTCGTCAACGGCCTTATCCCGGCGATGATGGCGATGCGCCCCGATGCCCGCGCGCTGTTCCTGCACGCCCCACTGGAGCAATATCTGTCCTCAATTGCCCGCAAGGGCCTGTGGAGCCGCCGCTGGGCACGCGAGTTGCTGGTCAAGCAGATGCGCGACGGCAGCATTCCCTTCGGCTTTGAACAGCATGACTATCTCGAATTGACCGATCTGCAAGCCGCAGCGGTCGGCTGGCTGGCCCAACAGGCGCTGTTTGCAAGGCTGTTGCGGGAATATGGTCCGGCCCGCGCACGGTCGCTCGACAGCGAAGCCTTGATGCAGGATCCGCGACGGACGATGGTGGCCCTGGTCGCACATTTCGATTTGCCCCTTTCCAACGCGGATATGGACGCCATGCTGACCGGCCCTGCATTCGCGACCGACAGCAAGACCGGCGATGCGTTCGGGGCCGAACGCCGCAGCCAGGATCGCCAGACCGCGATGGCGGTTCATGGCGAGGAAATCGGGATGGTCCTACGCTGGGCCGAAGAAATCGCCGTCCGCTTCCAGGTCCCGATGCAGCTCCCCCACCCGCTGGCCGCCTGAGCCTCACCTTACCCCGACATGCCCGGGCCGGAAGGCATTGCGCAGGGTCGCGTCATGCCCTGCCCCCACATCCGGCAGACAAAAAAAGAGGCGGACCGCAAGGTCCGCCTCTCTCTTTTTTCAGATCGATCCGGTTGGGATCAGAACTTCATCTTCGCGCTGACAGCGAACTTGCGGCCCAGAGCGTCGTAGGTCGACGGGTAGGTGTTGCCGCTGTTGTACGAGGTCGAACCGGCCGAACCACCGACGACCGGGGGCTTCTTGTCGAACATGTTCATGACAGTGAAGGTCAGGGTCACGTTGTCCGACACGGCGGCACGAGCCGTCAGGTCGAAATAGTCGTAAGCCTTGATCTTGCGGAACTGCGGATCGATGGTGCAGCCGTCCGGATCGGCACCGGCCGGATCTTCACAACCCGCGTCGATACCGGAAGCGATATCGTCGGCCAGCTGCTGCGGCTCGAACTTCACGCTGTCGATATGGCGCCACAGGAGCGACAGATCCACGTCACCGAAGGTGAAGGTGGTGCGCTGCGACCACTGGAACTTCGGCTGGATCGAGGCGCAGTTGACCGAGTAGTAGCCAACGCAATCGCGGTTCAGCGAAGTCGGGGTTGCCTGGAACTTGGAGCTGTTGGTCCAGTTACCGTTGAAGCCCAGCGTCAGCGTCGCGAAGTTGAACTCATGCTTGTAGTTCAACGACAGGTCGATGCCGTCGGTCTTCAGCGTACCCAGGTTCGACAGCGGCAGGTACAGACCGGTGGCGGTACCGTTCAGGCTGCCGTCTTCGGCGCGACCGATGACGGTACAGGCGGTGCTGGACGCGCTGGCGGCCGTGATGTTGCCGAAGCAGTCGTTCATCGCATCGCCCGGAGTCGGGGTCGTGATCGCGTCCTTCACCTTGATGTTGTAGTAATCGATCGTGGCGTAGAAACCGCGCAGGAAGGTCGGCGTGATGGTCGCACCGACGCCCCAGCTGTCCGACGTTTCCGGCTTGATGTCCAGATTGCCGCCGGTGCTGGCATTGGCCTGAGCAGCCGAAGGCTGTTCGATGAAGCCGATGGTGTCAGCCGGCGCACCCTGAGCGAGACAGATCGCGGCCAGATTGGCGTTGCCAAGCGGAGCGCTGCCGGCGCAGGGATCGGTTGCCAGGTTGGTCAGGCCGGTGGTCAGCGGCGTGAACAGTTCCGCAACGTTCGGTGCACGGACGGCGCGCGAATAGTTACCGCGGAACTTGATATCATCGACGGGAGCCCAGCTACCTTCGAACTTGTAGGTCCAGGTATCATAGCTCGGCTTGCCCGGCGCATCGACCGTGTAGCTCGAATAGCGGACGCCGGCGCCAACCGACAGCAGCTTGGCGAACGGACGATCTTCGATCAGCGGCGCGATCAATTCGCCATAGGCTTCATAGACATCGAAGCCGCCGTTTACATCAGGCTGGGCACCACCGGCACCACCCAGATCGTTCGCCTTCGACAATTCGTCCGACTGGATCATCGCCGTGTACTTGCGATATTCGCCACCGACGGCGAAGCCGATCGGGTTCGATGCCAGCGGCGAAGTCACGCCGAAGTCGCCGCTCAGCGTAGCATGAGCCTGCGCGAGGGTGGTCTTGGTCGTGATCTGGCTGTTGGCAGTCAGATAGTCGACCATGTCCTGGGTGATCGAACCGGTCGGGCCGAAGATGTTCAGCGGGACGCAAGTGTCG
Organism: Sphingobium sp. AP49; assembly: GCF_000281715.2. Classification (NCBI taxonomy): domain Bacteria; kingdom Pseudomonadati; phylum Pseudomonadota; class Alphaproteobacteria; order Sphingomonadales; family Sphingobiaceae; genus Sphingobium; species Sphingobium sp. AP49. The sequence continues at coordinate 193,207 of NZ_CP124576.1, read as the reverse complement.
GAACCGTCAAGGCAGGTGGTGGTGTTGGTCGCCAGCAGTGCGTTTTTAACGCGCGAATTGAGCGTGTAGCCCTGCTGCGTCTGGACCTGCTCCGATTCACCATAGGAACCGCCGACATCCCAGCTCAGGTGCGAGCCGATATCGCCCTGGAAGCCCAGCGCATAGTCGAAGAAGGTGGTCTTGAATTCCGAGATACGCGGACCGGCTTCGACCGCACGACGCGAGATCGTGGTGTTGAAGGTGCGATAGTTCGGATCAGTCGTGCTGGTCGCGCCGGCAGCAGCCGAGCACTGCGCGGTGGTCAGACCATTCGCAGTACAGAACTGATTGCGGATGCCGTCAGACAGATAGGGGTTGCTGTAGGGGATCACGACCGCCAGGGCGAAGGCGCCCGACGGAGCGATGATCGTGTTGACCGTGTTCTTCGAGAACATGCCACGGGTGTAGGCCTTGACCGAGTCGCTGATCTCGTAATTGGCCGAACCGAACATGTTGAAACGCTTAAACGGCGTCTGGAAGATGTTGTACGGGTTGAAGTTGTAGGTCTGGTAGGTCGGAACCAGCGAATTGCCGTCGGCGCTGATCTGGCGCGTACCGGCACCCGGCAGCGACATGCGGGTCGGCGAGGTCGTGCCCGAACCCTGGCACGAGATGCACTCGGCGAGATAGGATTCGAGATAGGTCTTCGAGAAGGAACGCGCGCCCTGGTAGACGGGGTCGACTTCCTGGTAGCCGATGCTGAGCACCGCGTTGCCGCGGCCGTCGTCGAAGTTCGCACCCATGGTGACGTCGGCGCGGAAGGCATTGCCGTCGCCATCGTCGGTCAGCTGGTTCGAGACGGTACCTTCGAAGCCCGAGAAGTCCTTCTTCAGGATGAAGTTGGCCACGCCCGCGATCGCGTCGGCACCATAGGTGGTCGATGCACCACCGGTCAGAACGTCGACGCGCTCCACCAGGGCCAGCGGGACGTTGTTAAGATCGAAAACGCCGCCCAGGCCGTAGGGAACCATGCGACGACCGTCGATCAGGACGAGGTTGCGGTTCGAGCCCAGGCCACGCAGGTTGAGGGTCGATGCACCGCCGTTGCCGTTGTTCACGGCCGAACCGATGCTGGGAACGACGCCCGGAATTTCACGCAGCAGCTGTTCTGCGTTGTTGCTCTGGCGCAGGTCGATTTCGTCCGACGTGGTCGCCAGAACCGGCGTCGACTGAGCCAGGTTGGGGTTCCTGATAAGCGAGCCGGTCACAACGATGGTATCGCTGGTGTCGGCTTCGGCAGCCTGCGGCGCATCCTGCGCGAACGCGGCGGTCGCGATCAGCGACGCACCGAGGATCGCCGGAGCGGCGCTGGCACGCAAAAGTGCCCTCTTAGAAAAAGTCTTCACGGTTCCAGTCCCTTGCTCTGGAGTGTGGCAGATCACCTGCCTTCATGTGCACCTACAAGGGGATATGGTGCCCGACAGCGATCCCCCGTATGGATTTAGGGAACCTGCGCGGAGGGAAAGCTGCTGTAAAGCACGGGAAATGGCGCCTGACCTCTTTTGAAGGGGGCTGTATCAAAAATGCAACAAGGCGCGAAACGGACTGTTTTACGGCCGAAAAGCAAGATAATTTCACAACATGGCATTCGTTGACATCAATGCTGCATCAGCGAGCATGAACGATGTCAGATTGTGACGCATTACCCCATGCCAGGGTCGTTTCGTCGTCCCTATTGACCTTCGCTCTGGCCAAGGCATGGTGACGCCGCGACGCCCAGACCCATGGAGAATCATGCAAATGACGGCCTATCGAAGCTTGTTGCTGGCCATGCCGCTGTGCCTCGCCGCGACCGGAAGCATGGCGGCAGAACGGCAACAGCCCAAGCCAGAAATATTCGTCAATCTACTGAAATGCAGAGATATTGCAGAAGACGCGGCGCGCCTGTCCTGCTTCGACCAACAGGTCGCCACGATGGCAAGCGCATCGCAGCGCGACGAGGTCGTCGTGCTCGACAAAACCGAGCTCAACAAGACGCGGCGTACGCTGTTCGGCTTTTCCTTCCCCAAGCTCCCCTTCCTGGGTGACGACGAGAACAAGCCCGATGCGCCCGAAACCGAAGGCGTATCCCGGATCGAGGCGAAGATCACCACGGTCAAGAGCCTGGGCTATGGCAAATGGCTGATCACGCTGGAAGATGGCGCGCAGTGGCTGACCACCGAGGCTTCGGCGCGCGATCCCAAGCCCGGCTCCACGATCGAACTCAAACGTGCCGCCATGGGAAGCTTCCTGGGCAAGATCGACGGGGGACGGGCGGTCCGCATGAAGCGGGTCGGCTAAAAGCTATCGCGCCTGCGGCATCGGCCCGGCCAGCAGCAGCGGGTCGATGCGGGCATCATTCCACTTCATGCCCCAGTGGAGGTGCGGACCGGTGGCACGGCCTGTGGCACCGATCGCGCCGATGCGTTGCCCCTGTGCCACATGGTCGCCGGGCTTCACATCGATCCGCGACAGATGCAGGAAGGCGCTGTTGAGGCCATGGCCATGGTCGATCATCAGCAGATTGCCCTCCAGCGTGAAGGGATGATCGGCGGCCAGGATCACCACGCCATCGGCCGGCGCCACCACCGGCTCGCCGGTCGCGCCGGCAACATCGACGCCGCCATGATAGGCGCCGGGCTGGCCCTGATAGATTCGCTGCGACCCGAACAGGCCGGAAATCCGGCCGAGGCGCGGCCAGATGAAAGTCTGGCGCCAGCCCTGCGCGTCCGTCAGCTTGTCGCGGGCGGCGGCGATCTGCTCCAGTTCGGGCTTGCGCAGGGCGAGGAAGGCCTCGCTGCTTTTCGTTGGCCGCAGCGGCGCGTTGATCCGCTCCAGCCGCCATTCGCGCGGCGCGACGGTCAGGGCGCGGTCGATGACCCGGCCATCCGACAGGCGCGCGCTGAGCCTGGCGGGCGGTGGCGCGTCACGATCGAAGGCGATAAGGAAGCGGCCGTCGGCATCGACCGGGACCAGTTGGTCGCCGAAATGGAGCGCGACCGTACCGGCCGGCGCGGTGCCGAGCAGGGTACCGCCCTGGATCGCCGGGCCGGACAGGATGAAATCGGCAGCGCTCACAGCAGCCGGCGCCGCGCGCAGCATCGCCGGAGCAAGCGGCAATGCGGTGACGGCCAGCAGCACAGCGACGCGGCAGATCATCCGGCGGCGCGCGCCTTCAGCTCTGCCTCGACCGACAGGGCAGCGCTGGCATAGGGTTCCTGCCGGGCGATCGACCAGTAGCGCAGATCCTCCAGCGGGATGCGCTGGCCGGACACGGCGCACAGCACATGGTCGCCGGCCTGCAGCACGCGGAAGCTGTAGGGCATGTAATGCAGCCGGGCCGGGCGGTCGCGATTGGACATCAGCATGGGCATAACAGCATGAATCAGGCCTTTCTGCGGCGCATCAGGAGAAGAGATCCTGCTGCCCGCCTTCAACGGTATCGCGCGGCTTGCGCGCGGGACGGGATGGGGCGGATATAGCGGGCGCGGGGGCCGGCTCAAGAGGTGCGGCACCATCGATCGCGGCGGCCACGGCGCCATCGGCGAAGTGCAGGCTGACCTGGCCTGCGGCCTGCGCATCGACGACCGAACGGACCAGCCGGTCGCCCGCCATCACCCGGGCAAAGCCGCGCTGCAGCGGCAGGTCGGGATTGACCGAGGTGAAGAGCCGCGAAAGGCGGTCAAAGGCGGTCGCCCGATCGCGATAGACGCGGGTCAGATAGTCGGGGCGCAGCCGCAACCGGTCGACCCGCTCCGCCGCGCGGCTGAGATATTGGCGCAACAAGGCCGGGCGCAGCGCGCCACTGACCTGGCCCAGATGGGCGCGGGCGTCGGCCAGCCGGTGGCGCAGGCCGCTATTGAGCCCGTCGGACAGGAGATCGAGCCGCTGCCGCTGCGGCGCGAGCAGGGTATCGGGCGTCGGCATCAGCCGCGCCTGCATGTCGAGCCGCTCGCGCGCCTGCATCGCGCCGCGCCGCACCGCCCGGCCCGAGCGCAGGCCCATTTCCCCCAGCATCGCCAGCAGTTCGGCGCGGACCGGCACCGCCATTTCGGCGGCGGCCGTGGGCGTGGGCGCGCGCATGTCGGCGGCATAGTCGCACAAGGTCGTGTCGGTTTCATGCCCGACTGCCGATATGGTCGGGATCGAGCATTCGGCGACCGCGCGGACGACGATTTCCTCGTTGAAGCTCCACAGATCCTCGATCGAACCGCCGCCGCGCGCGACGATGACGAGATCGGGCCGGGGCAGCGGGCCACTGCCGTCCATGGCGGAAAAGCCACGCACGGCGCGGGCAATCTGTTCGGCCGCACCCTGGCCCTGGACCAGCACCGGCCAGAGCAGCACCTGGGTCGGGCAGCGATCCGCCAGGCGATGGAGAATATCGCGGATCACCGCGCCGGTGGGCGAGGTGACGACGCCGATCGTGCGCGGCAGGAAGGGCAGGCGGCGCTTGCGATCGCGGTCGAACAGCCCTTCGCCCGCCAGCCTGGCCTTGAGCTTTTCGAGTAGCGCCATCAGCGCGCCCTCACCCGCCAGCTCCATCCGATCGATCACGATCTGATATTTGGAGCGACCCGGATAGGTGGTGAGCTTGCCGGTGGCGATCACCTCGACCCCGTCCTGCGGCTGGAAAGCGAGCCGCTGCGCCCCGCCCTTCCACATCACCCCGTCGAGCACGGCATTGTCGTCCTTCAGCGCCAGATAGAGATGGCCCGAGGCCGCGCGCTTGAAGCCGGAAATCTCGCCGCGCAGGCGGACATGGCCGAACTGGTCCTCCACCGTGCGCTTGAGCAGGCCCGACAATTCGCTGACGCTGAGCGGCGGCGCGTTGTCCCCCGCCCTTTCCTCGGCTAACAGGCGGCCCGAACTGTCATAGGCATCAAATTCCGGGGACATGGCCGAGATGAACATCCTTCTGCTTGGCGGCGGCGGCCGCGAACATGCGCTGGCGTGGAAGCTGGCACAATCGCCACGCCTCTCGACGCTCTATGCGGCGCCTGGCAACCCCGGCATAGCCCAGCATGCCACTTTGGTCGACCTAGACGCGACCGATCATCGCGCGGTGCTGGATTTCTGCACCCGCAACTCGATCGCGCTGGTGGTGATCGGGCCGGAAGCGCCGCTGGTCGATGGCCTGGCGGACAATCTGCGTACCATGGGCGTCGCCGTGTTCGGCCCCAACAAGAAGCCGGCGCAACTGGAAGGCTCCAAGGGCTTCACCAAGGATCTGTGCCAGCGCGCCAATATCCCGACCGCCGGCTATCAGCGCGTCACCAGCAAGGATGGCGCGATCGCCGCGCTCGACGATTTCACTTTGCCGGTGGTGATCAAGGCCGATGGCCTGGCGGCGGGCAAGGGCGTGATCATCGCCGAAACGCGGGAGGAGGCGCTGGACGCGCTCGACACCATGTTCTCCGGCGCGTTCGGCAAGGCCGGCGAGGAAGTGGTGCTGGAAGAATTCATGACGGGCGAGGAAGCCAGTTTCTTTGCCCTGACCGATGGCAGCGCGATCCTGCCCTTCGGATCGGCGCAGGATCACAAGCGCGTCGGCGACGGCGACACCGGCCCCAATACCGGCGGCATGGGCGCATACAGCCCGGCCCGCGTGCTGACGCCCGAACTGGAAGCGCAGGTGATCGAGCGGATCATCAAGCCGACGGTCGAGACGCTGGCGGCCGAGGGCATGCCCTATTCCGGCGTGCTCTATGCCGGGCTGATGCTGACGGAGGAAGGCCCCAAGCTGATCGAATATAATGCCAGGTTCGGCGACCCCGAATGCCAGGTGCTGATGATGCGCTTCGACGGCGACCTGGTCGAGCTGCTGCTGGCGGTGGCCGAAGGCAAGCTGGCCGAGCAGGGGCCGGTCGCGCTGGCGGATCGCACGGCCCTCACCATCGTGATGGCGGCCAATGGCTATCCCGGCACGCCGGAAAAGGGCGGTGCGATCAGCGGCATCGATGCAGCCGAAGCACAGGGCGCCCGCGTCTTCCATGCCGGTACGGCGGATAAGGACGGCGCGATCGTCGCCAATGGCGGCCGCGTGCTGAACGTCACCGCGACCGGCGATACCGTGGGCGCGGCGCAGGCCGCCGCCTATGCCGCGGTCGACGCGATCGACTTTCCCACCGGCTTCTGCCGCCGCGACATTGGCTGGCGCGAGGTCGCCCGCGAGGCGCTTTAAGGGTCGAAACGGCGCAGGATCGGGACATGTCCCCCTTGTCCCGCGCTACGCGGTATCCTTAAATAGGCCGATACATCATTTCCGGGAGGCAAAGGGCGATGCAGGAATTCTTCATGGACTATGGCCTGTGGCTGCTGATCGCGCTGCTGGTCGTGATCGGCATCGTGTTCCTGCTGTCGGGCAAGCGCAAATCGACCGCGTCGGAAGCCGGCGCGGTCGAGACACCGCCTCCGGTAACGACGCCGGTTCCCGCCGAGCCCATGATCGAACCTGCCGTCGCGCCGGTTGTGGCGACGCCCGATCCGATACCGGTTGCCAGGCCGGCCGAACCGGCCGAGGTGGAGCCGGCACCCGTCTCGCCCCCGGCACCCGCCACTGCCGACACTCCCGCAGTTGAGCCGGTTACGGTGCCGGCCCCGACGCCGCCCGCCGTTGCCGCATCCGTCGATGGCGGCGATGATCTGCTGAAGCTCAAGGGCGTAGGCCCGAAGCTGGGTGCGCTGCTGACCGAACTGGGCGTGACCCGCTATGCCCAGATCGCCGGCTGGTCAGAGGACGACATCGCCGCGATCGACGCGAAGCTGGGCAATTTCAAGGGCCGTCCCGTCCGCGACCAGTGGATCGACCAGGCCCGATATCTCGCCGCTGGCGATATCGCCGGTTTTGAAGCGAAATATGGCAAGCTCTGACAATTAGGCCGTAGCGGACAGGATGTCGGGCGGTGGCACCGCGACCGGCGGTCGCCGCGGTGCGATGCCCAGCAATATCTGGCTGAGCGCGCTGCGGCTTGCAGCCATGCTCGCCAGATAGAGCAACACAAGCGCGCCGCACAGGATCACGCCGCCATGGGGGTCGACGATCGCCAGCAGGCCCATGACCAGCGGATGCCAGAGATAGAAGAACAGGCTGTCGCGGCCGATGCGGTTGATCGGTGCAAAATGAAAGCGCGTCGCCGCCAGGCTGGGGAGCAGCGCGATGAGCGCCAGACACATGAGCAGGCGCGCCGGCACGAAGCCCAGCGCGTCACCGGTGCCATATAGATCGGACCACCAGAACAGCCCCAGTGCCCCCACCAGCAGGATGATCCCCAGATAACGCTTCGGCATGCTGCGTTCCGCCACCAGCATGCCGAAGAAGAAATAGACCGGATAGCGCAGGAAGCGGCTGTCAGGCGCGAGCAGCCCGCCCCCAACCGGCCCATGATCGAGACCGAAGGCGTACATGGTGACGAGGCTGACGGGCGTGCCGATTGCCAGCAGCAACAGCGGAGACAGCGGGACCAGCCGGGTGAGCAGGATCAGCAAGAACAGTGCCGGCACATACCAGAGATGGAAGGGCGGCCGCAGCAGCATGTCGAGCGGCAATTCCCAGCTGAACTGCACGCCGCTGGCCAGCACATAGATCAGCATCGCCACCCCCCATGGCAGCAGCATACGCCGGCCATAACGGGTCATGAGATCATCGAAGGGCGCCGTTCGGGTGCGGGTCACATTGAGCAGATAACCCGAAATACCGATCATCAGCGGCATACGAAAACCAGCGCCAATCCATAGCAACAGATGTTGCTGATGCGTCAATTCCATCGCATGCCCGCCCATAACAAGCAGGATCAACAGTCCTTTCAGAAGGTCGATCGACGGATTCTTGGCCAAGGGGTGCTCGCTCAATAGCTGTCGGAACGATAGCGTTACAATATTGCCAAGCCGTAAACGGACACAGCCTTTCCCATTCTTCACCCTTTTATCTTTACCCCTCTTTCCTAGAACGAAATATCGTTTAGGCTTGGTCCGTTAGCAGGAAGGGTCGCCATAATCTTGCAGCGTCTGGAATCCGCCTGGGGCAAGCGGTTGATGGCCCTGTCGATCTTTTGCCTGATCCTGGGCGGCTGGTTCGCCTTTACCCAGTATCGCGAGTCCCGTGCCTTGTTGCCGGCCGGACAGGGCCGGGAAGGGGCCTGCGCCCTGTGGTTCGTCGGCAGTTCCTCCATTCGCCGGTGGGATAGTCTGGAGCGCGACATGGCGCCCTGGATCGCGCATAATCGCGGCATCAACGACGCGACCTTCGACGAGATATTGCCGCGCTTCGCCAATGTCGATCCGACGACACCCCGGCCTGACGCCATCATCCTCTATGCCGGTGAAAACGACCTTGCGCGCGGCCATCCGGTGCGCCAGATCGTGCATCAACTGGCGCAATTTCTGGAAATGCGCAGCGAATTACTGGGCGACGTGCCGGTCCTGGTCCTGTCGGCCAAGCCAAGCCCTGGACGCTGGCACCTGTTTCCCGACCAGAAGCTGCTGAATGCCGCCGCAATACGTCTGCTGCCGCACATGCCCGACACCCATTATATCGACATCACCACGCCGTTGCTGAAGGACGGCAAGCTAGGCGACAATTACCAGGCCGACCGGGTCCATATGAACGAGGCGGGCTATCGCATCTGGGCCGATGTCGTGCGCGATGAACTGACCCGGTCCCTGCCGGCAAAAACGGTCAAACGCTGCACCGGCTAAGGCTGGTATCAGGCCTTGCCCAATATCTCCTTCGCGCGCGGCGCCAGGCGGGCGGCAGCGGCGGCATGGATTCCGGGCGCCGCGCAGAGCAGGCCGAAGGCGACCGGCTGGGGTCGATTGAAGGCCAGGCGATCGCCCAGCGCATCGGTAACGATGGCACCCGCCTCCTGCGCGATCAGCGCGGATGCGGCGACGTCCCATTCATTGCCCCAGCGCACGGTGGCGACCAGATCGGCCTCGTCGGCGGCGACCATCGCCATGCGCAGCGCGATACTGTTGGGCTTGTGCACGGTGACAAGATCGCGATCGGCACGGGGTAGCTGATCGGCGGGAACGCGGGCGCCGGGCAGCATGGTGCGATTGCCGGCATGGAGCGGCACGCCGTTGCGGGTCGCCCCCTGCCCGGCCTGCGCAATCCACAGCTCCTTGCGTGCGGGCGCCGCCAAGATGCCGAGCCGGACCGCGCCATCCTCTACCAGGGCGACCGAGACGGCCCAGCCGGGCCGACCGCGCAGATAGTCGCGGGTGCCGTCGATCGGATCGACCACCCACACGCGCGATACACCCAAGCGATGCACGGTATCGGCCGTCTCCTCCGACAGCCAGCCGGCCTGCGGATCGATCGCCGCCAGCCGTTCGCGCAGCATGACGTCGATCTCCAGGTCCGCCTCGCAGACCGGATGGCCGGGTACCTTTTCCCACTGACGCACGCGGGTCTCGCCATCGGCCCACAGCGCCAGCGCGCGGTCGGCCGCATCGCTCACCGCCGCGACGACGGCCGGCAGAAGGGGCTCAGCCGCCGGCAACGGTCATCCCGTCGATGCGCAGGGTCGGCACGTTCATGGCATAGCGGAACATCAGGTCATTGGCCGGCACCAGGGTGCGAAACATGTCCTTCAGATTGCCGGCGATGGTGATTTCCGACACGGCCGGGCCGACCGCGCCATTCTCGATCAGGAAGCCGGCGGCGCCGCGGCTATAGTCGCCGGTAACGCCATTCACGCCCATGCCGATCAGTTCGGTGACATAGATGCCGCGCTTCACATCGGCCATCAGGTCGCCGACCGACAGGCTGCCCGCTTCCATATGGACATTGGTGATGCCCGCGCCCGGCGCACCGGCGCCGCCCCGGCTGGCATGGCCGGTCGGTTCCAGGCCGAGCTGGCGAGCCGAGGCGCTTTCCATCAGCCAGCCGGTCAGCACACCCTCTTCAATCAGCGCGCGACGCGCCACCGGCAGGCCTTCGCCATCGAAGGGGCGCGAGCGCAGGCCCCGCAGCAGCAACGGATCGTCGATGATCGTGATCTTGCTGTCGAACAGCGTCTCGCCCAGCGAATCCAGCAGGAAGCTGGAACGACGGGCGATCGCCGGCCCGACCATGCCGCCGATCAGATGGCCGACCAGGCTGGAGCCGATGCGCGGATCGAAGATGACCGGCATGACGCCGCTGTCCACCTTGCCCGGATTGAGCCGCGCGACCGCGCGCTGGCCCGCGCGCATGCCGACCGCTTCGGCATTGTCGAGATCCTGAAGATGGCGGCTGGCATGGCTGGCATGGTCGCGCTGCATGTCGGCGCCGCTGCCCGCGAGCACGCTGGCCCAGGTCGAATGATTGGTCGCGGCATAGGCGCCGGCAAAGCCATGGCTGGTGGCGAGTGCGACCTGGCTGCGGCCGCTGGCCGCGCCACCGCCTTCGCTGTTGGTGATGCCGGGGATGCTGCGTGCGGCTTCCTCCGCGACCAGCGCGCGTTCGCGCAGGGCGGCGGGTTCGGGCTCTTCCTCATCGACGAGGTCGAGCGCTGGCGGACGCTTCCGGAGCAGCCGGTCTTCCGGCGCCAGGCCGGCATAGGGATCTTCCGGCGCCTCGCGCGCCATGGCGATGCTGCGGTCGATCAGGGTTGCGAGCGTCGCCGGGTTCATGTCCGACGCGGAAATGCTGGCCGAGCGCTGGCCGATGAAGACGCGCAGGCCGATCTCCTCGCCCTCGGACCGTTCGACATCCTCCAGCGCACCGAGCCGCACCGCCACCGTGGTCGAGGCGTTGCAGGCATAGATGGCGTCGGCCGCGTCCGCCCCTGCCTTGCGCGCCGCCGTCACCAGATCCTGCGCGCGCGACTGGGCTTCTTCGAGGCTGAGCATAGAGGGAAATCGATCCTGTAATGAAGACGAAGCCCGGGCCTTACGCCCTTGCGTCGGACGGGGCAACCGCGCCGCGCAGCCAATGGTCAAGCAGGTGCCAGGCGACCGCCATGCGCGGCGGCGCGAGGAAAGGCGCGTCGGGATCGCCGGCCAATGCCGCGGCGACGCCATCGGCATCGCACCAGAAGGCATGTTCGATCTCGGTCTCGTCCAGGGTGAGCGCGGGATCGTCGCACTGGGCGATGCAGGCGATCATCAGCGACGACGGGAAGGGCCAGGGCTGGCTCATCACATAGCGGACGGAATGGACCGTGATGCCGGCTTCCTCCTTCAACTCGCGCGCGACCGCTTCCTCGACCGTCTCGCCCGGCTCGATGAAGCCGGCGAGCGCGGAATAGCGGCCGGGCGGCCAGCTATGCTGGCGACCGAGCAGGACGCGGCCCTGATGTTCGGCCAGCATGATCGAGACCGGATCGACGCGCGGGAAATGTTCGGAGGCGCAGGATTGGCAGCGGCGTGCCCAGCCCGCCTTGTGCGCATGGGTCGGCGCGCCGCAGACCGAGCAGAAACGGTGGCGGGCATGCCAATGGACCAGGCTGCGCGCGGTGCCGTAGAGCGCGACGTCGGACGCGGAGACGAGATCGGCGAGGCCGCGCGAGCGCGGCGTCGCATTGGGGCCTTGGGCCAGCGTTTCGACCAGATGGGCAAAGATCGGCCGGTCCTGCAGATCGACGCCGAGCAGCACATGCTCCTCGATCCGGGCATCGGGGGCGAGCGGCGCCAGGGCCAGGCCATGATCGTCCGTCACCGGCTCCAGCCCTTCGAGGATCAGCAGCCGGGCGTTGGGCGCGGCAAAGGCCTGTGCATGGAGCGCGGGATTGCTGCGGATATGGTCGACCCGGTCAAGCGTGCCGCCGACGAAACCGGGCAGGCCGTGCGCCATTGGGTCAGTTCCGTGCATCGTCCGTCATCTCCTTCATCGCCGCATCGGCCGCCCGCGCAAACAAGGTTGGCAGCCCCGCCTCCCCGATCCGGTCGCGCGGCCACCATTCGCCTGCGCCCGACGGCACATGATCCGGCCCCACATGGGTCGTGTGGACGCTGAGCGCCAGCGAGAAATGGGTGAAGACATGGGCGACCGGCGGATCAATCGTCCGCCACTGCGCGGCGAAGGGCGGCGTCGCGTCGGGCGCGGCGCCCCAGTCGGAACTGGGCAGCGCGCGCATGCCGCCGAGCAGCCCCTTGTCCGGACGACGCACCAGCCAGACATGACCATCACTGCGTTCGATCCACCAGGCATGGCCGAGGCGATGGGGCTTGGCCTTTTTCGGCGCCTTGACCGGGAAGGCGGCCGGATCGGCAGTGCGCACCGCCGCGCAATCCTCGCGCAGCGGACAGATGCCGCAGGCGGGGTTGCGCGCGGTGCAGATGGTGGCGCCCAGATCCATCATCGCCTGGGCAAAGTCGCCAGCACGCAGGTCCGGCGTGATGCTGTCGGCGGCAGCCCGGATTTCCGGCCGGGCGGCGGGCAAGGGCGTCGCTATGGCGAACAACCGGGCGACCACCCGCTCGACATTGGCGTCGACCACCACGGCGCGGCGGCCAAAGGCGATCGCGGCGACGGCGGCGGCGGTGTAGGCGCCCAGCCCCGGCAGGGCACGCAGCGCGTCTTCGGTGTCGGGGAAGCGGCCGCCATGGTCGGCCACCACGGCGCGGGCGCAGGCGAGCAGGTTGCGGGCGCGGGCATAATAGCCCAGCCCCGCCCAGGCGGCCATCAGGTCGGCGTCGGCGCTGGCGGCCAGATCCTGAACCGTGGGCCAGCGCAGCGTGAACTTCTCGAAATAGGGGCCGACCGCCGCGACCGTCGTCTGTTGCAGCATCACTTCGGACAGCCAGACATGATAGGGATCGGCCGCATTGGCGCCCGGCGGCGCGCGCCAGGGCAGGCGCCGGGCGTTGACGTCATAATGGGCCAGCAGATCCCGTGCGATTTTTGAACCCGACATCTCGACGCGCATGGCGACCCTATGCCATGTAGCGGGCCATGACGGAACGCCCCCCGACCGCGAAAAAGACGAGCCGCGCCGCGCCGCCGGCCGAGCGCCCCCGCGTCGGCGCGCCGCGCGCGATCGCCGACCTGATGCCGGAAATCGGCCGCACCGCCTTTCGCAAGTTCGGTTTCGTCCAGTCGAGCATCGTCACCCGCTGGAACGATATCGTCGGCGTCGACTATGCCGCGATCACCGCGCCCGAATCGATCCGCTTCCCGGTCGGCCAGAAATCGGGCGGCACGCTGCAACTGACGGTGATGAGCGGCCATGCACCGATGATCCAGCATGCGCTGCCCGACATCATCGAGCGGGTGAACCGCTTCTTCGGCTATGCCGCCGTCGTCAAGGTGGCGATGAAGCAGGGCATGGTCGGCCCCGCGCCGGTCGAGCGGCGCCCGCCGCCCCGAAACCTCAAACCCATTCCGGTCGAGCTGGGGGATTCCCTGCGCGACATCGGTGATCCGGAATTGCGCAAGGTCCTCGAATCGCTGGCACAGGGGCTTGCGAATTCCAATGGCCTGCCCAAGATCGGTTGACGCAACCCGCCCCGTCCGGGGCGATGCCTTAGGACTATCCCATGACCAAGTTCCGCCTTTCCCTGCTTGCCCTGATCGCCGTTCCCGCCATCGCCGTCGCCGCCGCGCCCAACTGGGTCGCGCAGGTGGTGCGTTCGCCGATCGGCGGCCATGTCATGGGCAATCCCGCCGCGCCGACCAAGCTGGTCGAATATGTGAGCTATACCTGCAGCCATTGCGCCCATTTCGTGAATGAGGCGACACCGTCGCTGAAGGCCGATTATGTGAAGGGCGGCAAGGTCAGCGCCGAGGTGCGCAACGCAGTGCGCGACAAATATGACCTGACCGCCGCGCTGCTGGCCCGTTGCGGCGGCGCCAAGCGCTTCATGGGCAATCATGAGGCGCTGTTCGCCAACCAGGATGCCTGGATGGAGCAGATCATGGCCTATGACAAAGGTGCGGCCAAGCCGACCGAGCAGAAGGCGGCGCTGCGCGACATCGGCCAGAAGACCGGCCTTTATACGCTGATGAACAAGCGCGGCTTCACCAATGCGCAGCTCGACGCCTGCATCGCCGACCCGGCGTCGGAAAAGGCGGTCCTGGCGATGACCGACGAGGCGTGGAACAAGGTCAAGATCACCGGCACCCCCGGCTTCGTCGTCAACGGCACGCTGGTCCAGGGATCGACCTGGGAGATCCTCAAGGCCGCATTGCCCGCAGCCGCCCGCTGATCTAAACCACCCCCAACTATCCATAATTCGGAGCGTCGCCCGTCGTGAAAGCCCTGTCCTCCACCGCTCTGCCCGGCCTTGCCCTTATCGCCCTGTCCCTGACGCTTGCCGGTTGCGGCAAGAAGGATGAGGGCAATGCGTCCGCCGCCGCGCCGATCGCCGCCGTGGCCCCCCCCACCGGCACCAGCTGGTCGGAAACCGTCGCCGAAACGCCCGAAGGCAATTTCGTGATGGGCAATCCCGCCGCCAAGCTGAAGCTGGTCGAATATGGCTCCTTCACCTGCAGCCATTGCCGCGACTTCGCCCATGAATCGTCGCAGGAACTCAAAGCGATGGTCGATAGCGGCAAGATCAGCTACGAATTCCGCGTCTATGTCCGCGACCCGATCGACATCACGACGGCACTGCTGGCCCGTTGCGGCGGCAAGGACATCTACTATCCGCTGTCGGAACAGTTCTTCGCCAACCAGAGCGCGATGTTCGAAAAGGCGCAGAGCCTGGGCGACGCCCCCTATCAGGCGATGGTATCGGCCCCGCCGGCGCAGCGTTTCGGCCAGCTGGCCAATGCGCTGGGCCTGGTCGACTATGCCAAGCAGCGCGGCATTGCCGAGGACCAGGCCAAGCAGTGCCTGGCCGACACGGCGACTGCCGAGAAGCTGGCCAAGGGCGTCGAGGCGGCCAATGCCCAATATAATATCTCCGGCACGCCGACCTTCCTGATGAACGGGGTGGTGGTCGAGAATGCCTCGTCCTGGCCGGTGCTGAAGAACAAGCTCAAGGAAGCGGGTATCTGATTGGCGCAAGGGGGGGCGACATCTGAAGGCCTGAGGCCCAAGCAGACCGGGGCGGCACCCTGCCCCGGCGTTTCCCCATGCAGATAAAGCGGCTCAAGCTTTCGGGCTTCAAGAGCTTCGTCGATGCGACCGAATTGCGCATCGAGCCGGGCCTGACCGGCATTGTCGGCCCCAATGGCTGCGGCAAGTCCAACCTCTTGGAAGCGATCCGCTGGGTGATGGGCGAATCCAGCGCCAAGTCGATGCGCGGCGGCGGCATGGAGGATGTGATCTTCGCCGGCACCACCAGCCGGCCGCAGCGCGACTTTGCCGAAGTGTCGCTGCTGACCATCCAGGAACAGGGCGAGCTGTTCAACGCGGTCGATGTCGGCGCCGATGGCGAACTGGAGGTCACGCGCCGGATCGAGCGCGGCGCGGGCAGCGCCTATCGCGCCAATGGCCGGGATGTGCGCGCCAAGGATGTGGCGCTGATCTTCGCCGATGCCGCCACCGGCGCGCACAGCCCGGCGCTGGTCAGCCAGGGACGGATCGCCGCCGTCATCGCCGCGCGGCCGCAGGAACGGCGCGCCATGCTGGAAGAGGCGGCGGGCATTGCCGGCCTGCATGTCCGGCGCAAGGATGCTGAGCAGAAATTGCGCGCGGCCGAGGGCAATCTGGCCCGGCTGGACGAGATATTGGCCGACATGGACAGTCGTGCCGGCAATTTGCGGCGACAGGCGCGCGCGGCGGAACGCTATATCCGCCTGTCCGAACAGATCCGCATAGCCGAGGGCCGGGTGATCTTCGCCCGCTGGCGCGAAGCCAATGCCAGTGCGGAAGCGGCGCGGGCCGAGGCAAAGCTGGCCGAGGCAACCGTGGGCGCGGCGCAGGAAGCCCTGACGGCGGCCAATGTTCATAGCAGTGCCGCGGTGACAGCCTTGGCCGAGCGGCGGGCCGAAGCCCTGGCGACGCGCGATGCCGCCAGCGAATCCGGCCACCAGCTCAACACGCTGAAGGCCGAGCGCGACGGGGTTGTGCGGCGGCTGCATGACCTGGCGCAGCAGGCAGCGCGACTGGACGAGGATCGCGAGCGCGAGGGCACGCTGGCCAATGACGCGGCCGAAGCGATCGCGCGGCTGACCGCCGAGGTCGCGCACCTGAAAGCCCGGATTGCGCAGACCGAGGCGATGCGCCCCGATTTCGCCGCGCGGATCGCCCGGGCTGAGGATTCGGCCCGCGATGCCGAGTTGGAGCTGGCCAAGGCGATGGCCAAGCAGGCGGGCGAGCAGGCCGAATTGCGCGTGGCCGAAGCGGCGCTGGCGGCGGCGCGCGATCGGCTGAGCCGGGCGGAGCAGGCGATGCGGCGGCTGGAGGGGGAGGCGGCGGCCTTGCCCGATGCCGCGCCGCTGGAAGCAAAGCGCGACGAGGCGGCGGTGGCGCAGGTCCGCGCCAATGCCGATCGCGAGGCGGCAGAGGCGGCGATCGCGACAGCCGAGACGGAGCGGCAGGCGGCGAGCGAGGCGCGAGCATCAGCGGAAGCCGCGCTGGCATCGGCGCGGGCCGCGCTGGCGGCGCTGGACAGCGAGGCGACGGCGCTGCGCAAGGCGATCGATGTCGGTGGCAGCGGCCGGGCGCGGGCACTCGACCAGTTGAAGGCGGCGCCGGGCTATGAGCGGGCGCTGGCGGCGGCGCTGGGCGATGATCTGGAGGCGCCTATCGGGGCCGAGGGGCCGCGTCGCTGGGCGGGGGCTGCGGCACTGAAGGATGATCCCAGCTTGCCCGACGGCGCCAGCCCACTGGCGGCCCATGTGACCGCGCCCGAGGCACTGGCGCGGCGGCTGGCGCAGGTGGCGGTGGTGGAGAACGACAGTGGTCAGGCGCTGCAGGTCGGCCAGCGGCTGGTGACGCTGGATGGGCAATTGCGACGCTGGGACGGCTATGCCGCGGTTGAGGGCGGCGCGGCGGCAGCGGAACGGCTGATTCGGATCAACCGGCTGGAGGCGATCGATGCTGCGCGTCCGGCAGCGGCGCAGGCGGTCGAGACGGCACAGGCGGAACAGGCCGAGGCTGGCGGGCGCGAGAAGGCGGCGGCGGATGCGCTGGCGGCCGGCCGCACCAAACTGAGCGATGCGGACCAGCGGTTGCGCGCCGCCCTGCGCGCGGCGGACGAGGCGGCGGGCGCGCTGGAGCGGTTGAGCGGCAGGCGCGAGGCGATCGAGGAACGGCTGGCCGAGGCCCGGCGCGATCAGGAAATGGCCCAGGTCGAGCATGACAAGGCGTCGGCCGCGCGGGCCGCCCTGCCCGATGGCGCCGAGACGCGCGCGCAGGTGGCGGCGCTGTCGCAGGCGAGCGAGAAGGCCCGCATGGCCGTCAGCCAGTTGCAGGCCGACCAGGCGCTGGCCGACCGGGCGCTGTCGAGCGACCGCGAGCGCATGGCGGCGGCCGATGCCGAGGCCAAGGGCTGGAACACCCGCGCCGGCGAGGCGGCAAAGCGCATCGCCGCCATGGCGTCGCGCGGCGAGACGGTGGCGCAGGAGCGCGCCGCGATCGAGGGCCAGCCCGAGGCACTGGGCACCAGCATCGCCACGCTGACCGAGGAACGCGAGGCGCAGGTCGAGCGCGCCGAACAGACCCGCCGCGCGGAGATCGAGGCCGAAGCGACGCTGAAGGCGACCGAGAAGCACGCGGCCGACGCCGGCGAGGCACTGGCCGGCGCGCGCGAGGCGCGGGCGACGGCGGTGGCGCGGGCAGAGGCGGCGGACGAGCGGCGGATCGAGACCAATCGCCTGTCGGGCGAGCGGTTCGAATGCCCGCCGCCGGTGTTGCCGGAGAAATTGGGCTTTCCCAGCGCCGACATCCGCATCGCCCAGAGCGAGCAGGCCGAGCATGATCGCCTCTCGGCCGAGCGGGAGCGGATCGGCCCGGTCAATCTGGTCGCGGCGCAGGAGCTGGAGGAGCTGGAGACGATCCAGGCGACCAGCCGGGCCGAAAGCGCGGAACTGACCCAGGCGATCAACCAGTTGCGCGGGTCGATCGGCAGCCTCAACCGCGAGGGGCGGCAGCGGCTGCTCGCCGCGTTCGAGGCCGTGGACGGCCATTTCCGTCGGCTCTTCACCACTTTGTTCAATGGCGGCCAGGCGCATCTGGAACTGATCGACAGCGACGATCCGCTGGAGGCGGGGCTGGAGATCATGGCCCAGCCGCCGGGCAAGAAGCTGGCGGCGCTGACCCTGTTGTCGGGCGGCGAGCAGGCGCTGACTGCGGTGGCGCTGATCTTCGGCCTGTTCCTCACCAATCCGGCGCCGATCTGCGTGCTGGACGAAGTCGACGCGCCGCTGGACGATGCCAATGTCGAGCGTTTCTGCGACCTGCTCGACGCGATGGTCGCGCAGACCCGGACCCGATACCTGATCGTCACCCATAATGCGGTGTCGATGGCGCGCATGCACCGGCTGTTCGGCGTCACCATGGTGGAGCGCGGCGTCAGCCGGCTGGTGTCGGTCAACCTGCACGGCGCCGAGGCGCTGCTGGCGGCGCAATGATGCAACATGAAACAACAGTCCAGTTGACCGCCGATGATGTCGCTGCCGCTGCGCGTCATCATTATCTTGGTAGCCTACGCTTCTTGCAATGGTTCATACCGGTCTTGAGCGTCTTGATTGTCGCCATCATCGCCATCGCAATTTTGGCCGGGCCGCAGGTCTTGGGAAGCTGGTCGGACAACATCGTGCCGATCGGCGGCCTTACTGCGGGGATCGCCATCCTATGGGGCAATTACGCGATCTTCATCCCCCGTGCTGCGCGACGGCAATTCGAGGAACAAGCAGGGCTGCAAGGAGCCATGCACTATAGCTGGGACGAACAGCATATCCGCCTCGAATCGCAGATAAGCCAGGCGACAATGCTTTGGACGCAATTCCATGCCTATCACGACGCGGATGATGTCTTGCAGCTCTATCTGTCCCGGCAGCTCTATTGGGTGATCCCCAAACGCTATCTGCAGCCAGTCGCGGCGGCCGACCTGTTGGCACAGCTCGAAGCACATGCCGTACCAGCGAGAAGCAAGCGCAAGAAGCGCGGCTAAGGCCAGCGCCGCGCAACCGGTCCTTGCTCCCGCGCGGCGGCTGGCGAAGCTGGTGGCCTGATCACGGAGTTGTGCCATGGACCTGCCGCCCTTTGCCCTCGACCATTGGCTGTCGGCCTATGATTTCGCGACGCCGCCGATCGCCTATAATCTGGCGTCGAGTACCGGGCCGCGCTGGAGCGTGGCGGAGATTTGCGCGCTGGGCGACGCGCCGCTGGCGATCGACGACACCGTGCTAAGCTATGCCCCGCCGGAGGGGAGCGCGGCGTTGCGCGCGGCGATCGCCGCCTTTCATGACAGCGAAGCTGACAGGGTGGTGGTGACCACCGGATCGTCGGAGGCCCTGTCGATCTTCTTCTGCCTCGCCGCGCGACCGGGCGCGCATATGCTGATGCCCGATCCGGGCTATCCGGCCTATGCGGCGATGGCGCAGGCCTGGGGGCTGGGAACGCGGCACTATGCGCTGACCCGCGAGACCGGCTTTGCGCAGGATGTGGATGCGATCCTGGCGCTGGTCGATGGCGACACCGCCGGCGTCGTGGTCAACACGCCGCATAATCCCAGCGGATCGGTGATGCCGCGCGCGGAGATCGCACGGCTGGCGGCGGCGCTGGCCGAGCGTGGCGTGCCGCTGCTGGTCGATGAGGTCTATCATCCGCTCTATTTCGGCGCGCCGCAGCAATCGGCCGCCGGCATCCCCAACGCCTATGTCACCAGCGACATGTCCAAGGCGCTGTCGCTGCCGGGGCTGCGGATGGGCTGGATCATCGCACCCGACGATGCCCAGCGTGCCCGGATCATCGACGCGCGCAGCTATTTCACGATCAGCAGTTCGCCCCTGCTGGAGTGGCTGGCGACCCATTCGCTACAGCACAGCGCAGCCATTACCGATCGGTTGAAGGCCGTTGCGACTGTCAACATCGCTGTCCTCGACCGGCTGATCGCGGAAGCCAATGGCAAGCTGCAATGGGTGCGGCCGCAGGGTGGCACCACCGCCTTCCCCTGGCTGGGCGACGGGCGCGACAGCCGGCCGCTGTGCGAAGCGCTGGCGGCGCAGGGCGTGCTGCTGGCGCCGGGCGACTGTTTCGGGCAGCCGGCGCATATGCGGCTGGGCTTCGCGCAGCAGGCCGAAGGGTTTGCGATTGCGGCGGAGCGGATCGCCACCGCCCTCGCCGCCCTTTAGAGCATCCTCTGATTAGGTTGAATTGGAGGATGCTCTAATTTTCTTTTGATTGCCGCATTCTGCGAGTCGTCGGCTGTTCCAGCCGACTTCAGAATGCTCTAGCTCCGGCCGAACCAGCCCTTCATCCGGCGGAACAGGCCGCGTTCGCTGACCGGCTCGAACATCTCATCCGGCCCTTCGGGATCGAGCACCTCATTGTCGGCGAGCCAGGCCTGGACATCGGCAAGGTCCGGCACCTCATAGGGGCGCAGGGTGCGGCCGGGCTTGGTGCGCAATTCCTCGATCGCGGCGATCAGGCCGCGCTGGGCGATCACCGCCGACACGCGCTCGCGCGGCAAATCGAGATGCTCGGCGATCAGGTCGTCGCGAATGGCGAGAATGGTTTCCTGCCGGCCATCATTGCCGGGCAGCGCGGTGTCGATCACCACGTCGCATTCGGTGTCGAGCCGCATCGAACGGTTGTTCATGTTGGACGATCCGACGCGGATCAGTCGATCGTCGACGATCAAGACCTTGGCATGGACATAGATGGGCGCGCCGCGCGTGGTGAAGGGGTGATAGATGCGCAGCTTGCCATGCGGGTCGCGCGCCTTGAGCGCTTCGAACAGGCGGGCTCGGGCAGTGTCCATCGCCTGCTGTTCCAGCCAGCCATCGGCCTGGAGCGGGTTGATGATGACGATGTCCGGCCCGTCCGGATCACCCAGCCGCCTGGCGATCGCCTCGGCAATGCGGCGCGAGGCGAAATATTGGCTTTCGGCATAGATGCAGTGCCGGGCGGCCCCGATCTGGTGGAGATAGAGCTGCTCGATCTCGATCAGTTCCTCCTGATCGTCCATCTTTGGCGCGGAGCGGGCGATGGCGACGTCGACATGCTCGAAATGGACCGGCAGCGCATCGGGCCAGCAATCATATTCGCCCTCGACCGGGGCCAGTTCATCGCCGCCCGCACCGACCCAGCGGGCGCGGGCATGGTCGCCCAGCGCCATCGCCACCGGCCCCTGCAAGGCGGTCGTCGCATCGTGCCAGGGGCCATAGGGCGAGCCGTCGGGATGGCGGCGACCGGGATCCTCATCACGATGATGGCGCGTGTCCCAGCGGTCACCGGTCATGTCGATGCCGCCGCAAAAGGCGAAGCAATCGTCGATCACGACGATCTTCTGATGGTGCGAGGCGGCGGGCGGATGATGGCCGTCCAGCTTCACCGTGACACGCGGATGCGCCATCCATTTGAGCGTGGTGAAGAGGTTGGTCGG
This sequence comes from Sphingobium sp. AP49, assembly GCF_000281715.2. Taxonomy (NCBI): domain Bacteria; kingdom Pseudomonadati; phylum Pseudomonadota; class Alphaproteobacteria; order Sphingomonadales; family Sphingobiaceae; genus Sphingobium; species Sphingobium sp. AP49. The sequence goes on along the minus strand of NZ_CP124576.1, from coordinate 171,763 downwards.
CCGGACCATCGACTTCATCGCGCCCATGTCCCAGCGCAGCAGATAGATTTCCAGGTCCGGCGTGCGTTCCACCAGCCAGCTGATGAAGTCGCCGATCACCACCGGCGCGCCATCATCGGCCTGGTCTTCGCGGATCAGGCTGATCGCGGCGTCGAAATCCCAGCCGATCAGCATGATCCGCTTCTTCGCCTTCAGCATCGCGGCACGGGCATGACGAAAATAGGCGTCGGCATCGACGATCACGCTGGCGCGCACCGCCTGTTCGATGCGCCAGCAATCCTCACCGGGGGTGGGCAGGCCGGTGATGCTCATGCGCCGGCACTCCCGACGACCAGACAGGCAAGGAACATCAGCAATCCCGCAAAACGATTGGACCGGAATTTGACGAGCGGATCGGTGCCGTCTTCCTTCAGCGTGCCGACCTGCCAGAGCAGATGGGCGGCCATCGGCGCCAGCGCGACCAGCGCCAGCAGCTGCGGCCGGACCTGCCAGATGGCGCTGGCCCACAGCGCAAGCGCGACGAGATAGCAGAGCGTCACCCCGCCCCGGACATGGCGGCCCATCGACAAGGCGCTGGAGCCGATGCCGATCAGCGCGTCATCCTCCCGGTCCTGCAGCGCATAGATGGTGTCATAGCCCAGCACCCAGAAGATGCAGCCGGCATAGAGGCACAGGCCCGGCAGGGTCAGCGCGCCGGCAATCTCGCTCCAGCCGACCAGCGCCGCCCAGGAGAAGACGATGCCGAGCCAGACTTGCGGCCAGCCGGTGATCCGCTTCATGAAGGGATAGGCCGCGACCAGCGCCAGCGAGCCCAAGGCCACGACCTGCGCATAGCCGCTGAGCTGGAACAGGACGACGAGGCCGATCAGGCAGAGCGCGAGCAGCCAGACCCAGGCGACCTTCACCGACATCGCCCCGCTGGCGAGCGGCCGGGCGGCGGTGCGGGCGACCCGCGCGTCGAGGTCACGGTCGACGATATCGTTGAAGACGCAGCCCGCGCCGCGCATCGCGATGCTGCCGAGCAGCAGCCAGAGGATCAGCGGCCAGCGGACAAAGGCGCCACCCGCCAGCGCCACGGCCCAGGCGCCCGGCCAGAACAGCAGCCACCAACCGATCGGCCGGTCGAGTCGGGCCAGCGAGGCCAGGATTCGCGGGGTTTCCGGCAGGCGCGCGAGCAGGCCGCGCGCTTCGCTGTCGGGGACGATCGACTGATTCACTGCAACTCCGTTCGTCCCGCGCTTGTCGGGAACGCGCTTTCCTCTTTAGGGAAGAACGGGCCGACGACAAGCGCGGCCGGAATGGACGAGACAAAATGACCGCTACCCCCGCCTGGCCGCCGCAGAGCGCCCCGCGCCTGCATGTCGAAACGCTGCTGGGCGAAGGGGTCGCCGTGCCGGTCGACGGCAATGGCGCCCATTACCTCATCAGCGTGATGCGGGTGAAGCCGGACGATATCGTGCTGCTGTTCGACGGCAAGTCGGGCGAATGGGCTGCGCGCGCGCGCGATATCCGCAAGCGCGACCTGGTGCTGGAATGCGTGCAGCAGACCAAGCCGCCGGAGGTGGTGCCCGATTTCTGGCTGTGCTGCGCGCCGATCAAGAAGGGACGGATCGACCTGATCGCGGAAAAGGCGTGCGAACTGGGCGTCGCGCGATTGCAGCCGGTGCTGACCCGGCGGGCGGTGGTCGACAAGCTCAATCTCGACCGATTGCACGCCCATCTGGTGGAGGCCGCCGAGCAGTGCGGCCGCACCGCGCTGCCGGAGCTGACCGAAATGGTGAAGCTCGACGCGCTACTGAAGGGCTGGTCGGCGGAGCGGCATCTGTTCTTCGCCGACGAGACCGGCGGGGCATCGCTGGACGAAACCTTGCGCACCTATCCCGGCCCGGCGGCGTTTCTGGTCGGACCCGAGGGCGGATTCGATCCGGTCGAGCGCGACGCGATCCGGGCGACGCCCGGTGCCGTTCCGGTATCGCTAGGCCCACGAATCCTGCGTGCAGAGACCGCCGCGATCGCCGCCACGGCGGCCTGGATGACGGTGAATGGCGACTGGGACTAATGGTTTTCTTCCGCAACCAATTGAAGCGAAGATAGGCCTGCCTTATCTGTCGCATTCGCGCCTCGATTTGACGCGCGAAGGGGAAAGATTAAGGGCGGGGCATGAGCACCAGAACCGACTCAGGCGGACATGATCCCGTCATCGAAAGCCGCGACCAGCTGATTGCGACCTTTGCCAAGGGCGCCAAGCCCAAGGATCGCTGGCGGATCGGCACGGAGCACGAGAAATTCGTCTATTCGACGAAGGACCATCATGCCCCGGCCTATGAGGAAAAGGGCGGCATCCACACGCTGCTGATCGGCCTGACCCGCTATGGCTGGAGCCCGGTGTTCGAGGGCGAGAATATCATCGCCCTGTCCGGCGCCGACGGCACGATCAGCCTGGAACCGGCGGGTCAGCTGGAACTCAGCGGCGCGCCGCTCGACAACCTCCACCAGACCTGCGCCGAGACCGGCCGCCATCTGGAACAGGTGAAATATGTCGGCGACATGCTGGGGCTGGGCTTCCTGGGCCTGGGCATGTGGCCCGACAAGACCCGCGCCGAGCTGCCGATCATGCCCAAGGGCCGGTATGACATCATGCTGCGGCACATGCCGCGAGTGGGATCGATGGGCCTGGACATGATGCTGCGCACCTGCACCATCCAGACCAACCTCGACTATGGCAGCGAGGCGGACATGGTGCAGAAGTTCCGTGTCTCGCTGGCGCTGCAGCCGCTCGGCACCGCGCTGTTCGCCAATTCGCCCTTCACCGAGGGCAAGCCCAACGGCTTCCTGTCCTATCGCAGCCATATCTGGTCGGACACCGACCCGCAGCGCACCGGCATGCTGCCCTTCGTGTTCGAGGATGGCTTCGGATACGAGCGCTATGCCGACTATGCGCTCGATGTGCCGATGTATTTCGTCTATCGCGACGGCAAATATATCGATGCGGCGGGCCTTTCGTTCCGCGACTTCCTGGACGGCAAGCTGTCGGTGCTGCCCGGCGAAAAGCCGACCGAGAAGGATTGGGAGGATCATCTCTCCACCGCCTTCCCCGAAGTGCGGCTCAAGAGCTTCCTGGAAATGCGCGGATCCGACGGTGGGCCGTGGAATCGCATCTGTGCGCTGCCGGCCCTGTGGGTCGGCCTGCTCTATGACCAGGGCGCGCTCGACGCCGCCTGGGATCTGGTCAAGGACTGGAGCATGGAGGAGCGGCAGGTGCTGCGCGATTCCGTGCCGAAGCTGGGCCTGGACGCACCGGTATCCGGTGGGCGCACGTTGCGCGACATCGCGCCGCAGGTGCTGGACATCGCGCGCTCAGGCCTGGCCGCACGCCAGCGGTTCAACGCGGCGGGCGACAATGAGACCGGCTATCTGTCGGCGCTCGATGAGGTGATCGCCACCGGCAAGACCCCGGCCGAGCGCCTGCTCGACCGCTATCATGGCGAATGGGGCGGCGATGTCAGCCGCGTCTATGCCGAGGAAAGCTTCTGATTTTAGCGCAGCCCGCCGGTCATTCGGCGGGCTGCAGCTTTTCCGCCTCGGCAAGTGGCTTACGCCCGGTCAGCCAGGCAAAGAAGCGCGGCACCGGGGCATTGCGGGCCATCCAGTCGCTATAGGCGCGATAATCGGGATCGGCGGAGAGATGCTGCTCCTCCGTCTTCGCCCGCCAATAATAGATCGCATTGGTGACGCCCAGCAGTACGCAATTGCGTACCATGTCCGTGAAGCTGCCGGTCACGGTGAGGAACGGCAGCGCCGAGAACCACCAGAAGAGATTCTTCGACAGATAGGCCGGATGCCGGGTCCAGCGATAGGGACCGTGGGTCAATATGCCGCGATGCGTGAGGTTGGAAAAACGGATGCCGAAGGCGACCGTGGCCCAGGCGTAGATGGCCGTGAGCAGGACCAGCCAGGCCCCCAGCAGCCATTGCAGCCAGCCATGGCCCTGGGTCCACATATCCCATTGCGCGCCGCCCGAATGATAGTCGAGCGGCGCCCCGCCCCCCATCATCACGAAGGGCGGATAGCAGATCAGCGCGGCGACCCATCCGGCGAGATGGGGATTGGCCGTGCGGATATGCGAATCGAGCGGCTTGCAGGTCAGCAGATAACCGACCGTCGCCATGCAGACGTCGATCATGAACATGATCGCGACCAGAAAGCCGACCATCGCCACCGGATTGGACAGGATGCCGTCCACCCGCCATTCGACGACGCTGGAAAAATTGCCCGGCACGATCGATATCATGAAGGCGAGGAAGAAGCCCTTCACCGTCCAGGCGCGCGCATGATTGGCGACCTGGGTCCGATCGGCCCGGCCCGCCGCCCCGCCGATCACCCATTGGCCGAACGCATAGCTGGCATCGCGCGGTTCAACCAGCCGGCGATCGACCCAGATGACATAGGGGATGGAAAAGAGCAGCAGCCAGGGCGCGGCCACCATGAACAGATCCATCGAGAGACGATAATTGCCCGTCCAGTACCAGCGGCCGATGCAATAGAAGACGGCGATGGCAAGCCAGGTCGCCCAGAGGCCGGCGATCTTGACGATGCTGACGTCGATGATGCTGCGGACGGTGCGCGCGGGCGTGTCCCAGGCCATGCCGGTCGACGGATTGCGATGCACCTTGTCCACCAGCAGCGACCAGAGCACCATCGGCATGCCACAGGCGAATACTGCGGCAAGGCCAGCGTTCGGCCCGTTCATGCCATAATGGCGGGCGACCAGCGTCCAGATGCCGAGGCCGACCAGGCCGGCGATGCCGACGCCATGGCTGACGGCGGATGGAGGACAGGGATCGGCGCTCTTGCTCATGGGACCGGGCTTATAGCCGATATTGGTAAGCAAGCCATGAAGCCATCGCCTCAGCCGCCCAAGACATTGATGGTGAAGGCCAGGATGCCGAGGTTGAAGACGAAGGCGGCGAAGCAATGGAGCGTCACGGTACGGCGCATCGCGGTCGAGGTGATCGACACGTCGGAGGTCTGGAAGGTCATGCCCAGGGTGAAGCCGAAATAGAGGAAATCCCAATAGACCGGCTCGTCCGTGTCCGGAAAATCGAGCCCGCCGGCATCCTTCCCCGCGTCATCGGCGAGGTAGAAGGCGTGGGCATAGTGCATCGCATAGACAAGGTTGGAAAAGAGCCAGGCGATGATGAGGGTCGCCAGCAGCAGCGCGATATTCTCGGCGTCGGGATGCCCCGGCGCGCTGGCAGCGACGCCGACCGCGACCAGAATGACGATGCAGACCACCCCGGTCAGGAGCAGCATCAACTGGCGATTGACGTCGTTGAGCACGGCCTTGCGCCGCATCTGCGCCGGATCGGAATCGATCAGCGGCACGGCGGCCAGGCAGAAGGCGATGGCGGCAAGGTCAAACCCGCCCATCACCGCCTCATGCCAGGGCAGCCACAGAGCCAGCGGCGCGATCGACAGCAACAGCATGAGGAACATGCCATAGCGCCAGGGGAAGAGGGTGGATCGCTTCTGCGTCTTGGCCATGGCGCATCAAAGGCCCGAACGGGCCGCCGCGCAAGCGGATTAGAGCACGGCCGCGACCAGGCCAAGCGCGGCCGCCTCATTGGCCTCCAGATACCAGTTTTCCGGCGCGCGCTGTAGCAGTTCCTCCATCGTTACCTGCGACCCCAGGATGAGATTGGCAAAGCCCTCATTCTGGATCGCGATCGACGCCTCGATCTCGTGCAGCGAGGCCTTCAATGTCGCGATACAGGTGGAAAGCGGCCCTTCGAGATGGATATTCTTGGTGATCAGCCGCTCATGGATCATCAGCCGCGTGCCGCGCGTCAGATAGCGATTTTCGGTGGCGAAGAAGCCCATGAAGGTGGCGCCGGCGGAATAGACGGCGGTCTTGCCGAGAAAGACCAGCCGCCGTTCGGGGTAAAGATCGGAATGGAAGCGGATATCCTCGCCCATCATCCGCGCGATTTCCGGATCGCCGCCGAGGGTGGAAATTTCCACCACCACCAGCCCCTGCTGCGGCGCGGTGGACAGGCAATTCTTGAAATGCAGATACATGCCATGGTCGACCACGCCCGACAGCATGATCGCGGGAAATTCAAAATCCTTGGGACCCAGCATCGGCGCGGTCATCAACATCCCTATTCAATCCTTTGGCAGAGGGCAGTCGACGGGCATTACGCATGGGCCGCCATTTGGTGCCCGACCGGGCATGCGCTTTTGGCTGGCGCAGGGCGCAAGAGGCTGTAAAGAACAGATCATGACCATGGGGCAATGGCGATGATCGCGAAACTCAAAGGACGGCTGGACAGCACGGGCATCGACCATGCCATCATCGATGTCGGCGGGGTCGGCTATCTGGTCGGCGCATCGTCGCGGACGCTGGCGGCGCTTGGTCCGGTGGGCGAGGCGGTGACGATCCATACCGAAATGCTGGTGGCCGAGGATTCGATCCGGCTGGTCGGCTTTGCCCGTGCCGAGGAGCGCGACTGGTACAGGCTGCTGACCCATGTGCAGGGCGTTGGGTCACGGGTGGCGCTGGCGATATTGTCGGCGCTCGAACCCCTGGAACTGCATCGCGCGGTGGCGATGGGCGACAAGGCGATGATCGCGCGGGCCAATGGCGTCGGCCCCAAGCTGGCGCAGCGCATCGTCAACGAGCTGAAGGACAAGATCGGCGCCGCCCCGACCGGTACGCCGGGCATCCCGGGCATCATCGCGATACCGGCCGGTGGCTTTGCCGCCGATGCGCTGTCGGCGCTGCAGAATCTGGGCTTCAAGCCGGCCGAGGCGAGCAGTGCGGTGGCCGCCGCCGAAGAGGAACTGGGCGATGGCGCCAGCCTTGACGCGCTGGTCCGCCTGGCGCTGCGGAAGGCGGCGAAGTGAGCGAAGACGATCGCCTGATCACGCCGGCCCGCCGTGCCGAGGATGTCGACGCGGCATTGCGGCCCAAGTCGCTCGACGAATTTGTCGGGCAGCAGGCGGCGCGCGAGAATCTGCGCATCTTCATCCAGGCCGCGCGCACCCGTGGCGAGGCGCTGGACCATGTGCTGTTCTTTGGCCCGCCGGGCCTCGGCAAGACGACGTTGGCGCAGATCGTCGCCAAGGAAATGGGCGTGGGTTTCCGCGCGACATCCGGCCCGGTGATCGCCAAGTCGGGCGACCTGGCCGCGCTGCTCACCAATCTGGACGAGGGCGACGTCCTGTTCGTCGACGAGATTCACAGGCTCAATCCGGCAGTCGAGGAAGTGCTCTATCCGGCGATGGAGGACCGGGCGCTCGACCTGATGATTGGCGAGGGGCCGTCGGCCCGGTCGGTGCGGATCGACCTGCCGCGCTTCACCCTGGTCGGCGCGACCACGCGCCAGGGCCTGCTGACGACGCCGCTGCGCGACCGGTTCGGCATTCCGGTGCGGCTGCAATTCTACACCGTCGAGGAGCTGGAGCTGGTGGTGCGGCGCGCGGCGCGGCTGCTGGACCTGCCCATCACGCCTGACGGCGCGGTCGAGATCGCGCGCCGGTCGCGTGGCACCCCGCGCATCGCCGGGCGACTGCTGCGCCGGGTGCGCGACTTTGCCAATGTCGCGGGCGCGCCGACCGTCGATGCCAAGGTCGCCGACGCAGCGCTGAAACGGCTGGAGGTCGATCATCTGGGTCTCGACCTGATGGACCGGCGCTATCTCCACATGATCGCCGACATCTATCGCGGCGGGCCGGTGGGGGTCGAGACGCTGGCAGCGGGCCTGTCCGAAGCGCGCGACACGATCGAGGAAGTGGTCGAACCCTATCTGATCCAGCTGGGGCTGATCGCGCGGACCGCCCGCGGCCGCTGCCTCAACGGGCCGGGCTGGAAGCATCTGGGCCTCAATCCCCCTGCAGGCGCCCAGGACGGGCTGTTCGACTGACCCCTTTTGCGCTTGCACGCCGGTCCAGCCGTCCCTAATCGCACGCGCTTTCCCGATTCGGCGCAGCGATATGCGCTGAAACCGGTTATTGTGCATGGCCGTTACGGCAAGGCCGGGCTATAGCCAGCTGGCGCTACAGGCGCGCGGCAGACGCGCCGATGTAAGAGGAGTTGAGCCTGTGAGGGCGATCGAACGTTTCCCCAATCTGGTCACCATGTTCTTTGCCCGCGCCAAGGAAAAGGGCGACGCGCCCTTCCTGTGGCGCAAGACACAGGGGACGTGGCAGTCACTGAGCTGGACCGAAGTCGCGCGCCAGGTGGCGGCGCTAGCGGCCGGGTTGAAGGCGGAAGGGCTGAAGCCCGGTGATCCGGTCATGCTGGTGAGCGAAAATCGCCCCGAATTCTGCATCGCCGACCTGGCCATCATGGCGGCGGGCTGCATCACGGTGCCAACCTACACCACCAACACGACGCGCGACCATCAGCATATCCTGACCGACAGCGGCGCCCGCGCGGTGATCGTATCGACCGCCAAGCTGGCCGCCACGCTGATGCCGGCGGTGCTGCGGTCGCAGGCGAGCCAGGTCATCGCGATGGAGCCGATCCGCGGGCCTCAGGGCAATTATGAATGCCATTTATGGGCCGACCTGATCGCCGCCCACCCCGCCGACGTCGATGCCTGCGCCCTGGCCCAGACCGCCGTTCGCAACGACCAGGCGTGCATCATCTATACCAGCGGCACCGGCGGCGCACCGCGCGGCGTGATGCAGCATCATGGCGCGATCCTGGCCAATGTCGAAGGCGCAGGGCAGGTGGTGCTGGAGGATTTCGGCTGGGACGAGGAAGTGTTCCTGTCTTTCCTGCCGCTCAGCCATGCCTATGAACATAGCGGCGGCCAGTTCCTGCCGATGCTGCTGGGCGGGCAGATCTATTATGCCGAGGGACTGGAAAAGCTGGCCAGCAATATCGAAGAAACGCGCCCCACGATCATGGTCGTCGTGCCCCGCCTGTTCGAGGTGCTGCGCACCCGGATCATCAAGTCGATCGAGAAACAGGGCAAGTTCCCGACCTATCTGCTGCACCAGGCGCTACGCATCGCCGCCAAGGAGCAGCAGGGCAAGTCGTCCTTCGTCGATCTGCCGATCAAGGCGCTGCTGGCGCGCACCCTGATCCCCAAGATTCGCGCGCGCTTCGGTGGGCGGATGAAGGCGCTGGTATCGGGCGGTGCACCGCTGAACCCGGATGTCGGCCTGTTCTTCGATGCGATGGGGCTAACCCTGCTCCAGGGCTATGGCCAGACCGAAGCCGGTCCGGTGATCAGCTGCAACCGGCCTGCCGCCGGCATCGCCATGGATACGGTCGGCCCGCCGCTGGACGGGGTCGAGGTCAAGATCGCCGAGGATGGCGAGATATTGGTGCGTGGCGAGCTGGTGATGCACGGTTATTGGCGCAATCCGGCAGAGACCGAGAAGGCGCTGAAGGATGGCTGGCTGCATACCGGCGATATCGGCGAAATCGACGATCGTGGCCGCATCCGCATCACCGATCGCAAGAAGGATCTGATCGTCAACGACAAGGGCGACAATGTCGCCCCGCAGAAGGTCGAGGGCATGCTGACGCTGCAGCCCGAGATCGGCCAGGCCATGGTCTATGGCGACCGACGTCCCTATCTGGTCGGGCTGGTCGTGCCCGACGCGGAATGGACCCTGGAATGGGCGGCGATGAATGGCCGGTCGATCCAGGGCATCATGCAGGATACCGCCTATCACGCGGCGCTGCGCGCGGCCGTCGACCGGGTGAATGACGACCTGTCCGTGATCGAGCGGGTGCGCCGTTTCATTCTGGCCGACGAGCCCTTCACGATCGAGAATGAGGAACTGACGCCGTCGATGAAAATCCGGCGCCATGTCATCCGCAAGCGGTATCAGGATCGGCTGGACGCGCTCTACAAGGCGTAGGGCGCGCCGACGTTCATTTCGCCGGGGCGCGATATGGGGTGAAATCGCCCAGGGCACAGCTGCCGGTGTTGATGCCGGTCATCAGATCGGCGCTGGTCGTGATGTCACCGCGGCAATATTGCGAGCCCCAGGTGCGCACGATCATCGTATCGCCCCGCGCCAGCCCGGCGCAGCTGCCGATCAGGTCGTTCTTGTAGACGAGCTTGCGGTTGACCCGGTACAGCAAGGTATTGCCGCTGATGACGGTAAAATTGGTCTGCGGTTCGCGGTTGATGCAGTTGACCTTCTCACCGGGAACCAGGCCGGCAAGCGCCTTGTCCATTTCCGCCGTCTGCTTTTCGGTCAGCGGCTGGGGCTGGTAGTTGCCGGCGCAGGCGGCCAGCGCCAGTGGAGCAAGGCACATCCATGCACGCATCGTGATTCTCCTAGCCATGCCTTTGCAAACAATTACAAACAAGACGCCATGATAGCGCCAAATCCGTGGAAGGGGCGGGTTAAAATGCGTCCTTGCCGGCGCGCCGTTCCGCAAGTTCGGCAACATCGCGGGCACGCATGAAGATATTGGTATCCCGTTCCAGCGCGATCGTGGTGGGAATCGTTGCCTCTCCACGGGTACGGGCCATGTCCACTGCCGCCATGCGATCGCGCAGCGCATTGTTGTCGGGCTCCACCGTGAGCGCGAAGCGCCCGTTCGACTGGGTATATTCGTGCGCGCAATAAACGATCGTGTCGCCCGGCAGCGCCTTGAACCGCTGCATATTGGCGAACATCTGCGCCGCCGTACCCTCGAACAGGCGACCACAGCCCATGGCGAACAGCGTGTCGCCAACGAAAATCATGGCGTCATCGGCCAGATGATAGGCGATATGGCCAGCGGTGTGGGCCGGAACGGCCATCACCATGGCGACATGATCGCCAATGCGGACGCTGTCCCCCTCCCCCACCTGCCGGTCGAGCGTATCGATCTTCGCGGCTTCGGCGATGGGGCCGGTGATGATGCAGCCGGTCGCGACCTTGATGCCAGCATTGCCGCCGACATGATCGGGGTGCCAGTGGGTATTCCAGATCTGGTCGATGGTCCAGCCGCGCTCGGCCGCGGCCGCCAGCACCGGATCAGCCACCGACGGGTCGACCGCGACGGTCTGGCCACTGGCATCGTCATGCAGCAGCCAGACATAATTGTCCGACAGGACGGGAACGCGCACGACCTGCGGCATCGGCTTACCAGGCCCCGATATTGGGCATCGATACCCAGGGTTCGGCCGGGTCCAGCCGGCCGTCCTGCAACAGTTCGACCGAGATATTGTCGGGGGTACGGATGAAGGCCATATGGCCGTCGCGCGGCGGACGGTTGATCGTGATACCCGCGTCCATCAGCCGCTGGCAGGTCTCGTAGATATTGTCCACCTGATAGGCGAGATGGCCGAAATTGCGGCCGCCATCATAGGTTTCGGCCGGACTGCCATCTGCTGGCGGCCAGTTATAGGTCAGTTCCACCTGCGCGTCCTCATCACCCGGTGCAGCGAGATAGACCAGGGTGAAGCGGCCCGCCTCGCTGTCGAAGCGCTTGACTTCCTTGAGCCCGAGCAGGTCAAAAAAGGCGATGGTCTTGTCGACATCCGTGACGCGGATCATCGTGTGCAGATATTTGAGCAAGGCTGTCTCCGTTCGTCGCCATAAAGCAACGGTTCATCGGTAGATGGGCAGATAGCTCCTTAAATAGGGCCGGGACCGGCCCGGCGGAAGAGGAAAGCGATCATGGCTCTGGAAATGCGGGACAAGGTGCTTCTGGGTTCGGCGGCATTGCTGGCGATCGGCGTGGTCGCGGGTGGGTATTTGCTGGGCGATGGCCTCAAGCGCGCCAAGGCGGCGGATCGATCGGTCACGGTGCGGGGCCTGGCCGAGAAGGATGTGACCGCCGACCTTGCCACCTGGTCGATCAGCTATTCGGCGACCGGCACCGACCTGCCGACGGTACGGGCGGAAATCGACGCCAATACCCAGCAATTGAAAGCCTATTTCGCCAGCCTGGGGTTCAGGCCCGATGCGCTGACGCCCGTGGGTGCGGGGGTGAACCAATATCTCAACAACGGCATCAACAATATCACCATCACCCAGCGCATGCTGTTGCGCACCACCGACATTGCCCGCGCCCAGCGCGCCGTCGCCCAGCAGTTCGACCTGGTCCGGCGCGGCGTGACGCTGCAGGAAGGATCGGGGATGCGCTACAGCTTCACCAGGCTGAATAGCCTCAAGCCGCCGATGGTGGCGGCGGCGACCAAGGACGCGCGCGCAGCAGCCGAGCAGTTCGCCAAGGATTCGGGTGCCGGCGTGGGCGGCATCAAGAGCGCGACCCAGGGCTATTTCTCGATCGACCCGCGCGATGGCGAAGGTGGCGACGGATCGAGCGACACGCCCTACAAGAAGGTGCGCGTCGTCACGACCGTCGACTTCTACCTGAAATAGGGTCAGCCCGCCGGCCTGGACGCCGGCGGTGCAGGGTCGAGCCGGTCCAGATTGTCGGTCGCCGCCTTTCCGGCGGACGAATCGGGGGCGACCTTTGCAGCCCGCTGCCACGCGGCACGGGCGATGTCGGCATGATCGGTCAGGATGGCAATATTGCCTTCCTCCAGCGCCACCGAGGCATCGTCGGGCGACAATTGCACGGCGCGGGCGATGTGCGCCTGGGCCAGGGCCATCTCGCCGGTGCGTCGTGCCAAAGTGGCTGAAAGCAACCAGGCAAGCGGATCCTGTGGCGCCTGGGCCAAGGCGATGTCCAGCGAATCGCGCGCAGCTTCGCTATCCCCCTGCGCCACCAGTGCGCGGGCGCGATCCAGATGCAGTTCGCCCTTTTCCAGACCGTCGGGCAGGCCCCGGGCAAGCGCAGCATCGAAGTCGCTCCGCGCCTTCGCGGCATCGCCGCTCACCAATGCGGCATTGCCCGCCTGCGCCCAGAGTCGCGCACTCTGAACGATTTCGCCGGAACGCTCGGCCTCATCCGCCGCCTGTTCAAAAGCGACGATCGCCGCGCCCCAGCGTTCCGCCCGGGTGAGAGCAAAGCCCATGCAGTGCCTGGCATAGAAGCTGCCGCCATCGATTCGCCATTTCTCGGCAAAGGCGATCGCCTTGTCCGGCGATTCCACCGCCAGGTCGAGGCAGGCCTGAAAAGGGCCGGCATATTTGGCGGGCACCGGGATGCGGCCGTCCGCAGCGGCCGGTTTGGCCTGTACCGCCGCCGCACGCGCCGCGGATGCGGCAGACGCCGATGCAGCGGCCGCATCCTCCTTCTTCCTGCGACTGTTGCGCATCACGGCCTCGACCTCGGGATCATAGGCCTGCATGAACATCAGGAGGGGCAGGATGACGGGCATCAGAGGCTATCCAGAAGGGCGGTGACGGTAGCAATCAGCAAGGCGATGTCGCCGTCGCGCGAAAGGCGATGATCGCCGTCCTTAACCAGCAGCGTCTGCACATCGGATGAACGCAGCCGTTCGGCCACGCGCACCGCGATGCCCCAGGGAACATCGGCATCGCACTGCCCCTGCAGCAACCGGACCGGGCAATCGATCGCAATCTCGCCATCGAGCAACCGATGCGCCTGGCCCGATTCCCAGAAGGCCAGGGTGGTCACATAGGGGGCGTCGCCATAGGGGGTTGGTTCCTCGATCCGCCCCTCCGTCGCCAGCAGCGCCTTGTCCGCATCGGTAAAGCCCCAATCGGTGAAATCGGGCGCGGCGGCGATACCGACCAGCCCGGCGACCCGGTCCGGCCGCGCCAGCGCGATCAGCAATGCCAGCCAGCCGCCCATGGACGACCCGACCAACAGCAGCGGCCCCTGGACCAGCATGTCGATCAGCGCCAGCGCATCATCACGCCAGCTGGCCAGCGTGCCATCCGCGAACCGCCCCTCGCTGGCGCCGCAACCGGCATAGTCGAACCGCAGCATCGCCTGCCCCTGTGCCGCAGCCCACTGGTCGAGCGCGATCGCCTTGCTGCCTTCCATGTCGGACATATAGCCGGGCAGGAAGACGATCGTCGGTCCCCGGCCGGACCGGTAGCGATAGGCCAGGCGCGGCCCGTCGGTACGCGCAAACAGGACAGGCGGCATAGCGATCATTTCCAAAGATGGCTTCCTTCGCATCGACGGGGCTGTTCCCGCGCCCTAGATAGCCGCTTCATACGAAGCCAGAAAAATAATCGCGACCATGCGTTGACAGGTTTGGAGGCACCCGTTAGAGGCGCCCTCCTACCCCGTGCCCAGATGGCGGAATTGGTAGACGCACCAGCTTCAGGTGCTGGCGATCGCAAGGTCGTGGAGGTTCGAGTCCTCTTCTGGGCACCATTTCCTTCCTTCTGGAATGGAAGCCAAAAACCGCCGGAAACGGCGGTTTTTTCTTGCCCGGTTTTCCTGACCGGACAAGGTATTTGCGGCCCTGTTGGCGAATAGGCTTGCTCCGATCCGGCGCTCTGCCGAGAGCGGCGATATCAGGGTGCCTCCGGGCATTTGCTGCTTACCCCTACTCTTCCTGTCAGGACGAAGCGTTCGCAAATTGCGTCGGGTTGCGCTATGAATCATTTGCAGCAATGGCTATCATTGCAGTCGGGTTGACCAAATAATGACAATTAAAAGCACGCAATCGGGAAGCACAACTTCCGGAAAGGCCGCTTTGTGTCAATTGCTGGGTGCAGCCAATCTATCAAGGATCTACTTGAGTCTCGCCTCAGGGAGGGGAATAATCTTGGTGATTATTCCATCTTTGTTCTGTCGCCTCGAGATGTCAGCTCCACCCTCGAAAATCAAATAGCGCTGATCTTATATCGGGTTGAGAGCGATCCGAACAGGCGACACGCCCCATTGCCCCAGGCCAATCCGATGGCACCGCGGCGAACAGCCATGGTGCTAGAACTGCGCTATTTACTGGTTGTCTGGGGCAAGCAGTCGGCACTCGGCGAGCATGTCATGCTGGGCCAGTGCATGGATATTCTGGACCGCAACGCGGTCCTGGCAGGGCCGTTGCTGTCGGACGCCTATGGGTGGGAAAGCGACGACGCGCTCAAGATCACGCTGGAACCCCTGGCAACCGACGAACTGATGCGCGTCTGGGATGCGATGAACGCCGACTATCAGCTGTCGGTCGGCTATGTCGTGCGTGCCGTGAGGCTGGCACCGCGCATCGAACAGGATGCGCCAATGACCAATATGCGCAGTCTCGTCTTTGCCGAAGGTCGGCCGGAATGATAGCCGAGCGCGCCATCGACTGGGCCAATGGCCGGGCGCCCGATCGCATCGTTGCGGTCGGCCGGTTGGCGGTGCGACCGTTGCGCTATGTGGCGGAGTATCAGCCACTGGCCGGGCCGACGATCGCTGGGCTGCATGTGCACGTCCAGAATAGCGCCGAGCATGCCCGGTTCCATGTCGAAACCGGCATCTATGGCTTTCTGAAACTACGGCCGGGGTCCGCGCGGATCGAGGTAACCGATCCGGCGGGCCGCTGGTTCCCGGCGGCACGGGACATCATCGTGCCCGATCGATCCGCGATCCTTGCCGCAGCAACGGCCGGCGGTACGCCCCCGGTCGACCCGCCAGGACCGGACGGTCGCCCCGCATGGATCGCCGATATTGCCCTGCGCCCCACTATCAGTGCACCGGCAACGCCGGGTCTGACCATCCTTTGGGGGGTGGTACGCGAGATGGACGGGACGCCCGTGCCACTTACCCGCATCATGATCGACAGCGTGGCATCGACCCGCATCGTCACCCATGCAGACCGCAGCGGCACCTATATATTGGCGCTGCCGGCCGAGCGGACCGACCCGTTCACGCTGACATCCGTTTTCGACCGGGCGATACGCGTCCATGTGCCCGGCACCGCACTGACGTCCGCGTTGCGGACGATGCCGCGGTTCGTTTCCGCCCTGCCCGCCGATCTCGATACGCTCGATCCCGACGCAATCGGCTCCCCCTTCATCCCGCGCGCCTTCGCGCTCGTCCCGGCCGGCGGGGCGCCCCGATCCGCGCCGCTGCCGGTGCAGGCGGCGGCGCGAAGCCGCTGGGATATCCACTTGCTGCCCTGATCCCGAATAGGAGGCCAGACCCATGCCAGAATATCTTGCTCCGGGTGTTTATGTCGAGGAAACCAGCTATCGGGCAAAATCGATCGAGGGCGTTTCCACCTCGACCACCGGTTTTGTGGGGGCATGCCGCTTCGGACCGGTCGAAGGCACGCCGGTCCTGGTCACCAGCTTCGAGGAGTATCAGCGCTATTTCGGCGACGACGCGGACCTGCTGATCGGCGGCGTACCAACCATCAACCATATGGCGCGCGCGGTGCAACTCTTCTTCGAAAATGGTGGCGCGCGCGTCTACATCGCCCGAATCTTTGGGCTGGGCGGCAATCCACCTGCCGATTTCATCGCAACTTCACCGGCCATCCTGACCAGCGCTGGTCCGGTGTCGATCTCCGCCCGCTTCCCGGGGCTCGCGGGCAATGTCCGGATCCGGATCCAGGCGGTACGCAGCGGCAATCTATGTGTCAGCCAAGGCGGCCAGTTTACCCTGACCGGCGTGCGCCCAGGGGATGTGGTGGAGGTGTCGGCCAGTGTGAAGCAGCGGCTGGTCGCGCCGGCGGGGGCGAGTGGTCCAGGCGAGGCGCTGTCATCGGTGCCGACCGACCTGGCGGCGGTCTCCTTCGACCAGACCGGGCGGCCGACGCTGACCTCTGCGGGTGGCAGCGTTACGCTGTCGGCAACGACGATCGTGCAGAAGATCGCGCTGACCCTGACGGTCGAACCCAATGGCGATGGATCAACCGGCAGCCGGGTCGACCAGATTGCTGGCCTGTCGCCCCATCCCGACAGCGAACTGTTCGTGGGGCGGGTGTTGCGCACCGCCGATCCGCTGAACGGAATCACGCCACCGGCGGACAATTCCAACCGTATCTTCTTGAGCTTGCCGGCACCGCTGCCCGACATACCAGCCGCGCGTGCCGATTTCGCCGGAACCTTGTTGCGCGCGCTGATCGATGGCGCGGCCTTCACCCTGGCCGGCGGCAACGATGGGGCCACCCCGGGCCTCATCGAATATCGCGGCGGGGGCACCGGCGACAGCGCAACTGGCCTGGAAGCCCTGGCGGAGATTGACGACATCGCCATCGTCGCCGCGCCGGGTTCGGCAGCACTTGAGACCGAGGATGAACGTCAGTCGGTCCGCGACGCATTGATCACCCATTGCGAGTTGCTCAAATATCGCTTCGCCGTGCTGGCTGCCGAACGGACCGCCGATCCAGCCGTGATCCGCGAAGCCCGCGCCGATCATGACTCCAAATATGCAGCGCTCTACCATCCCTGGCTGGTCGTGCCCAATGCCTCGCCCAGCGCCCCTCGTGACGTGGTCACCCTGTCGCCGGAGGGCGCGATATGCGGCATCTATGCCCGGTCCGACATCAGCCGGGGGGTCCACAAGGCACCCGCAAACGAAGTCGTGCGCGGCGCGCTGCGCTTTTCCACGGCCATCACCAAGGGCGTGCAGGATGTGCTTAATCCCGAAGGCATCAATTGCCTGCGCAGCTTCGAGGGGCGGGGCAACCTGGTCTGGGGTGCCCGGACGATCAGCAGCGATCCGGAATGGATCTATGTGAATGTCCGTCGCCTGTTCATCTATCTGGAACATTCGATCGACCGCGGAACCCAATGGGCGGTGTTCGAGCCGAACAACGAACAGCTCTGGCTCAAGATCAGGCTGACGATCGAAGCGTTCCTATACGATAGCTGGCGCAGCGGCGCACTGATGGGGACCAAGCCCGAACAGGCCTATTTCGTGCGGTGCGACCGAACGACCATGAGTCAGAATGATCTGGATAATGGCCGACTGGTCTGCCTGATCGGCGTGGCACCGACCAAGCCTGCCGAATTCGTGATCTTCCGCATCGGCCAGTGGACGGCCGAAGCCAGCATCATCTGAGGGGGAGGACAAGGACATGGCCATCACCCGTGAAGACCCATATGGGCCGTTCAACTTCCGCGTCACGATCACACCGGGCACCGGTGCGGAGATCAAGGCTGCCTTTTCCGATGTGTCGGGCATGAGCGCGGAAATCACCCATGCCGATTATCGCACCGGCACGGACCCCGCCAATCATGTGCGCAAGATCCCGCTGATGAACAAGACCGGCGACATCACCTTGAAACGGGGCCTGGTCGCCGCACTCGACCTGTTTCAATGGGTCAAGGCCGCGAAAGAG
Source organism: Sphingobium sp. AP49 (assembly GCF_000281715.2). Lineage (NCBI taxonomy): Bacteria > Pseudomonadati > Pseudomonadota > Alphaproteobacteria > Sphingomonadales > Sphingobiaceae > Sphingobium > Sphingobium sp. AP49. The sequence continues at coordinate 153,641 of NZ_CP124576.1, read as the reverse complement.
GGCGTTCTGGCCGCCAAGGCGAGCGTGGTGATCGAACTGATGAGCGAGGATCGCACGGCAACCGTCGCGACATGGAAGCTCACCAATGCCCGGCCACAGAAATGGACCGGCCCGACACTCGCCGCCAAGGGCGCCTCCGACGTGGCCATGGAGGAGTTGGTCCTGGTCTGCGAAGACATCGCTTACGAGTGAGGGAGGGAAGCATGGCCACGCCCCTTCCCCTGACTGGCAACGCCTATACCGGAGCGCGCTGGCGCGCCGGCCTGCCCCCCGGCGTCTATGAAGTGCAGGCAGGCGCGGAACAGCGAAAGCAGGTGCGGTTGGACATGGCTGCCTTTGTCGGTCTGGCCGAGCGTGGCCCTGTCGGCATTCCGGTTCCGCTGCAATCCTGGCCGGCCTTCCAGGCGGCATTTGGCGCGCCCATCGAGGGACTGCAGGGGCCGCTGGCCGTCCGGCTTTTCTTCGAGAATGGCGGCCGCCAATGCCTGTTCATACGGGTCGTCGATCCAGACCAGGCGCGGGCCGCCCGCTTGCTGCTGCCAGGCCTTGGCCCGCTGGCGGCGGTCTCTGCCCGGTCGGCCGGCAGTTGGGCGAACCGGCTGTCGCTGCGGTTGCGGGTCAATCGGCGTATCCTGCCACTGCGCCGCGCGATCGGGATGCCGCCATGGACCGACGGCACGCTGTTGGCCCCGATGGACCGCGCGGTGGCCGGCACAACCATCACGCTGGCCGGTGACCCGCCCGACATGGTGCGCCATATCGTCGACGTGGGTCGGCCGACGGGCGGACTGACGGCCATCCTGATCGATCCGCCTGTCGCGCCCACAGTGGAGGAAATCCGCCTGTCGGCGACGGAGGCGCTGACCCTCCAACTCGACATCGCATTGAATGACAGTCTGGTTGAAAGCTGGTCCGACGCAGCGCTGCATCCCTTCCACCCGGACCATTTGCCATATCTTCTGGACCGCGCGGCCCTGGTCGAAAAGCTGGCGCCGGGCGATGTCGATGCCCCGTACGGCTCGCAATTTCTGCGGCCCGACCCGAGCCTGATCGATCATGTTCTGATGCCGTCATTGGCCCTGATGCTGGCGCCCGACGGGCTTTTCTTCGATGCCCGCACGCTGGAGGACGACGATCGCGGCTTCGACGCGGCCGGGACAACCACGCGCGATCATTTCATCGATGCGCTGGATGCGCTGACACTATGGGACGAGCGCAGCGAAACCGCGCCGGTCGCGCTCGTCGCTCTGCCCGACCTGGTCCATCCCCCGCAGAGAGAGGCGGATATTGCGCTGGCTGCGCCCCCGGCAGAAACCTGTTTCGGACCCTGCCTGCATCAGCCCGCTCCCCTGGCCGCATCCCCCCTGCTTTACCCGAAGCTGGGCGCCGATTCGCGCGCGGAACTGGGCGCGGCACAGTTGCGCTTCGTCCGACATTGCGAGGCGCATGGCCGCCGCATGGCGCTGCTCGACCTGCCCACCGGCCTGTCCAGCGGCGAGATCATCGCCTGGCGCCGCGCGCTGGCATCGCCCCGCGCAGCGCTGTTTACCCCCTGGCTGCGCATCGACAACGCCGATGGCGTAGCGGTTCCCCCCGCTGCGGCGGTCGCGGGCCTGATCGCCCGCGCAGAACGGGATGTCGGGGTGTTCGCATCACCGGGCGCGACCACTCTGCATGGCATTTTTGCGCTGGCCGGCGACGCGGGCCTCCCCGGCCCCGGCTTCCTGCACGAGGAACGGATCGACCAGATCCGGGCCACGGAAAAAGGGCTGCAACTGATGGGCAGCCGCACCACCGCGTTTGACGCGGAATGGACCCATATCAGCGTGCGGCGGCTGCTAGACTGGCTAGCTCTGCAGCTTGCCATCGACCTGGCCTGGGCGCCGTTTGAACCCAATGACGGCGCCTTGTGGCGGGCGATGATCCGCACCGCCGAAAGGCGCCTGCTGGCACTGCTCGATGCTGGCGCATTGGCGGGCGGACGGGCCAGCGACAGTTTCTTCATACGGTGCGACCGCAGCACGATGGCCCAGAGCGACCTGGATTTTGGACGCGCGATCATGCTGGTCGGGGTCGCGCCGGCGGTGCCGTCCGAATTCCTGCTGTTCAACCTGGTGCGCCATGGTGCCGACGATCCGCGCATGGAGGTGACGGCATGACGCTGCTGACGCGCCATAATTTCCGCGTCGAGCTGGTGCTGTCGGGCCTGGGTGGCGACGAAGCACTGGTGCAGGGCACGACGGAAAATCCCAAGGGTGCGTTCAGCGAAGTGGCGGGATTGGAGATCGCCATCGAGCCGGTGACGTTCCGCGAGGGCGGCTATCATGCCGGCCCGCGCCAGCTTCCCGGCAAGACGACGACCGTGCCGCTGGTGCTGAAGCGCGGCTTGTCACTCGATCCCGGCTTCTGGCACTGGATCCGCCGCTGCACGCAAGGCGGCTATCCGCTTCCCTATATTTCCGGTTCCGTCTTCGTGCGTGGTCCCAACCCGGCGGAAGAGGACGCCGCCGAGTTCCGCTTCGTCAATGGCTTTGCATCCAAGGTGAAGACCGCCGACCTCAATGCCGGAGACGCACGGGACGTGCCGATCGAGGAACTGCACATCGTCCATGAGGGCTGGTGGAGGCAGGACGCATGACGGAACAGCTCACCCGCGCCCGGCTGACCCCCTTCGACGAGAAGGGCACGACGCCACAGACCGACAAGATGACCCGGTTCGACTTCAACCCGGAAACCTTGACGCTCAAGGTCAGCAGCGGGCAGCAGCAGGACAAGGCACGCAAAGGTCGGGGTCAGGTACAGAGTGTTGGCGCATCGGCGGCCACCTTGAGTTTTGAAGCTATATTCGACACTTCCCGTCCACGAACCGCCGACGATGTCCGTGCGGAGGACCGCAACGACGATGATGCGCTCGACGTCCGCAAACGGACCAAGCCCATCGCCGACCTGCTGGCCAATGCCGTGCCGGGTGGAGACAAGGCGGCCAAGGAAAAATCGCCCCGACGGGTCCGCTTCCAATGGGGCATGATCGTCTTCGATGGGATCATTACATCCTATCAGGAAAGTTTCGATTTCTTTTCGCCTAACGGCACGCCCCTGCGCAGCAAGGTGCAGATCACGATCAGCGAACAGGATTTCGCCTATTCGGTCGATGCCGGCGAATTGGCCCGGCAGGCAGCGGCACCGCCTTCCGCATCAGCGCGAACCGCCGCCGCTGCCGCTGGCCAGGACAGCCTGTTCGGCGGGCCGGGCGCGCCGGGATCGGGCATCGGCGGCGACTTCGACCTGTCGCTGTCGGCTGCCGCGTCCGTCAGCCTGTCTGCATCATTCGCGGGATCGCTGGGCCTCGACGGCGATCTTGGCCTGTCGCTCCAGGCAGGCATTCGCCTTGATGCGGAGGCGGCCCTGTCTGTATTCGGCCCTGGCGCGGTGATTGCGAGCAGTGGCATCGGCCAGGGCGACGCTGGCCTGTCCGGCCTGAAAATGCCAGGCAGCAGCGGGCCTGCCCAAAGCAACGCCGGCATCACACCGCCGCCATCGGCCTGGGCACCAGACGGCCCAGCCGCCGGCAGCACGGCGGCGAAACTGGCCGGCAGAGTGCTCGCCGCCCGCAATGCCTTTGGCTCGCCCGATGCGGATATGCGCCCAGCCGCCATCCAGGGTTCCCCCCCGCCCATCATTGCGCGCGCGCAGATCGAGCAGCCGGCGATGTTCGGCCGTCGATCGGTTCCGATCAGCAACGCGACTGCCCAGGAGCGGCGCCCACGTTGGGAAGGCGCCCTTTCTTCGGGTGCAGCGGTCGCCATGGCTCAACCGCGCCACGACCGTTCCGCCGGGGACTGCGGTTGCCGTCATTGTTGTGGGGGAGGCCGTTAATGCCCGTGACCATCAATCAGATGTCGACCGAGATCAGTGTCGATCCGGCCCCCGGCAGCAGGGGGGGAGACCAGGCCGGCCCCGCATCGGCTCCGGCCGAGGAGGTCCAGATCGAGGAATTGCGCGCCATCGTCCGCGAACTGATCGCGGAGGAAATGGAGCGCTATCGTCGGACCGCGGTAGAATATTGATGGCCGAGGCAGATTTTCTTGTCACGGGCCGCCCCCGCTTCACCATCGATGGAACGGCATCGGACCTTTTGGAGCGGACCTGTTTCCGACTGGAGGTCGCGGAAACCGATCAGGGCCTGGCGACGCTGGAAGCGGTATTCCTCAACCTGGATCATCCGCACCCCGGCGAAGCGGTCGATTTCCTGCATTTCGATGGACGCAGCATCGACCTTGGACGCAGCATCGAAATCAGCTTCACCATGAGCGAGAACCCGATCAGTATCTTCAAGGGTTTTGTTATGGCCATCGGCGGCGCCTTTCCCGAGGCGCGCGAACCCGAATTGATCATCCATGCCGAAGACGGCCTGGCTCGCGCCCGAATCCGGCGTCGCACCCGCCTGTTCGAGCGAAGCAACGATGCCGATATCATCGGCGAGGTTGCCACCGAGACATCCTGGATCCCAGACAATGGCATCGCCGGCCCGGCCCATATCCAGCACTGGCAGGTCAATCAGAGCGATCTGGCGCTTATGCGCGAACGGGCGGCAGCGGCTGATGCGATCCTCCGGCTCGACGATCGCGACCTGATCGTGGCGGCCCGCGACAGTTTCGTGGCTCCCCCTATTGCCATGAGCAGCTACAATGAATTGATCCGCTTCACCGTCATGGCGGATCTGGCGCACCAACGTACGGCTGTCCATGTTCATGGCTGGGACGTCGCGCAGAAGGAGGCGATCCACGAAAGCGCTGGCGCGGATATTGCCCAGCAGGTCGGCGACGGAACCCAGGGCCGCACCGGACCGGAGCTGCTGGGCCAATTATGGCCCGATGCGGCAGAAGATGTCCATGATGCGATGCCCGCTACGCCCGAAGAGGCACGCAGTCTGGCCGAATCCCGGATGAAGGCGCGCGCGCGGCAATTTGTGCGCGGTCGCGGCGTCGCCAATGGCAACCCGGAACTCCGCGTCGGGCGTAGGGTCGAACTGGTCGAGCTGGGGCCGCTCTTTTCCGGCACATATCAGCTCACTGCCGTCCGCCATGTCTTCGACATGGTGCAGGGCTATCGCACCCATTTCGAGGCATCGCGTGCCATGCTGGGCATACCGGCATGATGCCCGGCGATCCTGGCACCATGGTTCCCATGGCCGACCCGCACCCCCGACTCTATGGGGTCTATCCGGCCCAGGTCCGCGACGTTCAGGACCCGGATGGACAGGGCCGCATCCGAATCGAATTGCCGATGGTCAATGGCGACGACGGGCCTGACGCCCAGCCCTGGGCCAGGCTGGCGACGATGATGGCGGGCGGCGACCGGGGTACATGGTTCATTCCCGAGCCCGGCGATGAAGTGCTGGTCGTGTTCGTCGGAGGCGACCCGCGCCGCCCGGTCGTGATCGGTGCCCTGTGGAACGGCCATGATACGCCGCCCGAAACCATGGATGCGGATAATAATATCCGCAGCATCACCTCCCGCAGCGGACATGTGCTGACATTCGACGACACCAGCGGCAGCGAAAAGGTCCAGCTTGAGACGCAGGGCGGCCACCATCTGACGCTGGACGACGCCGCCGGCGGGACGATCACCCTGTCCCATTCCAATGGTGCCAGGATCGAATTCGATGCGGCCGGCAACATCAAGATGACCGCCAATGCACAGGTCGAGATAAGCGCACCGGCCATGTTGAAGGTGACCGCCGGGATGGTGCAGGTCGATGCCCCGCTGTCTCGCTTTTCCGGCGTAGTGCAGGCCGACACGGTCATCACCAACAGCGTAATTTCGGCAAGCTACACGCCGGGAGCGGGGAACATATGGTGAGTGGCGTCCTGGCGCCGCGCCGGCGGCTGATCGTGCCGGCGGCACCGCGCTATACGCGCGAAATGCTGTTCGCCGGCATGCCATCCTTTCTGCGCATGCCGGGCACTTCGCCCCATCCCGACGACGTACCGCCTCTCCTGTCTTTCGAGGGCGATCATTTCGTCGAGGACCTGACCGCGCTGGTGGCCGGCGCGGCGCCCCTGCCGTCGCTGCTGGCTTGGCGCGACTGGGCTGAACCGCCATCGGGCATGATCGCGGCGAACGGTAACCCCCGCTATGATCCGGTTGCAATCCGGCGGGGTCTGCCGCTTGCGATCGAGCCGGATGCGGGGGCCGACATCGACCCGGACGGCGTGCCAACCGCCCCGTCCGGCCCGGCCTGGCTGCGCAAGCTTTATCTGCCGCTGCATCTGCGCTTCACCTATCTGGCCTGCGACCTCGTCTGCCATCGCCCCGGCCTGCCTCGCGTGACGCGGAGCCGGCTGAAGAGCGCCGGCATCGTCGTGCGACGGCTTGTCAGGGACAGCGAAGGCGAACACTGGGAAGACTGGGTCACGACGGACGGCAAGCGCGGACTGTGGTTCGCGCTGAAGGGCGGCCTGCCTGCCGACCCGGACGCGATCGCAACAGCCGCATGGGATGGCCATGATGCAGAGATACGCGCCCGCCTAGGCCTGCCCGCCACGGCACCGATGCCGATGCTTGACCGTGCTCCACTGGCCGCCTTGCCCGACACTGGGCCGGCGCTGACGCTGGCCGGCCTCATTCCGGTTTTTTCCGCTGCCGAGCAGGCGGTCGATGAAGAGCCGGGCATGAGCAGCGCGGACATGGCGCAGGCATTGGCCGACAATGCCCGCGTCACGCTGGCCACCGCCTGGGCAGATCCGGACGATATCCGCCAGCGCCTGCGCCCCGCATTACGCAATCTGCTCAACCTGACCCTGCTGCCGCCACGGCCCAGCACAGCCGCAATCGCCATGGCGCGCAGCACGATCGGCAGCGAAGGCTTCGATCCCGATTCCGGCCTGTCGGCCATGCTCCAGGCTGCGTTGCGGCGAACCTGGTCGCTGCTTGCCCCGAGCGACGTCGATGGCGCGCCCCCAGCGGCCGCCGACATCTTCTGGGCCAGCGGCGGTAACCAGGCGGCGCCACGCGCCGCCTTCGACATCCTGCCGCCCAATCTCGCCAACCTGCTGGCAGGGCCTTGGAACGTCCTTGTCATCGCCCGTCTGCATGCGCTGGCTGATCGACCGACCGCCCCCCATGGCGCATCGGGGGAGGATGCAGAGGCACGCGCGCTGCTGGCGCTCGCCCTGCTGCGCCTGCGCCGGTGTCGGATCGCGTTGCTGACCACATTGCTGGATCAGGCGCAGATCAAGCATGTCGCACTGCTGGGCAGCGCCCCTCAGATCATCGATGGCCAAAGCTACATGCTGCCCCGGGCGACCGCGAGCAGCGCGGGTGCGGAGATCGAGATACTGCTCGGACTCAACGAAGTCCGCAACCCGGCGGATATAGCGCCCGACTTCCCGACACTCGATACCAGCATCAACGGCAGCACATTGGCATATGATGTCCATAAGGCAGGCCTGGCACTCGAAACCATGTACGGCCCGATCGAGGAAGCCGGCAGCGCGGCCGGCAGCGCCTTTCCCGCGATGATCGAACGCCGCGCAGGTGCAATCGCCGGTCCGCAACTGGCCGCCTATTTCGGCGTCGCCGGAACGGCAGTGCCGCGACTGCGCGCGGCGGGGCTGGATCTGTTTGAGCAGCCTGCCAGCGGACTGTTGCTGTTTCCCGGCCCGATGCCGGCGACGGCTCAATTCGACGCGATGAAGGATGCCGTGGCAGACAGCTATATTGCGGCGGCGGGCCTGCCGGCCATGCGGCGCGAGGCCCGCGCACGCAGCCGGGTCAAACGCCTGCGGTTCGACCATGACAGCATTTATGCCGCCTGGGCCTTCGCCCGGATCAGTGGCCGTAGCGATTGCGAGCCGGATCAGATCATCTGGACCAATCGCACCGAACCCTTCACCATCGCCGAACCGACGGACATATTGGGTGCCCGGCCGGTGACGATCCAGATGCCGGATATTCCCCGCCTGATCCGGGACATTCCCCGTATCGCCAAGGCAAGGGCGCGCCCCTATTCCTTCTTCATCACACCGCGCAATTCGGCCGTCAGCGTCGGTGCGACGCCACAGGACACCCGGCGTGCCTGGGGCATAGGCTGGATCTGCAGCTTCGGCATTCCGGTCGTCACGATCTGCGCCTTCGTTCTGTTCTCGATCATCTTTTCGATCCTGATCGCCATCCCCGGCTTTGCCTGGATGCTGTTCCTCAAATTCTGCCTGCCCGTACCGGCACCCAAGAAGGGAGGCTGACCATGGCCATATCATTTGCACAACTGGGCAGGGGGGTCAGATTTCCGCTCGTCACGGCCACCGGCTGGGACTGGATCATGGGTGCCGACGCCGTCGATCAGGCGCTGCGCGCGCTGCTGTTGACCGAGCCAGGTGAACGCATCGGCCGGCCGACCTATGGCGCTGGACTGCGCCGCTTCCTGTTTCAGCCCAATTCGGTCGAAACGCGGGCGGAGATAAGGCGCGCCATAGAGGAGGCGATCCAGCGTCACGAACCACGTGTTCAACTCGCCAGCATATCCGTCACCGCGCCCGATCCACGTACCCCCACGCTGTTACGGATCGCCATCACCTATTCGCTGCGCGCCGATCCCGGCCCGCGCAACATGGTCTTTCCCTTCTATCTCCAGAGCGTGGCATGACCCTGCGCCCGCCTCGCCTGGATGATCGCAGCTATGACGATCTTCGCGCGGAGCTGATCCGCCGCATCCCCGTCCATGCCCCCGAATGGACCGATCATAATGCCGGCGACCCCGGCATCGCTCTGATCGAACTATTTGCCTTCCTCGGCGACAATCTTCTTTATCGTCTCAATCGCGTTCCCGAAGCCCAGCGTCTGGCCTTCCTGGCATTGCTGGACGTACCCCCGCGCGCCGCGCAGGTGGCACGCGCCCTGGTCCGGCTCGATCTGCCCAAAGGCATCGCCGATCCCGTCACGCCCGACTTTTCGCCGGTGGCCCCACGCATTCAACTGGGCGCTGGCGACATATTCTTCCAGCCGACCGGCGAAATCAGCGTGCTGCCGGTAGAGGCCATGGCGTGGATCAAGGCTCCCTTCACCGGCGATCCCCTTCCTGGCGAAGACAGCGTGACCAGCTTGCTGCAGGATCATCTGCACATGGCCAGCGTCCCCGCGCTCACGCGCTATATGGCAACCCCGCTTCCCGCGCCGATCGGCGGGGCACTGCCCCCCGCCACATCCACCGGCGGCAGCGTGGACGGCATGCTATGGTTGTGCCTGCTGGCCCCCAAAGATGTAGCCGTGGACCTGGTACGCCAACGCATTTCGGGCAAGCAGATCAGTATCGGCATCCGCACCGACGATGCACTGTGCGGCCCGACCGACCACAAGCGCTGTCCGGATTCCGGCACCACCGCCGAAACCCGCTTTCCGGTACGATATGATATCGGCACCGGCCGTTTCACATCGCCCCAAAAGCGCGTGGATACGCTATCCTTTCTAAGGCTTTCAGCCGCGTCCGACGAGACGGACGGCTTTGCCCATTCCGGCACGCTGCGACTGCGCTTGCCCGATATGGACGGCAACGGCGCCCCACGCCTGGGCGACTGGACGGCCGACAGTTTCGAGACGCCCGATCCGGATCTGCTGGGCGTCGGCGATCTGCCGCCACGGATCGATGATCCCAGGCTGGCCGAGCGAATCGTCGCCTGGATACGCATCAGCCGCGTAGATCCTGCCGATCCGCCGCTGCGCGTGCGGCTGATCGACGTCAACATGGTGATCGCCGAACAGGCCGTGACCGCAGCTGCGGAAATATTGGGCGCAGGAAGCGGGCGGGCGGGTCAGAATGTCAGACTGTCCCGATCGCCTGTAATCGTCGAGACCGCCATTCTGCAGCTCCGCAGCAGTGCGGGATGGACGACCTGGACACGGGCAGAGAGTCTGGCCCTGGCAGGCCCCGACGATCCGGTTTACGCGCTGGATTCCGACGGAACCGTCACATTTGGCGATGGCGTTCATGGACGCATGCCGCTGCCCGGCGAGGCCATACGTACATTAGGCTATCGCTATGGCGGCGGCGTGCGCGGCAATGTCGGCGCCGGCGCCATTACGCGGGTACGCGGTGCTTCATTGCGCGCCATCAACCCATTGCCGGCCGAGGGGGGCCAGGATGCGGAGACCCCAGCCGAGGCGCAGGCCCGCATTCCCAAGATATTGCGCCATGGCGATCGTGCCGTCTGCGCCGAAGATTTCGTCGACCTCGCACTGGAAACGCCTGGTACCGCAGTAGGGCGCGCCCATGTGCTGCCACGCCACAAGCCGCATGAGCGTGTCGATGGCATCGCCGGCGTAGTGACGCTGATCATATTGCCAGCCTATGACCCGATCACGCCGGATACGCCGACCCCGGACAAGGATATGCTGCGCCGGGTCTGTGCGTGGCTCGAGCCGCGCCGGCTGATCACAACCGAGCTATATGTGACGCCCCCCACCTATGTGCCGGTCGACATCGCGGTCGCGGTCGAGCCTGAGCCGGGTACCGGCGAAGAAACGCTGCGCCACTGGGTCGAACTCGCCCTGCGACAGCATTTCGCGCCACTGCCCCCCTATGGTCCCGACGGCAGCGGCTGGCCATTTGGCCGGATCGTACGCGACCGCGATGCGGAGGCGGCGGCATTGCGAGTGCAAGGCGTCCGCCTGGTCAATGAAACCGTGGTGCAGGGCGAGGCGATAGATGCGGCCGGCCTTGCGACGCCGGCCAGTGCCGCCGTGCCCATGCGGGCCTGGCAATTGCCCGTTATCAGGACCGTCGAGATCGCCATAGGCGCCAATGCCGTGGCCCCTCCGCTGACACCACCGCCCCCTACACCGCCAAAGGGCATGCCCGTGCCGGTCGAACAGGAGGAGTGCTGAGCATGCGCCAGCCCAGCTTTGCCCATCTGACGGGTTATGACATGTGGCGTCGATGCGATCATCATGCCACGCGCATTTCCGAATCGCCTGCGCGCATATTGTTGGGACCAAATTCCAAGCCGCAAGGCGAAGGCGCTGATCCGGCTCCCTGGTCGTTGGTACGTGGCGCCGCCATACGCATCGATTGTCCACCTGACCTGTGCGCCGACGGCACGGTGATGCTTGTCGATCCATCAGGCAGGCTCTTCACCCTAGCCAGCACGGGCTGGGTATCGCTGCCGACGCTGGCGCGAATGCCTGCGCCCCTGTCCGAGGGGCCGTTTGATTTTGCGGCGCCGATCACCGACAGCTCACCGCTCGCCATACGCGATTTGGCACGCGATCCTGTCGGACGCATCTGGCTGCTCGACCGGACCGGTCGGCTGCTCATCTTGTCGCCCGGCCTGCAACTGCTCGACAATTTCCTGCCTGCCGGGAATGTACAGGGATCATCCATCGTCGCCTGCAGTTGGGGGGTGGCAGTCGCGGAGGGACGGCGCCTTCTGGTCCAGCCCTTTGGCGGCCTGTGGCAGCAGATCGCGTTGCCCGGCGATGTCCAGGCCTTGGCAGCCGATCCGGAGACGGACCTCATCATCGCCCTGTTGCCTGGTGCGCGGCTCGCAATATTGCGGCGCGACACCCTTGTCGTCCTCGCCATTCCCGAACTGCTCCGGCCAGCATTCCTGCTCGTGACCGGCGACGGCCATGTGCTGATCGGGGAACCGCGCGGCGTACCGGGCAGTCCTGTCGAGACACGCTTCATCCTCTGCCGGATAGACCCGGCCGATGGGCTGGTCGAAGAGGGCGCACTCGCCGTCCGGGGATTCGACGGACGCGCGCTGTGGCGCGATGGTCATGCGCTGTACGCCAGCACCGCGACCGGCGCGCGACGCCTCTATCCCGACCAGGCGCCCGGTGCCACCGAAGGCATGGTCGAAACCTTCGCGCTCGACAGCAACATCTTCGCCTGTGCCTGGCATCGTGTCTTTCTCGATGTCTGCTTGCCTGCGGCTACGCGGATAGAGGTTGAAGCCCGCACATCCGACGACCTGCCACCCCGCATCCTCTGGCGCGCACCCCACCCGCCGGCAGACATAGCGGGGGGCACCGCTGTGCCCATCCCGAGCGATGATCCCTGGCCTCCCCTGGGGAGCACCGACAATGATCCGGGCATATGGCACCCGATCGGCACGCTCGATCTGCGTAGCGCGATGGCGGATATTCCCGACCCGCCGGCGCATATCGTGCGGCCGTCCGGGGATGAACTGGCCGCCGCGCGTTCCGATGCCCCAACACGATGGCCCCAAGCGACGCTGGAGGGGCTGATCAAGGCACCGCCCGGTCGCTATCTGTGGCTGAGGCTAAGGCTATTCGGTACAGAACGACGCAGTCCCGCGATCTTCGCTGTCCGCGCTACCCATCAACGGCCCTCGCTGCTCGATCTGCTACCCGCCTATTGGCGTGCCGATCCTTTGGCCGCTGATGCGACCGATCGCGCGCTCGCTCTGTTCGAGGGCAACTATACCGAGCTTGATGCCCGTATCACGGCGCTGCGGCATTGCGCCGACCCCCGGCTGGTCCCGCCCGAAGCGCTAGACTGGCTCGCCAGCCATGTCGCGCTCGCCTTCGACCAACGGATCGACGAAGCCGTGCGGCGGCAATTGCTAGCGGAAACCACATGGCTCTACCGACGGCGAGGGACGATGCCGGGGCTCACACGCCTACTCGAAATACTAACCGGCGGACCTGTACAGATTATCGAGGGATTTCGCCTGCGGCGGCGGTCCCTGCCCTTTATCGGCGCCGACGGAAACGCCATCGGCGCGGCGTTCCAGATCGGCGATGAAGACGGCGCAATGGCCACACCGGACGATGCCGCCGATCAGGCCCTGCTCGCCAGCCATCTGGCCCTTCAACTTCGTCGTACCGCCGCCGGCAACGCGGCCTGTCCGGCTGGCGACATTCCCTTCCCGATCGAAAGCGACCCGCTGGCTCGCTTCGTTCGCCGTTTTGCGCACCGATTCACCGTCATCCTCTCGCGCCACCGAAACGATGTCCTGGCGGCCGTGATCGAGGATGCCATAGCCGCCAGCAAGCCCGCACATACGATCCACCGCCTCTGCTGGATCGATGCCGGGTACAGACTTGATCGAGCCAGCATGGTCGGCCTTACCCGGCTCGGCGCAGTATCCTGTTTCGAGCCGGGTGTGCTCGGCACTGCCGTGCTTGGGCGGACAGAGACGCTTGGCCGCCACCAGACTGAATTCGGAATTCGCCCAGGCACACGCATTGGCCAGGCTCAACGCGAGACGATTGGGGATCTTGCATGACCGAAGTTGTCGACGCCGCCACATTTGCCCCGATCGAAGGGACCGATCCCGCCTTGCCCGGCGATCCCTTCACCCGGGTGCGCTACTCCTATGGCCAGTTACTGGGTGCAGAGGATTTCACGGCGGAGCAGAAATATCACCTGCTGCGCGCACGGCTGCGAAATGCCTTGCTCCACGGCACCGGTGTGGTGGCGGGCCTGGATATCGTGGCGCGGCAGACAATCGATCCGCCTGCTACCGAACTGCGCTGCACGGCGGGGCTGGCGATCGATGCGCTGGGCCGGGAAATCTATGTTCCAGAGGCCGTCTGCCTCGACATAACGGGCCTCGCCGCCAACGCATCCTTCTGGGCTAGCCTTTCACCCAGTCCGGCCGCGGTCAACCCGCCGCCGTCGGAGGAAGGAGAGGCGCCATCTCCGGCGGAGGTGGACGCGGACGCGGATGCAGCGCCGTCATCCAGCCCGGTCGATCGCCGCCGCTGTTATGTCGTGCTCAGCTATCGCGCCTGCCTGACCGCCCAGACACCCGCCATCGCCGCCCCTTGTTCCGATGCCGACAACGCTTTGGCCTGGAGCCGGGTCTTGGACAGTTATCGCCTCTGCCTGGAGCCGGCGGCACCCGAAGATCCCTTTGAAACCGTCCGCGACTGGACACGGATAGATGAGCCGCCCGCGCTGCGTACCCGTATGCAGGCACTGCTGACGAATGTGCCCCCGGCTCTGGCTCGATTATATGCCCATGCAGAAGATACAAAGCTGTTGCTGGCAACGGTCGACCTCGAAACGATCGATGACCGCACGACAGTCGTGGCACTGGACAGCAGCGTCCGCGCGCTGCTGCCGCCCGTGCAGTCGATCGCAGAGATAGCCTTGGGGACACGCCTTGTCGGGCCAGCAGCCCCCGCAGCAGCGGCACATTTTCGCGCGCTATCGGCCATTGCCGCTTCGGACGGCACGGCGATCAGTGTCGCAGTCACTTTCTCTGCGCCCTTGCAACCCCTGTCGATCACGCCCGACAGCGTCCGTATTCTGCGCTTCGATCCGACAGCCGGATGGACCGAACTGACGCCGGCGAGCAGCAATATCACAGGCGCGGTTCTCACGCTGACATTGGGCGAAGACTGGACCGGCGACACCCTGTGGCAAATCGCGCTCTCCGGCGGAGGCGCCCAACCCATACTGGATCTCGACGGTCATCCGCTCGCCGGCTTCGCCGACGACCCCACCCCACCCCCCGGACGCGGCCATGATGCCGTACGGATCGCGACATTCTCGCCAGCCTGAGGAGGCATGAGATGAGTGGCACTGAGATATCCGAAACGGCGAATGCTACGCTTCTCAGCGCGCTGGCCAAGAAGCTCTATGGCCATGCAGCCCTGACCATCGCCGAGGAAGGGGAGATCGGAAAGCTGGCCGGTATCGGCATCGGCCCTGCCGGCCTACCCGTCGCACCAGGGGGCGACGTGGAGGGCTGGAACAGCCTGAACCGCACCAACTGGTTCAACGGCCGGTTCCTCACCGCCGAGGCATTGCGCCGACAGGATAGCTATTTCGATCAGCGCGCTCGTCTCGACGCCCAGATGCTGGCGCCCGGCATTGCCTATGGATTAGGCTTGGAAGCCGATGGGCTCAACGCATCGCCCTATGACCAAAGGATGCAATGGGCCTTTTCCGCAGAGCGCGAGATCATCCTGACACCGGGTCTGGCGTTCGACATGATCGGGCGCCCGATCCTTGTACCCCAGTCATTCCGTTTCACGCTCGCCGACCTGGTGACCCTGCACCGGCGCAGGCCGCGCCGGGTCGTCCCCGGCAAGACCGAATTCGCCCCCTGCATCTGTCTCGCTCCGGAACCGGACGGCCCCCAGGGTGGCGGACCGGCGATCCGGCCCGGCCCCTATCTGCTGATCATAGAGGCGGCCGAAAAGGCGAGCGGAAGCGCCAAAATCTATGGCGACATATGTGGAGGCGCTCAGCCCGTCACCTGTGAAAGCGACAGTTGGACCAGCGGTTTCGGATTATCGCTGGTCCGCTTTCCGGTTGATGTACCGGCCAGCGATCTGGTTCGCACACCCTGGGACCTGCGCGGTGTCCTGTCCGCTTATTATTTCGACGTGTTTGAACATTCGCTGATCAAGCGCTGGGACCCGCCCTTCGCAACCGATCACCGGTTCTGCGGCCCGACCAATCCATGGCGGCACGATCCCGGTGCGATCGCACTTGCCATGGTCTATCTTGCTGATGAGCATAGCGCCCGCTTCGTCGATCCATGGATCCCGCGGCGAACGATCGTCGCGACACCAGGGGAAGAAACGCATCGCACCCGTTTCGGCGCACCACCGCGATCGGCGGGCTGGGCGCGTATTCACCAATTTCAGTGCATGCTTTCCGAAAGCCTCGAGGTCGCACCGCTGATCCGGGATGAGCGCCTGATGAACGTCAACCTGTTCGATCGCGGGTTCCGTCATATTCCGCCGATCGGCTTTCTCCCCATCGATCCTGCCCTGCCACGGGGCGAGGCCATCACTGGCATCGAGACACTCGACAAATATCTGGCGGCGGCTGGCCTGCAAAACCTGCTCGTATCGGGCCTGGTCGGATCGGCGGTGGAACAAGGCCTTTCCTATTTCAAGCGCACCAACGTTCTGGCCTATGCCACCGTCGCGTTGCACGACGACGATATCCTGGAAGATCTGACCAACGTCTTCGACAAGGATCCCATCAATATCGATCGGCTGCCAGCGCCAGTGTCCGAGCGCATCGACGCAATCGGCAGCAATCCCTTGACCCGCACCGGACGTCTGCTGCGGCTAATCTTGTTGTTCGGCGCGGATAAGCTGGCCAATCGCACGATCGAGGTGGTGAAGCTGGTCGTGCCGCTCCAAGGCCTGGAACGCACGCATCCGATCCTGGGCGTGGTCGAAGAGGATGCCATGTCGCAACTGGCGGACTGGCAGATCGATGCCGCCGCTGCAGCGCTGCAGCTTAACGCACGGTCGATGGCGGCGCTCGCGCAACGGGCCGACCTTCACATGCTGCCGCGCCATTTCACCGTCTATGTCAAGCAGCGCATGGTCCTGTTGGACCTGTTGCTGACCCTCTGGGAAATGATCCAGCTCGTTTCCCAGGTCTTTGCGCCAACGAAGACGACCGAAACACGGCGGTTGGTGACCGTCAAGGAACGAGCCGATGCCATCGCCGGCCAGCCCGCCGAGAAGCGGCAGCTCGCCGCCGCCGTCGCACAATATCCTGCCTTTACCGCGACCTTGCGTCAGGCGCTGCCGGTGGTGGCCCCCGATCTCGCATCGCCCGAACGCGCCAAGGCCTTCGGCGAAGCCGTCGAGGCCCAGGATCGCAAGCTGCTATCGACCATTCCCAACGCGACCGAGCGGCGCCAAGCGGCGTTATACCAAGTGACCGACAGCTTCGCGGCCACATATCCCGATTTCGAGATATTGCAGATGTTCGGCGCTATCCAGCCGCCCGCGGCGACCGAAGCGCTGGTCAAATCCATCGCGACCGAACCGGCAGTGCTGTCTCCGCTTGCAGCCACCAACGCCGGCGCATTTTCGGACAAAATTGCGCCGCCTCCAATATTTTCGAGCGCAGCCGGCGCCACAATCTATGCTGAAATGCGCGATGCGACCAATGCGCTGCCACTCCAGAATCTGGGCAAGGACATGCCAGACACGGTCCCTGCCGATCTGACAGTGGGCGAACTGCTCGCCCGATCACCCGATGACGCGGCGGCATTGGTCGGCGGGACAGAGGCCCTCGCCAAGATCAAGGCAATGGTCAAGGCCCGGATCACCGAATCGGCCGATGCGGCCGAGGCCTTCAGCAAGCCTGCGCCGACCGGCCTGGTTTCCAAGGCGCTGGCCGACGCCTTAACGGCGCATGAGGACCCTGCTGCAGCCGTCAAGGCAGCCCGCACAGCCGGTGGTACCAGTGCGCAGGCCACCCGCTTCCTCGATCGTGCTGAAACCGTCACCAATATCCTGGGGGCTACCCGAACCGGCATCGCCCGGCAGATCATTGCCGGCAATCTGGTACGGCGGTCGACATGAGCGTCGATACGATCATTCGACACGCCCATATCCATGCCGTTTGTGACGATGTGGCAAGCGCAGCCACGCTCGACGCACAGCTGGCGCAAGCTGCGGTACGCCTACCTGCCCAAGTTGAGGCTCTGCTCCCCGGCGCGCTGACACTATCGCATGGTGATCTTGCGATCGCGATCGGAACGCTGCAGGTCAACCTGCAGATCGCAGCCGATGCCAAGGCCGACGCGATCGCCGCAGCATGGGCACAGGCGATCGTCTCGGCCATTCTTGCCGAACTGCCCGCCGTGCGGGCACGGCCGCAGGCGGCGGCCGCCTCCAGTGAGGATGCGGTTTATGACGATATATGGGACGCCGAATGCGCCATATTGCGCGCACGCGCAACGCAGGCCGCCATGCCATGGTGGGCCGAAGAGATTGATCCGGCCGGGATAATCGAGCGATGGCTGCAGCGCGAGCCGGCACGCGCGACAATCCTGTTGTTACGCCTGTTGATGACGGAGCCGGCATTGCTGCACCTCCTGCCAGAGGCACATGCGCTGCGACTGGCCATGCTGCTTCGCCGGCAACTGAACAGCCGGCTGGCCGAGCTTGGCACCATGCCTCCCACCACCACCCTGAACCCGCCGTCCGATCCCATCGGTTCACTGCCCATATTCGTAGACAAAATCGCTTCCGTTCTGGACGGCGATCTTGCCGATCGGCTTCGCTTGTTGCCCGAGGGCCTGCGCGCGCTGCTTACGCTGGCGGTCGTCATGGCTACTCAGCCAGGGCGTGCGATGGCGCTCGCCTCCACGCCATCCGACATGCCCATTCAGGCGCCGGACATCATCTCTGCCCAGCCGGTACGAGCAGTCCAGTCCCTCGCCGCGGCGAACAGCGTCAATGCCCCGGGGCCGGTGACATCCTCCGATCCTGCACCTCTGACCGAAATATTCGGGGGGGGCTGATATTGATGCTGCGCCCCTTGCTGCAGTTGCTGCCGCCGGCTGAAATCAACGCGGATATGCTTGGCGCAATCGGGCTGGCTGCATTGCGCCGCTGCCTGCTGCCCCTGCCGGCCACGGCTGCCCGCCTGGCGCTGGAGCGGGATCGCCCGTTGCTGGCGGTCTTTGCCGGCACGCCTTTGCCCGATCAACCACTTGACGGCATCGCATTGGATAGCCGCGCCGACATATGGCTTGACCGGCTGATCGAGGATATGCCCGAAGCCGCCTGGGCACCGTCGACCATCCGCCGAATCTATGGCGATATGGAGCCGTTCGCTGAAAAACCTGACCATGCGCGCCTTGCCCGACTGGTGATGCGTCCCGGCTTGCTTCACGCCACGCCCTGGAGCGCCACCATCGTCTGGCCGATGGAAAATACCGATATCGATCTGCGGCGGGCCGGCTGGGATATCGATCCGGGTTGGCTGCCTTTCATCGGTCGAACGATCGCCTTTCGTTACGGAGACGCGGCATGAGCGACGCGATCGACGCGGACGCGCTGCTGGCGCGCCTGATCGGCATTGGCGCCGCGCGACTGCTGCTGCGGCTCCCGGAAGCGCGCGCGCCTCTCTTGGACCTCGCCCGCGCCATCCTGCCCACCGATGAGCTGGACCCGGCCGCCATCGCGATCATCATCCCCGATGCCGCAGATATACTGTATGAGGAACTGGCCACTGCCGACGTACCACTCGGCCGCATTGCACGCGCCTGCGCCCTGTCCGCCTTCGACCTCGATCTACTCGGTCTGGCCCTGTTGCCTGCCCTGGATGATCGCGCCGCGGCCTTGATATCCGGCCTTTCCGGTACCCGCCGGCTGCCGGCAGGCGTAGCCTTGCGGCTGCTGCTGGGCGACAAGCTGGCTCCCATCGAGGCACGCCGCGCGGTTTGGGCCAGTCCGCTGTGGCGCCACGGCTTGCTGCGTTGGCCGGAAACGGGCGCCCCCGCCACCGATTGGCTCCTGGATCCGCAGACTTCCCTGTTGGCGGTGCTCGACGCCACCCGTCCAACCGATATCGAGATCGCGGAATTGACGATAGGCGATGAGGCTGGCTCCGATGATGACACAGCGTTGGCTTTGTCCGCATGGCTGGCGACACCGGACAGCTGCTTGCTGCATCTGGCGGGCGAAGGCTGGCGCGGCGAGGCCCTGCTGCAAATGGCCGCGCCCACCGCCTTGGTCGTGCAGAGCAGCGGCGTTCCCCCGTGGCGCATGTTGGCCATGTTGTCGGTCGCCGAACAGCGCCCGATCGCGCTCGCCTGGACAGGAAGTGGCGAGTTGGGGATGCCGCCCGACGACCTGATCGCGCCGATCATCTTGCTGGCGCCAGCCGACATATTCCTGCGCACCACCGCCCACCAGCGCCCGCCTGCGCGGATCATCCTGCCGCCACCCGATGCAGCGATACGGATCGCACATTGGCGCCGTGCCATGCCCAATCTCGATGAGGCGGAGGTGAATATGCTCGCCAACCAGAGCTGGATGCGCGCCACCGACATTGCGATGCTGGCATCGCGCGCGCGCGGCGACCCCAAACGCCTTGCCGCCGCGCGCATGGAGACGGTACCGCCCCGGGCCGTCCGGATGGCAAGCCTGCGCGTGCCCAGAGTCGCCTGGAACCAGTTGGTCATCGACGCGACGACAGAAAGCCGATTGGAGGATTTCATCCGGCGGTATCGCCTGCGCATACCCATTCGCAACAACTGGGAACTGGACCGCGAACGACGTGGTCTCTGCGCGCTTATCTCGGGCGATTCTGGCGTAGGCAAAACCCTGGCCACGGATGCCATCGCCACCCGGCTGGGATTGCCGGTGATGCAGGTCGACCTGTCGCTGGTCGTTTCCAAATATATTGGCGAGACGGAAAAGAATCTGTCCGAGCTGTTTGCCGCCGCCGAAGGTTTTTGCGCGCTGCTGTTTTTCGACGAGGCCGATTCCCTGTTCGGCAAACGCACCTCGGTCGAAGACGCCCATGATCGCTATGCGAATATCGAAGTCAATTTCCTGCTGCAGCGCCTTGAGGCCTTTGATGGCATTGCCATTCTGGCCTCCAACCTTGCCCAAGGGATCGACGAGGCCTTCATGCGCCGTCTCGACAGCGTCGTTCCCATGCCCCGGCCTGCGGCGGCACAGCGCCTGCGCCTGTGGCAATTGCATCTCCCGGCAGAAACCCGGCTGACCCCCCGCCTGCCGCTCGACCTTCTGGCTCGTCATTGCGAAATGACCGGGGGCGAAATCCGCAATGCCGCGCTCGCCGCTGCCTATGCCGCAGCCGATGAGGATCGCCGGATCACCACGCGCGATCTGCAGGAAGCCATCATGACCGAATTTGCCAAAAAGGGGCGGCCTGCACCGCTCCTGCCCATTGCAACGGAAGGAGCCGCCTGATGACCAGCATCACCGACGCCGTGGCGTCCCTTGAACAGGACCGTTCGACCTTTACCGCATCCCTCGCCACGGCCATGGCGCAGGGCGCACAATTCGGCCAGGTCGCCGCCCAGACCCGGGCAGCGCAGATAGAGATCGATTCGGCCATTGCCCGGGCCAAGGCCGAACAGATTGCGGCGGATGCAGCCACCTCACGCATCACCGCCGCAATCAATGCCCGCACCACCGTCCTGCAAACCGTACAGACCGCCAAGACGGGGGCGGGACAACCCCTGTCGGACAGCGTCGCCAACGCACTTAAGGCTGCGGTACTGGATGCCAATGGGGGAGACCAGGCCAAGCTCGACGATGCCATCGACAAGGTGAAGACCCTGGATACGGACATTGCGACGACGGCGGACGACGAAGCCAGCGTCCTGACGGCCGCGCTTGACACGCTAGCGACAAAGAAAGCTGATCTGGTCACGAAAAAGGCGGCGGCACTCGATCTTCTTGCGATGATCGAAGGCAGTGCCGGCATATTGGCCACACAACTGAGCGCAGCCAAAGATGCGCTGACCCGCGCCACCACCTTGGCCACGACCGATGGCGATGCCGCCCATCATGCTGCCATAGTGTCCTATGTCGATTATAGCCGCCTGCGCGATGGTCTGGCGGCCGGTCTGGCCAACAACGGCCTTGGCGACGACTGGGCAACGGCGCGCGACGCCTGGCTATCGGCCGCTGCCGCCGTGGCCGCCGCCGAAGAGGCGGTCATCGAGAAGCGACTCGACTGGGCAAGGGCGGTGGCGGAACAAACGGCGCGATTGGCGACACGCGCGGTGAAGGCCGCAGAGGAGGCGGCCGGGGCGTTCTGATGCCCAGCCGTGCGTCCCGGACACGCGTGCGCATCCTGGCGGACGCCAGCGCGGAGGTGGCGGCCGATCGTGTGGCGACGGGCGAAAGGCCAGCGAACGGGCATATTTCTTCGACCCGTGCCGACCCCCGGCTCAACCTTGGTGCGGGGCAGCCCATCCCGGCTCGGGATCGAGGCTTTTTCGAGCGGCGCCTTGGTCATGACCTATCCGCTGTGCGGGTTCACCGCGATGCAGGCGTCGTCAGCGACCTTGGCGCCCATGCGCTGGCGTCCGGCCGGGACATCGCCTTTGCGCCCGGCCATTGGCAGCCGGGCAGTGCCCCGTTCCGCAAGCTGCTCGGCCATGAACTGGGGCACAGCCTGCAACAGGGCGCAGGCCAACCGGCCGTGCAGTTGGACAATGGTGGTCCGCTGCAGGAGGCCAAGGCCGAGCAGGCGACGGGTGCGCTGGAAGGCGGTATCAAGACGATCGCCGAGCAGGCGGCCGACAATGAGCGACTCAAGAGCTTTGGCCGTGGCCTCGCCGAACGCTATGCGCTGCCAATCTGGGGCCAGATGGAATCCGCCGACAAGGCCGCCGTCATCGGAACAGGTGTCGCCATATATGGGCTGGGCGTCGGGACGCTGGCGTCTGATCCTGGCGGCCGCCAACGCCTGTCGGGCGTAAATCTGGCTTTGCCGTTAGCCGCGATCCCTTATGCGACGCTACAGAGTTTCAGCTTCGTGCCGCCGACTGGCCCCGGCAGCCCTCTAACCCTGCGCTTCGGCTTCAGCGGCGACGATCTGATCAAACTGGCGCATGACAAGCTGCCGGCCATGCCCGCGATGACGCTGTCGTTCGATATGACGATGACGATCGCCCCCGATGGCGGCTTCTCCATGCCCTTCGCGCTGGCCCATATCGGGCTGATGCCCGGCCTGGATGTACAGGCAGGATTCGGTGTCTCAACGGTTTTGCCTGCGCTGGTGCCCGGGTCCGATGGCATGCTGACACCATCCACCGGCTTTCCGCAGGGACCGGCAAACCCCGTCCGAGAAACAGCAATATTCGCGACGGTTGACCTGCTCAAATTGCCACTTCTCCCCCTTTCCTTCCGACGGGCGTTAGGCGCGGAGCCTTTGAAATGACCATGGCCGCCCGGGTCCCTGTCGGCCCTGAACAGGATCCGGCCGAACAGGAAGCAGCGCATATCGCGCGCGAGGTCAGCCGCGAGGCGGCACCGGTCGCCGCCCTGCCCAATTGTCCACTATGCGCGACGGCATCCACCCCCTGCCCCACATGCCAGGCATCGTCCGGCCTGATACGCCGCAGTGCGGTGGGAAACGGGCCAACCATGGCGGAAACAGGCTGGACATCCGATACGGGCGCCCATCCCCTGCCGACACGCGAAAAAGCCTATTTTGAACGGCGCCTGGGCACCGACCTGAGCCGCGTGCGCATCCATCGGGATAGGAACGCCGGGATGCAGACAAGGTCTGCGGGCGCGCGTGCGATGACCCTGGGACAGCATATTGCGTTCGCGCCAGCCGCCTATCAACCGGAAACGGCCGATGGGCGGGAACTGATCGCCCATGAACTGGTGCACACACTGCAGGATCAAGGCGGTACCGTTGCACGGCGCGCGCCTGCCGATGGCCCAAGCAACAGGGAACGGATCGACAAGGCGATCCAGAGCAAGAGCGTTGGCGACGTCAAGGATATCCAGAATTTCGGCGAATGCAGCGATGACGAACGCACCCGGCTGATCGGGATATTGCTCGACCAAGGCTGGGTGGGACCGCGCGACGAATGGGCACTGGAACAATTGTGGAGCAGCGCGGGCGATCTGCTGGCCTTCGCGGCCCTCCATGTCGAACAATGGAATGCCAGCGTCGAACGCGGTGCCGAATTGACCGGACTGCCCCAGGTCCAGAGCTTCCTCATCATCTTTCGCGCCCATGCCGTGGCCATGACCGGGGCTCTGCTTGCCGATAGCGAAGCCCGGATCAAGGCGGAAATGGTCCGCTATGGCCTCTCCAGCGAAGTAGTGATCAGCGTCGATCCCGGCGGCGCCTATTCGGGCACCGCCTATAGCATGGGCAGCGGACCAGCGACTGTCGGATTGAAGCAGTCCGCCCAACTGCTCCTCGATAAATGGGGCGAGATTCATCAACGCGAGGACGCCAAGCGTGACCAGGAAAGCGGCGTCGATGATCTGGGCGAACCGATCGTACGGCAAAGCAATGCCGCAGCCTGGAACCAGGCATGCGCTGCGCTGAAGCAATCGCAGGATGAACGGGAAATCCTGCGCATGGCGCTCGAGGCGCGCTATCCGATCCTGGCGGCCTTCGCCAATGACGAAAGCGGTCTGCGCCAGGTCGCGGAAGGACAGGGCAACAGTCCGGCAACAGCTCTTGGCAAGGCCAGCGACGAGCATCTGGCCAATATCGCCAAGGTCCGCGAAAAGGTCGCGGAGGATCCCGATATTGTCTGGAAACTGCCTCCCGTCCTCGAACCGACCAAGTCCGAAATGAACCTGGAATCCGGTTCGCTGGGGGACGGCTTCGTCCGCGCCCAGGTCGACAAGGTCGAAACCGACAATATGATCGTCGACCTTGCCCTGGGCGCTCTTGCGCTGGCGCTGGGCCTGCTCGCCGCGTTGCCGACCGGCGGGGGTAGCCTTGTCGCCGCGGGTGCCGCGATCGGGGCAGTGGGCGCCGTCGCAACCGGTGGATGGATGGCGCTGGCGCACCTGCGCGAATATCAGTTCAAGGCCGCAGCCAACGGCACCGACTTCGACAAGGCCCGCGCCGTGTCGGCCGAAGAACCATCGATGTTCTGGCTGGCCCTCGATATCATCGGGGTGGCCATCGACCTGTCCGTTGCCGTGAGTGTCTTCAAAAGCCTGACCCCGGCCGCCCGTGCGCTCGCCCAGGCCGAACGCGCCAGCCAGAGAGCAGCCCAACTTGCCGAGGAATTGCGGGAAGCTGCCGAGAAGGCGGGCGGAAAATCGCTGGCGGACCGCGTCGTCGCCAGCGCCGAACGGATGCAGGCCAAGTCGATAGAGGAAGCGGTCGGTGCCGCCGGCGCGAAGAGCGTTGAAAAGACCGTCGCCAAGGCTGCCACCGAACAGACCGAGGGCGCGGCCAAAGTCGCCAGCAGCGCTGGCGGCGAGGTTGCCGTGACCCGATCGGGCATCTTCAAATGCGCCTCGCCCTGCGTGATGCTGCGCGAGCGCTATGCCGAGCAGATCGTAGCCCATCAGCCCAAGGCCGGCGAGAAGAGCTTCGGGGAACGCATTGCGGGACTCGAAGCGGAAGCCAGAGCTGCCGAGAAGGACAGCGCAAAGCTGTCCGAGATCGCCAGCCGCGCCGCAGCCCTCGAAGAGCAGCTCATGCAGGTTCCCAAGGGGGGGTGGCGATCGCCATTGGCATCAACGTTGAGCGATGCGGAAATGGCGGCCATGGTCAAACGGCGCGGTTCTGCGTCCTTCGATCTCACCAATCGCGCGGCCGACTGGCATGGCGCCGACGAAGCTCTGTTCAAATTCGGCGCGAAGGCGGAGACCGGCTATCGATTCCGGCTCAGCCCAGAGGGCGAACTGCAATATGTGCGCGACTCCGCCAAGCTGCCGGAGCGCATTTTCGATCCGATCCTCGGTATTTTTCGCGCGCCCGATCCGGCGGCCCTGAAAGTCGCGCTGGAATCGGAAGCCGACCTGGTCAAGATGGCAACGGTCGGCGCGAAGGCCACCACCCATGGAGAATGGCTCACCGCTCTAAAAAAGGCGGTTCCCGAAGTGTCCGGCCTGTCCGACGAGGCGCTGATGCGGGTCATGGCCAAATCCCCCGATCTCAATCATATGCGCGGCGAACTGTTGGAGGCGATGGCGGGGCCGGGGCTGGCCAGATATGCGGAAAAAGCCGGAGCCGAAGCCGAGTTCATCGCCGGCAGCAGAGTCAAGGATGCCGCCAATCGGCAATTGACCGACGGCGTCGTGGTCCGCTGGACCAATGCGGAAAAGACCCAGGCCGAGGTTCTGGTGATCGGCGAAAGCAAGGCGGGTGAGGGGGCTGCCCGTGGCCTGTCGAAGGATCATGCCAGCTTCAACGATCTGCGCGAGCGTTTCCTGAAAGCGGCATCGAAAGGGGAAGCGCTCGACGATTGGACCGAACTCGAACGCACCGCCGTGGACAGTCTACGCGGCAGCATCAAGCGCGGGGAGATCGAGGGGCTGACGGCCGCTTCAGACCTGTCTGCCGATGCGCTGCGCAAGGCTGCGCCGGACCAGATCGAGGCGATAATGCGCGAACTATGGTCCGATGACATGGGGCAGATCGCGCGCGATTTCGAGCGGATGATGCCCAATGCGGGCCAGAAGACCACGAAGATTCTGATCGACGGCAAGGAGGTGGAGGTAAAGGTCAGCCGGGCCACGACCAAGGTCGCCGCGACCGCGCCCAATGACGTCGCCCTTGATGCCGCGATCAAGGCGGGAGAAGATTATAGCATCGGGGTCGAACGGCTCGACGTGGGCATAAGCAAGGCACGGCTGGAGGAAATTGCGCGCCAGTTGCGTGCCGAGCAGATCAAGAACGGCACGCGGGTCGCCGGACAGTGAGCCGGCCCAATGCCGGCATCACATCCGTACCCGCTATGCAGATCAGCTGCCGTTGGGGCCGCCGCCTGGACCAGCGCCACCCTGGCCGCCCATCCCACCAGCGCCGACTGCGCCGATATTGCCGAAAATCTCGTCGAACAGGCTGCGATGGCGACCCAGGGTCGGCGTCTTGTCACCACTCGGCGAAATATGCGCGACCTGTTCCAGGCCCATGCGGTCAACGGCCACGACATTACCCGCCGCATCGAAGCGAACATGCAGGATCGTTTGCGACGCCGGCTTGGGATTGGAGAAGGCGAGCGACCGCATATCGCGCGAGACATAATACCAGTCGGCATCACCCCACTGCGCGGCGAAGCTCGGCCGTCCCAGCGTGCCTTCGACAGAGGCGCGATTGTCGATGCCGGGTTGGACCGAGTCCACCAGCAGCTTGTCGACCTGATAACCCTGGTGCGTACGGATGCGGGTGCAGCCCGATGCGCCCATCAATACCGCACCGAGGCCGGCGGCGAGCAGGATTCGCCCGCAGCGGGACTGGCGGCTAAACTTGCGCATGGTCTTCTCCTGCGGGGACAGGCCCGCGAACTCAAGAAACATAAAGCCGCCATTGCATCGGGCGGCTCGCCGATCAATATGGAAATGCGCAGGCCCCGGCAAGGGGCGCACGCGCCGGCATAGTCTGCTGGCCAACATTCCATCACGAAAAGACGGCAACCCATGTCCCAATCCCGTCCTTCCTTCCTCAAGCGCCTGCTGGGTCGCGACGATCCGAAGGCCGGACTGATGCCGCTCTATCATGCGATCATAGCCGAAGGGCGACAACCGCACTGGTATCTGCAGGGCGGCGTGCCAGACACGTTGGATGGCCGGTTCGACATGATCATCGCGGTCCTCGCGCAAATATTGATCCGTCTGGAAGCACTGGGCGCAACGCCGGAAAGCGTGTGGCTGACCGAATTGTTCGTTGACGACATGGACGGACAACTGCGCCAGGAGGGGATCGGCGACGTCGTGGTGGGCAAGCATATCGGCCGCATGATGAGCGCGCTGGGCGGGCGGTTGAGCGCCTATCGCGCGGCCTTGACGGATGAGGGCGATCTGGAGGATGCGCTGCGCCGCAACCTGTATCGCGGTGACACCCCTTCCGCTGATGCCCTCTGCCATGTTGAAGGTGCATTGCGGGAACGTTGGGTGCGGCTGGGCTGCCTGACCCGTGACGCCTTGCTGGCTGGAGACCTTGGATGACCAACCCTATAGAATTTTCGCGGCCTGTGCGCACCGACCAGCTAGGCAAACTGGGCGACAGCCTGGTGACTATCAGCGCCAATGCCGAAGAACGTGCCGCACTGATGCGTCGTTTCTCCCTGTTGGCACTCGATCTGCTGGAAGCGGACTATCGGTTGAACGCGGAGAGTGGCACGATCATGGCGCGCGGCCATGTCCGGGCGGAACTGGCTCAGCCTTGCGTCGCAACCGGCCTGGCGGTGCCCGAGAGAATCGATACCGATTTCGTGCTGCGCTTCGTGCTGGAAAGTGGAGAACCGCCCGAAGGCGAAGAACTGGAACTGGATGCCGAGGATTGCGATACGATCGGTTATGACGGCAATGTCATCGACATGGGCGAGGCGGTGGCCGAAACAGTGGCGCTGGCAATGGACCCTTATCCCCGTGCAGCGGAGGCCGACGCCTATCTACGCGAGGCCGGAGTGATGACCGAGGAACAGGCCAGCCCCTTTGCTGCGTTGCTGGGAATGGCGCGGGCCGACAAGGGCAAAAAGAACTGACGCCCACGACCTGTTTCCCTTTCGTTCCCATGGTGGCATAAGGCCAGCCATGGACTTCTCACCGCTCGCGACGCGCAAGATCATCCATGTCGACATGGATGCCTTTTACGCGTCGGTCGAGCAGCGCGACGATCCAAGCCTGCGCGGCAAGGCCATAGCGGTTGGTGGCGGTGGCCCGCGCGGCGTGGTCGCCACCTGCAGTTATGAGGCGCGTAAATTCGGGGTCCGGTCCGCCATGCCGGGCGCACGCGCCCGGCGCCTATGTCCCGACCTGTTGTTCGTGAAACCCCGCTTTGAGGTCTATCGTGCCGTTTCCGCCCAGATCCGCGCGATCTTCGGGCGCTTCACCGACATGGTGCAGCCTCTTTCGCTCGATGAGGCCTATCTCGATGTGACCCAGAACAAGCCCGGCATCGCATCGGCAACCCTGGTGGCACAGGAGATAAGGCGGCTGATCCGCGAGGAGACCGGGCTGACCGCCTCAGCCGGCGTGTCCTACAATAAGCTGATCGCCAAGCTGGCGTCCGACCAGAACAAGCCCGACGGACTATGCGTGGTACGGCCGGCCGAGGGGGCGGCGTTCATGGCAGGCATGCCGGTACGGCGGATACATGGTATCGGCCCTGTCACCGCCGAACGGATGCACAAGCTCGGCATCCAGACCGGCGCCGACCTGCGCGATCGAGACCTGTCCTTCCTCCAAGCACAGTTCGGCAGCAGCGCCCTCTTCTATTATCGCGCTGCGCGGGGCGAGGATGACCGGCCGGTTCACGAACGACAGGAACGCAAGTCGGTGAGCGTCGAGGACACCTTCCTCGAAGACCTGGTGACCGAAGAGGCGCTGGTGCAAGAGATCAATCGGATCGCGGATAATCTCTGGAACCGGATCGACAAGGCGCAGGCCTATGGACGAACCGTGGTGCTGAAAGTGAAGTTCGCGGATTTCCGTATCATCACGCGGTCGCGCAGCTTCACTGCGCCCGTGCGCTCGCTCGAACAATTGATGGAAACCGGACGCGGCCTGTTGCGGGCACAATTACCGCTTCGCATAGGCGCCCGCCTGCTGGGCTTGGGCGTCCATAATCTGGAAGGCGAGGAGGACGGGGAAGGCGCCGGCCATGGCGCCCAGCTTCCCCTGCTGTGACCGTCTCAAAAAGGCAGCCAGTTCCGCTTCTCCGTGAACTTCATATAGCCCGCATTGATGCCTAGCCGATAACCGACGCCCAGACGGATCGGGATGAGCACCACGCTGCCCCAGCGCAGGTAGCTGGCAGTGAACCCACCCACCAGATAGGCCGTGCCTTCGGCGGCCGGGAAACGGTGGTAGAGATCCTGGCTATCATAAAGATTATAGACGAGGACAAAGGTATTGGCCGCGTTGCCGCCCACATCGAAGCCGATCGAGGGACCGGTCCAATAGACTTCGCGCTTGCCCTCGATCTTGTGATTCAACGTTCCAGACCCATAGCGCAGGCCAACGACGAAGGCGCCCGATGCCTCGCGACCGGAAATATAGGCGTTGGGCCGGCCCTGATCCTTCAAAATCTTCTCTATGATGCCCGCCAGACCTTCCGCGCCCTTGCCGAACACACCCTCTGCCGCGCCGATCAGATCGTCTTCCTGATAGGATTCGCCCGGGGTCAGGGCAGCCGGCGGCGAATTGACGGTAACCGGCGCGCCGGTCGCAGTGGCCCCGCCCGCCACGCTGCTGTTATCGGGCACGGCGCCATAGGCACCGGACGCGGCAGACGCAGGGGGAGGCGTGGAAGCACTGGAATCGATACCGGGATCGGTGGGCGCGCCGTTTTGAACCGGCGGAGGCGCCAGATCAGAATCGATCGCCGTATTCGGATCGACTGTGCGAATCTGTGCGCCCGCAACGGGCGATAGCATGAGCCCGCCCAGCACCGCCATCAGGGTACCAACCCATGCGAAGCGGACGCCCTTGCGTCCCAAACTGCCGATCATTGCCCGCTACTCCCCGAAACCCGCTCTTGAACCATCCTCCAGATTATCGGCCCCGAAGCTGAAACGACAATGAACGAACGGCGACCCGAGTCGATTCCGGGCCAGATCGAATCCGTTGGCGCAAAAAACCGTGAAATTTCGTATCGAAGGACCGTTGCCATGGATCAAAGCCGTCGCTATAGCCCGTCGCCTAGCCACTGCCTCCCGGTTTCCGGTAGGCAAATTCGTGCGGAGACGTGGGTGAGTGGCTGAAACCAGCGGTTTGCTAAACCGTCGTAGCCTTAAGGGGCTACCGAGGGTTCGAATCCCTCCGTCTCCGCCACCTTTCCTTCTATAATGTTGAAAAGGTGGCATTTTTTCCGCCACCGGGATTTCTTCCCCACCATCCCGCCCACTAGCGTTTTCGCTGGCCTCCTTGGCCATGAATGCCCGCACTCGGGCAACGATACGCGAAGACGGGTCACGGCCACGCCTCAGATCATGCACCAAGCGCGGATCGTTGACCGATAGACGCCCGAATCGGCTGGCGGACATTCCCGTCGCTCTGAGCCTCCTTTCGATCTCCAGAAGGATCGGAGAAAGGTAGCTTGCGTCCTGCGCCTGCCGGCCGCCCTTTGGGCTATCCCCAGAAAGGGGGATTGCATCAGGCTCGACAAGCGGAAGCAGCCGCTGATCCTCGGCGTTGTGGCGCCGGATCAGCATGGCGACGCCCTCTCCGTTGCGATGTCGCGCGATCCTGGCCCTGCTATCGGGCCGGTGTAGGGCTCGATCTCGTTGATCTGCCCCTCATCCTCGACATTGCCCCCGCCGGGGTCGCTGATCGGGCAACCGGGACCGGCTGGCAGGAGCGCGTTGTCGGTCAACTGCTCGTCCTCGCTATTGCCGGTATCGAACTCGTCGCCGCTCCATTCCAGATCGGGATCGCCGTCGATCTCATCCATCCGGTCGATCGCCCGATGCGCGATCCGCTCCAGTTCGGTGCGGCGAAGGACCGGAAAGGCCGTCAGCATGGCTGCAACGGTCGGAACCGGTTGCGCGCGCCGGCGGTCGTGACGTCGCAGCCAGGTCCGTCGGTGGCGCGGGCGATAGGGCAGGGGCTTTGGGGCTCTACTCGCCATATCAGCGCCCTCCCTCGATCAGGTCGAGGCAAGCCACGATCCTCGCTCGCGTCTGCTCCCTGATCCGCCGGCCGTCGCGCAAGGCGTAGACCAGATTCGGATCATTGACCGCTTGGCGGCCGATCGCGCTGTCACTGAGCCTATGCCGATCGCGGATTTCGTCTATCCGGCTAAGCAGGTCGAAGGCCGGCCGCGTCGCACCGGCTGGCGCATCGGGCTTCCGCCGACCACGAACGCGGCGCGGGCGGATGCTCAGGATCGGCTTACGCTTCCGCGGCTTCGGCACGAAGGTTAGCGCGGCATAGTTCTGGCGATAGACGATCATGCGCGAGCCTCCCTGGTGAATACCGAGAGCTGAGCCTTCACTGCCCTCCAGCTTTCCGGCTCGCGCCCGATTGCCCGGACGGCTTCGGTAGCTACCTCGTTCTCCGGCGAGTACCCGATGCGAACGCCGTCCGCGCTAAGATAGATCGTGCCTCCGACAGCGATGAAGCTGCGAATCCAGTCTGTGGGATTGAAGTCGATCATGCCACGACCTCCCCAGCAATGCGGCGCAGGTCACGCAGCAAAACTTCGATGTCGACCTGTCCATCCGTCTCTTCGATCAGCTCAACCTTGGCGATCAGATCAGCGATCGTCGCCACAGCGAAGTTCTCGACATCATAGAGGGCATCGGCGCTGGCATCACTGAGGCGATTGCTCTCTGCGACTATCGAATTGATGTTGAGCCGGTGTCGCGCGCGGATCTCTTCCGCTTCGCGCCATTCGATCAGGCCACGAAGCTCAGCGCAGGTGCGCGCATAGTCTTCGGACATAAGATCGGCCGTCGCAGCCCGCCATGCCGCCTTGGCGGCGCCCACGTCAGCGGCGCGATCCGTCGACATATGCCTGACCGCCCCGCGATATTCGAAGCCGCTCGCGGTGGTGCGATGAGGGATTGCGTCGCGGCATTGGCGCAAAGCTTCCCATGCCGGATCCTCAATCACCTTGCCATGGCGGTCGCTTGCCGCCTGGGCGGCGCGGAAGGCAGTAATTGCGGCCGCCATCTCAGGACTGGTTGATGCTGGGCTGCAGACAAATGCCGGCGCCGCGACGGCAGCAGCAGGAACAGCAGCGGTAGGGAGTAGGAAAAGCGCGCGCGTGACGGCGCGCCTAGACAATGCTAGGTCGTTCATAGCTTCAATCCCTCTCGAACAGGGGTTGCGGTCAGAGCTGGCGCGAGGTGTAGGAGCCTTGCGTCAGCTTGCACTTTCTGACATCAATAAATGTGCATGTCAAACATTTCTGACACCAAAAAGATCGGGCGCCCTGCAACTGGAGTGGGCAAACCTATCACCGTCCGCCTTAATGAGGCGGATTTGACCGCGCTCGATTCATGGATTGCCGCTCAGGACGATGAACCGACTCGGCCGGAGGCGGTGCGCAAGCTCATGCGGCTCGGAATGACATTGCTTAAAGCTTGAGAGGCATGCGTGGCAGATCCCTTAAAAGAAGCGCTGGAACAATTTAGACAGCGCCAAAGACTCACGATGATTCTGCAGGGTGTGAGCCGCTGCCCCTACTGCGCTAAAGCAGACCCGACGTTAGCGCGCGTCTGGCAAACTGATGTTAGCGGGTCACCCCGGGGGGACGGAGCCCGCCCGCAAAAATGGGCCGCTTACCGCTGCAACAGCTGCGGCTCCATCGTCACCGCCTGCGGAACGCCTGGGGACACCATCGGGACCAGTCAAGAGCCAGAGTTGCACGCGATCTATCCAGCTCCGCCCACCATCTCGGATTCGATTCCGTCGATCGCTAAGCGCTTTTTAGAGCAAGCATTTGAAACCCTACACGCTCCTGACGCCGCCGCTGTCATGGCAGGGAGCGCTGTCGATGCCATGCTGAAGCATCTAGGCTATAAGGAAGGATCGCTTTACCAACGGATTGATAAGGCTCAAGCCGATAGCCTGCTCACAAAAGGCATGGCGGACTGGGCTCATAGCGTCCGCCTCGGATCAAATCGGCCTCGACACGCGGATGAAGAGAACCCACATGTTTCTGCAGAAGAAGCTGCCCGATCGGTTCGATTTGCCCAATCTCTGGGTGATTTCCTTTTCGTCCTTACCGCTCAAATCCAAGAGGCTGTGCAACACGCACAAGACTGACCCACCTGTTTGGAAGGTGGGGTCATCAGATTCAATCTACCCGAATTGAGAATGTCCCCTCTCGATCCATCCGGAAGTCGGTCTGGCTGAGGAAATCCATACCGATGATCGCATCAAACCAATAGTTATCAGCGATATCGATGACCTCTGTTGGCTGCTCCGTACCAAAATATGTAGCTTGCCCTGGCCCATCATTCAGTGAAGACAAGCTTTCGCAGAAAAAGCCCATCTGAACCCAATAAAGATAGTGGCGTTCAACCCCATGGACGTTCTGTATCGGTCGCTTCCCGTGATGCCTTAGCCCCTGTTGGGCAATCACATTGCGACACAAGCATGTGCGCTGGGCCCCCGTATCGACAAGGGCTCGATACTCGTGAACCGGTATTTCCAGCATCGTTGGAGATGGACGCACATCCATTGCCTCAGGGACAAATGGCTGAAATCCAATTTTTACGATTACTTGCCGATTTTCAACACTGCCCCGAGCCACCAACATAGGAATAGAACCCCAAATGCTCCGGCTCTTCTGTCACTTCTTGGACAGAGAACGCCCCCACCCCAAACTTCTTCGCACCAGCAATCGTTGCCTCCAGCGAGCCGCCGTAATAGCCGACGATCTCGCACTCATGCATCAGTGCGTAAAATCCTGCATGTTTATCGATTATCTGCGGGAGCTGGGCCAGGAACGCATCGTAATTACGATCTGTCTCGTTCTGCGCCTGTGCCATGATAAATTACTCCTGCTTCGATGTTCGAGTAACACACCATCTCGAGTCGTGTCACGCGTTAAGTATTGACATTCGTCGCAAGATGAGTCCTCGACTCGGGAAGTACTTGAGCGTCAATGTTCTTCATCTGTTTCGCAGAGCATCCGTCCGCCAATAGCGGGCATGAGCGGGCCGAATTTTCGGCTCGTTGAACGCGACCTGCAATTATTCCCCACTGCATAGCCAACCGCCTGGGCCAAGGCACCCGTGACCGCCATCACAGCCTGATCGCTGCGCACCTGATACCACCCACAGCAGCGCGGCGAATAGGTCGCGCTGGGGGACATTGGGGGTATCATGCTATTTCGCCTATCGACGGCGGTGGCCATGCTCGCGTGCATCAGCGCGCCGGCACAGGCTGCGCCGAAAGTCGTAGTCCAGCCGATCCAGCTGGCGAACGAGAGCATCCGCTATAATCACGGCCTGGCGACGATCGACCAGTTCTCAGAGAACGGTTCGGTTCAGGTCCGCCCGGCACCAATGGATCACGGAAGCTTCGCCTTCAATATCGCGGTCTTCAATACCGGCAGCCAGGCCGCCAACATCGATGTCTCGAATTTCACGCTGCAGGCCGACGCGGTCACGGTGAACGCGATGAGCGTGGAAGTCCTGGAAAAGAAGGCCAAGAGCCGCGCCGCATGGACGCAGTTCGGCCTGGCGATGTTGGGCGGCGTCACCGCGGCTGCAGCGGCATCTCAGCGCGATACCTATCACAGCACCTTCGTGACACCTCGCGGGCGGACCTATCACAGCTATTACAGCGCCCCGAGCGCATTCGGTCAGTTGCAGGCGACCGCTGCAATCGCGGCGACGGGCGTGGGCATTGCCGCCGTGCAAAACCGCCTCGACCAGACGCTGGACGCGCTCGGCTCTCAGGTAATGCAGCTGACGACGGTTGATCCCGATGACAGCTACGCTGGCCTGATCGTCTTCGAGAAGGTCAAGCTGGCGAAGTTGCCGGCGCGCGTAACGGTGATCGTGGACTGGAACGGCCAGAAATACCCGTTCGCCTTTCAGATCGCCAAGCCAGGCACTCCCGCCCCGCAATTCAAGCCCGCGGTAATTGCGGAACCGGCACCAGAGGAACAGCCGGCGCCGGAACCGATCGTGGCGACGCCAGTCGCTGCCGCGTCGCCTGAATCAACGCCTCAGGCCAGCCCGGCGGCTGAACCGGCTCCCGCGCCCACAGCGGCGCCGGCCGCGACCCCAACCGCCACCACCAGCATTTGAGGCTCACCCCTTCAGCTGCTGATACTTGAACATCGTGCCCGGTGCGGACTGCTGGCTCTGCGCATAGGATGCCGCACCGGCGCGAGCCCCCTCGCTTTTGATCGTCTGATTGACGCCTTGAAGGAGCTGCGGCGTGGTAATGCCGTGCCGGGCATCGAGCGTGAAATATTGATTCACTGTGGTCTTGCCCGGCCGCGCTGCCGACACCTCGGTCATGCTCCGCGCCGCCAAGCCGCTATTTGAGAGCGAAGCGAGGCTTTGCACGCTAATGCGGCTGTTGGGCACGATCGTGCCAGACGATGGCGCACGGAACAGCTCGGGCCCACGCTCGCCGACCAGATAGGTCTTCCCGCCCATGACCGGGCCGCCGGCCGCGCGCGCGCCGGAAATGCCCAATGCCGATCCCACCGACTGCAGCGCGCTGCCGACATTGAAGCCGCCGCCAGTGCCATTGATCTGGCCAAGCGTGAACTTCGCCAGCGTCTCCGCAATGATGCGGAAGCCCATGGCCTTGAAGTCGCTCCAGATCGCATCGGTGCCACCGCGGAACAGGTCTTCATAGAGTCCGGCTAGCGCGTGCAGCTGGTCCTCCTGCTTCCGCTTGAAGTCCTCGGCGATCTTGTCGTTGGCATCCTGGCGCAGGTCCAGATCGCGATCGATCTGCTTGCGGACATTGGAGCCGTCGAAGTCGCCGGCATTGAAGCCGACATCGATCCAGCGCTGTTCCTGGCTCTTCCATGCCGCATCGGCAACGGCGCGGGCCTGGTCGCGGGCGAGGGCCAGCTTGTAGGTCAGGGCGTCGACGGAGGACAGCGCACCCTTCATCTCCAGCATGTCGATATCCTTGAGCGCCTTGCCCGTCTCGATCGCGATGGACCGCACCGGATCGAATTTGCCCACGATGCGCTCTAGCGTCTGCTGAAGCTCCTGCTGGGCGCGGGCGGCCTCCTTGGCTGCCTTTGCCGCATCGCGCTTGGCGGATGCATCGGCCTTGGTGGCGCGTTCGCTCTTGCCCGCCGCGGCAACCTCAGCATCGCGGGTTCGGTTCAGCTTATCCAGTTCGGTTCGATAGGCGCCAGGCGTGATCTTCCCGTCCGCCAGACGGTCGTTGAGCTTGCCCAGTGCGCGGTCATAGCGTCCGGTCGCAGCAGCAGCCTTATCGGTCGCCTCCGACGCCTCGCGCTGCAGTCGGGGGATCGCAGCGCGGCGGACATTGGCATATTGCGCCTGCAGTTCGGTGTTCTGCTCTTTCAGCAGGGCATTGAGGCGCGTCAGCTCGCGCTCTTGGGTGGCGCCGGCCGTGACGCCGAAATTCACGCCACCCTCGGGATCGCCCTGCGCGTTGGTCTGGCGATCAGCGGTTTCGAGGCGCACTTTCGCTGCCTGGATCAGCCGGATCGTGGCGACGCGCGCCGCCTCGGCCTTTGCAGCCAGAGCAGCAGCCTCATTATAATGCTGCTGCTCCGCCTGCTGCGATGTCTGGATGGCGCCCTTCGACGCCTCAGTCATATCGTTGATGGCGTCGGTGAGGGACTTGGCGCCCTTGGTGTGCTTCTCGGTTGCATCATCCTCGGCCAAAACGGCGGCGGTCAGCGTGCCGGCGACCGAAGCCGCGGCGAGGAGGGCGGCGCCCCATGGTCCCGCGAAGAAGGATGCGACGGCGCCAGCCTTACCGCCGAGATCCGCCATCGCGTCGGCAAGCTGCGGCCCCTGCTGGGCGAGGATCGTAAAGGGGGATTGCCCACCTGACAGCTGCGCCCCGACGTCGGCAAACTGGCGCCCCATGTTCCGCTGCGCATTGCCGATGCGGTTCGATGACTGTTCGATCTGGGCTGCAGTGTTGCTCGCTACCGTGCCCGCCCGCGCCATGCGCTTTTCATAGTCGGCCATGTCGGTGCGGATTGCCCTCGGCATCGAACGTCGCCAGCTCATTGCCCAAAGCACAGGGCGATACCCGTAGGAAAACTCCAACAGGACGATCATGCAGCCCTCCCGGCGCGGAGATCGCGTGCCTTCTGCAGGAGGCCGTCGATCCAGCTCATTTCTACCGGATCGACATGGCGAACCTCCCGCATCTTCAGCAGGCTCCGCAGCGTCTTGGGCGTTGCATACTGGCCGACGAAAATCGGGTCATGCAGAAGAGCATCGATCTTGGGCACATGTGTGGCGAACGGTGGGGAGGGGGCTGCCCCCATATTTGGGGGCGTCACGCGATACCCAGCATTCCCGCTGGAAATGCCCCGCTCGATCACGTCGGCAATGCGGAGGCCATGTCCGCCAAGCTGCTTCACCAGCATGCGGGCGGCGGCCAGGATCTCGCCATCGTGTGCGGATTCAAGCCGGGCCGCGATCTTGCTGAGGCGGGCGGCATTATCGGTGCTGATCGTCATGCTGCCGCCTCGCCCTGCTTATAGTCGCTTACGATGATCGGCAGGCCCATCCTGTATTCCGACGAGGAAACCGCGCTCATCACCAGATCATAGGCGGCGATCGGCGTCACGTAGTCGTCAGGCGCCGGGATGCCGATGGTATGGCCCATCCACCCCTCGATCTCGCCATCCAACCGGGAAGCACGGTAAACGAGCCAAGCGCGGACGATCGGGAAGGCGACACGCAAAACATTGCGGCGCCGGCTGATGACGGCACTATGCATGCGCGCCTCCCGTCCGGTCGACAATGGCCCAGCCATGCTGCTGGTGAAGCGACTGCGCGAACGCCATCGCCTGCGCATGCTCGCGGAATTCCCAGCCCTGATTGTCAGGCACGATCTGGGGCTTCACCACGACATCAAAGCCGCAGCCGAAAGCCTCATGCGTGATTTCGATGGTCTGCGCGAACGCTGCCGTGCTATGAGCGCTCTCATCACCCCCACAGTGATTAAGAGCGCCTTCGGCCTTACGGCCGGGGGCGTTTTGGTTCTGGTTCATGGGCGATCATGCCGTCTGCACGAGGCGCTTCACGCTCTCGATCTTGACCAGGCGACGACCGCCGACACGATAGGTGACGATGCGACCTTCACGCATCCAGTTGTAAATGGTGGCGCGGCAGACACCGATAGAATTTGCCGCATCAGAAATTGAGCAACACAGGGGTTCCATGTCTTTCTCCGTCATTGGACGGGATTAGACATGAATGGAGGCGGTTCCGGCGTTGAGAAGGCCGTTTTGCGCTTGGATCGTTAGTTTAGCGTCACCCCTCTCAGTTTAGCGTGTGGGGGTCCATTTTTGCGAACCGATCCCCGCTTTCGCTCGGCCTCATCGCAAAGATGATAGTCGTGCCGGGCGATTGAACGCGACCGTGGAGCCTTGCGAAGTTGAGCCAGGCCATACCCTGTTCTATTACCTGCGGCACCCAATCGTGCTCCTCGATAAGCAGCTTGTGGACAATGCGAATGCGCTCAGCCTGTGTTTTCTCTAGCCGAAAAGCCGATCCTAAGTTGCGCTTGAACAAAACCTCCCGAAATGCCGCGGCGTAATGCGCTAGCGGCAGCCAGTTTTTCCACCGGGTCAAATCTTCGGAGCCGACTGGTTCTGCCCAATCCGCAAGGACTGCCTTAGTCGGATCGAGCCGCGCCGACCCCTCGTGAAAAGTCGCCATTTTCTGATAGCGCTCGCCTATCTTCACTGCATCATGAAGACCGTTCCAGACATCGAGCAATCCCCCCTCAACCTGGCGCCGCGAGCGCCGCTGCAGCGTCGTTTCACCCGGCGTCAGCCACAATTTCCAGTTCCGCACCTTGTTTGAAGCCGCGACTGGATTTGTAGGCTTAGCCAGATAGGCGAGCATCGCGCCGGCACCTTCCCAGCCCGGATCGATCCAACATGCTGCAGCCGTGAATGAAACTGGTGGGACTATGCCGCTCATCCCGCCACCATCCGCACAACGTTACTCCCGCCCTGGCAATGCCGCTCCCATGCCGCCATCATCTCCCGGCGCTTCGCCAGCAGCTTGCCGCGGCGATAGGCGGCCTCCACCTTGTTCTTGATGGTGTGGGCCAGCGCAGCCTCTGCGACATCGCCGGGGAAACTGGTTTCTTCCGACACCCAATCGCGGAAAGCCGATCGCATGCCGTGAACCGTGCCGACCTCCTTCGAGATACCGGCCTCACGCAGCGCCTTCGCCATCGTGGCGTCCGACATGGGTTTGCCGCGAAGCCCCGGGAACACGACCGTCTCGCTGGAGGCGATCTCCTGCGCGCGCTTCACCAGCGCCAGCGCCCGATCGCAGAGCGGGACGTTATGCTCCTTCTTCGCCTTCATCCGCTCGGCCGGGATGATCCACAGCCTGCCTTCCAGATCGAACTCGTCCCAGATCGCTCCGCGCACTTCACCCGATCGCGCAGCGGTGAGGATCAAGAACTCGAGCGCCATGTTGCCGATCGTCTCCTTGCTTCGCAGCATGGCGACGAGGCCCGACACCTCCCCGTAAGGCATGGCAGCGAAGTTGCCCTTGGCTGCGTCCTGCTTGCCCAGCAGTTTGCGGATGCCATTGCGGTTGAGCTGGACCGTGCAGTGCTTGAAAGCATGACCCCAATCCATGACCGTCAGAACACGCTGCAGCACCCGGCGCGCCGTCTCCGGCTTCTCGCGCCAGATCGGCGCCAGCGCCTCGGCGACATGGTTTTCCTCGATCCGGTTGATGGAAAGGCTTCCCAGCGAGGGGAAAGCATAGTCGCGCAGCGTCTTGATCCACTGGGCGCCGTGCTTCTCGTTTTTCCACTCGCCCTTGTCGCGCTCATAGACGGTTTCCGCCGCCTCCTTGAACGTTGGTACCTTGCGCAGCGCCTTCCGCCGCTCGGCGCGCGTGAGAATCGGCAGGCCATCGCGGCCGGCCTTGCGCAGAGTTCGCGCTTTCTCACGTGCTTCGGCCAGGGTGAGATCCGCGAAGGGTCCGAGTCCCATGTCCCGCCGGCGCCCGTCCGAATCGCGAACTCGCGCCACCCAGCTCTTCGCGCCAGATTCGCTCACACAGAGAATGAGACTTTCCCCGATCGAGTGCCGCCCGGGCTTGCGAGCCAGAGAATTGACCTCTGTCACAGTCGCCGGCTTGGTCCGACGCTCTCGTGCCTTCATGATTTGTTCGTTCATACCGTTTTCCCCACTCAGGGCGCTAGATAGCATTAGACATCATTAGACAATGTTCTTCAACTGTTCTCATTTGCTATTCGGAACGGTGGGGAAAATTGGACAAGGTTAGACGGCATTAGTTCGATTCCCGGCGGCCTCCGTCTCCGCCACTTTTTCCAAATTAATCGTGCCAAGGCTCCATCCGGGGCCGACAGCCGTCCTGTCACCACCACCGACCCGGCGAGGCGACAAAAAAGCCCGGTAACCGGACTTTTAAGGCTAAAGTCACGCTCGGGAACGATGGACCTCGCCTTTCCTCGCAGCTATGCAGTGGGCGCCAACAACAAAGGAAAGTCTATTCCATGAACAACAGCGACCTCGCCGACAGCCTGGCTTCGGCCCACAACGTCACCAAGGCCGACGCCCGCAAGCTGGTCGATGGCGTGTTTGCCGCAATCGCCGATGCCGCCGCGAAGGGCGAAGAAGTTTCGCTGAACGGTTTCGGCAAGTTCAAGGTCAAGGACACGCCCGCTCGCGAAGGCCGCAACCCTTCGACTGGCGCGACCATTCAGATCGCTGCCGCCAAGAAGCTGACCTTCACGCCTGCCAAGGCGGTCAAGGACAAGCTGAACGGCTGAAATACTGGCCCGGTGCCCGCCTAACGGCCGTGGCACCGGGTTCATTCGGCCTGCATCCTCCGGTCCCGCACGGATGGAAAGCGGCCTCCCGGGTAAAGGGAAATCGCAACCAGTATTGACTAGGATGGTGCGATGATCCTGCATTTCCTCCCTGGCATCGACGATCGCGTCGGTTCGTCATGATCCGGCGTCGTTTCGGTACATTCCGCGGACTCGTACGGCTCGCCCTATCCTATCCCCAGCTTGCGCTGGGCCGGTCTGGCAGCCGGCATCCGAATCCAGCGGCCGTCCAACGGCTGGTTTTTGTTTGTCAGGGCAATATCTGCCGCAGCGCCTTTGCCGATGTCAGCGCACGCAAGGCTGGAATGCGATCGGCATCCTTCGGCCTATCGACGACAACGGGACGACCAGCGCATCATCCAGCCATCGTTGCGGCACATGGATTGGGATATGACCTGTCGGCCCATCGTGCGGTCGATCTGGCCGATTACAGCCCCCAAGAAGGCGATTTGCTGCTGGCCATGGAAGTGCGGCAACTCCACAGGCTTGCCGCCGACCCCCGGCTCGCAGCCATGCCGCGCCAGCTACTGGGGTACTGGACCCGGCCCATGATACCGCACCTGCACGATCCATACGGTCTGGACGATCAGTATATGGCCCTTTGCCTGGCACGGATCGAAGGTGCCATCGATGCCCTGATCAACGCTTTTCCAGGTGCGCGACTTTCCTGAATATCTGCCAGATATCCCGGGCAAAGGGACGCGGATCTGCCAGCGAGAAAACATAATAGCGTGTTCTTAGACTGAAAAATCCGACCAGATATTCGGTCAGCTCCGCAAAGGGGCGTACTTGGAAAAAGGGATCGCTGATCCGTTCACGTGCGAAGAACAGGCGCAATAGCCGCTTGGTTTCCGGCACCATGTAGCGTGCGCGCAAATCATCGCGCGGGACAGGCGCCGCATCGCGCTGGCACAATATGGCGCGGCGATAGGATTCCCAGGCGAAATGCGCGCCGCAATGATGCGCAAGGGGCAGACTACCCCAATAACGGCCATTCACCTCCATCAGCCAATAGCGGCCGCTGTCTGCCTCATAGCGATATTCGACCATCGCGGGTCCGTCCCAACCCAGCGCGCGCAACAGCGTTTCGGACAGGATCATTTGCGGGCCGTGCAGCGTGCGGGGTTCCGCCTGGCACAAGGTCGACACGCCCCCTTCCGGCGGCCATTCGTGCAGGCGGCGATGCTGGAAACGCAGGGTCGCCACGCCGTCGGCCATGAACAGCATCTGCCCCAGACCCGTCCCGGCACAATATTGCTGGATCAATGGCCAGATGCCGATCGGATGGTAACGTGCGAGCAGCGCCTGCAGCGCATCAGGCGTGCTGACATATTCCGCCTTGATCCATTCCAGCCCGGCCCGCTCCAGAAGCGGCATGACCGCAGGTGGATTGGCCCATTTTGCTACCAATGGATAGGGCATGGCGGCGGCATGCGCGGCGAAATCATCGCCTGCCATGGGCTGCCAGGTTTGCGGCACCAGCAAGCCCTGGGCAGATGCCACGGCCAACGTCCGGCGCTTGTCGATCACCTGCTGCAGCGGATCGATGCGCGGCACCAATATATGGCAGCCGTCAATCATCGCCGGCAATCGCGCCAAGTCCAGCAAGTCGGTTTCCGATATGGCGATCACCGCACGAGCGCCGGTCTGGGTAATCAGGCGCGGCAGCCAGTCGGCAATGGGACCGGCAGGACGCGCAGTCACGCTGCGGCAATAATGTGAGGCCGCAGCGATGGCCGTATCCGGCCCTACGCCATGAACCGGTACGCCATGTGCGCCCAGTTCCCGCACCACCGTGAGACCGATCGCATTTTCCAGGCCCAGAACGATCGCGCCGGGAAGGCCGTTCATGCGGGCACCAGCCGATGTTCGTAGCGCCAGGTCGCCCAGGCTTGCTGTGCGATGCGCAGGCCAGTACGCAGCCGATTGGGTGGCACGCGGGTCAGGCGCCGCGCCGGGGCGTCTGCCAGGGAGGTGGATAGATCATGGAAGCCTGCGGGCCTCATATCAGGTTCACCTGCCGCGGTTCGGCATAATTGCTCGAACCGGCGCATGACCGCGCGGTTGGGCCGTCGCCGATCCCGCGACAGCATCTCAAAACTATGCGTGACGACCACGAAGGCGTCGTGCCCCTGGCGCGCAGCATGGCGCAGACCCGCGCGCATCTCGGTCGCTGACATGGCGCAGATCTGGGCCGGGCGAAAACCGCCGGGCCGATCGACGATCCCGGATACCGGCAGTTCGACAAGCCCCTGGATCCGGATGGGGCCGATCTGTTCCGCCGCCATGGCGATATCGCAACCATGTTCAAGATAGGCGGGGTTGACGCTGCTATCCCAGCCAAGGCCGATGGCCGTCAATGCGCGCAGCGTATCGTCATT
The DNA here is from genome assembly GCF_000281715.2 of Sphingobium sp. AP49. NCBI lineage: Bacteria > Pseudomonadati > Pseudomonadota > Alphaproteobacteria > Sphingomonadales > Sphingobiaceae > Sphingobium > Sphingobium sp. AP49. Next base: position 110,343 of record NZ_CP124576.1, on the reverse strand, counting down.
GGCCCCGAAATTCCCCGCGCGGAACGCGGTGATCGTCGGCGCGCCGGCCTGTTCCAGCAGATCACGGCCAAGGCCGAGCAAGACTATCTGATCGGCCAGCGAGAAATCGGCGATATTTTGGCCCTGACGCTTCTCAACCGGCGATACCGGTGCCCAGGCGAGCCATTCACTGTGCAGATGCAGTTGTACCTCATGCCCCCGCGCAACGATTGCACCAACGATCGGCTTGAGAAATTCGGGTCCATGAATCAGCGCTGGCAATGGGTCGAGAAAAAAGACGCCCTTCAAACCGAAACGGTCCATCAGATCCATCTGCCAGCCGATGCCGAAGGCCCCGGCCGCAGTCTCGCCCCAGATCGACTGGCGCACATTTTCATCAAGACCAATCCCCCGCTGATGCAACGCGGCAGACAATTCGGTATCGACGGTGATGAGAAGCGCAGTCATATCGGTCCGATCCGGTATGGAGGCAATCATAGGCGGCAGATGTTAAGCACCCGTAATGTTGCCCGCCAATGTACGGCCCGTTAACGGTTTTTCACCGGGATTTCCCCCTTTTTCTCCCATCTCATGAAAAAGACGATGCCGACGTGGCTATTCCTTACTGGAGCAGGGAGAATTCACCGTAGCTGCCTTGGAAGAACAATAGCGGCCGATCAGGTCGCTCCACCTCCAGCGCGACGACACGCCCCAGAACGATATAATGGTCCCCGGCCTCATGCACCGCATGCAGGGTGCAATCGATCCAGGCCACGACATCATCCAGGATCGGCGATCCGTTGTCGGACACTCGATGCGATACGCCTGCGAACTTGTCGGGTCCGGGTGCAGCCAGTTGACGGCACAGTGGCTGCTGATCGCTGGCAAGGACATTCACGCAGAATTTGCCGACTTGCGCGATACGCGGCCAACTGCCCGAACTTTTGGCCGGGAAGAAGGCGACCAAGGGCGGATCGAGCGAAACGGAGGTGAACGAGCCGACCACCATGCCGACCGGCATGCCATCCTCCCCCGCCGCCGTCACGACGCATACACCGGTGGGATAATGCCCCAGCACGCGACGAAAAGTGCCGCCGTCGATATCGGGTATGTCGTTCATGTCCGCACCGTTTCGCTTGCCTTGCCTATCGCATCCGTCTTTTCAGGACTGGCCAAGGCAAGGCAAGCGAAACCGACGTGAGAAATGATCAAGCGAAGGCGTCGGTGGACAACATATAGAATGCTTCCGCCGGCGCGCTGGCCGCTGCCGCCAGACCTTCGGCCTCCGGCACGATCTGGTCGAGGTAGAAGCGAGCGCTCGCCCGCTTGCGCGCGGCGAAATCGGTACCATCGCTGTCCGACACGATACGGGCCTGCCGCTCGACCAGCCAGCCACATACCGCCACCGACAACATGGTAAGGAAGGGAGTGCTTCCCGCCAGCCGGTCCAATGCGTCCGCCTGCGCCATGCGCTCGCCGATCGTGCGGCAGCGCGCGATCAGAGCGCAAAGCGCGTCATGTTCAGCCTCGCCCTCCATATCGGCCAACAAGCCAGCAAAGGCCGCGCCGCCGTCCAGCCCCAGCTTGCGTCCGACCAAATCCGCCGCCTGGATGCCGTTGGTGCCTTCATAGATCGGGAAGATACGGGAATCGCGGAAGAACTGAGCTACCCCGGTCTCCTCGATGAAGCCCATGCCGCCATGGACCTGAATGCCGATCGAGGCGACTTCGCAACCAATATCGGTCGCATGCGCCTTGGCAAGTGGCGTGAGTAGCGCCACCCGGCTGACCGCCGCCGCATCGCCGCCATGCGCCCGATCGCCCTGGCCGGCGGTATAATAGACCAGCGCCCGCGCGGCATCGGTCTGCGCGCGCATGCGCAGCAGCATCCGACGCACGTCGGGATGCTCGATGATCGCGACCGGGCTGCGATCGGCCGATCCTGCCCGGGCGGACTGAATACGCTGCTTGGCATAGGCGACTGCCGCCTGGGTCGCACCCTCGGCAGCATGAACCCCCTGAAGTCCAACAAACAGGCGTGCATTGTTCATCATCGTGAACATCGCGCGCATACCGCCATGCTCCGGTCCGATCAGTTCACCAATACAGTCATCCTCCTCACCAAAGCTCATGACACAGGTCGGCGAACCATGAAGGCCGAGCTTGTGCTCGATCGATATTGCACGGGCATCGTTGAAGGCGCCGGGCGTCCCATCCCCGTTCAGCCGATATTTGGGGACGAGAAAGAGCGATATCCCCTTCGTCCCTTCCGGTGCACCGGGGGTACGAGCGAGGACGAGGTGAACAATATTCTCAGCCATATCATGGTCACCAAAGGAGATGAAAATCTTCGTCCCCTTGATCGACCATGTCCCATCGCCGCGCGGAGTGGCCCGGGTCTTGAGCGCGCCGACGTCCGATCCCGCCTGTGGTTCGGTGAGGTTCATGGTGCCGGTCCATTCGCCCGTCACCAACTTGGGCAGCCAGGTCGCCTTCTGCATGGCGCTGCCATGATGGCTGATCGCCTCAACCGCGCCGCTCGACAAAATCGGGCAGAGCGCCAGCGTGGTATTGGCACAGCCCAGCGTGTCGATCACGGCCACCTGGAGCGCGAAAGGCAAACCCTGCCCGCCAAATTCCTCTGCCACACCGATCGTACCCCAGCCGCCCGACACGAAATCGCGATAGGCCGCAGCGAAACCGGTCGGGGTCTGCACGCCCTCCGGCGTCCAGCGTGCACCTTCACGGTCACCGGCAATACGCAGCGGCGCCCATTGATCCGCGGCGATCTGGCCGGCTCCCTCCAGCACGGCATCGACGATATCGCCATCCAGTGCGTCGAGGCCAACGACATGCTCAAGCACGAAACGTTGATCGGCTATCGGGGGAATGAAGCTGCTCAAGGGACCGGTCTCCTGGTATTCGATCTGTTTGCTTTACGCGAACGTAAAGGTCACGTCATCGCTACACTCTTTCGGGCGCGCGCGCTACAGCGCAGCATGATCGCGATTCATCCGCTTATTGATCTGCCGGAAATCGAACCCGGTGACGATCTGCCTGCCCTCCTCCACGTCAGTCTGGCAGCGGCAGGATTACTACCGTTTCAGCCGCAGGATGTGCTGGTTGTGACGCAGAAGATCATTTCCAAGGCCGAAGGACGATTCGTCGATCTGGATGACGTCACACCGGGCGACGCCGCGCGAGACCTGTCCGAAACCACGCGAAAGGATCCTCGCCTGGTGCAGTTGGTGCTGGATGAGGCAGCAAGCGTAGTGCGTGCCGTGCCGCATGTACTGATCACCCGTCACAGGCTGGGCCATGTCATGGCCAATAGCGGTATCGACCGATCCAATATCGGTCCGGACGGCGGTGAGCGGGCGCTGCTGCTGCCGGTCGATCCCGATGGATCAGCCGTCGTCCTGCGCGCCGCTCTAGGCGCAGCCGACGACAACCCACCGGCTATCGTCATTTCCGACAGTTTCGGGCGGCCATGGCGCCACGGCGTCACCGCCGTCGCGATCGGCGCGGCCGGTCTGCCCGCTTTGGTCGATCGGCGTGGCGACATTGATCGCGATGGACGACGGTTGGAGGTCACCCAGATTGCATTGGGTGACCAGATTGCAACCGCCGCCGCACTGGCGACGGGAGAGGGGGCGGAAGGCGTGCCTGCCGTGCTGATCCGGGGCCTGACCTATCCTGCGGGAGATGCTCCCGCGACCGCGCAAGTCCGGCCGCTGGAAGAGGATCTGTTCCGATGAGCAAACGCGTCGTCATCCTGACTGGAGGCGTTGGCGGCGCCAAACTCGTGCTGGGGCTGATGCAGATAATGCCAGCGGAGCGGATCACCGCGATCGTCAACACCGGCGACGATTTCGAGCATCTAGGTCTTGCCATCTCGCCCGATCTCGACACGCTGCTCTATACATTGTCCGGCAAGGCCAATGCGGCGCAGGGCTGGGGCCGCGATGGCGAGAGCTGGCAGTTCATGGACGCACTGAAATCGCTAGGCGGCGAGGACTGGTTCCTGCTTGGTGACGGCGACATGGCGCTCCATGTGCTGCGGACCCGATTGCTGGCGACGGGCAATCCGCTCAGTGCCGTGACGGCCCGGTTCGCCAAAGCATGGGGCGTCGATATTGCCATGCTACCTATGACGGACGATCCCGTCGCGACCCATTTGACCACCGATGAGGGCGATCTGCCCTTCCAACATTATTTCGTGGCCCGCCGTTGCGCGCCCAAGGTACAGGCCATCCGCTTCGAGGGCGCCGATCATGCAAGTCCGGCCCCCGGGGTGCTGGAGGCGATTGCAGAGGCAGACGCAATCCTCATCGCACCATCCAATCCCTGGCTAAGCGTCGATCCACTGCTCGCAGTGCCAGGAATCCGTACCGCATTGGAAACCGCCAAGGCTCCGATCGTTGCCGTGTCGCCGATTGTCGGGGGACAGGCGGTCAAGGGTCCCACCGCCAAATTGATGAGCGAACTAGGCCTCGGCATCACCAACACCTCCATCGCTGCTCACTATAACGGCGTGATCGACGGACTTCTGGTGGATATGCGCGATGGCGACGAAGACCTCTCCCTGTCCCACATGGTCACCGACACGCTGATGCAAACGCTGGACGATCGCGCCCGGGTGGCACAGGCAGCGCTGGACCTCGCTGCGCGGCTGGCGAGCTGAATTGACCTGCTGGATCGTCATTCCGATCAAGGCGCCGAAGGAATGCAAAACCCGGCTGCGGGGCGTATTGGATGATGAATCGCGGGAAGGATTGGTTGCGGCGATGCTGGCCGATGTGATCGCCGCAGCACGCGCGGTGCCCGGCGATATGCGCGTCGCACTATTGGGACCGGCTCGTCCCAAACTACCCGAAGACATGTACCTGCTGGCGGATCCCGGGCAGGGGCTCAATGCCGCCCTGACCAGCGCCCGCAATGCCGCATTGACAGCGGGAGTAAGCCGTATCCTGTTCCTGTCTGCCGACCTGCCTCATGTCAGCGCGGACGAGATTATGGCTCTGATCGATGTGCCGACCGATATCATCGCCATTGCGCCGGACGGAGCAGGAACCGGCACCAATGCGTTGTCGCTGCCCTTGCCTGGCGCGCGCAACTTCAGCCCGAACTATGGCGAAGCGAGCCTCGCCGCCCATCGGGCCGAAACGGTACGACTTGGATTGAAACTGTCGCTGATCGAGCGGCCCGGGCTGGCCTTCGATGTTGACCAGCCCGCCGATCTGGCGGGACTCATGCCCCGCCAGATCGATTAGAGCGCGATACCACCCGCTGCCAGCACCGCCAGCGTCAACAGTTCCGAGGCATTCGACGCCATCGTCGCAATCTGTACCGACTTTTCCATGCCGACCAGAACCGGGCCGATCATCGACGTGCCACCCAGTTCGCGCAGCAGCTTGGCCGAGATATTGGCCGATTGCAGCCCCGGCATAACCAGCACATTGGCGGGGCCAGACAGGCGGCTGAACGGGTAATTCTTCATCACGGCGGGATTGAGCGCTGCATCCGCCGTCATCTCGCCCTCATATTCAAAGTCGACCTGGCGCTCGTCCAGCATCTTCACCGCGTCGCGCACATTGTCGAGAAAGGCGCCCGGGGGGTTCCCGAAATTGGAGTAGGAGAGGAAGGCGACGCGCGGATCATGGCCCATGCGCCGCGCGACCGCGACGGTACCCTCGGCAATGTCGGCCAGTTCGGCGGCGGTAGGCCGTTCATTGACGGTGGTGTCCGCCAGGAAGACCGTCTTTTCCTTCGCGACGACGACATGGATGCCGAAGGGGGTCCGTCCGGCGGCCGGGTCCATCACCCGCTTCACCTCGCGCAGGGTCTGCGCATAGGGCCGGGTCATGCCCGTGATCATCGCGTCGGCGACCCCCATCTTGACCAGCAAGGTGCCGAAGATGTTGCGGTCGCGATTGACCATACGCTCACAATCGCGGCGCAGATAACCGCGGCGCTGTAGCCGCTTGTAAAGCAGGTCGACCATGTCGGGCACCAGCGGCGAATTGACGCTGTTGTGCAACTCGAAGCTTTCCGGATCCTGGACACCCAGCGCCTTGAGCTTCTCTACGACTTCGCCGCGACCGACCAGAACCGGAATGCCATAGCCCAGCTCGCGGAACTGGATGGCGGCGCGCAGCACCACTTCCTCTTCCGCCTCGGCAAAGACGACCCGCTTGGGATTGGCCTTGGCGATTTCATAGGCGCTGGTGAGGACCGAGGTAGTCGGATTCAGCCGGGCCTTAAGAGAGTCGCGATAGGCCGCCATGTCGGCGATCGGCTTCTGGGCAACGCCGGTATCCATTGCCGCCTGGGCGACGGCGGCGGGCACGACCTCCATCAGGCGCGGATCGAACGGCGCGGGGATGATATAGTCGGGGCCGAAGCTGTGCGAACGGCCATAGGCCTTTGCCACTTCCTCGGGCACCTGCTCGCGCGCGAGGTCGGCGATCGCCTTGGCGGCGGCCAGCTTCATCGGCTCGTTGATGCCGGTCGCCCGGACGTCGAGTGCCCCCCGAAAGATGAATGGGAAGCCCAGGACGTTATTGACCTGGTTCGGGAAATCGGAACGGCCGGTGGCGACGATCGCGTCGGGACGGACGGCATGGGCGTCGGGCGGCAGGATTTCGGGATCAGGGTTGGCCATGGCGAAGATGATCGGGTTGGCGGCCATCGACTTCACCATATCCTGCGACATGGCGCCGGCGACGGACAGGCCGAGAAACACGTCGGCGCCCTTGACGGCTTCGGTGAGAGTGCGCGCATCAGTCTTGACCGCATGGGCCGACTTCCACTGGTTCATGCCCTCGGTGCGGCCCTGGTAGATCACGCCCTTGCTGTCGCACATGATGACATTGTCATTGGGCACGCCCAGCGCCTTGATCAGTTCGGTGCAGCTGATGGAAGCGGCCCCCGCACCGTTCACCACCACCTTCATATCCTTCATGTCACGGCCGGTCAGCAGCGCGGCATTGATGACGCCTGCCGCCGCGATGATGGCGGTGCCGTGCTGGTCGTCATGGAAGACCGGAATGTTCATCCGCTCTTTCAAAGTCTGCTCGATGATGAAGCATTCAGGCGCCTTGATGTCCTCAAGGTTGATGCCACCGAAGGTCGGCTCCATCAGTTCGACCGCGTCGATGAAGCGATCGACATCCTCGGTCTTGAGTTCGATGTCGATACTATCGACGTCGGCGAAACGTTTGAAGAGGACGGCCTTGCCCTCCATCACCGGCTTGGACGCCAGCGCACCGAGATTGCCAAGACCCAGAATCGCCGTACCGTTGGAAATGACCGCAACCAGATTGCCCTTGGCGGTATAGTCATAGGCGGTCGCCGGATCGGCGGCGATCGCGCGCACCGGCACCGCGACGCCAGGCGAATAGGCAAGCGAGAGATCGCGCTGCGTCGCCATCGGCTTGGACGCAATGATCTCGATCTTGCCGGGTCGGCCGGTCGCGTGGAAGAACAGCGCTTCGCGCTCGGAAAATTCCACATTCGACTTTTCGGTCATCGGGCTACCCATATAATGGAACAATAGGGCCGCCCTAGCGGCAAGATTATCTTGTGGGCAAGTGCGAGAAGCGCAATTTTCCTGCCCTTTGGCGAAGCTCTGGTTTCAGCGGAGCGATCAGGCTATCCGCTTGCCCCATGGCCAATTCGACCTCCAACACCACACAGCCTACACCGATGATGGCGCAATATCTCGCGCTCAAGGCGGAGGCGCAGGATTGTCTGCTTTTCTACCGCATGGGCGATTTCTTCGAACTCTTCTTCGATGATGCCAAGATGGCGGCGGCGACGCTCGATATCGCGCTGACCAGTCGAGGCGAACATGGCGGTGAACCGATCCCGATGTGCGGCGTGCCCGCGCACAGCGCCGAGTCCTATCTCGCCCGGCTGATCAAGGGCGGACATCGCGTCGCCATCGCCGAACAGACCGAGAGCCCGGCCGAGGCCAAGGCGCGCGGCGGCAAGACTCTCGTCGCGCGCGCCATCGTCCGGTACGTTACCGCCGGTACGCTGACCGAGGAGACGCTGCTCGACAGCCGGCGCGACAATATGCTGGTCGCGCTCGCCCAGACCGGCGGGGAAGGCGAACTGGGCCTGGCGGCCGCCGATATCTCGACCGGCCGGTTCGAGACGATGACAGTGCGCACCGCCGATCTGCCAGCCGAACTCGCCCGCCTAAGGCCAAGCGAGGTGGTGATCGCCGAGGGATCAATGATCGAGGTCTCCAATGGCCACGCTTTCGACAAGGCGGCCTTTTCGAGCATCCGTGCCGAAGAGGCATTGAAGCGCCTGTTCGCGGTCGCGACGCTGGATGGCTTCGGCCAGTTCAGTCGCGCCGAGTTGGCGGCGATGGGCGGACTGATCGGCTATTTGGACCATGCGGGAAAGGGCACCCTGCCTTTCCTGGCGCCGCCGCTGCGCAAGACCAGCGGCGCCCATATCGCGATCGATGCCGCGACGCGCGAGAGCCTGGAGATCGTCGCGACCACCGGCGGCACCCGATCGGGCAGCCTGCTGGGTGCGATCGACCGCACCGTGACCGGGGCGGGCGCCCGCCTGCTGGCGCAGGATCTGTCGGCGCCGTTGATGGATGCACCGCTGATTGACGCACGCCTGGGCCTGGTCCAGCTGTTCCATGATGATGCCATATTGCGCGGCCAGCTCCGCGCGGCGCTGCGCGCGCTGCCCGATATCGGCCGTGCGCTGGGCCGTGTCGCCGTAGGCCGGGGTAGTCCGCGCGATCTGGGCCAGTTGCGCGATGGGCTGGGGGAAGCGCGATTGCTGCGGGAACGGCTGGGGCGCCTGGTCGATCAGCCCCTATTGCTGACGCAATTGCTACCCGCTCTGGATGGCCATGGCGCGTTGGTCGATGCGCTGGCGCGCGCGCTGGTGCCCAGCCCGCCGACCGAGACCAATAATGGCGGCTATATCGCCGACGGTTTCGATCCGGCGCTGGACGAACTGCGCCGCCTGGCCGGAGACGGCCGCCGCGCGATCGCCGCGCTGGAGGCGCAATATCGCGAGCAGACCGGGATCAGCGCGCTCAAGATCCGCCATAATGGCGTGCTGGGCTATCATGTCGAGGTGCCGGCCCGCGCTGCCGACCAGCTGATGCAGCCCGACAGCGGTTTCACCCATCGCCAGACGCTGGCCGGGGTCGTGCGCTTCAATTCGATCGACCTGCACGAACAGGCCGGGCGGGTGGCACAGGCCGGTGCCCATGCACTGGTGGCGGAAGCCGCTCATCTTGAAACGCTGATCGATGCGGTGCTGGACCGCAAGGCCGACATCGCCCGCGCCGCCGATGCGCTGGCGCGGCTGGACGTCGCCGCGGCGCTGGCCGAACGGGCGGCCGAGGGTGGGTGGCAGCGCCCCCATTTCGTGGTCGAGGACGGGGTCGGCCCCTGTCTAGACATTGTCGGAGGCCGCCATCCGGTGGTCGAGGATGCGCTGCGTGCGCAGGGCCAGCCCTTCGTCGCCAATGATTGCCGCCTGGTCGCGACCGACCGGCTGTGGCTGGTCACCGGCCCGAACATGGGCGGTAAGTCGACCTTCCTGCGGCAAAATGCGCTGATCGTCATCCTCGCCCAGGCAGGCGCCTTCGTGCCGGCGGAATCGGCAACGCTGACCCTGGTCGACCGGCTGTTCAGCCGCGTCGGCGCATCCGACAATCTGGCGCGCGGCCGGTCCACCTTCATGGTCGAGATGGTCGAGACCGCAGCCATCCTGGCACAGGCGACCGAACATAGCTTCGTCATCCTGGACGAGGTCGGGCGCGGTACATCCACCTATGACGGGTTGGCGCTCGCCTGGGCAGTGGTCGAGGCTGTGCATGAGGTCAATCGCTGCCGCTGCCTGTTCGCCACCCATTATCATGAGCTGACGCGCCTGGCCGAAACACTCAATGCCCTGTCGCTGCACCATGTGCGGGCGCGGGAATGGAAAGGCGATCTGGTGCTGCTGCACGAACTGGCCGAGGGACCGGCCGATCGCAGCTATGGCCTGGCGGTAGCGCGGCTTGCCGGCCTGCCGCCGATGGTGCTGAAGCGGGCCAAGGATGTGCTGGGCCGGCTGGAAGCGGGCAAGGCGAAGACCGGTGGCATTGCGGCGGGTCTCGACGACCTGCCGTTGTTCGCGAGTGTCGCGGCCCAGCCGGAAGAAATGGTCGATCCGCTGCGTGCCGCGCTCGACAGCATTGACGCCGATACACTGTCCCCGCGTGACGCACTCGATTACATATATCGGCTTAAACAACTGGCCGCCGCCAGTCACGGCGAGTAGACGAAAATCATGGTCATGCAATTCCCCAATCTGGGGTCGCGCCGCGCGATCATCGACCGGCGCGCGATATCCGACAGCATCAACGCCCTGGCGCAAGAGCACCGGGGCGATCCGATCAAGTTGCGCGGCCTGATAGTGAAGGAATTGAAGGCCGCCCTGGAGCATGGTCGTGAGGAAGTCGACCGTCGGCTCGAGGCCAGGCCCACGCGTGGGCGCGAGGCTGTGACCGCCTTTGCCTTCCTGATAGATCAGCTCCTGCGGCTGCTTTACGACGCGACCACCCATCATCTTTATCCGGCCGGGAACCGCAGCACGGGCGAGCGGATCGTGCTGATCGCGGTCGGAGGCTATGGCCGGGGCGAGATGGCGCCCTATAGTGATGTCGACATCGGCTTCATCACCCCTTGGAAGCCGACCGGCTGGACCGAGCAGATCATCGAGTCCATGCTCTACTCGCTGTGGGATCTTGGCCTGAAGGTCGGCCATAGCAGCCGCTCGGTCGACGAAACCATGCGGATGGCCAAGGCTGACCTGACCGTGCGTACAGCTTTGCTGGAGGCCCGTTATGTCTGGGGAGACCGCGCTCTATATGAGGAGGTCGCCGTCCGGTTTGACAGCGAGATCATGCAGGGCACGGCGCGCGCTTTCGTCACCGAAAAGCTGGAGGAACGCGACGAGCGCCACCGCCGCATGGGCGACAGCCGCTATGTCGTCGAACCCAATGTGAAGGAAGGCAAGGGAGGACTGCGCGACCTCCACACGTTGTTCTGGATCGGCAAATATGTGAACCGGGTGAAATCGGTCGCCGAACTCGTCGATGTTGGCCTGCTGACCGAGAGCGAACTACGCCAGTTTCAAAAGGCCGAGGATTTCCTGTGGGCGGTGCGATGTCACCTGCACACCATCACCGGTCGGGCGGAGGACCGTCTGACCTTCGACCTGCAACTGGAAACGGCGACGCGCATGCATTTCACCGCCCGCGCGGGGCGGTCTGGAGTCGAGCGCTTCATGCGCTATTATTTCCTCAATGCGAAGGCCGTCGGTGACTTGACCGCCGTATTCCTCGCCCATCTGGACGACCAGTTGGCCGAACGCGGGCGACGTTACATTCCGTCCATCTTCCGCCGGCCCAAGAAACTGGACGGATTCGTGCTGGAGCGCGGCCGGCTGGCCCTGCCCAGTGACGATTTCTTTCAGGTCGATCCTGTCCGGTTGATCGAGATTTTTGCCGTAGCTGACAAACACGGGTTACAGATTCATCCCAGCGCGATGCGGGCAGCCAGTCGCGATGCCATGTTGATCACCGCCAAGATCCGCAAGGATGCTCGCGCTAATACGGCGTTCCTAGATGTGCTGACATCGCCCCGAGATCCGGAAACGGTGCTGCGCTGGATGAACGAGTCGACCGTGTTCGGTCGCTTCATTCCCGATTTCCGTCGCGTCGTCGCGCAGATGCAGTTCGACATGTATCATCACTATACTGTCGATGAGCATACGATCCGGGCTGTCGGGCTGCTGTCACGGATCGAGAAGGGCGAACTGGCCGCCGATCATCCGTTGGCCACCGAGATCATGGGGAAGATCCTCTCGCGCCGGGTACTCTATGTTGCGGTGCTGTTGCATGACATCGCCAAAGGACGCGGCGGCGACCACAGTATATTGGGTGCGGAAGTCGCCGAGCATCTCTGTCCCCGCCTGGGGTTGACGGCGGCCGAGACCGAAACGGTCGCCTGGCTGGTGCGCTATCATCTGCTGATGTCAGCCACCGCCTTCAAGCGTGACCTGGCCGACTACAAGACCATCCTGGATTTCGTGGAGGTGGTGCAGAGCCCGGAGCGGCTGCGCTTGCTGCTCTGCCTGACCGTGGTCGATATCCGCGCCGTAGGCCCTGGAGTATGGAACAGCTGGAAGCGCCAACTGCTCGGTGACCTCTATGACGCGGCCGAGGAAGTTCTGCGTCTGGGGCACAAGCAGAAGGGGCGCAGCGAACGAGTCATCGCCAAGCAGGAAGCGCTGCGCGAGGCCATGGGTATGGACGAAGCCACCTTCGCCGCATTCAGCAGCCGCATGCCCGAATCCTACTGGATCGCGGAACCCGACGACATATTGGTCCATAATGCGCGGCACATATTGGAGGCGGGGGAATCATCGCTGTCGATCGCGGCGCAATATTATCCGCAGCGCGGCGCTACGCTGGTCACGGTCTATGCCACCGACCATCCCGGCCTGTTCTATCGCATCGCCGGCGCCATCCACCTGGCCGGCGGCAACATCATCGACGCGCGCATCCACACCACGCGCGATGGCGTCGCCATCGACAATTTCCTGGTACAGGATCCGTTCGGCGGCGCCTTCCACAGTCCCGAGCAGCTGGGCCGGATCAAGGCGGCAATCGAAGATTCGCTGTCCAACCGCCATCGCCTGATCACAAAGCTGGAGGCGCGGCCGCTGCCCCGTACCCGCGCCGAAGCCTTTCAGATCGTGCCTAATGTGCTGATCGACAACAAGGCATCGAACCGATTCACCGTGATCGAAGTCAATGCCCGCGATCGGCCAGCCCTGTTGTTCAGCCTCGCCAATGCCCTGTTCCAGTCGAAGGTGACAGTCCACAGCGCCCATGTCGCCACCTATGGCGAGCGCGCGGTCGACACTTTTTATGTCACCGACCTTCTGGGTGGAAAGATTGAAAGCAGGGCGCGGTTGCAAACGCTGGAACGACGCCTTCTGGAAGCAGCCGGAGGCGAGACCAGCGAATTGCTGGAGCGCGCCTGACGTTCGTCAGGCGATGGTCATGACGTCGCCTGGCACCATTAGAGGTAGCAGGCGCAGCATGTCGTCACGATCGATCGCGATGCACCCGGCGGTCGGACGGCCTTCGGAGAGATGAAAGAAGATTGCGCTGCCCATGCCCGGCACCGGCGGCGCATCATTATGGCCCAGGATCACGATGACGTCATAAGCATCATCGCTGCGCTGCAGGCTTTCGGTCGAAAAGGGCCGGGGCAGGCGGACCGGGCGGTTATAGGCGGAATCGGCCGGATCGTCCGACCAGCCATCGCCGGCATGGGTCCAGCGCCAGGGCAGGGTAATGCCAGTGGCAGAGACTTTGCCAGGGCGCAGCAGCACCGCGCGGATCGGCCAGGTACCGATCGGGGTACAACCATCGCCTTCTCGCTTGTCAGCCGCCGCGCAAGCACCGCTACGGCCGATGGTGCAGGCCATGTCGATATCGCCGAACCGCAACCGCCCGGCAGCGACATCGACATAAACGACGTTCATAACTGGTGACCGGTGCGGTCGCGCTTGGTCGCAAGATAGCGTTCATTATGCGGGTTGGCGGGCAGGATGATCGGCAGCCGCTCGACCACGTCGATCCCCGCTGCCTGCAGTCCGGCGACCTTCTGCGGATTGTTGGTGAGCAACCGCACGCCGCCAATACCGAGCAGGTCGAGCATCCGCGCCGCGACCGAAAAATCGCGCGCGTCGATCGCAAAGCCCAGGCGCACATTGGCGTCGACCGTATCGAAGCCCTGATCCTGCAGCGCATAAGCGCGCAACTTGTTGACGAGGCCGATGCCGCGTCCTTCCTGGCGCAGATAGAGCAGCACGCCCCATTGAGCATCAGCGATCTGGTGCAGCGCCTGGTGCAGCTGAGGACCACAATCGCATTTAAGACTGCCAAGCACGTCGCCGGTCAAACATTCGCTGTGGATACGGATCACCGGGGGCGAAGCGTCGCGCCTGCCAACCACCAGCGCGACATGCTCGCGCGGTTCGTCTGGACTGCGAAAGGCGATGATCTCGGCATTCTCACTCGCTGACACCGGTAGGCGCGCGCGGGTGGCGATAGCGAGATGGATGGCATCGTCATAATCGGAGACTTCGTCGGCGCTAACCTCCGCATCAACCGGGCCATTATCTTCCAGCAGGAAATAGGCGGGCAGAATCCCCGCAAGCCGGGCGAGCCGAAGCGCTGCCTTGGCTGCCTGAGGCGCAGACAGCGGACGAGCGCGGAACGGTCCCTTTAGCGGCGAGGCGAGATCGAGCACCGGATCGGAGATGGAAGTCGCGACATCGGCATCGATCCAGGGTGCCCGCTCGATCAGCACCGGCAGGTCGGGATCGGCCGCGGCCAGCTGGTTGGCGAGTTTCAGCGTTTCGGCGCGAGCGGCGGAAATCAGGATATCGGCCTCTCCCCGTGGGTCGAAGCCAGTAAGGGTCACGGCATCCGCCCCCTCGATCGCCATAAGCCGTATCGCGCCGTCGGATGCAGTCAGGCGGATTGCCCAGCCGCGACGTAGCGCATCGATGGCGCGGGCAGCCTCCCGCCCGCTCATCAGAAAGCGAACTCGGTGATGATCGGGATATGATCGGACGGCTTTTCCCAGCTGCGCGTGGGTTCGACGACGCGGTGGGCGATCGCCTTGTCGGCAACATCCTTCGTCATCCACATATGGTCAAGCCGGCGGCCACGATCGGAAGCGGCCCAGTCCTTCGCGCGATAGCTCCACCAGGTATAAAGGCGGGCCGGCGCCGGGTGAAAATGACGGCCGATATCGACCCAGTCGTTCGACGCCTGCAATCGGCCCAGCAATTCGCATTCGACGGGCGTGTGGCTGACCACGTCAAGCAGCTGCTTGTGGCTCCAGACGTCACATTCCAGCGGCGCGATGTTGAAGTCACCGGTCAGGATGGTCGGCTTGTTGTCGAGCGCCCCGGACCACTCGATCATCCGCCCGATGAAGTCGAGCTTCTGGCCGAATTTGGGGTTCACTTCACGGTCGGCGACATCCCCACCGGCAGGGACGTAGACATTCTCGATCCGTACGCCATTGTCGAGGCGGATGCCGACATGGCGCGCTTCACCATTGGCCTGCCAGTCGAACCGGTCATCCTCATGGATCGGCACCTTGCTCATGATCGCGACGCCATGATGCATGCGCTGGCCGTTCAGCACCTGGTGGACATATCCCAGCCGCTTGAACATGTCGGTGGGGAAAATCTCGTTCACCACCTTGGTTTCCTGCAGGCAGAGAATGTCGGGTGCTTCCTCGGTCAGGAAGCGCTCGACGATGTCGATCCGGGCACGGACGCTGTTGATGTTCCAGGATGCAATTGAAAGGGTATCGGCCATGGAAAATGCACCTAGGGTGCCGCGCGTCCGCGTGCAAGCGCTGGACACAGTAAGACCCCCGCTCCGGGGGCGTGGAACGGGGGTCTCGATCGCGCCCTTGAAGCGCTTTGCGACGGGAGGGGTGCCGGGTAACAGGGGGGAAATCCCGGTCTACGTCTCTCGCCGTGAGTCCTATCTAGGTCATTTGATATGAGCGGCAGATGAACGATGTCAGAAAGTTTTCGCTCCATCGCATCTGCGCCCCGATTCAGCCGCCCGGCCGGCCGCGCGGACGCGGATCGGTCCAGCGGAAAGCGGAATCGGCAACCGGCACGCCATATTGCTGGTTCGACAGCCGTACTGCCGTCCGGTTATTCTGCGAATCCAGTGCGACCCAACCATAGAGTTCCAGGCCGGCCGGTGCCGAGGGCTTGCGCTTGAAGATCATGGTGATAGTACCGAATTCCGGGCGCTTGGGATCTTTGGTCTGCACGCTGAGGACGGTCGGGTCGCCGGTCGTCACGATGGTGCCCACTTTCGACAAATCCTTGGTCGGGTCGATCAAGGCCGCAAGCGGCGAATTACCAATCGGCCAGCGCTGCACCTGGCGAACTTCATAGTCGATCATGGTGAAGGCCTTGCCATCCCCAACGATCAGTAGCGGTACCCCCTTCTGATACTGAAAACGGATCTTGCCCGGCTGCTTCAGAGTCAGCTTGCCAGTCAAAACCTGACCATTGCGGTCGGTCTGGCTGAAATCAGCCGTCAGGGTCGTAACGGCCCGGATATAGGCATTGACCTGCGTGAGGTCGGACGGTGCCGCCTGCTGCGCAAGGGCAAAGCCCGCCGGCACCGCAACCAGTATGGCGGCAAGGGAAAGGGTGACGGGCGCGAGGATGCGCTTCATGCAATCATCTCCGGTTGTTCGGAAAAGGAGGTGTAGGGAGTGGGGCTTGAACCCGCTGTGAACCTTGCCGTTCCATCGATAGGGAAAGAGCCGATCGAAAAGACCAGACGGGGGAGAGCGGCCCTGAAATGGCTGGCTCGATCCCCCGTGCTCCCGCCTCGCCATGCCGGTCTTACCGGCGGCACCGCTCCAATTATGTTTATCGGCGCGGCAGCAGCGACGCCTGCCTAGACCGATTCGCAGATAAAAAAAAGGCTGATCCGAAGACCAGCCTGAAAAGTTTTTAGGAGAGGATGCCTGAAAGGCACATTCCTAATGGCTCAAAGCGATTGCTCCGACAAATGCGAAGGGCACAAGCATGATTGCATGGAATGCAATCGTCCCCGGAAATCAGGCATTTCGTAGCGTCAGAGCGGATTGCCATTCTCATCGCGCAGCACTTCGCGCCGGCCAACATGATTGGGCGGGCCGACCAGTCCTTCCTCTTCCATCCGCTCGATCAGGCGCGCGGCCGAATTGTAGCCGACCCGCAGCTGGCGCTGCAGCCAGCTGGTCGATGCCTTCTGATTCTCGAACACCAGCTGGCAGGCCTTGCGGAACAATTGCGCATCCGGGCTGTCATCGCCCAGGTCCACGCCGTCGAGTGCGAAGCTGCCTTCTTCCGGTTCCTCGGTAACGGCCTGGATATAGTCTGGCGAACCCTGTGCACGCCAATGATCGGCGACGACGCGCACCTCGTCGTCCGAGACAAAAGGCCCATGGACACGCATCAGGCCCTTACCGCCATGCATGTAGAGCATGTCGCCCTTGCCCAGCAACTGCTCGGCCCCCTGCTCGCCCAGGATCGTCCGGCTGTCGATCTTGGAAGTCACGAAGAAGCTGATACGGGTCGGCAGGTTCGCCTTGATCACGCCGGTGATGACGTCGACCGATGGACGCTGCGTCGCCAGGATCAGATGGATACCGGCGGCACGGGCCTTCTGCGCCAGGCGCTGGATCAGGAATTCGACTTCCTTGCCCGCGGTCATCATGAGGTCCGCCAACTCGTCGACCACGACCACGATCTGCGGCAGCGGCTGGAAGTCCAGCTGCTCTTCCTCATAGATCGGCTTGCCACTCTCGGGGTCGTAACCGGTCTGGACCCGGCGCCCCAGTGGCTTGCCCTTAGCCTTCGCGGCGCGCACCTTCTCATTATAATTGGCAAGGTTGCGAACCGAGATGGAGGCCATCATGCGATAGCGATCCTCCATCTGTTCCACCGCCCATTTAAGCGCTCGGATCGCCTTGCTGGGCTCCGTCACGACCGGAGCAAGCAGATGTGGAATATCGTCATAGGTCGACAATTCCAGCATCTTGGGATCGATCATGATCAGGCGCAGCTGGTCCGGCGTCATCCGGTAGAGCAATGACAGGATCATCGCGTTCAACCCGACCGATTTACCCGAACCGGTGGTACCCGCGATCAGCAGATGCGGCATCGGCGCCAGATCGGCAATGATCGGTTCACCCGAGATATTCTTGCCCAGGATGATCGGCAGGGTCGCTTCCTGACCAAATTGTTCCGAGGTGATAAGTTCGCGGAAAGATACGCCTTCGCGATGAACGTTGGGCAATTCGATGCCGATCACGGTGCGGCCCGGAATGGTCGCGACACGTGCCGACAGCGCCGACATGTTGCGGGCGATATCGTCGGCCAGCGCGATCACGCGGCTCGCCTTGATGCCGGGGGCGGGCTCCAGCTCATACATGGTGACGACCGGGCCGGGCCGGACCTCGACGATATTGCCCTTCACATGGAAGTCATCGAGCACGGATTCGAGCAGGCGAGCGTTGCGCTCCAGCGCCGCCTTGTCGATCTTCTGTCCCTGATTGGCGGGAACAGGATTGAGGAGATCGGGCGAAGGCAGCGAACCATGACCGAACAGATCATCCTGCGACACCGGCGCCATCGATCGCTGGGCAGGTGCGGGCTTGGGCGTCTGAATCGTGATCGGCGGCTTGGGCTCGTTCGAGACCTGCCTGCGAGGGGCAACGATACGTTCGTCCGGCAGCTCGTCGACATCGTCCGCGTCCGCAATCGCTCCACCGCCCGCGAAAGCCAGCGACGGGCGTGGCAGGCTGAATCGGGGCAGGGTCGGACGACGGATCGCGATGATCGGTTTTTCCAGGGCTAGACTGCGATACCAGGTGAGAAGGCCTGCAAGAAAGCTAGTGACCACCAGGATTCCGACGATCCATCCCTGTGCTGCCGGGACCTGAGCCGTCAGACTCATCACCCCCTTGGCCGTCACCAATGCGATAATCCCACCCCAACCTGCAGGAAGGCCGACCAGCGGAGCACGTTGAAACAGGGCGAGCGCGATTCCGATCAGTGCAATGCCCACCAGGCACTTGCCAAACTGCGCCTTCCATCCGCTCATATCCTGGTCGCCCCAAAGACGCCGGGCAGTGATCGCCATCAGCGGCAGGATCAGCGCGACGGGAACGCCAAGCAACCAGAGGAGAAAATCGGCGGCCCAGGCGCCGGGCGCCTGCATGATATTGGCGACATGATCGCCCGCGACCGTATTCATCGACGGATCGCTGGGCTGGTAGCTCAACAGCGCAAGCGCCAGGAACAAGGTCGCCAACATGAGCGAGATTGCGCCGATCAACGCACCGCTCCTCATGATGCTGCGTTTCAGCATCTCACGCCATTCCGGCGCGCGCTTGGCTCCGCGGCTGACAGCCATGGTCTTCAATGTCCCCCAAATGTTCCGGTCCGGCACAATGCGCCCAGCCGGGAGTCGTCGTCAAGTCTGTGGCCCCTCAGTTCGTCGGACCGGCTCAGCCCACCGCCAGCGCGGAGAGCGCTGCGCCATCGACGCGCTGTACCGTCCATTCGTCCATCGGCCGAGCGCCGATGGCGCGGTAAAAGGCGATCGCTGGCGCATTCCAGTCGAGCACCGACCATTCGAGCCGGGCGCAGTCGCGATCGATCGCCAACTGGGCGAGCCGGGCCAGCAGTGCCTTGCCGGCGCCCAAGCCCCGCGCTTCGGGCTGCACGAACAGATCCTCCAGATAAAGGCCAGGCCGCCCTTCAAAAGTCGAAAAATTATGGAAGAAGAGGGCAAAGCCGATCGGCGCGTCTTGATATTCGGCGATCAGCACTTCGGCCATCGGCCGGGGGCCGAAGAGGTAGCAGGCCAGCGTTTCACGATCCGCCTTCACTTCATGGGCAAGCTTTTCATAATCGGCCAGCGCCAGAATGAATTGGCGGATGGTGTCGATATCCGTCGGCTGCGCTTCCCTGATAATGATGCCGCTCATGCCACTCCCACTTCCACATGGGCGATCTCCGCCCGTTTCGTGCGCGCCGCGATAAGGCAGCCAGCAACGATCAACAAGGCACCCAGGATCGTCGTCGGCGTCAATGGCTCGCCAAAGGCCAGCCAACCGAAGATCGCCGCCCAGACGAAAGCGGTATATTCGACCGGGATCAGCCGCTGTGCTTCCGCCCGGGCATAGGCCCAGGCGAGCGCAGCAAGCGATGTGAAGGCGAGGACGGCGGCAAGCACCACCAGCGGGAAAGCCGATCCGGTCGGCAGGATCGCCCAGGTCGGCGCACCGAGCGCGAACACGCCCAGCATGACCAGATGCTGGAAGAAGGCGACCTCGATCGGCGAGGCCAGTTGCGCCTGCTGGCGCTGGAGGATGAGGTTCCAGGCAAAGAGCATCGCCGAGAGCAGCACCGCGCCAGCACCCATCAGCGCATTGAGATCATAGCCGCCGCGCATCCGCCCCGACAGGATCACGCCAACCCCGACCAGGCCGAGCAGTGAGGCGCCGATCGCCCGTCGCCCGATCCGCTCCTTGAGCAACAACGCGGCCAGATAGAGGGCGATCAGCGGAGCAATAAAGGAAAGGGCAATCGCCTCCGCCAGCGGCAGTCGCATGATCGCCCAAAAGAAGAGGCTGGCCATCAGCGCGACCACCACGCCCCGTAGCAGATGCAGCCGCAGCACTGCGCGGGTCGGCCAGGGCTGACGGGTGGCGAGCATCAGGACGAGGCCAAGCAGGCTACCGGTGCTCGCACGCCAGAACAGGGCATTATAGAGGCCAATCGAAAGACTGAGCCCCTTCATCGCCGCGTCCATCACCGAGAAGAGCGCGACGCCCAGGCAGCAGACAAGAAAGGGCAGCAGCGCGGATGGGCTATGAGAGTCTGGAAGCGGACTATCCATGGGCTGGTTATCGGATCAGTCGTCTTTGGGACCGGTGATCCTGCCGATGCGCAATTCGCCGATGTCCAGCCGGGTGATCCGTGCCTTGCCGATCCGCAGCCGCCCAATTGCCAAGGCACCAACGGCTATTGCCCCCAATGCAACGGCGCCCAGAGCCAGTGTAACAAGGGCGGACGCGCCAACCGCCTGCGCGCCCCTCGCGCTCGCGCCATGGGCAATAGTCGCCGGATCGGTGCGGCGGTTCATTCCGCCGCCTGGACCTGCCCCGCGTCGCTCGACGCGGCCTCGATCTCGGCGGCCTTTGCCTCGACCAGCCTGACGATATGGTCGACCATGTCGGCATCCTGGATCGTATGGTCGGTGACGCCCGACAGATAGACCATATGCTTGCCATTACCGCCGCCGGTCAGGCCGATATCGGTCTCGCGCGCTTCGCCTGGACCGTTGACGACGCAACCCAGCACCGACAATGAGAGCGGGGTGTGAATATGCTGCAGCCGTTCCTCCAGTGCCTGGACGGTACGGATCACATCGAATCCCTGCCGCGCGCAACTGGGGCAGGAGATGACCTTGACCCCGCGGGTGCGGATGCCCAACGTCTTCAATATCTCGTAGCCAACCCGCACTTCCTCCTCCGGCTCGGCGGAGAGCGAGACGCGGATCGTGTCGCCGATGCCGGCCCAGAGCAGGTTGCCGATGCCGATCGCGCTCTTGACCGTGCCACCGATCAGGCCGCCCGCTTCGGTAATGCCAAGGTGCAGCGGGCAGTCTACCGCATCGGCAAGCTGCATATAGGCCGCGACCGCCAGGAACACGTCGCTCGCCTTCACCGCGACCTTATATTCGTGGAAATCCTGGTCCTGCAGCAGCTTGATATGGTCGAGCGCGCTTTCGACCAGCGCCTCGGGACAAGGCTCGCCATATTTTTCGAGCAGGTCGCGTTCCAGGCTGCCCGCGTTGACGCCGATGCGGATCGAGCAGTTGTTGGCCTTGGCGGCGTCGACCACTTCCTTCACCCGCGCGGCTGAGCCGATATTGCCCGGATTGATGCGCAGGCATGCGGCACCGGCATCGGCAGCTTCCAGTGCGCGCTTATAGTGGAAGTGAATGTCGGCCACGATCGGCACGCGCGCGGCGCGAACGATCTGTTTCAGCGCCACGGTCGATTCCTCGTCGGGGCAGGACACGCGGATGATGTCGACGCCGGCATCCTCGCAACGACGGATTTGCTCGATCGTCGCCTTGACGTCATGAGTCAGCGTATTCGTCATGGTCTGCACCGTGACCGGCGCACCGCCACCCACGGGGACGTTGCCGACCATGATCTGCCGCGATTGCCGCCGCGCGATGTCGCGCCAGGGGCGCAGGCCGGGATTATGCTCTGACATGAAAAGGGGCTCCAGATCTCTGGAGCCCCCTATAAGCATTAAAGCGGCTTTTTAGAAGCGTGCGGTCAGCGATGCGGCAACCTGGTCCGCATTACCGCTGGTCTGTGCCAGGGTGGTTGCGGTGACAGTCGCCGGCGAGGGATAATAGCTGTCCGGACGGATGATGTTCGCCTTATCCACCCAGGTATGGGCGTAGGAGACATTGAGCGCGAAGGCCTGCGAGATATTCCAGGTCGCGCCGCCCGTCAGCCATACGCGGTCGCCATCAGGCACGCGCGTGGTCAGATGCTGCGGATTGGTCGGCGAACGATCGAACATGGTGCCGGCACGCAAGGTGAAGGCCGGGCTGAAATCATATTCGCCACCCAGGCTGACGCTGTAGCTGTCCTTATAGTCCAGTTCCTTGTTGGTGGTCCCGGTGGCCGAGGTGACGGCAATGCCCTTGAAGCTGGACCAGCCATACCATTTACCGGTGATCATCGCGCGCAGGTTCGGGGTCAGCTTGTGCATCATCGACACGGTAACGATGTCGGGCAGGTCGAGCGGGGCCGAAGCATCGAACTCGCCATTGGCTGCGGTCAGCGGAGCCACGAGCCCGGAAATCGTCTGAACACCCTTAAGCTTGTGGTTGATGCCCGAGCGATAATGGACGCCGACATTGGTGTCGCCATTGGTATAGAAGATGCCGGCGTTCCAACCGACGGTCCAGTCATCACCCTTCAGCCGGGTGAAGCCATCGGTGGTGACCAACGGCGATACCTGCGGCAGCGCGTTGGTCAGGTTCGCCTTGACATATTGCACGTCGACGCCGCCACCGATCGAGAAATTGTCGTTCAGCTTGAAGGCCGCCGAAGGCTGGATGTTGTAGGTCTTGAGATCGGTATAGATCGAGTCATAGCGACCGAAGAAGCCATCATCATATTCCAGCTTCAGGCCGAAGGGCGCGTTGACGCCCAGTCCCAGCCACAGCCGGTCGGTGACCTGGGCGCTGGCATAGAAATTGGGAACCGGAATGACGCTCTCAAACGGCTGGCCACCGTCATTACCGCCAACCGGCACGCGCGCGGTCGATCCCGGAATGCTGCGATAGCTGCCACGGTTGGTCTGCTTTGCCGAAGCCATCAGGCCGTTGACGCCCGCCGAAACCTGGACGCCCGACAACTGGGTCATGGCAGCCGGGTTGAAATAGATGGTCGATGGATCATCACCGGCCGCCGCGCCACCGGACATGGCGCGGCCGGTTTCCACGGGCGACTGTTCCTGCAAGTAGAAGCCGCCCGCGAGGGCCGGCATCGGCGCAGCGATGGCGCCGGCGAGCAGGAGAGTGGGAAGGATGCGACGGCGAAGGGACATGGCAATTCCTCTGCTAAAAACTCATCTGGCCGTTCTCGGCGGCCTGCAAACGCTTCAAAGCGCTCATGGAACCAAGCGCATAACAGCAAATTTCACGATTTCCACCGGAAGAAATGGCGGATTCACGCGATTTTCCTGACATTCGTCGCGATTTGGCCGCGCCGGACGCTACGGCAAGTAGCGTGATGTTGCATCAAAAGCACAAGGCGAAAAAAAAGCCGCCCCGAAGGGCGGCTATAAAGTTTTAGGAGAGGATGCCTGAAAGGCGAGTTCCTTTTGCGGTGCAGCGCCATTCGTCGCAAATGCGAAACATGATAGCCCGATTGCATTTTATGCAACCGGTGTCACAAATCACGATTTCCGTAAGGGAAATGCAAATCGCAAAAATGATAGCGATATCAATTTTGATGGGATAATCGCTTCATTTCGGCGTCGGCGAAGACCAATTCAGCCCCGAATCAAACAAATGCGATTCTATTTCGGCGAGAATCCTGACGAGACCAGCCGCATCATGCGCCTCTGCCCGCGCGGTCAAAGCATTCTGTGTATTGGACGCGCGCAGCAGCCACCATCCGTCGATCGTGCGAACGCGAGCACCGTCGATATCGTCAAACACCGCGCCGGTCGCACGCAGGCGGTCCAATATTTCCGCGATGACTGCAAACTTGCGCTCTTCGGGCAGCGAAATTCGGATTTCGGGGGTATTGATCATTTCGGGAATGCCACTTCGCAGATCGGTGATGCTGCGGCCCAGATGCGAGGCCGCGCGGATCAGGCGCACGGCGGCGAAGAGTCCGTCATCGAAGCCATAATAGTCATCAGCGAAAAAGACATGACCGGTCATTTCGCCGCCAAGCGGGCTGCCAATCTGCTTCATTTTGGACTTTATCAGGCTGTGGCCCGCTTTCCACATCACAGGCTCGCCACCCAGAGCCGCAATCCGGTCGAACAGCATCTGGCTACCCTTCACGTCCGCGACAATCGAAGCGCCGGGCACATCCTGCAGAACGACCTCGGCAAACAGCGCCAGCAACTGGTCGCCCCAGATGATCCGTCCACGCCCGTCAACCACACCGATCCGATCTCCGTCGCCATCGAAAGCCACACCGAAATCGAGTTTCTTGGCGCGGACAAGGTCGCGCAGATCGGCCAGATTTCCTTCTTCGCTGGGATCAGGATGATGATTGGGAAAATTGCCGTCTATGTCGGTGAAGAGCAGATGATGCTCACCCGGGATCAGCTTGACCAGCTTCTCCACCACGGGGCCGGCGGCGCCATTGCCCGCATCCCAACCGATCCGCCAGGCAGCACCGTCAAATCCCTGCATCAGCCGGGTGACATACGCATCCATGATATCGACATTCTCGACCCTGCCCTGTCCCTCGCTCCAGTCGCCAGCGGCCGACAGCTTCCCCAAATCCTGGATCGCCTGGCCGAAAAATGGCGTGTGCTGAAACACCAGCTTGAAGCCATTATGATCTGCGGGATTATGGCTGCCGGTTATCTGGATGCCGCCGCTCACATCCCGTTCCGCTTCGGCATAATAGAGCATGGGGGTGGGACCAAGGCCGATCCGGTCGACATCGACGCCCCCTTCACGCAGGCCGCGGACCAGTTGCGCCTCAAGCATCGGTGAGCTCAGCCGGCCATCATAGCCCACCACCACCCGTGATCCATCGGCACGGCGGACCAAAGTGGCAAAGCTGCGCCCCAGCGCATAGGCATCGGTCGGCCCCAATGTGGCACCGACAACGCCGCGCATGTCATATTCGCGTAGCAAGGTCGGCTCAAACCGATGGGCCATCACCGATATCCTTATGTCTGCGGCAGATCAGCGGCCGCGTTTTTGATCCTTTCCCGCCAGATCGTCGAGCAACAGATCACGGGCAGCATTAATCTGGGCCGCCAGGGCCTCCGTACCACCCTTATCAGGATGAACCGAGGCGATCAGGCGGCGATGCGCTGCACGAACGGCGCCAGAATCGGCATCGGACGACAAGCCCAACAGCGCACGAGCCTGTTCGATATCCCCATCGGTCAGCGGAATGGGGTCAGCTATCCGACGAGAGCTGCGACGCTTGCCTGTCTTTGCCTTGCCTCGCGAGGCGAAGAAGAGTGCTGCCCCCAGCAGGATCGGCGCGCCGAGCATGGGCTTGCCCTTGGCCGCAAGGACCGCGCCCACCAGCGCTGCCCCCAATGCCATGCCATCCTTGGTCGACATGCGCTGCAATCTCCCGGTCCAGATGAGCCAGCCTGCCAGGCCGATCAGCCCAAGCGCGATCAGCCCCATCAGGCGGCGCCGAGCATATCCACGGACGCGGCATGATCGCCGGTCGGCAAGGCCAGGCCCGACACCATCTCGCGCAGTTCCTGTCGCGCGGCGATATGGCTGATGCCCAGATCACCCAGATGGCCCTTGTCGAGCAGGGTCAGCCCAGAAGGGAAGAGTTCGCGGAAGATGACGCGTTCCGACAGGCCCGGAATGACGCGGAAACCGACCCGGCGCGACAATTCCATCAGCGCATCGCCGACGCGCTTCTTGTTGCGCGCGTCATGATGCTGGACGCGGTTGCGCAGCACGACCCAGTCGATCGATACCCCGTCTGCCTTGGCGCGCGACTTGCGCGCTTCAAAGATGAGTTCGGAATAGAAGGACAAACGGCGCACCCGGAAGGTTTCGGCATCGACCTGGCCGATCAGGTCGAAATCGACGAAGCTGTCGTTCATCGGCGTGACCAGCGTGTTGGCGCGGGCCGCCATATGGCGGGCGAAATCATCGTCGCGGCCAGGCGTATCGACGATCAGGAAATCCTTGCCGTCCGCGACTTGAGCGACCTGTTCGTCCAGCGCGACGACATTGTCGCCCTGGAAAACGGCAAAATCGGGAGCGGGCAGGTCGATGTTGCGGCGCCGCGCGGTTTCGGCGCGATTTTCCATGTAGCGGGTGACGGTGCGCTGCCGCGGATCAAGGTCGATCATACCGACATTATGGCCAAGCGCCGTCAGCGCGATCGCGGTGTGGACGGCCGTCGTAGACTTGCCGGTCCCGCCCTTTTCATTGGCGAAGACGATGAGATGCGTTTGCGCGTTCGCCATCGGACCTTGATAACCCCGTATTTGTCGCTCTAGATTCTTGACGGTCCCGCAGCGCAAAGCCTAGCAGGACGTCCCTGTCGCATTGCCCTTATCGGAGCCCCTCGTCCCGTGCAAATTCTCCGTGACCTTGCTGCCCTGCGCGCCGCCGTCGCCGCGCTGAAGTCCGACGGAAAGAGGCTGGCGTTGGTCCCCACCATGGGGGCGCTGCATGACGGACATATGGCGCTGGTGGAAGAAGCGCGCCGCCATGGCCGCCATGTGGTGGTGTCGATCTTCGTCAATCCGCGCCAGTTCGGCCCGAACGAGGATCTGGACGCCTATCCCCGACGCGAGGCGAAGGATGCACAGTTGCTGCAGGCCGCTGGCGTCGACATCCTGTGGGCACCCAGCGTCGAGGTCATGTACCCGGCCGGCTATGGCACCAATATCCGCGTGTCGGGGGTGAGCGACGGGTTGGATGGCGCAGCGCGACCGGGCCATTTCGACGGCGTCGCCACCGTCGTCACCAAATTGTTCAACCAGGTCGCACCCGATGTCGCGATCTTCGGCGAGAAGGATTATCAGCAGCTTGCCGTAATCCGCCGCATGGTCACCGACACCAATATGGATATCGAGATTATCGGCATGCCGACCCAGCGCGCCGAGGATGGCCTGGCCCTGTCGTCGCGCAATGCCTATCTGAACGAACAGGAGCGCAAGGATGCGCTGGCACTACCCCGCGCGCTGGGCGAGGCGAAGCGGCAGATCGAGAAGGGCGAGCCGGTCGAGGCAGCACTGGCCAAGGCGATCGCCACGCTCGCGACCCATGGTTTCGATCCGATCGACTATGTGACGCTGTGCGATGCCGCCAGCCTGGAGCCGATCATGACGCTCGACCGGCCGGCGCGGCTGCTGGGCGCAGCCAAGCTGGGCAAGACCCGGCTGATCGACAATATCGCGGTCGACCCGGCCTAACCCAGGATTCCGCGCTTGAGCAGGATGATAGCGAGGACGAGCAGGGCGATCACGGCCCAACCCTCCCAGGTGCGTGGACCATAGCCCCAACCGATCCGCTTGGGGCCGAACCAGATGCGCGGGTCATTCATGCGCGTCTCCGCTTAACTTCGCACATTTCCCGCACATTTTGACACAATGTTGCGCGGGGGCGATCCTATTCGCCTGTCACCCGATCGGCGACGCCCGCTTATAGCATGTCCAGGCAACCGTAGGATAGCAAGCTGAGGGGACCGAAGCGAAAACCCCGATCCCCCCGTCGATCAGAGCGCGCCGGCGACCGGAGCGGTGCTGGATTCGACCGGTGCCTCAACCGGGGTCGCGGCGATCGGCGCCGGCGTTGCCGCCGCGCTGTCGACCGAAAAGGCCAGATCCTCGTCCAGGAAGGCGGGAATGATCGAACCCGATGGGATGTTAGCACTGGTGCCGGTGGTGAAGAAGCCAGCGACTGGAATCAGCGCGATCGCACCGACCACCCCAGCCGTGCCAGTCACACCCTTGTCGTTGAAGGTTCCGGTAAGGCGCACCTGCCGGCCCCCCAGCCGGACATAGAGCACGCGGCCCTCGATGAAGCCGGACTTGCCCCACATGCCCTTGTTGCGGACGCTGGTGATCTCCGCCACGCCGGGCGTGCCGGCCGGGATTACGACGTTGCTGCCGACCATAACGGCTTCAGCGGTCTCGATATTGACGCGATCGCCGACCTTCACCGCCTTCTTCTTGGTGGTAAGTTCGACCAGGGTGCGCACGGGCACCTTGGCACCGGCGCGCAGGACATTGCCATCGACGGCAGGCGCGATGGTGACGGCAGGCTGCTGTGCAGCCGCCATCGGCGCGACCAACGCGGCCGCGCAGAAAAACAGACGAATCATGATACCCCCACAGAAAGTCCGCAGGATGCGGACTGACGGAGGCAAAGCATAGTCCGTGGGCTGGCGCCAGAGTCCAAGTATAGCAGTATGTTGTTGTGATCGCTTTACGTTACGGCGATCAAAAGGGGCGCACGATCACCATGATCACGATCACCGCCGCAGCGATGCCGGGTACCTCGTTCAGCAGGCGTAACTGCTTGTCGCCAAGGCTGCGCTGACCGTGCGCAAGCTTCCTGGCATAGCCGGCGATCCAGCCATGATAGCCCGACAGCGCCAGGACGAAGAGCAGTTTCAGGTGGAACCAGCCAAAATGCCAGGCGCCGATTTCCACCATCAGCATCAGGCCGAAGACCCAGGTGAGGATCAGCGAGGGATTGAGGATGATCTTGAGCAGGCGGGTCTCGCGCTCGACCCAGCGCTTGTCCTCAGGCGATCCCGGAACGGTTTCCTGATGATAGACGAAGAAGCGCGGCATCATGAATAATCCCGCCATCAGGAAGATGACGAAGATGACATGGGCGGCCTTCACCCACAGATAGGCAGCGCCAAGATAGGGCATCAGAGGGCCTCCGTTCCGCGTACATGCGCGATCAACGCCTCGACATGCGCGATCGGCGTGTCGGGCAATATGCCATGGCCCAGATTGAAGATATGGGGCCGGCCGGCAAAGGCGGCGCGAATATTATCCACAGCCTGTTCCACCGCCTGACCGCCCGCAATCAGGGCCAGCGGATCGAGATTGCCCTGCACCGGAAGCCCAGCGGGCAGCGCCTGGTTCGCCCAGTGCGGGTCGACGGTTTCATCCACACCGACCGCATCGACGCCAGTACCGATCGCATAGGCGGGCAGTTTCGCGCCGGCGCCCTTGGGAAAGCCGATTACCGGAATGTCGGGGTGAAGCGCCTTCAGCTTGCGGACGATGGCGGCATTGGGCTCGATCACCCAGCGCTCGAACTGGAGCGGGGCGAGGCTGCCGGCCCAACTGTCGAACAACTGTACCGCTTCCACGCCGGCCTCGATCTGGCCGGAGAGATAGATGACGGTCGCATCGACGATGGCGTCGATCAGCGCGGCGAAGCGATCGGGCTGTTGATACGCCATACGACGCGCAGCGCCCTGATCCTTGCTGCCCTGACCTGCGACCATATAGGTGGCGATCGTCCAGGGACTGCCTGCAAAGCCCAGGAAGGTCACCGACGGGTCCAGCGCGGCCTTCACCTGCCGCACCGTTTCATACACGGCCTCATAGCGGCTGAAATCGGGTTTCAGCGTCGACAGATCGGTGTCCGCCAGGATCGGGGCGAGGCGCGGGCCTTCGCCGGCCTCGAACCAGAGATCCTGTCCCATCGCATAGGGGACGATCAATATGTCGGAAAAGAGGATGGCGCCGTCGAAGCCGAAACGGCGCAGTGGCTGGAGCGTGACCTCTGCCGCTGCAGCACTGTCATAGACCAGTTCCAGGAAGCCGCCCTTGTCCGCCCTGAGTGCGCGATATTCGGGCAGATAGCGGCCGGCCTGGCGCATGAGCCACATGGGTGGGATCGGCGGCACCGCGCCGCGCAATACGGAGAGGAGCGGTTTGGCGCTGACTGCGCCGGCGTGAGCGTCGGGACCCGTCATGAACTCTCTACTTTATAAAGATATTTAAAAAGGAATGTTGAGGTTGTTGGGCTGTTGGTTCGGGGGTTTATGCGCTGTCCCCGCTTTTGCCAACAACTTGACTCCCTGAGTCAGGCGATTCCGCGGCGAGTCATTAGAGTCATCCCCATTACCCACAGGCTGTGGATAAGATTCCCACCCTGTTGAGAGGCTGTGGATAAGATTCCGGTGAGTGGGGATGAATCCGACGTGATAAGTTATCCACAACTCTATCCCTTGCTTTATCCACAGGGGACTCACAGAGATATGCCTGTGTCACGCATCCATCTTCACCTGCTTTCGGACTCCACCGGTGAAACGCTGGAGAATATCGCCAAGGCGGCGATCGGCCTGTTCGAGAATGTCGATGCGATCCGCCATTTCTGGCCAATGGTTCGATCCGATGTCCATCTCGACCGGATCATGGAGGAGATATCGGCCAATCCGGGTCTGGTGCTGTTCACGCTGACCAATCATCAATTGCGACGGCGGCTGGAAACGCGTTGCCGGGCGCTGGGCCTGCCCCATGTCGCAGCCCTCGACAGTGTAACCGATGCGCTGTCCAACATATTGGGCCAGGAGACGCGGAACCGGCCCGGGCGCAAACATATATTGGACGAGGCCTATTTCGCCCGGATCGAGGCGATCCAATTCACTATCGCCCATGATGATGGCGTTGGGCATGAGAATTGGGAGGAGGCCGATATCGTGCTGGCAGGCGTGTCGCGCGCATCGAAGACACCGACCTCCATCTATCTTGCCAATCGCGGCTACAAGACGGCGAATATCCCGCTCGTGCCGGAATCGCCGCCCCCACGCAGTCTTTATGGCCTGAAGCATCCGATGGTGGTGGGCCTCACCATCAGCCCCGAGCGGTTGATCCAGATAAGGCGCAACCGGCTATTGTCGCTGAATCAGGCACCCGAGACCGCCTATGTGGATAACGACAAAGTGCAGGAGGAACTGGCTTTTGCCCGGCGCATGTTCGCCGATAATGGCTGGCCGGTGATCGACATGACCCGCCGTTCGATCGAGGAGGCGGCAGCGGCGATCATCAACCTGTTCAACGACCATGCACTTGCAGAAGGAAATGAACCATGATCGTTCTGGCCTCGCAGAGCGCCAGCCGGCGCGCCATGTTGAGCGCGGCAGGGGTGCCGTTCGAGGCGTTGTCGCCCGGTGTGGATGAAGAGGCCGCCAAGGAATCGCTGCGCGCCGACGGCCATGATGGGCGCGCGCTGGCCGATGCGCTGGCCGAACTGAAGGCGCTGAAGGTGTCGCGCCGGGTGCCGGGCGCACTGGTGCTGGGCTGCGACCAGACCCTGACTCTGGACGACGGGACGATGATCGACAAGGCGGTCGACAAGGCGGATGCCGCGCGCATCCTGCGCCTGCTGTCGGGCCGGGTCCATCATCTCCATAGCGCGGCGGTGATCGTGCTCAACAATGACCCGATCTGGCGCCATGTCGAACGGGTGCGGATGACGGTGCGGCCGCTGTCCGACGGATTCATCGACTCCTATCTGGAGGGCGACTGGGACGAATGCCAATGGTGCGTCGGTTGCTACCGGATCGAGGGGCCGGGCGCGCAACTGTTCGCCAAGGTGGAAGGCAGCCAGTTCGGCATCCAGGGCCTGCCGCTGCTGCCGTTGCTTGACTTCCTGCGCATAAGGGGCGTTCTGGCGTCATGACCGACAAGCTTCCCTATGCCGAGGTGATCGGCGATCCGATCAGCCACAGCAAATCGCCGCTCATTCACAATTTCTGGCTGCAGGCGCTGGATATCGAGGCGGAATATAAGAAGACTCATGTGACGCCCGAAGGACTGTCCGCCTATTTCCTAACACGCCGGGCCGATCCCGACTGGCTGGGCTGCAATGTCACCATCCCGCACAAGATCGCGGTGATGGACTATACCGACGATCCGGGCGGCGTGCGTGAACGGATCGGGGCGATGAACACCATCGCCAGTGAGACAAGCGGACCGCTGATCGGCACCAATACCGATGCCGGCGGCTTCCTGCAGCCGCTGCTGCGCGACAAGTGGAAGGGCAGCAGTGCGGTGCTGATCGGCACGGGCGGGGCGGCGCGGGCGATCCTGTTTGCGCTCACCAGCCTGGGCGTCCCAGACATCACCATCATGGCGCGCGATCCGGCCAAGGGGCAGGCGCTGCTCGACCGGGCCGGGGTGAAGGGCGCGGTGATTGCCATGGCCGACCCGCTGCCGGCCGCCGACCTGCTGGTCAACAGCACGTCGCTGGGCATGGTCGGCCAGCCGCCACTGGATCTGGACCTGTCGTCGCTGCCGACCAGCGCGACCGTCTATGACATCGTCTATGCGCCGCTGGAGACCGGGCTGCTGAAGGCGGCGCGCGACCGGGGCCTCAAGACGCTGGATGGGCTGGAAATGCTGATCGGCCAGGCGGCGCTGGCATTCGACATCTTCTTCGACGCTGAGGCACCACGCGAACTGGATGCGGAACTGCGCGCGCTGCTGCTGGCGGCGGACTGAACGGGGACAGGGTGAAGATCTACGGCCTCACCGGTTCGATCGGCATGGGCAAGTCGGCGGTTGCGGCGATGTTTCGTCGCGAGGGCGTGCCCGTGTTTGATGCCGATGCCGAGGTGCATCGGTTGCAGGGGCCGGGCGGTCGGTTGATCCCGGCGATCGAGGCGCGCTTTCCCGGCACCACCGGGCCGAAGGGCGTCGACCGGGCCAAGCTGGGCGCGGCGGTGTTCGGTCATCCCGCCGAACTCAAGGCGCTGGAGGCGATCGTCCATCCGGCCGTGGGCGAGTCGCGCCGGCGATTCCTCAAACGCCATCGGTCGCGCCAATTCGTGATTCTGGACGTGCCCTTGCTGTTCGAGACGGGCGGGCATCGGCGCATGGCGGGCATCATCGTGGTCAGTGCGCCAGCCTGGAAGCAGCGGCGGCGGGTGCTGGCCCGGCCGGGCATGACGGTGGCAAAATTTCAAAGAATCCTGCACTTGCAGGTGCCCGATGCTGAAAAGCGGATGCGGGCAGACTATATCATCAACACGGGTACGACATTTGCCGCAACCCGGGCACAGGTCAGGCGTCTGGTCGCTTGCCTTGGCGCCCGGACAGGCAGATAAGTAGAGTCATAGAGAGTCGGTTCAAAAGGGCGATGCGCGAGATCATTTTCGACACCGAAACGACAGGATTTGATCCGGCATCCGGCGATCGGCTGGTCGAAATCGGGTGCATAGAACTTATCAATCGCGTGCCGACCGGCCGCACCTTCCATGCCTATTATAATCCACAGCGCGACATGCCTTCCGCCGCCGAGGCGGTGCATGGCCTGTCGAGCCAGTTCCTGTCGGACAAGCCGCTGTTCCGCGAGGGCGTGGCCGAATTGATGGATTTCCTGGAGGACAGCCCGCTGGTCGCGCACAACGCGCGCTTCGACTTCGGATTCCTCAATCATGAGTTGAAGCTGTGCGCGCGCGACGGCGTGTCGATGGATCGGATGATCGACACGGTCGCGATCGCCCGCACCCTGCATCCCGGCGCCAAGCACAGCCTGGACGCGCTTTGCACCCGCTATGGCATCGATCGCAGTCATCGCGTCAAGCATGGCGCACTGCTCGACGCCGAACTGCTGGCGCAGCTCTATGTCGAATTGACCGGCGGCCGTCAGATCGGCCTGGGTCTTGCACAGGAGGAAGAGAAAGAGATCGTCAGGGCGGAACTGACGGAAACCGCCGTTGTTCGCCCTGTTCGTCCTGCGCGCGTCTTCACGGCGAGCGCGGAGGAGCTGGAGAGGCATGCCGCTTTCGTCGCAAAGCTGGACAAGCCGCTCTGGCTTGAAGAGGCACCGCCGGCCTGAACCTGCCGGCGTCCGCCACGTGCCAACCGGGCCGCTGATCCGGCGCCCCGGCAAGAATAAGGAGAAGGCATATGGATATTCGTATTTCCGGGCACCAGGTTGAGACGGGCGAGGCGCTCAAGCAGCACGTCAGCGACCGGCTGGAAGCGATAGCCGAGAAATATTTCTCCCGCACGATTTCCGCCCAGGTCACGTTTCGCCCGGCCCCGCATGGCGCCTTCCATTGCGACATCGTCTGCCATGTGATGACCGGCCTGATCCTGAAAGGGGCGGGTGAAGCACAGGAGGCGCATCCTGCCTTCGACCAGGCATCGGACCGGATCGAGAAGCAGCTGCGCCGTTACATGCGCCGCCTGAAGGATCGCAGCATCCAGGCCGCCGCAGCCGAAGCACAACGCGCCAATGGCTATAGCGTCGACGATATCGATGGTGCGGGCTACACCATCTTTGCCGCCAGCGTCGACGAGGAGGAAGCCGCCGACGCGCCGCTGATCGTGGCGGAAACGCGGGTCGACATTCCCGAAGCCAGCGTGTCCGACGCGGTGATGATGCTGGACCTGCGCAACACCAATGCCCTGCTGTTCCTCAACGCGGGGACGGCGGCTTATAACATGGTCTATCGTCGCCAGGACGGCACGATCGGCTGGGTCGAACCGCGCGGCTGACGCCTCCTCCTGCCCGGGCCGCCTGTTGACCTCAGGGTGCAGGCGGCCTATGGGGCCGGGCTTTAGTTTCTCCGAGCAACGCG
This sequence comes from Sphingobium sp. AP49, assembly GCF_000281715.2. Classification (NCBI taxonomy): domain Bacteria; kingdom Pseudomonadati; phylum Pseudomonadota; class Alphaproteobacteria; order Sphingomonadales; family Sphingobiaceae; genus Sphingobium; species Sphingobium sp. AP49. The sequence continues at coordinate 75,871 of NZ_CP124576.1, read as the reverse complement.
CATTTTTTTCGACAGGCTGGGCGCGCCTCGGCTGCCCCCGGAAGTAAAATGGTGCATTTCAACGATATTGTCTCACCGGAGGCCCTGGCCACCGATATCTCTGTTAATGGCAAGAAGATGCTGTTCCAGAAGGTCGCGGCATTGGCCGCCACGGCCTATGGTTTGGACGCGGACGCGGTGGCGGACGCGCTGCTGGAACGTGAACGACTGGGTTCGACCGGTTTTGGCGGTGGTGTGGCCATCCCCCATGCCAAGCTGGCCGGTCTCGATCGTATGTGCGGCGTGGTGGTGTTGCTGAACCCACCGGCCCCGTTTGATGCAGTGGATGATGCACCCGTCGATGTCGTTTTCGCGCTGCTGTCACCACAGGACAGCGGCGCCGAGCATCTGAAGACGCTGGCGCGCGTGTCCCGTTATCTGCGCGACGAGACCCATGTGGCTCGCCTTCGTGGAGCAAAGTCGGCGGAGGCGCTGCATGCCCTGCTGGCCGGTGGCGAGGCACGTGACGCGGCCTGAGCCGATATCCCTCGCCAGTGGCGAGGCGGCGCATTTCCGTGCTCTGGAGAATCTCTACAATAGCGCGCCGATCAACGATCTTTTCCGGTCGACCCTGAACGTCCCCGAGCCCGGCCGATCGATCATCGATTTCGAGGTCGATGAGCGACTGTTCCACGCTGCCGGCGCGGTGCATGGCACGGTCTATTTCAAGATGCTGGACGATGCGGCCTTCTATGCCGCCAACAGTCTGGTCAGCGATCGTTTCCTGCTGACCACGGCCTTCAACCTGCTGTTTACCCGACCGATCGGGCCGGGCAGGCTTCGTGCCGAGGGGCGCTGGATCAGCGGCAAGCGTCGCGTTTATGTGGCCGAGGCCAGCATCCTCGATTCGGACGGTGAAGAGGTGGGCCGGGGCACCGGCACCTTCATGCGGTCGCAGATTCCGCTGTCATCGCTATCGGGATATCATGGCTGAGGATATGCCTGCCGCGCGGCTGACCAGTGCGCTGCTGGTCGGCGCGCTGGTGAAGCGGGTCAGTGCGGCCGGCGGCTTTGCCATGGTGCTGGCAAAAGGCGATGAAACGAGCGGTATCATTCTGGTCCAGATAATGGAAAAAGGGCGGGAAACCGGAATTTTCGAGCGGGTATCGAACTTTCGTGGTGGTTACGCATTGATGCGCTGTGGCCCCCCGGCACAAGAGGGGGCGGAAGCGTTCGCAGCCTATGCCGAACGCCGACGCAGGTCGGATCCCGACCTGTGGTTGGTTGAACTCGACATCGCAGATGCGGAACGGTTCGCCGCTGAAACGATCTGCTGATTGTTGACTCCTTTTGCGCGCGCGGGCACAGGCGGCCAACGCTGAACGCGCAGGTTGCCTGCATTCGTCCATGGGGGGCGGGCTGGTAAACACGCAGACGGGGGGCGGCCGAACGTCACAGAATATCGGTTACAATCGACGTTTCTGGCCAATAACCGCATGATTTTGAGCTATAATGAGTTTTCGTTTGAAGGCCGCGATCATCGCGGCATTTACGCTGTCGGCCGCTGCGGCTGTTACGGCGTCGGACATGTCGAGCGCCAGCGAGGCCTCCCTGTCCACGGTTTCCCTTCCGGAAACCGCCGCGCTGACTAGCGCACCCGCGGCCGGCAACACGCCCGCCGTTATATTTGCTGCGCCGCAGGAAGTCGCGCAGTCGCTGCAATCCGGCCCGAAGGCTGGCAGCAATTTTTCGACCGATATCGAGCCCAAGGCCGAGACCCTGGCAGCCCTGGTTGATGCGCAAGGCGCTCCCGAGGATGTCGATGGCGACATGAAGTGCCTGGCTGGTGCGGTCTATTTCGAATCCAAGGGTGAAACGCTGGAAGGCCAGCTGGCCGTCGCCCGCGTGATCATCAATCGCGCCAAGTCTGGCCGTTTTGCCAGCAGCCTGTGCGGCGTCGTCTATCAGCCAAGCCAGTTCAGCTTCGTGCGCGGCCATGGCATGCCGCCGATCAACATCGCCAGCACTGCCTGGCGGGAAGCGGTTGCGATCGCCCAGATCGCCGCCGACGATAGCTGGGACAGCCAGGCCGAAGGGGCATTGTTCTTCCACGCTCGTCGCGTGTCGCCGGGCTGGGGCAAGACCAAGCTGGCGTCGATCGACAATCACGTCTTCTATCGCTGATCCGCCCTGTAGCGACGGTATTTCAAGGCCGGTTCGGACCCCATGTCCGAATCGGCCTTTTCTTTTGTTCGCTCTATGTTCTAGATTGATGCGATGACCACTCCCGAAGCCGATAGCTGTTCACCACTGACCGACGGAACCGCGCTGGCGGTTGCGCGCGGTACGCTGCGCCTGTTCCATCGCCACGATATGAACGGCATATTGGAAGTGCCGCTGCCCAATGGACGGCGTGCCGACATCATGGCGATCGACAGCGCCGGACGCCTGACCATCGTCGAGATCAAGTGTAGCCGTGCTGACTTGCTGGGCGATATGAAATGGCCGGATTATTTCGATTATTGCGACCGCTATTTCTGGGCGGTACCTTCGGGCTTCGATACCGGTCTTTTCGATAGCGAGGCGTTGTGGCCGACGCGCACGGGCCTGATCGTCGCTGATCAATATGATGCCGAACTGGTGCGCGCGGCACCAGTTGAGCCGCTGGCAGCGGCCCGACGCAAGGCGGAAGTGCTACGGTTCGCTCGTCGTGCAGCACGTCGCCTGTCGGCATTGGCGGATCCGGATTATGCGGCCGAACTGGGCTGGTAAGAAGAAGGGCAGTCCGGCCGCCCTTATCATCGATCAGAAAACCGGGCCTTGGACCGGACCCTTGGGCGCTGCACTGCTGGCCTTGGCGGAATCGAGGGCGTCGATCAGGCCTGGGGTGCGGTTGTCGCGTTGGGCATAATCGCGGGCGGACATGCCCGCGATGGTATCGCGCTTGTCGGGATTGGCACCCTGCGCCACAAGCAGGCGGACGATGCCGATGTCGCGCAGCTGCACCGCACGAATCAGCGGGGTTTCGCCGCTGCCATTGGTCTTGTCGACCTGGGCATTATGGGTCAGCAGCGTCCGGACCCCTTCCTCGAACCGGTTCTGCACCGCAAGCAACAATGGCGTGGTGCCATTATTGTCGGCGAGGTTCGGATTGGCGCCCTTGGCCAGCATGAAGGTCAGCCAGCTATTGTCGCGCCGGGCAATGACGATGTGCAGTGCGGTTTCGCCGCTATTGACGTCACGGCTGTTCACCACCGTTGATCCGGGCTTTTGCAGCAAGTCGGTGGCCTTCTGCCCATCGGCATCCTTCACGGCCTTGAGGAAGTTGTAATTGTCGGAAAACTGGGCCTGGGCGGCGATGGGCGCCATCAACGCCAGGGTGATCGCGGCAGGCCGCGCCAGAAACAGCCAGGTGGAAAGTCCAGTCTTCATCGTGCGCGCCCCGTTGGATTTGCAAATCGGCCCATAGCAAGGCATGGCAGGCGACACCATGAACAAAGCGCTGATCTCGCTCGCCCTGCCGCTTCTGGCCTTGCTGACGGCTTGCAATATGGGGGCTGGCACAAACGCATCAAGCGGTGAAAGCGAACAGGGCAATCTGGTCGGTGCGCGGATTGGCGCCCCCTTCACCCTGACCGATCAGGACGGCAAGACCGTCCATTGGGACGATTATAAGGGCCGCTATCGGATCGTCTATTTCGGCTACACCTATTGCCCGGACGTCTGCCCGGTCGATCTGCAGCGGATCATGCAGGCGTTCAGTGCTTTCGAGAAGGCAGCGCCTGCCCGCGCCGCCAAGGTGCAGCCGATCTTCATCAGTGTGGACCCCAAGCGGGACACGCCGGCGGTGCTGAAAACCTATGTCGCGGCCTTCCACCCGCGCCTCGTCGGCCTGACCGGCACGCCCGAGCAGATCGCAAAGGTGGCCAAGGACTTTGTCGTGCTCTACAATGCGGAAAAGCCGGAGGGGGCGAGCGACTATCTGGTCAGCCACAGCCGCACGCCCTATCTGTTCGGGCCGGACGGCAAGCCGATCGCGCTGGTGCCGGTGGATGATCCGGGCACGCCGGACGTGGACGAGGGCGCACCCGATATCGTGCGCGCCTTTCTCGAAAAATGGGTCAAGTGACATTTGGACTTCTGGGACAAGCCCCTCGACAAGCTGAACCGCGCCGAATGGGAAGCGCTGTGCGACGGTTGCGGCAAATGCTGCCTGCACAAGGCGGAAGATGAGGACACGGGCCGCATCTATCCGACGAATGTCGCCTGCCGCCTGCTCGACCGGCATAGCGGCCAATGCACCAACTATCCCGAGCGGCGGCGCTTCGTGCCCGATTGCGTGCGGCTGACCCCGGCCAAGGTGAAGCAGATCAGCTGGCTGCCGCGCACCTGCGCCTATCGGCTGCGCGAGGCGGGGCTGCCGCTGCCCGAATGGCATTATCTGGTCTGTGGCGATCGCGAGGCGGTGCATCGGGCCAAGGAATCCGTGCGCGGCTGGACCGTGGCGGAGGCGGATGCGGGTGATTGGGAACATCATCTTGTCGACCGAGAGCTGTGACGCGGCAATCCTGATCGATGGCGTGGCCATGCCGGTGCGGGTGCGCCGGTCGGCCCGGGCGCGCGCCTACAAGCTGACCATTGATGGACTGCGCGGCGAATTGCGCCTGTCGCTGCCGGCGCGGGCGAACCTCAAGCGTGCGCTGGGCTGGGCACAGGGGCATGAGGATTGGGTCCGGGCGCAGATGGCGGTGACGCCGGCGGTGACGCTGCTGGGTGACGGCGCGACCTTTCCGCTGGAGGGGCGCGAGGTGCGCATCTGCTGGATTGCAGGCGCGACCCGCACGATCCGACTGGAGGGCGACCGGCTGATCCTGGGCGGGGCGGCGGAATCGGTCGGCGCGCGGGTGCTGCGCTGGCTCAGGACCCGGGCGAAGGCGGTGCTGGAGGCGGAGACGCTGGCGATGGCGCAGGATCACGGCCTGATCGTCGCCTCGGTGGGTACGGGCGACACGCGCAGCCGCTGGGGCAGTTGCACTTCGAGCGGGGCGATCCGCTATAGCTGGCGGCTGATCCTGGCGCCCGCCTGGGTGCGGCGATCGACCGTGGCGCATGAACTGGCGCATCTGCTGCACATGGACCATAGCCCGGCCTTTCACGCCGCCCATGCCCGCATCTATGGCGAGGATCCGCGCCCGGCGCGGGTCTGGCTGAAGGCGCATGGGGCGGGCCTGCACCGTTATCAGGCCTGAACCGATGGCGCGCCGGAAACGCTATCTGACCGCTACCATGCCGGACGGCTATGTGAAGAAGATCGGACCAACGGCCGACCCCTTCACCCATTATTGGCGGATCGTCGCCGTGCTGGAAAATGGCAAGACCGAAGTGTTCTGGGGCCACACCCGCTCGCTGGCCGAAGCGAAGAAGAAGCGCGCCGCCGCGCCCGATGGCGCGCGGATGCGGGGCTGGACATCCTATCAGTTCGAGATGGTCGAACTGGTGGAAAGCGCGGATTAGCCCCGATGCGGCCAGGCGCCGTCGGCGTCGCCGCCGGGGCAGTCATGGTCGGTATCGCGCGGATAGGGCAGGCCACAGGCGCTGCAGGTGGCATAATGGCCTTGCTTGAGGCCATGGCCGACCGCGACCCGCTCGTCGAAGACATAGCAGTCGCCCTGCCAGCGGCTCTGCGCCTCCGGCATTTCCTCCAGGTAACGCAGGATGCCGCCCTTGAGGTGATAGACCTCGTCAAAGCCGCGCGCCTTCACCAGTGCGGTCGATTTTTCGCAACGAATGCCGCCGGTGCAGAACATTGCGATCTTGGGGCTGCGGCCTTCGTCGCGTAGCTTGGCAGCGAAATCGTCGAACCAGGCGGGAAATTCGCGGAAGGAACGGGTGGCCGGATCGATCGCATTCTCGAAGGTGCCGACCGCCACCTCATAGGCGTTGCGCGTGTCGATGACGACGGTGTCGGGATCGGCGATCAGTGCGTTCCAGTCTGCGGGATCGAGATGCACGCCGGCCTGATGGGCAGGGTCGAGGTCGCCCGCGCCGAGCGTCACGATCTCCGTCTTCACCTTGACCTTCATCTTGCCGAAGGGCGCGCTGTCGGCGGTCGCATATTTGACGTCGACGTCGGCGCAGCCGGGCAGCACGCGGATATGGGCGATCAGCCGGTCGATCGCCTCGGCCGTGCCGGCGACCGTGCCGTTGATGCCTTCATGCGCCAGGATCAGCGTGCCGCAGGTGCCGAGATCGGCGCACAGCGCACGCAGATCGGCGGCGGTCGCCTGTGGATCGGCGAAGGTAGCGAAACGGTAGAGGGCTGCAACGGTGAACATGGGAAGCCCTATAGGCGCTGGCGCGCGGACTTGAAAGCCGAGCGAAGAGCGCGCATAGCCGAGTGATGGTTCCCCTTTCGTTCGCAGGTCATGATTTCCTGGCATTGCCGGAGGCAGCTTTGTTCTGGCCGGCGCAGGGGGCGTTGCTGGTGGCCGACCTGCATTTCGAGAAGGCGAGCTGGTATGCCCGCTTCGGTCAGTTTCTGCCGCCCCATGACAGCGCGGCGACGCTGGACATGATCGAGGCACTGGTGGCGCGCACCGGCGCGCGGGCGATCTGGTCGCTGGGCGACAGTTTTCACGATGCCGATGGCGCGGCGCGACTGGACCCGCAGGCGCGGGCGCGATTGCAGGCGCTGACCGAACGGCTCGACTGGCTGTGGATAACTGGCAATCATGACGTCGGTGTGGTGCAGATGCCGGGCGGGCGCCGCGCGGTCGAGGCGGAGGTGGAAGGCATCTGGTTGCGGCATGAGGCCGACCCGGCCGATCCCCGGCCGGAAATATCGGGCCATTTCCATCCCAAGTTGCGCCTGTCCGTGCGTGGTCGCCATGTGTCGCGCCGCTGCTTCGTCGGATCACCGACCAAACTGATCCTGCCAGCGCTCGGCGCGCTGACCGGCGGGCTGGACGCGGGCCATGGCGAGATACAACGGGCGGTGGGACCGGGTGCGATGGCGTTGGTGCCGGTTTCCGACCGATTGCTGCGCTTTCCGCTGACGTAAAGAGACGCTACGGAAACCGGGCGTTAAATTGTTGCTGCTAGGCAACAGCACTATGCGATCTTCATCACGCAACTGCGGAAAAAGCACGGAATCTCGCGCTATCTTGCGTTATTCCGACTGTGGCAGCATAATCGCGCATAGTCCCGACCCGGCAAAAAGCCAGGCGGGCCAGGAGAGGATGCACATCATGATGCACAAGAGCCTTTGGCTGCTGTCCGCCGGTGCCGTCGCACTGGTGGGCGCCATGCCGCTTGCCCACGCCCAGGATACCGCGCCGCAGGCTGCGGCCGAAACCAACAGCGCCGACATCATCGTGACGGCGACCCGCCGCGCCAGTCCATTGTCGGACGTGCCGATCGCGGTGTCGGCCGTCGGTCAGCAGGCAATGCAGAATAGCGGCGCCAACGACATCCGCGCGCTTAACCAGCTCGCGCCTTCGCTGCTGGTGTCCTCGACCGGAAGCGAGGCGAATGGCTCTGCGCGTATTCGCGGCATTGGCACGGTCGGCGACAATCCGGGGCTGGAAAGCTCGGTCGCGGTGTTCATCGACGGCGTCTATCGCTCGCGCACCGGCGCGGGCCTTAATGACCTGGGCGAGATCGAGCGGGTCGAGGTGTTGCGTGGACCGCAGGGGACCCTGTTCGGCCGCAATGCGTCCGCCGGTCTGCTGAATATCGTCAGCAAGGCACCGGAATTCACGCTGGGTGGCAAGGCCGAGATCACCTATGGCAATTATGATTATTGGCGACTGGCCGGGCGCATTACCGGCCCGATCGCCAAGGGGATTGCGCTGAGCCTGGATGGCGTCTGGTCGAAACGTGACGGTTTCTACGATCTGGTCGACACCAGCGGCAACAAGGTCGGCGACACCAATGACCGCGACCGCTATTTCCTGCGTGGCCAGGCGCTGATCGAGCCGACCGACGCTCTCTCCATCCGCCTGATCGGCGATTATACCAATCGCGATGAAAGCTGCTGCGGTGCGGCCTATATCGAAACGCGCGAGCGGCGGCCGGCGACGGGCGGCGGCTACACCACCGCGCCGTTCAATCGCATCGGCGCGATCCTGGCGGGGCAGGGCAGCGTCTTCCCCACCGATCCTTATGATCGCGAGCTGACCATCACCGAGGGACGCAATTATGTCAGCAAGCTCAAGGATTGGGGCGTTTCGGGCGAGATCAACTATGATCTGGGTGGCGCCAAGCTGACCAGCATCACCGCCTATCGCGACTATAAATCCCGCGACTATGGCGATTATGATTATTCGGGCGCGGACCTGTTGTACCGCGATCCCAACACCTATCGCCAATTCAAGACCTTCACCCAGGAGTTGCGGGCGCAGGGGTCGGCCTTTGGCGAGGTTCTCGACTGGCTTGTTGGCGGCTATTACGCCAATGAGAAGCTGACGCTGGAGGATAATATCCGCTTCGGCGCCGATTATGGCCGCTTTGCCGCCTGCCGTCTGATGGCGGGCGCGGGGGCGACGAGCAACTTCACTGCCGCGCAGTTGGCGGCCTGTGGCAGCGGCCTTGCCACATCGGCGTTGATCGGCGGTACGCAGGCGAACCTGAATGCCGGACTGACGGCCGCGCTGATCAATGCTGGTCTGCCAGCGGGCGTCGCGGCGGCGCAGGCGGGGGCGATCTCGACCGGTCTGGGCAATGGCCTGCGTGCGCTGGCGGCGATTCCGGAGGGCACCGGCGATGTTGCTTCCATCTATCGCCAGAAGAGCGAGAACTGGGCGCTGTTCACCCATAATATCATTCATGTCACCAAGACGCTCGATCTGACCCTGGGGCTGCGCTACACGCATGAGTCGAAGAAATTCTCGTCAGATTTCAATAATAACAACGCAACCTGCGCGGCCCTGCAGGCCTCTTCGCTGCCGACCTTGGCGACCAATGCGGCGCTGGGCAGTGCGGCAGCTCTGGCGGGTGGCATCCTGACGCTGGGGTGTCTGGGCAATGGCTCCACCACGCTCAATGCGCTCGACCTCAACGACAAGATCAGCGATGGCGAATTCACCGGCACGGCGGTGCTGTCGTGGAAGCCGGTTGAGGAACTGCTGGTCTATGGCAGCTATTCCAAGGGCTATAAGGCAGGCGGCTATAATATGGACCGCTTCCAGCTGGGATCGACCGGCCTGAACACCGTGCCGGCGGTCTATAGTCCGCGGACGAATGCCGATGTGACCAGCCTGCGCTTCGCCCCGGAAAAAGTGAATGCCTTTGAAATCGGCTTGAAATATGCCCAGCCGAAGTGGAGCGCGAACATTGCCGCCTTCCGTCAGGAGTTCAAGAATTTCCAGCTGAATACTTTCAACGGCACCAGCTTCGTCGTGCAGAATATCAATGGCTGCGACAGTGCCCTGTCGGCAACGCGGACCTGCGCGGAGGATGATGTCGGCCCGGGCCTGATCAGCCAGGGTGTGGAACTGGAACTGACGGCATCACCGGTGCGCAATTTCCGCCTGACCGGCGGGTTGACCTATGCCCGGGCGAAGTTTGCCGATCGGTTGGTCGGCAGCGGCGATGGCAGCGTGCCGCTGGATCCGGCATTGTTCCTGCTGCCCGGATCGATCAACAGCAATGCGCCGCAGCTGGTGACGACGGCGAGCGCAGCCTGGACGCCGGATATCGGTTCCAATGGCCTGTCGGCGCTCTTCTATATCGATGGCCGCCTGATGAGCGATTATAATACCGGGTCGGATCTGTTCCCGGAGAAGCGGCAGGATGGCTTTGCCGTGGTCAATGCCCGTATCGGTATTCGCGGCAAGGATCAGCGCTGGGCGGTCGAATTCTGGGGCCAGAATATCTTCAACCAGGATTATACCCAGGTCGCCTTCAGCAGCCCGCTCCAGTCGAGCAGCCCGGCGACATCGACCACCGGCCAGTTTGCGCAGGGCGCGCCGATGGCGAACCAGCTGATCTCCGCCTATCTGGCGGAACCCCGCACCTATGGCATCACCTTGCGGGGGAGTTTCTGATCATCCCCAGGCCGCTCCGGGGAACGGGGCGGCTGACGGGCGCGCGTTCGCCGAACAGGGCGGTGCCGACGCGAATGTCGGTGGCGCCCAGCATCAGGGCGGTCTCGAAATCGCCCGACATGCCCATCGACAGGCGCGGGAGGCCCTCTTCCCGCGCCATTTTCGCGAGCAGGGCAAAATAGGGTGCCGCTTCGACGTCGGCCGGGGGCACGCACATCAGGCCTAGCAGAGGGATGTCGGCGCCTCGCGCGGCCGCAATCAACGCCGGAACCTCGCCGATCGGACAGCCGCCCTTTTGCTCCTCCATCCCGATATTCACCTGGATGAAGCAGGGCACGCGCTTGCCCGTTGTGTCCATCGCCTTGGCGAGCGCGGTCAGTAGTGACGGGCGGTCGAGCGAATGGATGACGTCGAACAGGGCGACGGCGTCGGTTGCCTTGTTCGACTGAAGCTGGCCAACCAGATGCAGGGTCAGATCCGAGAACGCCTCGCGCAAGGCCGGCCATTTGTCCTGGCTTTCCTGAACGCGGTTTTCGCCGAAGACGCGCTGGCCGGCGTGGATCAGCGGAACAATCGCTTCGGCAGGTTGAGTCTTGGACACGGCGATCAGGGTGATGTCGTCGGCGCTGCGCTGGGTCAGGCGGGCGGTGCGGTCGATCTGGTCGCGCAGAGTGGCAAGGCGGGTCGCAGCTTCGGGGATGTCGGTAGTCATGGCGGCTGCTATAGGCGATGGCCATGCACGCCCGCCACCGCAAAAAACTGCCCGGCCTCTGGCTGATGACCGACGAGCGGGTGGCGGATGCGCAATTGCTGGCAGCGGCGGCCCGATTGCCGCGTGGGCTGGCGGGGATAGTCTTTCGCCATTATCGCACCGAGCCGGTGAAGCGGCGGGCGTTGTTCGAGGCGTTGCGGACGATCGCGCGACGGCGGCGGCTGGTGCTGATGCTGGCGGGAGATGCGCGCGCGGCGACGGCGTGGCGTGCGGATGGCTGGCATGGGCGGGATGGGCGTAGGGCTTCCCGGCAACTTATCCACAGCCTGGCCGCGCATGATGCGCAGGAGATAGAGGCTGCTACGCGGGCGGATATGGTCTTCCTGTCGCCCTTGTTTCCGACCCGCTCTCATCCTGGCGCCGGCGCGCTGGGGCGAGGGGGCTTTGCGGCGCTTGCGCGGCAGGCGAAGGCGCCGGTGATCGCATTGGGCGGGGTCAGGGCAAAGCACCGGCATCTGCTGCGCGGGATCGGGGCAGCGGGCTGGGCGGCGATCGACGGACTGACCGGCGATATATGAACGAGGGGCATGGAGCCTAGCGTGGGGGCGGGCCTAATAGCCTGTGGATAAATCGGTTAAGTTGAGGCTGATACCGTCCATCCTGCGGAGACCCGACATGACCGAACCGACCGACGCGCGCCGATCCTTTGGCGATCTGGCGCCTCATCTGGCTGAAATCACCGACAAGACCCTGTTTGGCGATGTCTGGGCCGATCCGGCATTGTCGCCGCGCGACCGTAGCCTGATCACCATCACCAGCCTCATTTCGCTTTATCGTGGCAATGAGCTGCCCTTTCATCTGCAGCGGGCGCTGGACAACGGGCTGACCCGCGAGGAGATCATCGCCACCATCACCCATCTGGCCTTTTATGCCGGCTGGCCGCCGGCGATGACCGCGCTCGGCATTGCCCGCAAGCTGTTCGATGATGCGCAGGGTTAAGCCGGCCATGGGCGCGTTGACGCTGGCCGCCTTCATGCTGGCCGTCGGCGCGGGGCGGCAGGCCAGGGCGCTGACCGTGCCGGACAAGCCGATCGTGCGGATCGCCGAGGTGGAAATCGATCCCGCGCAGATCGAGGAATATAAGACCTATCTGCGCGAGGAGATTGCCGCCTCGGTTGCGCGGGAGCCGGGGGTGCTGTCGCTGTCGGCGGTGGCGATCGCCGGCCAGCCGGCCAGCATCCGCCTGCTGGAAGTCTATGCCAGCGACGCGGCCTATCAGGCGCATCTCAGGACACCACATTTCCTGAAATATAAGCAGGGAACCGCCGACATGGTGCGATCGCTGCGCCTGATCGAGACGGAACCTGTCATGCTCTGCGCCAAGGGCGGTGGCAGTTACTGCTGACACGTCGCAGTGATCGGCATCAGGCGATGCCGATCATGCTCATCCATGCCCTTTCAGGCGATCAGAATTTGAAGATGGTGCCCAGATAGACGGCCTGGTTGTCCTGGCGCTCGTCGGTCATCGGGGTCAGGCGGCCAGCCACGCTGTTGTTGTAGCGGATGCCCGCCGTAACATTCAGGTTGCGCGTGAGCGAATAGGAACTGGCCAGATCCAGCGAATAATCCTTGTCGGCGCTGGGATTGCGAACCGTCGGTGCCGCTTCGCGACGGCTTTCGAGCAAGACCTTGGTGCTGAAGCGATCCTTCTTGCCCTCTTCCAGCGCGAAATTCTTCGCATCGACCATGGTTTCGACCGGAACCGGATCCAGCGCCTTGCGCCCCGTGTTTTCGGGCAGGGCGAACTTGCGCCAGCCATGATCGCCGCTCAGGCTGAAGCTGACCGGCGCAATATTGACGGGGGCAACCGTCCGGTTGGTCGCCATGCGATCGAGATCAGCCGCACGCACCATGACGGTGATCGAGCGCTGGCCGCTAAGCGAACCGCTGGTCGGCGTGAAACGGAAATTCTGACGACCTGCCGATGCTGCGATCTTCGCATAGGCTGCGGCGAGACGCGGATCCTTGGTCGTAGGGGTGAAGGACGAGATGCTACCCAGCGCGCCGAGCGATACCGGCATTTCCGAGCGGACACGAACGAGATCCGTCGCGGCACCAAACGCGGGCGACAGCATGAAGCCGGTTACGGCAATCGCCGTCCCCGCCAATGCCAGATATGCCCTGTTCGTACCCATGACTCGAATCTCTTCCCCACCGACTATTATTCAAGACGCATTAGACACCAAAAAGCGCCATTGGCTAGGGGGCCTTGCCTCTTTTTGTCTGAGCTGTTGCACAGACCACACAGGCACTGATTCGGCGGAAGGTCGGCCTGAGACCCGTCAGTCCAGGCGCGCGCCAGCGGCCCCCTTGCCCAATGGCGCGTGTCCACTATAGAAGCGGGGCGTTTTTCGTCTTTCAAGCTAGGACATGCCCCCTATGGTCCGCCGCCTTCCTGCCCCCGTTTCCGCCGGCCTTATTCTGGCCGCGCTCCTGCCGCTTGCCGCCTGTGGCGGCGGTGCCAAGGAGCGGCCCAAGACCGATCTGGCTGCATCGAAGGTGACGACCATCGGCGTCAACGCCTATCTGTGGCGTGCTACGCTGGATACGCTGTCCTTCATGCCGATGGTACAGACGGATTCCAACGGCGGCGTCATCGTCACGGACTGGTATGCCAATCCGAACAGCCCGGGCGAACGGATGAAGGTGACCGTATCGATCCTGGATCAGGATCTGCGTGCTGACGCGCTGCGCGTGGTGGCGAGCCGTCAGGTGAACCAGAACGGCCAGTGGGTCGATTCCCCGGTCCAGGCGGCAACCGTGCAGAAGCTGGAAGAAATCATTCTGACCCGCGCCCGCGACCTGCGCCGTATGGCGATCGCCGGCTAAGGCATTCGTTTGGGACGGGTATCGGCCCGTCCCTAATTTCAAGACCATCGGGGCTGGGCTTGGTAAAGCCCAGCCCGCTCGCATTTGTAAGGACATGACATGCAAAGGCGCTTCAACCCGCTGGAGGCCGACGCCCGCTGGCAGGCCGTCTGGGACGAGAAGCAGAGCTTCAAGGCGGACGATGCCTCGACGAAGCCGCGCAGCTACGTGCTGGAGATGTTCCCCTATCCGTCGGGGCGCATCCATATCGGCCATGTCCGCAATTACTCGATGGGCGACGTGCTCGCGCGCTTCCGCCGGATGACCGGCCATGAAGTGCTGCACCCGATGGGCTGGGATGCGTTCGGCATGCCGGCCGAAAATGCGGCGATGGAAAAGAAGGTGCATCCGGGCGACTGGACCCGGTCCAACATCGCCAACATGCGCGCGCAGCTCAAGAAGCTGGGCTTTGCGATCGACTGGAGCCGCGAACTCGCCACCTGCGAGCCGGACTATTATGGCCATGAACAGGCGCTGTTCCTGGACATGCTGGAGGCGGGCCTGGTCTATCGCAAGGAAAGCCAGGTCAATTGGGATCCGGTCGACATGACCGTGCTGGCCAATGAGCAGGTGATCGATGGGCGCGGATGGCGCTCGGGCGCGCTGGTGGAGAAGCGCAAGCTCAATCAGTGGTTCCTCAAGATCACCCAGTTTGCCGACGACCTGCTGGATGGGCTGAAGACGCTCGACCAGTGGCCCGACAAGGTGCGGACCATGCAGGAAAACTGGATCGGCAAGTCGGTTGGCCTGCAGTTCAGCTTCAAGCCGGTCGCGCCCTTCGATAGCGCGATCGAGGTCTATTCGACCCGGCCCGACACCATTTTCGGCGCCAGCTTCGTCGCGATGGCCGCCGACCATCCCGTCGCGCAGGCGGTGGCCGCGAGCCATCCCGACGCGGTTGCCTTCATCGAGAAGTGCAAGGAAGGCGGCACCACCGCCGCCGAGCTGGAAACCGCGGAAAAGCTGGGCTTCGATACCGGCCTGACGGTTGCGCATCCGTTCGATCCCGATTGGCACCTGCCCGTCTTCATCGCCAATTTCGTGCTGATGGACTATGGCACCGGCGCCGTCATGGGCGTGCCGGCACATGACCAGCGCGACCTCGACTTCGCCCGCAAATATATGCTGCCGGTCGAGCGCGTCGTCGCGCTGGACGGCGAAGCCGACAAGCCGATCCACAATGAAGCCTATACCGGCCCCGGCAATCTGGTGAACTCGCGCTTCCTGGATGGCATGGGCGTCGAAGCAGCCAAGGCCGCCGTCATCGCCCGTGCCGAGGGCGAAGGCTGGGGCGCGGGCAAGACCGTGTTCCGTCTGCGCGACTGGGGGGTGTCGCGCCAGCGTTACTGGGGCACCCCGATCCCGGTCATCCATTGCGAGACATGTGGCGTGGTGGGCGTGCCCAAGGACCAGCTGCCGGTGACGCTGCCCGAGGATGTCAGTTTCGACATTCCCGGCAATCCGCTGGACCGCCACCCGAGCTGGAAGCATGTCGATTGCCCGTCCTGCGGCAAGCCGGCGCGGCGCGAGACCGACACGCTCGACACCTTTGCGGATTCGAGCTGGTATTTCATCCGCTTCGCCAGCCAGCCCGACGACAAGCCGTTCGATCGTGCGACCGTCGAGCAGTGGCTGCCGGTCGGCCAATATATTGGCGGCGTGGAACATGCGATCCTGCATCTTCTCTACGCCCGTTTCTGGACCCGCGCGCTGCAGCATATGGGCCAGCTGGGCTTTGCCGAGCCCTTCACCGGCCTGTTCACCCAGGGCATGGTGACGCACGAGACCTACAAGGCCGGTGACGGCAGTTGGCTGTCGCCACAGGAAATCAAGAAATCCGGCGACGATTATGTCCATATCGAGAGCGGCCAGCCGATCACGGTTGGCCGCGTCGAGAAGATGTCCAAGTCGAAGAAGAATGTCGTCGATCCCGATGACATCATTGAGCAGTATGGCGCCGACGCCGTGCGCTGGTTCATGCTGTCGGACAGCCCGCCCGAGCGCGACCTGCCCTGGACCGAGGCGGGCATTGAGGGTAGCTGGCGCTTCGTCAACCGCGTCTGGCGCCTGTTCGGCGAAGCCGATGCGGCGGCGGAAGGCCAGGACAAGGCGCTGGACCGCAAGCTGCACCAGACGATCGACGGCGTTGCCAAGGATATCGAGGCGCTGGGCTTCAACAAGGCCGTCGCCAAAATCTATGAACTGGTCAACGCGATCGAGAAGGCCAAGCCGTCGGCCAGCCGCACTGCGGCGATCCGCGCGCTGGCTTTGCTGGTCGCGCCGATGACCCCGCATCTGGCCGAAGAAGGCTGGGCCGAGATGGCGCAGCCGGGCCTGATCGCCGAAGCCGCCTGGCCGGCGGTCGATCCGGCACTGCTGGTCGAGGACGAAGTGACCATCGCCTGCCAGGTGATGGGCAAGCTGCGCGACACCATCACCGTGCCCAAGGGCACGGCCAAGGATGAGCTGGAAAAGCTGGCGCTGGCCGCGCCGAACGTCGTTCGCACGCTGGATGGCGCTACCCCCAAGAAGGTGATCGTGGTGCCCGATCGCCTGGTGAACCTGGTTATTTGAGCTGTACCCGTCGCCCTGACCTTTGGTTCGACAAGGGCGGGGCGACGGGATAAGGATCATCCCCATGAAGCGCCTACTTCCCCTCATCGCTCTCGTTGCCCTCAGCGGCTGTGGTCTGCGTCCGGTCTATGGCGGCGGCAGCCATGGCGCGGTGGCGCAGGGCCTGGGCCATGTCGAGGTGCTGGATATTGAGGGCAAGAGCGGTTGGCTGATGCGCAATGCGCTCAATGACCGGCTGAGCAATCTCAGCAACGGCAATGGTCCCAGCTACAAGCTGGTGGTGAAGCTGGACGACCAGATCAGTGGTTTCGGGTTGCGGTCTGACGCCGCGATCACCCGCGAACGGCGGACGTTGCGCGCGCGCTACCAGCTGATCGACGAGGCGACCGGGGCGCAGGTGCTGGATGATACCGCTGGTTCCGACGCGGGCATCGATGTGACGTCGAGTGAATATGCGACCATTGCGGCTGAAGACACCGCGCTGGAACGATTGTCGCAGATCGTTGCAGACCAGATCGTCAACCGGCTGGCCCTCTATGCCACGCGGAAGGCGGCGGCGCAGGCCCCGGCACCGGGCGGCCAGTGAAGACCAATCGCGGGCAGATTGAAAAGGCGCTGGATGCGCCGCCCGCCGACATTCGATTCTTCTTGCTCTATGGTCCGGACGAGGCCGGCAGCATGGTGTTGGCCAAGCGGCTGGAGCGGGCGATGGGCGCCGGCGCCGAGCGGGTCGACCTGGATCTGGCGACGCTTCGCGAGGATCCGGCGCGGTTGGCGGATGAAGCGGCGTCCTTTTCGATGTTCGGCGACAAGCGTTGGATCCGGATCAACGGCATGGGCGATGAATCCCTGCCAGCGGTGACCGCGCTGCTGGAGACGGAGGCGGCAGGTAATCCGGTGATCGCGATCACCGGGGCGCTCAAGGCAACGTCGAAGCTGGTCAAGCTGGCGCTCGATCACAAGGCGACGATGGCGTTCATCTCCTATCAGCCCGACGCGCGAGAGGCGGAACAGATCGCGATGGCCATGGCGCGTGAAGGCGGATTGCGGCTGTCACAGGAATTGGCGCGGCGGATCGTTGACCTGGCCAATGGTGACCGCGCGCTGATGGGTATCGAGATCGAGAAGCTGGTGCTCTATCTGGATGCGGCGCCCGATCACCCGTGCGAGGCAACGGCCGAGGCACTGGATGCGTTGTCGGCTGACAATCCGGATTCTGACGCCGCGCCGCTGGTGAACGCGGTGCTGGGCGGTGACCTCAGGGCCATGCACAAGGAATTGAATGGCCTGGCCGAAATTGGCGCGGCGATGGCGTCGGTGATCCGGCCGCTGCTGACCCGGGCCATGCTGATTGCCAATATTCGCGCCGATTTCGACGGTAGTGGCCGGCTGGATGCTGCCGTTGAAGCGGCGGGCAAGGCGGTGTTCTGGAAGGAAAAGGGGTTGGTGACGCGGCAGGTGCGGCTTTGGGACGCGGCCGGCATCGCCCGCGTTATCCAGCGCCTGTCCCAGGCCGAACGGTCGAGCCGCAGCGGCAAGGGGTTGGGGGACCTGCTGGTCCGCCACGAGCTGTTGGCGATTGCCCGACAGGCGGCGCGGGAGCGGGCTTGATCCGGCGACCGGCTGACGCCATATTGCCGCCATGGAAAAGCTGGACCTGAGCGAAGCCGAATGGCGTGCGCGCCTTTCCCCCGAACAATATCATGTGCTGCGCGAAGCGGGCACGGAACGGGCCTTCACCGGCAAATATAACAGTAACAAGGCAGATGGCGTCTATTATTGCGCCGGTTGCGGCGCTGAACTGTTCGATGCCGAAGAAAAATATGACAGCGGGTCGGGCTGGCCCAGTTTCACCGCGCCGGTCGATATCGATGCGGTCGAGGAAATCCGCGATTCCACCCATGGCATGATCCGGACCGAAGTGCGCTGCGCCAAGTGCGAGGGGCATCTGGGTCACGTTTTCCCCGATGGTCCCGGCGTCAACGGACTGCGCTACTGCATGAACAGTGCATCGCTGGATTTCAAGTCGCGCGACGACGCGTAACAGCCATTCATCGCGGGTAAAGCCGCATCATCCTTACAGACCGGGGAGTTTCCGGACGGGTGCCTGATTTGCGCTGGTCCGGGCCGGTAATAGCGCGTATCCGGGGCGGCACATGGCACGATCAGACAAGAGCAAGCAGGCGCCGGGCAAGGCGAAACGGTGGCTGGTGCGCGGCCTGAAGATCGGTCTGGTCGGCGCGCTGGCGGGTCTGGTCGCGATCGTCGTCGCGGTGATCGTGGCGATGCAGTCGCTGCCCGACTATAATTCGCTCAAATCGTCGCCCAACGGCCAGATGATCCGGGTTCATGCCGCTGATGGATCGGTGATCGTGTCCCTGGGGCCGAGTTTCGGACGGTGGCTGAGCTATAGTGAAATTCCACCGGTCATGGTCGATGCGATGGTATCGACCGAGGACAAGCGCTTCTACCATCATCCCGGCGTCGACCCGATCGGCATGACCCGCGCTGCCTGGGTTGCGCTGGAAAATCGCGGGCGCGGCCGCCGCATGCAGGGTGCATCGACGATTACGCAGCAGGTGGCGCGCAACATCTTCCTCAACAACAGCTATAGTTGGGGCCGCAAGGTCCGCGAGATGGTGCTGGCGATGGCGCTGGAACGCAAATTCTCCAAGCAGCAGATCCTCGAACTCTATCTCAACAAGGTCTATTTCGGCGGGGGTGCCTATGGCATAGATGCGGCCAGCCGGAAATTCTTCGGCCATCCGGCCAACAGCCTGGACCTGCCCGAGGCGGCGATTATCGCCGGTCTGGTCAAGGCGCCGTCCAGCTATTCACCGACGGCCGATGCCGAAGCTGCAGTCGGCCGCGCGGGCGTGGTACTCGACCTTATGCAGGAAAATGGGGCGATCAGCGCCGCCGAGCACGCCAATGCCAATCTGGCGGGCGTCCAGATGGCGCCGGAGCCGCCGCAAAACAGCGTGCGCTATTTCACGGACTGGGCATTGCCGCAGCTCGACACCCTGATCGATGAGCCCAACGAGCCGCTCGAGGTCTATACGACCATTGACCTTGGCATGCAGAAGGCCGCGACCGGGGCCGTGCAGGCGAACGTGTCGAACGGCATGCAGGGCGCTTTGGTCAGTCTGGATCGCGACGGCGCAGTGCGGGCGATGGTCGGCGGTCTCGACTATGTGACGTCCAACTATAACCGTGCGACCACTGCTGTGCGTCAGCCCGGTTCCGCCTGGAAGATCTTCGTCTATATGGCGGCGCTGGAGGCCGGCTATACCCCGGATACCGGGGTGACCGACGAGCCGGTGACCATCAATGGCTGGAGCCCGCGTAACAGCAACGGCCGCTTTGCTGGCGATATCGATATCCGTACCGCCTTTGCCTATTCGATCAACACGGTCGCGGCGAAGCTGGGCGTCGAGGTCGGTTTCCCGACAGTAGCCGACATGGCCCGCCGTTTCGGCATCACCACGCCGATCAACACCCATCCTTCGATGGTGCTGGGCACATCCGATGTGCGGCTGATCGACATGACCCGCGCCTTCGCCTCGATTGCGCGCAAGGGGGTAGCGGTGACGCCCTATGGCATCACCAAGGTTACGACGGCCGATGGCCGGCTGCTCTACGAGCATAGGGACGATACCAGCCGCGTGCTGGTGGCGCCCTGGGTCGCGGCTGGCATGACCGACCTGATGCAGACTGCGGTCAGCACCGGAACCGGCAAGGCTGCGCAGATTGGCCGGCCGGTTGCCGGCAAGACCGGTACCACGAATAGTGGCAAGGATGGATGGTTCCTGGGCTTTTCCAGCGGCATTACCACTGGAGTCTGGGTTGGCCGGGACGACGCGAAAGCGGTGCCGGCGCTCTATGGTGGTCGTGCACCCGCCCGCGCCTTTGCCGACTATATGAAGGTCGCGGTTGCCAAGCGCCCCGTGGAACAGTTCGAGACCCAGGTGACCCTGCCCGAATGGCAGCTGGAGCCGGATGAGGAGGCCTATTATGGCCAGCCCGACAACGGGACCGAGGGCATGGCCGGCGGCATGATGGTCGATGAGAATGGCCTGCCGATTGATCGCCCCCGTCCCGCAGGGAGTGAGGCGAGCGATGGCGACGAGACGGCCGAACCCGATCCGGCCGACCGTCCGGCCCCGCCGCGGCTCGACCAGCAGTGGATCGACAACGTGCTGGGTCGCAATCGCCAGCGTCAGCCGCCGCCGCAACCCACTGGACAGCGCCCGAATAACCCCTGAGCTTTGATCCGGGGTCAGTGGCCCTGGGGTGGCGCATTGATGGCCAGCCGGACGGGATCGACCGCACTGGCATCGGGCATCAGGAAGTCGACCTTGCCCCGGCCGAAATCGATCGCTACCCGATCGAAGATACGCAGGGCGCTGATCCCCAGCAGCAGCGCCGGCTTGTCGCTGAGCCCCAGTTCGGCAAAGGGACTCGCGTCGGCGAATAGCACTGGCACCTGGGTCAACTGGACCCTGCCCATGCGGACGGCCTTGATCCGTCCGACTTCGCCAGTCAGCACACCACCGGTCACGCTGGTCAGGCTGGCCTGAAACAGTTCGGGCGCGCGCTTCTTGCGGATCAGCTTGTCCCGCAGCGCGAGATTGCCGACGCTGAAATCCGTGCCGGTATCGAGAACGATGTTGACCTTCATCCCGTTGACGTCGGAATCGAGCAGGATCAACTGGCCGCGCTGCCGTCGCGCCTCAACGATGATCGTGTCCGGATCGCGCGATATCCGTTTGCGGCTTTCGCTGATTTCCATCCGACCGGTACGGAAATTGAGCAGCAGGCGCTTGGCATGCAGGCTGTCGAGTCCCAGCAGACCGGGTGCGCCCAGATGGTCGCCGTCCAGAACCGGAGCCTCGATATCGTCGACGATGCTGCTGCCGAAACCCAGGCGCGGTACCGCGACGGTAGGTACGTCGGCGCGGCCGGTCATGCTGAGGACGGTGACCGTTTTTCGGCTGGGCAGGGCGAGCCGATCAGCAAGATCACGGGCGATGACGGTACGCTGGGCGCCGGTGTCGATAACGAAGTTCCACGGCCCTTTCCCATCGATCACGATAGGGATCGTCACGCGATCATCATTGGATGGACCGGTGCGTACGACGGCGGGCGGGATTGTTGAATCGAGCGGCGAGGTGTCTTGGGCGGCAAGCGGAAAACCGGCCAGCGCGCCAACGGCGACGGCCAGCATGCTATGGATGTGTCCCATCTCCTCATCCTTCCGACATTTTATGTCGCCTTATATCACGAACGGTCATATCCGGTCTATCGCCGTAGCTGAGGCACTGTCCGTCGAATTGAGGCGCCCACACCTCCAATTTTGGCGAGCTAGGGGAATGTCCTGCCTTGACTTGGGGGGCAGCGGCTCGCTAAACGCCAGACAATCCACCTCGCCCGTCCGGCGCGAGGCTTTCCCGAGATATAAACCGGGCAAATTCTCCCTTTATCTCCTGGCCAATCAACCCCTCACACCATCGGACCGATTCGCAATGCACCTCAAGGACCTGAAGAAAATGCCGCCCGCCGACCTCGTCACTATGGCGGAGGATCTGGGTGTCGAAGGCGCATCGACGCTGCGCAAGCAGGATCTGATGTTCGCGATCCTCAAGGCCGAGGCGGAGAATGGGGCGCAGATCATGGGCGAGGGCACGATCGAGGTGTTGCCGGATGGCTTCGGCTTCCTGCGCAGCCCCGAGGCGAACTTCCTCGCCGGCCCGGACGATATCTATGTATCGCCCAACCAGGTCCGCCGCTTTGGCCTGCGTACCGGCGATACGGTGGAAGGTGAAATTCGCGCGCCCAAGGATGGCGAGCGCTATTTCGCGCTGACCAAGCTGCTGTCGGTCAATTTCGATGATCCCGATGTCGTTCGTCACCGCGTCAATTTCGACAATCTGACACCGCTCTATCCCGAACAGAAGCTGTCGCTCGACACGCTGGACCCGACGGTCAAGGACAAGTCGGCGCGCGTCATCGACATCGTCTCGCCCCAGGGCAAGGGCCAGCGCACGCTGATTGTCGCGCCGCCGCGCGTCGGCAAGACGGTGATGCTGCAGAATATCGCCAAGGCCATCACCGACAATCATCCCGAAGTCTTCCTGATCGTGCTGCTGATCGACGAGCGGCCGGAAGAAGTCACCGACATGCAGCGCAGCGTGAAGGGCGAGGTCGTCTCCTCCACCTTCGACGAACCCGCACAGCGCCACGTTCAGGTCGCCGAGATGGTGATCGAGAAGGCCAAGCGCCTGGTCGAGCACAAGAAGGATGTCGTCATCCTGCTCGATTCGATCACCCGCCTGGGCCGTGCCTACAACACTGTCGTCCCCTCGTCGGGCAAGGTGCTGACCGGCGGTGTCGACGCGAACGCGCTGCAGCGCCCCAAGCGCTTCTTCGGTGCTGCCCGCAATATCGAGGAGGGTGGCTCGCTCTCCATCATCGCGACCGCGCTGATCGATACCGGCAGCCGCATGGACGAAGTCATCTTCGAAGAGTTCAAGGGTACCGGCAACTCGGAAATCGTGTTGGACCGCAAGGTGGCGGACAAGCGTATCTTCCCGGCGCTGGACGTCGGCAAGTCGGGCACCCGCAAGGAAGAGCTGCTGGTCGACAAGGCCAAGCTTTCCAAGATGTGGGTGCTGCGCCGCATCCTGATGCAGATGGGCACCATCGACGCGATGGAATTCCTGCTCGACAAGATGAAGGATTCCAAGACCAACGAGGACTTCTTCGATTCGATGAACCAGTAAGGGCTGTTGCGGTCGTTCGTTATGACGGCGGCCCAGCCATATATTTTGCGGTGAGAGCCGGGCCATGTATATGGTCCGGCTTTCTTCATTTTCACTCATAGGGACGTTAGGCCGTCATGTTCGACCTCATCGCCACCGCTGCTTCGGCCGCTCAGGGGCTCGGTTCCCCGGCCGATATCTGGCAGCATATCGTCAACGATTTCAGCAATATCACGTCACCGAGCGCCCTGGCGGCCTTTGGTCAGGTGCTGATGATCGATATCTTGCTGGCCGGCGACAATGCGATTGTTGTCGGTGCGCTGGCCGCCGGCCTGCCGCCCAAGCAGCGCCAGCAGGTTATCCTGATCGGCATCATCGCCGCGCTGGTGCTGCGTATCGGCTTTGCCCTGGTGGTGAGCCAGTTGATGCAGATTGTCGGTCTGATCCTGGCGGGCGGCCTGCTGTTGCTGTGGGTCAGCTGGAAGATGTGGCGCGAACTGCGGCCCAATCGCGGCGCACATACGCCCCATGACAGCAGCGACGACGATATTTCGGGCCTGCGTCCCTCCAAGAGCTTCGCTGCAGCCGCCTGGTCGGTGGCGATCGCCGATGTCAGCATGAGCCTGGACAATGTCCTGGCTGTGGCGGGCGCGGCGCGCGATCATCCGGGCATCCTGATCATCGGGCTGGTTCTGTCGGTTGCGTTGATGGGCGTCGCGGCGAATATCATCGCCAAATATATCGAGCGCTTCCGCTGGGTTGCCTATCTGGGATTGGCCGTGATCATCTATGTTGCGGTTAAGATGATCTATGACGGGCTGGTCGACCATCAGGTGGGTCTGTTGACGCTCTTCTGACGCGCTTTCCCCGTAAAAACCAAGGCCCGCCTACGTTCAGTCGTCGGCGGGCCTTTTCATGCCGGCGGAGGTCCAGGGTTGGCCGATCCAGCGCGCGACCCGATCACGCAGGCCCCAGCGGAGGCCGATACGGCGTTCGACTACCCCCGGGATGCTCCACAGGTCAAAGCCGGTAAAGGGTCGAAAAGGGTTGCGGCGGCCATAGGCCCATAGCTCGACCCGGGTCGAGCGCGCGCTGGCCTCCCCGCGCGCATGGAAGCCGAAGGTGTCGGCCACGATCAGCGTATTGGCAGGAACAGCGAAGCTGCGTGGCGGGGGCAGGCCGAGTTTTGCCAGTTCGGCTGCCTCTATGCGCAGCGACCCGCGCGCCGACATACGACATTCTTCATCGCGGACCGTCAGGCTGCGTTGCTTCTCCCATGCCTCGCGCTCCGGCGTCAGCCGATGGGAACCCGGTACATAGGTAAAGGGGCCGCCATGGGCCGGGACATCTTCCAGGAACAGCCACGCTTTCATTGCGGGGTAGAAGGTGTCGGCATGCAAGTTGATCTGCGGATCGGGCGGGCCATCCAGTCGATGCGTAAGGATGGTTTGGATGTACAATAGCGGTTCTACGTCGAAGCTCGCGATATAGCGGGCGAGCGCGCGCCAGCGCGGGTGACGCAGGAAGCTGTCCAGCGATGGAATGGCGCGCCGGGCCTGTGCGTCGATCGCGAAGCGCCGTGTGATCGTATGGCCCTGAACCATCTCACGCGATGCGCCATGGAAGGCGGCGACCTGCGCTTGCAACGCGGAGAAATCGGCTGCGGGCAGGAAGTCGCGAATTTCGACGAAGCCATCGCGATCGAACCGATCGCGATCGACCGGATCGAGATGGGCGGCCAGCCGCGTACGTCGACGGGCCGTCATCCATTGGGCCATGCGCACGCGGCCGACATGCAGGCCCAGCGCATTCAGTCGAGACGATCCGATCAGTGGATTGTCCAAAAAGGACTTTGCGCCTGTGGCCAATTGTATCGTCCACCAAGGCAGCAGGACCAGCTTTGCCAGGGAACGAGTCATATTATCCTTCATCTTGCCGCTTATGGCGGAGATACTGCAAATAGCTATCAAGAGGGAAGCATATGTTCCGCGCCGCTGTGCAAAATGGAGGGCGGTGTTGCTCGATGCCGCCCTCCATGCGGCTATTTTTCGGTAGATCAGGGCAGTAGGATGGTGCTGCCGGTCGTCTGCCGCCCTTCCAGCGCTCGATGTGCTTCGGCAGCATCGGCCAGGGTGAAACTCTGGCCGATCTGCGCCGATATGACGCCGCGCGCCATGCGGTCGAACAGCCGTTGGGCCGTATGGGCCAGATCCTCTGCGGTGGCGACATAGTCGAACAGGGTCGGGCGGCTGACGTAAAGCGAACCGTTGCGGCTGAGGTCGAGCAGGCTGATCGGCGGGACGGCGCCCGACGCATTGCCATAGCTGACCAGCAGGCCGCGCCGGCGCAGGCTGGCGAGCGAGGCGCTCCAGCTATCCTTGCCGACGCCGTCATAGGCGACGGCAACGCCCTTGCCGGCGGTAAGCTCTCGCACTTGCGCCGCCAGATCATCGAGCGGGCCGGACAGGCTATGGTCGGCATCGACCCTGGCCGCCTTTTCCGGTGATCCGCTATGGGCGATCACGACCACGCCCTTGTCGCGCAGCCAGGGCACAAGCACCGATCCTACGCCGCCGGCGGCGGCATGGACCAATGCCACGTCGCCGGGCAGCAGGTCGATCATGTCCTCGGCCAGATAGCAGGCGGTCATCCCCTTGAGCATCATTGCGGCAGCATCGTGGGTGTTGACCGCATCAGGTATGCGTACGACGCGGTCGGCCGGAACGATGCGGTGGGTCGCATAGGCGCCCAGGCCCGCCGCGCAGCCGACCTTGTCGCCGACGGCCAGCCCGGAGACGCCGGGACCGACCGCGACGATATGGCCCGCACCTTCCGATCCCAGGGTCAGGGGCAGGGGGGCGGGGTAAAGGCCGGTGCGGTAATAGGTGTCGATGAAGTTGAGGCCGACTGCATCCTGCGCGATCAGCACCTCACCTTCACCGGGCGAGCCGGGATCGAAGCGCTCCCGCTCGATCGCCTCGGGGCCACCATGAGTCCGGACGATCATCCGCCATGCCTCGCCCGGCATCAGGCTAGCGCCTGCGCAAAGAAGTCGGCGGTGCGGCGATCGGCGAGCTGGGCCGCTGCCTCGTCGCGGCGATCGCCCATCTCGGCGGCGAAGCCATGATCCAGCCCCTGATAGTCATGCAGGGTGACGTGGCGGTTGTCCTTCAGCCCGTCATGCATCCTGGCCTGTGCATCGGCGGGGACGAAGCCGTCATTGGTCGGGATGTGCAGCATGGTCGGCTTGCCGATGGCATGTTGCTCGCCCAGCAATCCGTCGATGCCCACACCATAATAACAAACGAAGGCATCGCCATCGGTACGGCAGGCGGTCATGAAAGCCATGCGGCCGCCCAGGCAATAGCCGACGACGCCGACCTTGGCCTGATCACCCAGCATGCGGCGCGCGGTGCGGATGCTCGCCTCGATATCGCGGACGCCCTGATCCTGGTTGAAGCGGGGGATATAGTCTAGCGCCTGCTGCATCTGCTGCGGGACATCGGCGTCCAGCTCGATATGCGGATCGATGCGCCAGAAGAGGTCGGGCGCGATCGCCAGATAGCCGGCTTTGGCCCAGCTGTCGCATTTGCGGCGGATGCCTTCATTGACGCCGAAGATCTCCTGGATGACGATGATCGCCGCCTTGGCAGGACTGTCGGGCGTGGCGACATAGGCGTCGAACTGGCCGTCGCCTTCCAGCGTCTTGATCGGAACATAGTCTGCCATGGGATATCCTTCCGCTTGGGGAGTCGATAGGTCGATGCGCATATTGGCGCGTTGGGCGAGGGGCGCAAGCCGCTGTCGCGCCCAAAAAATTTGCCATCGCCCGCCTGTTTGCGGCATGAGATGAAAGCATCGGCGGACACCCGCTACAGCTAGGGCGCCACAGGGAAGGGCAGCAGATGAAAGTGACCGTCGACGTGGATTGCACCCCGGCCGAGGCGCGCGCCTTTCTGGGGCTGCCCGATGTCAGCCCCATCCATGACAAATATATCAAGACGATGCTCGACGGCATGGACGGCATTGGCAGTGTCGAGCAGATGGAGACGCTGTTCAAGAGCTTTTCGCCAATGGGCGATGCGGGCGTGCGGCTGTTCAAGCAGATGATGGACATTGGCCTGGCTGGCATGGCGGGCAAGAATGGCGACAAGAAGGATTAAGTGAGCGAGACGATCTTCGCCCTGTCGAGCGGCGCGCCGCCGGCGGGGATTGGCGTCGTGCGCGTCAGCGGCCCGATGGCGGGCGCGGCGCTGCAGGCGTTGGCCGGGCGACTGCCCACCCCTCGCATGGCTAGCCTGGCGCTGCTGACCGATCCGCGTGATGGCACGCCGCTCGATCGCGCATTGTTGCTGTGGCTGCCGGGACCGGGCACCGTGACCGGTGAGGACATGGCCGAGCTGCATTGTCATGGCGGTCGCGCGGTGATCGCGGCGGTGGAGGCGGCGCTGGCCGCGATGCCACAGTTGCGCCGCGCAACGCCTGGTGAGTTCACCCGCCGCGCCTTCGCCCATGGTCGTATGGACCTGAACGCGGTCGAGGGGCTGGCCGATCTGCTGGCGGCGGAGACGCAGCAGCAGCGACGGGCGGCACTGGCGATGGTGGAAGGTCATTTCTCGCAGCGGATCGATGGCTGGCGGATGCGGCTGCTCGACCTGTCGGCGATGGCCGAGGCGGCGCTCGATTTCTCGGATGAGGATGATGTGCCCGATGCCGATATCGAGATGCGGATTGGGCAGGGGGTGACAGTCTTGGCGGAGGATGTCAGCGCATTGCTGTCGGCGCCTTCCGCCGAGCGGCTGCGCGACGGCATTCGCGTCGTGCTGGCCGGCCCACCCAATGCCGGCAAGTCGACCCTGCTCAATCGCCTGGTCGGGCGCGAGGCGGCGATCGTGTCCAACATTGCCGGCACCACCCGCGATCGGATCGAGGTGCCGGCCGCGATCGGTGGCACGGCCTTCCTCTTCACCGACACCGCTGGTCTGCGCGACGAGACTGGCGACGCGATCGAGGCGATCGGCATTGACCGCGCGCGCGCGGCGCTGGAGGCGGCGGACATCATCCTTTGGCTGGGTGAGCCGGCGGCGGCGCCGCGCGACGATGCGCTGTTGGTCGCGGCGCAAAGTGATGTCGCGCTCTGCGCAGCCGACCGGCCAGGTCTACGTTTGTCGGCGCGGACGGGTGAGGGGATGGATGAGCTGGTGGACCAGCTGCTCGATCGTGCAGCGACCTTGCTGCCGGGGGAAGGCGATTATGCCCTGCATGCGCGGCAGCGCGATGGGGTGCGGCAGCTGCATGACCATCTCGTCGCAGCGACCGCCGCACGCGACCTGCTGGTGCTGGCGGAAGAATTGCGTCTGGGGCGGCGGGCGATCGATACGCTGACCGGGCAGGCCGGGACCGAGGATATGCTTGATCGCCTCTTCTCTGGATTCTGCATCGGCAAGTGACGATGTTCCACGTGGAACGCTTTTGACCGAAGGCCCCTGAATCTGATATGGGGCCGGCATGCGAACAAGCTATGATGTGATCGTGGTCGGTGGTGGCCATGCCGGCTGCGAAGCCGCCGCTGCGGCAGCGCGCAAGGGTGCGGTGGTGGCGCTGCTGACCTTCGAGCGGGCAACCGTGGGCGCCATGTCCTGCAACCCGGCAATCGGTGGTCTGGGCAAGGGCCATTTGGTGCGCGAGGTCGATGCGCTGGACGGGTTGATCGGCCGCGCCGCCGATGCCGGGGCGATCCATTATCGGATGCTCAACAGCAGCAAGGGGGCGGCGGTTCAGGGGCCGCGCGTGCAGGCCGACCGTAAGCGCTACAAGGCTGCGATCCACCAGATGCTCGATGCTCAGGCCGGACTTGAGATCATTGAGGGCGAGGCCGTGGGGCTGATCGTCCGCGAGGATATGGTGGCGGGCCTGTCGCTGGCGGATGGCCGGACGCTGGAGGCGCCATCGGTAGTGCTGGCGACGGGCACCTTCCTGGGTGGCAAGCTGTTCCGGGGCGAGGATGTGGATGTCGGTGGCCGCACCGGCGAGCGGGCGGCAACGGCGCTGGGCGTGCAGCTGCGCGAGAGGGGCCTGCCGATCGGGCGCCTGAAGACGGGCACGCCGCCGCGCATTGACGGCCGAACCATCGACTGGGCGGTGCTGGAGGAGCAGGCGTCGGATGGCGAAGGCTGGACCATGTCGCCGCTGTCTGATCATCGGCCGCTGCCGCAACTGGCCTGTGCCATCACCCGCACTAATGAACGGACCCATGCGATCATCCGTGAAGGGCTGGGGCGATCGCCCTTGTTCAGCGGCGCGATCGAGGGGCGGGGGCCGCGCTATTGCCCGTCGATCGAGGACAAGGTGATCCGCTTCGGGGATCGCGACGGCCATCAGATCTTCCTGGAGCCCGAAGGGCTGGATGATGCGCTGGTCTATCCCAATGGTATCAGCACCTCGCTGCCGGCCGATGTGCAGCTGGCCATGATACGGTCGATGCGCGGGCTGGAGCAGGCCGAGATCGTCGTGCCCGGCTATGCGGTCGAATATGATCATATCGATCCGCGCGCGCTGGATGCCAGCCTGGAAGTGCGGGCACTGCCCGGCCTGTTCTGTGCGGGGCAGATCAATGGTACGACCGGCTATGAGGAAGCGGCGGCCCAGGGGCTGGTTGCTGGCACCAATGCGGCGGCGCGCGCGCGTGGCGAAGAACCGATGATCCTCGACCGGGCGAGTAGCTATATCGGCGTGATGATCGACGACCTGGTGTTGCAGGGCGTGACCGAACCCTATCGGATGCTGACCGCGCGCGCCGAATATCGGCTGCGGCTGCGGGCCGATAATGCGGAGACGCGGCTGGGCGAGATCGGCCTTGCTCATGGCATCATTGGCCCGGCGCGTGCGGTGCGTTTCGCCACGCGTGCCGTCGCGCGCGCTGCGATCGAGGCTGAGCTGGCCCGGCCCTTCACCGCAACCGAGATGGCACGGGCTGGGGCGGCGGTCCGGCAGGATGGCGCGCGACGCAGCCTGTTTGAATGGGCGCGCTTCCCCGAGGTGCAAGCCGACTTGCTGGTGACGCTGGCGCCTGCCCTGGCGAAGGCGTCGGCCGACCTGCGCGCCGAGATATTGGAAGATGCCCATTATGCGCCCTATCTGGAACGGCAGGATGCGGAGATCGCAGCGCTGCGCCGGGATGAGCGGGTGGCTATTCCGGTCGACTTCGACTTTGCCAGCGTCGGCGGTCTGTCGACCGAAATGATCGAGCGGCTGGACGGCGCACGCCCCGATACGCTGGCCGCTGCGGGCCGTATCCGCGGTATCACCCCGGCGGCACTGGCCGCCATTCTAGTCCATGTGCGGCGGAAGGCAGCATGACCGAAGACGAAGCGCGGGCCTGGCTCGATGCGCATTTTGATGTTCCACGTGAAACATGGGATCGGTTGGAGCGCTATGTGTCACTTTTGCTGTCCGCCATGGATGCTCAGAATCTGATCGCCGAATCGACCCGTCCCCATGTCTGGGCGCGGCATATCGTCGATTCGGCCCAGTTGCTGTTGCACGCCCGGGACGCTGGGGAAGGGCCATGGATGGACTTGGGCTCGGGTGCGGGCTTGCCCGGGATCGTGGTTGCCAGCATGTCTGATCGACCACTGATCATGGTTGAATCGCGTCGCAAGCGGATCGATTTCCTCAACGATGTGATTGCCGACCTCGGACTGGCCAACGCCTCTGTCTTTGGCGGTCGGGTCGAAGTCGCGCCGCCAGCGAACTCCGCCGTCATCAGCGCCCGTGCCTATGCCCCGCTGCCGAAATTGCTGCAGTCCGCCCAGCATCTTGCCGATGAAAAGACGATTTGGGTGCTGCCGAAGGGACGAAATGCGCAAAATGAACTGGAGGCCGTGCGTCCGGCATGGCAAGGTGCGTTTCATGTGGAACGCAGCGTGACCGACGCCGACAGCGCCATCATCGTCGCGCGATCCGTCAAACCCGTCAAAAAGAAGGGTCGAGGATGATTTGTATCGCCATCGCCAACCAGAAAGGCGGAGTGGGTAAGACCACCACGGCCATCAATCTGGCTACCGGCCTCGCCGCCACCGGCCTGCGCGTGTTGCTGGTCGATCTCGATCCCCAGGGTAACGCCTCGACCGGCCTGGGGGTTGGTCATGCCGATCGTGCCCAGTCAAGCTATGACCTGCTGGTCGGCAATTGCGCGCTGGACGATGCGGTTATAACCACGCGCGTGCCCAAGCTGGATCTCGTGCCGGCGACCCAGGACCTGTCGGGTGCGGAAATCGAACTGATCGAATATGAGGAGCGGACCCATAGGCTGGAGCGGGTGCTTGCCGAAGCGCAGCCGGGTCGCTGGGATATTTGCCTGATTGATTGTCCGCCCTCTCTGGGGCTGCTGACGATCAATGCGATGGTGGCAGCACAGTCGCTGCTGGTGCCGTTGCAATGTGAATTTTTCGCGCTGGAAGGTCTGTCGCAACTGCTCCAGACGGTTGAGCGGATTCGCGGGCGTTTCAATCCTCGGCTTTCGATCATGGGTGTCGCCCTGACAATGTATGATCGGCGCAACCGCTTGACCGACCAGGTCGCGGACGATGTCCGTGCCTGTCTGGGTGACCTGGTCTTTTCGACCGTCATTCCGCGCAATGTCCGTTTGTCCGAAGCGCCAAGCCATGGCGTACCGGCACTCATCTATGATTTCCGTTGCTCGGGGTCGGAAGCCTATATGCGTCTGGCGCGCGAACTGATCGCGCGTCTTCCCCGACAGGAGGCTGCGGCTTGAGCGACGAGATTGGTGAAAAGCACAAGCCGGTGAAGCGTCCGCACGGTCTCGGTCGGGGCTTGTCCGCTCTGCTGGGCGATGTCAGCCGGGAGGAACCCGTCGCAGCAGCAGCGAGCAGCGCGACGCCATCGAGCAAATCTGTGCAGAATATCGAGGTTGCGCTGATCCAGCCGCATCCCGAGCAGCCGCGCCGTCATTTCGATCAGGACGCGCTGCAGGAACTGGCGGACAGCATTGCCAAGCGGGGCGTGATTCAGCCGATCATCGTGCGCCCGCATGGGGGCGGTTTCCAGATCGTCGCGGGCGAACGCCGCTGGCGCGCCGCGCAGAAGGCGCAGCTGCATCGCATCCCCGCGATCGTGCGCGATTTCGACGAGCAGGAAACGCTGGAAATCGCGCTGGTTGAAAATATCCAGCGCGAGGATCTCAACCCGATCGAAGAGGCCGAGGCTTATCGCAAGCTGATCGGCGAATTTCATCACAGCCAGGAAGCGCTGGGCCGCATTGTCGGCAAGTCGCGCAGCCATATCGCCAATTTGATGCGTCTGCTCGACCTGCCCGATCCGGTGCAGGAAGCGGTGTCGCATGGGCGGATCAGCATGGGTCATGCCCGTGCGCTGATCGGCGTGCCGGGCTGCGAATCGATGGCGCTGATGGTCGAGCAAAAGGGGCTTTCGGTCCGCGAGACCGAGCAACTGGTGCGCAAGGCGAAGAAGGGCGAGGATTCCGAGCCCAAGTCGCGCGGCGCAACTCCCGGCGGCAAGGATGCGGATATTGCGGCGCTGGAACAGCATCTGGCCGATATTCTTGGGCTGAAGGTCGAGATCGCCGACAGCGGCGACGGGGCGGGCATGCTGGCGCTGCGCTATTCAACCCTCGATCAGCTCGACATGCTCTGCCAGCGATTGTCGGGCGAGCGGATCTGACAGCGCCTTAAGCGCCCCTCCGTTCGCGTCGAGCGAAGTCGAGAAGCGGCTTGCGTTGCGCGCGTTTCTCGATCGCGCGCGAAACGAACGGGAGGGATTGATCTGTTCCTTTCTGGACAGTGGTTCTGGCATTTGACCCACTGGCCTTTTCTCCATGCTCTGCCTAATCTGGCGCCATGGCCGATATCCAATCCACCCAAGCCGCCGCTCCCCCGTCATCCGCCGCGCCGACTATCGCGTGCCTGACTGGCTGGTGCCCGACATTGCCCTCGATTTCGATCTGGATGCCGCGCTGACGCGGATCTGGTCGGATCTGTCGGTGGTGCGCAACGGCGATCATGACCGTCCGCTGCGACTGGACGGCGATGGCCTTGTCCCGCTGGAGGTAAAGGTCGATGGCCGTAGCCTCCAAGAGGATGAGTGGACGTTGGAGGCCGGGGCGCTGGTGGTCCCGCTCGTCGGCGCAGCGCACAAGGTGGAGGTGCTGGTCGAGCTGGCGCCGGAGGGCAACAGCAAGCTGATGGGCCTTTATGCCAGCGGCGGGCTGCTGTGCACCCAGTGCGAGGCGGAGGGGTTCCGCCGCATCACCTTCTTCCCCGACCGGCCCGACATATTGTCGCGTTACAGTGTGAAACTGACTGCTGATAAGGCGCGTTATCCGATCCTGCTCGCCAATGGCGATCCAGCGGGGCAGGGGGATCTGGCTGACGGCCGCCATTGGGCACAGTGGAATGATCCCTTCCCCAAGCCCTGTTATCTGTTCGCGCTGGTCGCCGGTGACCTCGCCTGCAATGCCGATCGCTTCGTGACGATGAGCGGGCGAGAGGTGGCGCTGGGCATCTGGGTGCGCGAGGCTGACCTACCGCGCACGGAGCATGCGATGCAGGCGCTCAAGAACAGCATGGCCTGGGACGAGCGCGTCTACGGCCGCGAATATGATCTGGACGTGTTCAATATCGTCGCGGTGGCCGACTTCAATTTCGGCGCGATGGAGAACAAGGGCCTCAACATCTTCAATTCGCGCTATATTCTTGCCGATCCCGAGACCGCGACCGACATCGACTATGATGGCGTCGAAGGCGTGGTGGCGCATGAATATTTCCACAACTGGTCGGGCAATCGCGTCACCTGTCGCGATTGGTTCCAGCTGAGCCTCAAGGAAGGTTTCACGGTCTTCCGGGACCAGAATTTCTCGGCCGACATGGGTAGCCATGCGGTCAAGCGGATCGAGGATGTCCGAATCCTGCGCGCGGCCCAGTTCCAGGAGGATTCAGGACCGCTGGCGCATCCGGTGCGCCCCGAATCCTACATGGAAATCAGTAACTTCTATACGGCGACCATCTATAACAAGGGCGCCGAGCTGATCCGCATGATGGCGCTGATGCTGGGCGCGGAGCGGTTCCGCGCCGGTACCGACCTCTATTTCGACCGGCATGATGGCGAGGCGGCGACCTGCGAGGACTTCGTCCGCGCCATGGAGGATGGCGGCGAGATCGACCTTGGCCAGTTCCGTCGCTGGTATGAGCAGGCCGGCACCCCCCATGTCCGGGCGCTGCTGAGCCATGATCCGGTCAGCCGGAAGGCCGAGCTGCTGCTGGAACAGAGCGTGCCGCCGACGCCCGGCCAGCAGAACAAGCTGCCGATGGCGATCCCGCTGCGCGTTGCCCTCTATGATCCGGCGACCGGCAGCCATCATGGCGACCAGTTGCTGATGCTGACGCAGGCGCAGCAGCGTTTCACGTTCGACAATTTTGCCAGCCTGCCGATCCTGTCGATCAATCGCGGCTTTTCCGCGCCGGTGATCGTCGAGGCGAATCGCAGCCAGGCCGACCTCGCCTTCCTGTCGGCGCATGATGACGATCCCTTCGCCCGCTATGAGGCGATGCAGCAGCTGATGGTCAATGTGCTGGTCGGCCAGGTGGCGGGACAGGCCGTCGACGCAGCGGCGGTGGTGGATGCGGTGCGCAATACCATCACCGATCCGTCGCTGGACCCGGCCTTCGTTGCCGAGGCGATCCGCCTGCCGAGCGAAGCCTATCTGGGCGACCAGATGAAGCTGGTGGACCCAGACGCGATCCATGTCGCCCGCGATGCGCTGCAGACGCGGCTGGGCGCCGAGCTGGAACCGCTATGGCGTGATATCCACGCCAAGACCAAGGCCAACGCCTTCGCGGTCTCACCGGCGGCCAAGGGCGCACGCAAGCTGCGCAATGTCGCGCTCGTCTATCTGGTCGCGTCAGGCGCGACGGATGGCCCGACCATTGCCTTTGGCCAGTTCAGCGACGCCGATAACATGACCGAGCGCCAGTCGGCGCTGGCGACGCTGGCAAGCGGCACGAGTCCCGAGCGGGAAGCGGCGCTCGACATTTTCTATAATCGTTATAGCGACGATGCGCTGACCTTGGACAAATGGTTCCAGACCCAAGCCTTCGCCTTCCATCCCGAAACGGTGGCGCTGGTCGAGGAACTGGGACAGCACAAGGCCTTCACCCTCAATAACCCGAACCGGGTGCGCTCGCTCTACGGCGCCTTTGCGGGCAACCAGTGGGCGTTCCACCACCAGTCGGGCAAGGGCTATCGCCTGGTTGCCGACTGCATCATCGCGCTCGACAAGCTCAATCCGCAGACCGCCGCGCGGCTGGTGCCCCCGCTCGGCCGGTGGAAGCGGTTCGACGCCAGCCGTGCCGCGCTGATGCGCGCGGAATTGCAGCGTATCCTGCAGGAACCGGGCCTGTCCAAGGACGTGACCGAGCAGGCGAGCAAGAGCCTGGAGGGATAAGGGTAGGGGGCCGGTCGGGGAGCGTATCCCGGGCCGGCCGGCCGATCAGTCTTTTTGGGCGGCGACCCAGGCGGCGACGTCGGTCGCCACCTTATTGGCGGCACTGTTGAGCGGCGCGCCCACGCTATTGGCGTCGATCTTGCCGCCGACCGGGGCGCTGGCGGTGAAGCGCTGGCGCGCGATGGCGACGCCGGCCGGGGTCATCAGCGCCGCGTCGAAGGTTACGACTGCGCTGTTGCTGGCGCCATCGATGCCGAAGGCGATCAGCTCGCCGCTTAGCCGTTGGCCGCCATCACCGGAAAACTGGCCGGGATCGAGCACGATCCGGTCCGTCGTTGCGGACACGGTTTCAGCCAGCAGGCGGCGGAACAGATGACGCGGCGTTTCCGCCCATTGCACCTTGGTCACATAGGCGACCGAGGTCGGCGACGTCTGCACCGGGACGCGCACCGTATCGATGATGCGGGCAGCCTCCGGATCGGTGATGATGATGGAGCGGCCGCCGCCGGCATTGCTCTGCGCGCCGGTGGGGACCTTGTGCGCGGCATCGAGGGTCAGCAGCTGCTGGGGCGGCTTGCTGCCGATCGAGACGCAACCGGCCAGCAGCATGGCTGCGACAAGCGCGATCGGCGCGCCAGCCCGTTTCTTGAGGAACATCATCGCGCGCCCTTTCATGGCTTATAGTCGGGCAGCTGGGGCGATCCGACGATCGAACCCGCGCCCTGCTGGTCGAGTTTCTCCGCCACGCCGCGGAAGGCGCGCGACATTTCGCGCAGATCGCGAACCAGGCGATTCACTTCCGGCATGGTCTGGTTGCTGAAGGCATGCACACCCGGCTGCGCTTCGGCGATGGTCTTGTCGAGCGTATCGATGCTGCGACTGGCCGACTGAACGCTTTTGCGCAGGTCCGCCATTAGCGGGCGACCCTCATCGTTCAGCAGGCCGTTGGTGGTTGCGGCCAGCTCACCGATCTGTTGCGCGGCGATGCCGGTGCGCTGCACGGCGATCCGCGCCTCTGCCAGCGTCGCGGCGATTTCGGGGCTACGGTCGGCCAAGGCGCCGGACACGCGCTCGACATTGGCGAGGATGCCGGCGATCGACTGCTGATTCTTGTCGTTCAGCAATTCGGTCAGCCGTTCCGTCAATGTCGACAGCCGTTCCAGCAGTTGCGGCGCATTGTTGAGCAGTTCGCCCAGCGCACCGGGCTTGGTCGGAATGACCGGAACGCCGTCAGGACAGGCGGACTGGCTATTGTCCGCTGGGCAGATGATCGGCGGGGCGCCTTTCACTGCACCATCCAGCACGACCTCGCTGACGCCGGTGAAGCCGACGCCGGCAATGGTCGCGGTCGTCCCCTGCAGTACCGGCGTGCCATCCTTCACCGAAATGCGCACCTTCACGAAGCTGGGATCGCGCTTCCACAGTTCGATCTTCTCCACCTGGCCCGACGGCAC
This sequence comes from Sphingobium sp. AP49, assembly GCF_000281715.2. Lineage (NCBI taxonomy): Bacteria > Pseudomonadati > Pseudomonadota > Alphaproteobacteria > Sphingomonadales > Sphingobiaceae > Sphingobium > Sphingobium sp. AP49. Next base: position 38,936 of record NZ_CP124576.1, on the reverse strand, counting down.
GCCCGAATAGTTGACACTGGATCCCTTGGCGAGCCCGTTGACCGACTGTTTGAAGAAGATGTCATATTCCTTGTTCTCGCCGTTGGACAGGCGCGAGAACCAGAAGGCTGCCGCCATGATCGCAGCCAGCAACAGCAGCGTGACCGCGCCGACCAGCACATGATTGGACCGGGTTTCCATATCCTATTGCCTTCCGTCCGCTTGTTTGTCGGCAGCGGCCTTGCCGCGTTCGCGCGTGACGGCCGCCGTGGCGGCGCGGCCCCGCGGACCGTTGAAATATTCCTGGATCCAGGGGTGATCGAGCGCCAGCAATTCGTCGATCGTCCCGACGGCGATCACCTTCTTGTCCGCCAGCACCGCGACACGGTCGCAGATCGAATAAAGGGTGTCGAGATCATGTGTAATGAGGAAGACGGTGAGGCCCAGCGTTTCCTGCAGCTTGCGCGTCTGGTCGTCGAACGCGGCCGCACCGATCGGGTCGAGCCCGGCGGTCGGTTCGTCGAGGAACAGCAGGTCCGGGTCCAGCGCCAGCGCGCGGGCCAGGCCGGCGCGCTTCTTCATGCCGCCCGACAGTTCGGCCGGATATTTAGGGCCGGCCTCAGGCGGCAGGCCGGTCATGCGGATCTTGTAGGCGGCAATCTCGTCGCGCAGCACCGGGCCTATATTGGGATAATATTCACGGATCGGCACTTCGACATTCTCGGCCACGGTCAGGGTCGAGAAGAGCGCTCCGCCCTGAAACAGCACGCCCCAGCGCTTGCGGATCGCCAGCGCCTCGTCATCCAGCCGACCGATCATCGATTCACCGAAGACATGGACCTCGCCTGCGTCGGGCATCTGCAGGCCGATGATAGAGCGCATCAGCACCGACTTGCCGGTGCCCGATCCGCCGACCACGCCCAATATCTCGCCCTTGCGCACATCAAGGTCGAGATTCTCGTGCACGACCTGGTCGCCGAAACTGTTCTTTAGTCCGCGCACGGCAATGGCGATGTCATCGGACTGGACCGCCTGTTCGATCCGCTCTTCCTCGGTGCTGCGTTCCTGCGCGCTCATCAGTTCCAACCCACCCAGGTGAAGAACACGGCGAAGAAGGCGTCGAGTACGATCACCAGGAAAATGGCCTGCACCACCGCAGCGGTCGTGCGCAGACCGACTTCCTCGGCATTGGCCTTGACCTGCATGCCCTGGAAACAGCCGCTGATGGCGATGATCAGGCCAAACACCGGCGCCTTGATGAGGCCGACATAAAGATCGGTGATCGGCACCACCTCACGCAGCCGCTGAACAAAGGTGATCGGCGGAATGTCGAGCGATACGGCGCACAGGAAGCCGCCACCGATGACCGCGACGATCGAGGAATAGAAGCCGAGCAGCGGCATCATTACCACCACCGCCAGGGTGCGGGGCAGCACCAGCGCTTCCATCGGCGACACGCCGATGGTGCGCATCGCGTCGACCTCCTCGGTCAGCTTCATCGTGCCCAATTGCGCGGCGAAGGCGGAACCGGAGCGGCCGGCGACCATGATCGCGGTCATCAGCACACCCAGTTCGCGGAAGGTGAGGCGGCCGACCAGGTTGATGGTCAGCATCTCCATGCCGAACTGGCGCAGCTGTACCGCGCCCTGCTGGGCGATCACGATGCCGATCAGGAAGCTCATCAGGCCGATGATGCCGAGCGCCGAGACGCCGACTACCTCGAATCGCTGTACCACGGCATTGATGCGGAAGCGGCTGGGATGGCGGATCAGCCCCCAGGTCGTGACCAGCGTGCTGCCGAAGAAGCCGAGCAGTCCGATCAGGGTGTTGACCGAATTGATCACCGCCTCACCGATCTGGCCCAGGACGCGGTTGAGCGGAGAGATATGAACCGGGTGGATGTCGACCGGTTCGTCGATCCGGCCGACGGCGCCGATCAGTCTCTGGCAATCGGAACTGCCGCCCTGCACGTCCGCGCCCAGGCGCTTGGCGGTGCGGTGGATGGTCCAGGCGCCGATCGTGTCCATATGTTCGACATCGGTCACATCGATGCAGTCTATCGGTCCGACAATGGTGTCGAGGCGGTTGGGCAAATCGTGCAGACAGGCGATCGACCAGTTGCCGGTAAGGCGTATGACTGTGCCGCCGCCGTCACGGCTTTCCTCAACGAGATCAGCGGCTTTGTTCATGCGGAGGGATTAGTGGTCCATTATCGGTTGCGCGGCAAGCCGAAACGGCCCATCCGCCAGACAGAACGACGGGCAAGGGCAAAAGTTTCGGACACGGCATGACATATCGGCTGGCGATTTACGACATGGACCGCACGGTCACCTTTTCCGGCACCTACACCGGATTCCTGATCCATGTAGCGGCGCATATGGCGCCCTGGCGGCTGGTGTTCCTGCCGCTCATTCCCTTCGTCATGCTGGCCTATGTGGTGAAGCTCATCAGCCGGCAGACGCTCAAGGAAACCAACCAGTGGCTGATGATCGGCGGCCGGGCCGACCGGACGAAGCTGATGCCGCATATCGAAAGCTATGCCGACAAGGTGATGGCCAAGAATGTCCGGGCCGGCGCGCTGGAACAGATCGCGCGGGACCGCGCCGCCGGTTATCGGCTGGTGCTCGCCACTGCCTCCTACCGCCTCTATGTCGAGGCGATCGCGCGGCGGCTGGGCTTTGACGTGGTGATCGCGACCGACCATGTCGGGCAGGATCTGCCCTATGTGCGCGCCAAGATTTCCGGCGAGAATTGCTACGACACCGGCAAGCTGCGGATGATCAAGGCGTGGATGGCGGCCGAGGCGATCGACCGCAGCCAGGCGCATATCCGCGCCTATTCTGACCATGTATCGGATGCGCCGATGCTGGAGTTCGCCGACGAGGCCTTCGCTTCCAACCCGCATCCGCCGCTCGCCAAGCTGGCGGCGGAGCGCGGCTGGACGCGGGTGGACTGGAACTGAAACGCTAACGCATCGCGGTGCGGGCCAGCGCATCGCAATCGGCGTCGCCCACCGTCGGCTGTTTCTCGCCGCCGATCGCATTGCCGATCATCTTGATTATGCCCTTGGCCGAACGGGCTTCTTTGGGCAGCTGAATATCGGGCGCCTTGATCGTGCCGCCGACCGGCACGCTGCCCTTCAGCCGCAACAGGCTGTCCTGCTTGGGGATGCCGCTCAGTGCCAGCGCCAGGCGCTCGTCCGACAGGCGGATCGTGCCAACGGCGCTTGTCTGGGCGCGTGAGGTGTCGATCAGCACCGGGCTGGGCCGGGCAAAGCCGTCGCGGATGTCGAGCCGGGTGATGATGCAGCGCAGGACGGCCTCCTTGCGCTTCGACAAGGTCAGGCCGCGGCCGACATCCTGCCCCATCAAAGCGGCGGTCCGGTCCGGAATGCGGCCATCGCGCGCGACCAATGCGATGATGCCGGTCGACGTGCCGATGGCCTGACGGATCGTCCGGCCACGCCCCTTGACCGCGACCCGGCCATCCAGCGCGCCGTCGATCTGCGCGTCGGGGAAGAAATCGAGCAGGCGCGCGCCCTGCAATGCCATTGCGATATCGAGCAGGGGGCCGCCGTCACGCTGGTTGACGCCGATCCGCCCCGACAGCGTGCCACGGGTCAGGCCCAGCGTCAGCGGTTCGACCGACAGTCGGCTGCGCTCCAGGCTGACTGAGCCGGTCAGGGAACGGAAGGGGCTGGGGCCGGGCCACAGCAATTGCCGGACCTTGAGGTCCAATTTGCCGTCGGTATGATCGACGGTGGCGAGGTCGATGGCCGTATCGGGGATCAGGCGCGGCCCAAGCTGCGCGCGCTTGGCCGCCGCTTTCGCCTTGCCGGCGTTGCTCGACAGATCGTCGAAATCGAAGCGATCGGCGCTCAGCGCGCCGTCGATCCGGGTGCGGCCATCGCGCTTGCGGATGGTGGCATGGCCGGCAATGTCGGACCGGCCGATCGTGCCTTTCAATCCCTCGACGATCCAGTCCGGCCGGTCGCGTACCACCCGCGCGGTCAGCCTGACCGGTTGGGTGCCGGGCAGGCCGGCCTCGATGATCGCGTCGAGCAAAGCGAGGTCGGTGCCATGGGCGGTCGCCTCGCCGCGCAGATGGCCGATGTCGAGCGGTCCATCCATCGTGCCCTTGAGGGTGAAGCCGACCGCCTCGCCACTGATCGCCGCATCGAACGGCCAGCGCTGGCCCGGCCGGTTGTCGAGGATCGGGCCGCCAGTCGCGGTGACGGTCACGGGATGGCCGCGCACATCGCCGTTGCCCGACAGGCGCAGGCCGCGCGAATCGACCATCAGCGCGGCATCTACCGATCGCCCGCGCTTGTCGTCGCGATAGGCGATGCGGCTGTCGGTAACGACCAGGCTGTGCAGCGCCGGATGGCCGCCGCGCCTGTCGCTACCCTTGCTGCGCTCGCCGCTCCAGTTCTCGCGGCCCTGCGCGTCGCGATAGAAATGGAGCCGGGCGCGGTGCGCCTCCAGCCGCTCCAGCACCGGCCCGCCGGTCAGCAGGCCCCAGACCGAAAAGCCGGCGCGGATCTCGCCGATTTGGGCCAAGTCGGGCAGGGCGGGCCTGATCCAGCCGGGTTGCGGCACGCGCAGGTCGCGCAGGGTAACGAGGGGGTGGAAGGACAGGCTGTCCTCCCGCGCCATCGCGCCGATCGTCACCGGCTTGCCGATACGGTCGGACAGGCGGCGCTCGATCGGCCCTTTCATCCATCCCCAGGGAAAGGCGGCGAGCGCCAGCAGCAGGATCGCACAGAGCAGGACCAGGCCGACCAGCCCACGCACCACCCATCGCTTCGCCCCTGTGGCCATTCGCATCGCTCTCCCGTCCGGCCCGATCGGCCATGTCGGCGCTCAACGTTTGGACATGCGGCTTGGTTCAGAGGACCGGATTGGGCAGTGGTTCCTCCGCCACAAAGGCGCGGATATTGGCGAGCAGCATCTGCGCCATCTGCGCCACCGCCGCATCGGTCGCGCCGCCGGTGTGCGGGGTCAGGATGCAGTTCGGCACATCGGCCCAGCGTGCCGGATCGGTCGGTTCCTGCGCATAGACGTCGAGCGCCGCGCCGCCCAGCCGGCCGGCGCGCAGGGCATCGATCAGCGCATCCTCGTCCACCAATTGCCCGCGCGCGACATTGACGAGCAGGCTGTCCGGGCCAAGCGCATCGATGATCGCGGCGGACATCATGCCGCGATTGTCGTCGGTCGCCCGCGCCGCGATCACCAATATGTCGCTCTCGCTTGCCAGTACCGCCAGGCTCTCGCTGCGCGGCCAGGCGAGGCCGGGCTTGTCGCGCGGCCCCCACCAGCGGGTCGCCATGCGCAGGGCATCGGCGCGCGCCGCGATGGCGATGCCGATGCTGCCCATGCCGACAATGCCCAGCCGGGCGCCGGCGATCGACCGAGTGATGGTCTTGCCGCCGGGCAGCCATTCGCCCGCGCGCAAGGCCCGGTCGCCGCTGACGATCTGGCGCCGATGAGCCAGGATCAGGCCGATCGCATGGTCGGCGACATCCTCCGCATTGGCGTCGCCGGCATGGCTGACGGCGATGCCGTTCGCTCGCGCCCAGTCGAGGTCGACCCCGTCATAGCCGACGGTGAAGCAGGCGATCAGCCGCAGCCGGCCCATCGCTGCCAGCATGGCGGGATCGAGCCGGAACTCGCCGGCCGTCACCACTATCTCCGCCTCGCCAAGGCGGGCGCGCCCGGCCTCCTCCCATAGCCCCATGACGTCATATTGCATCGCCAAAATGGTCAGCAGCGGCGCCAGATGGGGCTGGGCGATCAGGATGACCGGGCGCAGATGGGCCATTATCCGCCCTTTCCTTCGATAGCCTTCAGCGCCTGGGCGAAGTCGGCGATCAGATCGTCGGCATCCTCGCAGCCGATTGAGATGCGCACCATATTGTCGCCGATCGCCAGCGCCTTCTTGCGCTCGGCCGGCACCGACAAATGGGTCATCGCGGCGGGGTGGCTGGCCAGCGTCTCGGTGCCGCCGAGACTCACCGCCAGCTTGGCGATCTTGAGCGCGTCGAGAAAGGCAAAGGCCTCCGCCTCGCCACCCTTCAGATAGAGCGAGAAGGTGGAGCCGGCGCCGGTGCAATGGCGGCGATAGATATCGGCCTGCCGCTCAGTCTCCGGGAAGCCGAGATAGACGACCTTCTCCACCTGCGGCTGGTCCTTCAGCCAGGTGCAGACCTTCTGCGCATTCTCGCCCGCACGGCTCATCCGCAATTCCAGCGTCTCTAGGCTGCGCAGCAGCATCCAGGCGCTGTGCGGGTCGAGAATCGTCCCGATCGTGTTGCGCATTAGGCGGATGCTGTTGATGAGGGCATTGGAGCCGAGCACGCCGCCCGCGACCAGATCGCTATGCCCGCCGGCATATTTGGTCAGGCTGTAGATGACGAGGTCGGCGCCATGGTTGATCGGCCGGTGCCACAGCGGCCCCAGGAAGGTATTGTCGATCGCGATCGGCGGGACATGATCTTCGCCCGCGAACAGCGCATCGCGCCGCGCGACCACCGCCTCCAGATCGACCAGCACATTGGTCGGGTTGGCCGGGCTTTCCAGATAGAGCATCGCGACCCGGCCTAGCCCCTTGGCCTTCTCGATCACCGCGCCAATCTCGTCCTCGGTCGCGCCGGCGGGGAAATCGAGCCATTGCACCCCGAAGCGGCCGAGGATGCGGCCGATCAGCGATTCGGTCGCGGCATAAAGCGGCGCCGAATGGACGATGACGTCGCCCGGCTGCACCAAGGCGAGCAGGGTGGTGGCGATCGCCGACATGCCGCTGGAAAAGAGCAAGGCGTCCTCCGCTTCCTCCCACACCGACAGCCGATCCTCGGCAATTTCCTGATTGGGGCCGTTGAAGCGCGAATAGACCAGCCCCTCGGCGCCGCCGGGCCGGATGCCGGTCACCCCCTCGAAATGGCGCTTGCCCGCGGCCGCGCTCTCGAAGGCGAAGGTGGAGGTGAGGAAGATCGGGGGTTTCAGCGATCCTTCCGACAGGGTCGGGTCATAGCCATGGCCCATCATCAGGGTCGCGGGCTTCAGCTTGCGGCCGTCAATCTCCAGGATCGGCGCCTTGGGGCGGCGGCGATTATGGGGCGGCTCGGCGCCGGTCAGGTCGGCTTCGGTGACGGGGGGCGGGGTTTCGCCGGTCATGTCATTCTCCTGCATCTGGCGGCCTCTGCTGTGCCGCTCATGGATGGCGGGAGTGTAACGCAGGAGCGGGGCAGGGGGCCAGTCGAGAGTGATATAATCTTTCGTCGCGGAGTATGATTGTTTCTAGAAAAGCTGATCAATTGCGAACTGTCAGATTTAGATTCGTGGGCTGAACGAGTCGCCATTTGGCATGTCGGCTGAGTCTGCTCAGTTGCCTGCTCCTGCCCGGCAAAAGTAGGAACTACACTCAGTCCAGTATGCTGACTTTGCGCCGCAATTTTATCATATTGTTCAGCGCGGCCTGGAGAGCGCTGTTGCGCCCCTTGGTTGAGAGGCAAAGATAATAAACCGGAAGACTGCCGGTTGCCTTCGTTGACCCTTGAGCGAGGCCAAAACCAAACGCCTTTAAAAGGTTTTTACCTTGAGAGGTGGCTGCGAAAGCGATCATCTCAATTGACCCATCATTCGGAAGTGCACCTGTTTTGCTGTGGTTTGCAAAAAAGGAAGCAACCAAAAAATTGATTACGTATTCCAGCACCGATCCATGTATGCCCCGAACCCTCTCTCCCCTGAAAATATCAGCGATATACCAAAATGAGTGGGGGCGGTCCTGTGCGAGAGCAATATGTTCGTCGGTTATATCATCTTCTAGCAAAGCACCGCTTCTGATTGCTTCAAAGCAGGATTCTGTAACCGGCCAGACCGACAGATAGCCTAGAATCCGACCATTCTTATCAGAGGCTTGAGTTATTCCGTGCCGGTAGGTTTCGGCCCATTTGAGCAGGACCCTTTCGTCTGGATAATGCTTCCCTTGGGCCTGGTATCTCGTTTTTCCCAATAACCAAACATTGCGGACCTCTCCGTCAGAGCTGACGAAAGTCGCTTCGAGTGGGCTGCCCTTTAATATCGAGAGGCGACGTATACCTGGAAGAAGTAAGGCGCCTAAAACTGCACCGCCTGCCAATGCTCCGGCTGTCGCCCTAACGATTATGCCATCGCCTAGGACGCCCAGTAGAATTCCGGTAATCACTCCACTAGCGCTTAAGCTCTTCCAAGCCATCGACCAACGCATTTTATCCCCCAAATCGCCCTCTGCTGTTGTACCTGGGAGTCAAATCAATTCAATGTAATTAGATAAATTTTATGGCCGATATGTTGGGTGGGGGCGCTAAATAGAATATCGACCGGAGGTCATCACTGGCATACTGAATTTGATAAAATCCGTCATTTTTGGTGGCCTAAATGAATGACGGTTTTGTTTCAGGGCTGGTCATGAGCGTGAGCGAGCAACTTGGTCGTCCGCTTCCAATTACCAACAGAATTTAATGGGATAAATGGGATCGGCGCAAAGCGATAAAGCCTCATAGCCCCCACCACTTCCCCCCATCCCCCGCACCCCCTACATCTACCTCGATGCCACCCGCGCTTCCTTCCATCCTCACCGACTGGTTCGCCGCGCGCGGCTGGCGGGTGCGACGGCATCAGGTGGATATGCTGGCGGCGGCGCAGCGGGGAGAGCATGCGCTGCTGGTGGCGCCGACCGGGGCGGGCAAGACGCTGGCGGGCTTCCTGCCGACGCTCGCCGACCTGATTGCGAACCCCGCCGACGGGCTGCACACCCTCTATGTCTCGCCCTTGAAGGCGCTCGCGGTCGATGTGCGGCGCAACCTGCTGACGCCGATCGAGGAGATGGGGCTGCCGATCCGGGTGGAGACGCGCACCGGCGACACCCCGTCCGACCGCAAGGCGCGGCAGCGGGTGCGGCCGCCGCAGATATTACTGACCACGCCCGAATCCCTGTCGCTGCTGTTGAGCTATCCCGACGCGGCGCTGCTGTTCGAGCATTTGCGCACCGTCATCGTCGATGAGGTCCATGCCTTTGCCACGCAGAAGCGCGGTGATCTGCTTAATCTCTCCATGGCGCGGTTGCAGGCGATCAACCCGGACCTGCGCCGGGTGGCGCTGTCGGCGACGGTGGCCGATGTCGATGCCTATCGCGCCTGGCTGGCGCCCGATGGCGATATCGATGCGGTGACGCCGGTGCTGGGGGAGGCCGGGGCCGAGCCCGACGTCACCATCCTGATCCCGGAGGGGCGGGTGCCCTGGTCGGGCCATTCGGGCAAATATGCCGCGAGCCAGGTGATGGCGGAGATCGCCGCGCGGCAGACCACGCTCGTCTTCTGCAACACGCGCGGTCTGGCCGAACTCATCTTCCAGGAATTATGGTCGGTCAATGACGCGAACCTGCCGATCGCCATCCATCATGGCAGCCTGTCGATCGAGGCGCGGCGCAAGGTCGAATCGGCGATGGCGGCGGGGAAACTGCGCGCGCTGGTCGCGACCGCTTCGCTCGACCTCGGCGTCGACTGGGGCAATGTCGACTGCGTGATCCAGATGGGCGCGCCCAAGGGCAGTTCGCGCCTGCTCCAGCGCATCGGCCGCGCCAATCACCGGCTCGACATGGCGTCGGAGGCGATATTGATCCCCGGCAATCGCTTCGAATATCTGGAGGCGCGCGCGGCACTGGACGCGGTCGAGGCGGGGGAGCGGGACGCCGATTATTTCCGTCCCGGTGCGCTCGATGTGCTGGCCCAGCATGTGATGGCGATCGCCTGCGCCGGGCCGTTCCGCGAGGAGGAATTGCTGGCCGAAATCCGCTCCGCCACTCCCTATAGCGCGCTGACGGACGAGGGCTTTGCCCATGTGCTGCATTTCATCGAGGGCGGCGGCTATGCGCTGCGCGCCTATGACCGGTTCAAGCGGCTGGTGCGGGAGGGCGACGGCACATGGCGGGTGTCGCACCCGAAATTCATCCAGCAGCACCGGATGAATGCCGGCATCATCGTGGACCAGCCCGCGCTGGCGGTGCGCTTTGCCAATGGGCGCAAGCTCGGCACGGTGGAGGAGAGCTTTGCCGCCACCCTGCGGCCGGGGGACAGCTTCTTCTTCTCCGGCATGGCGCTGGAGGTGGTGCGGATGGACACCAGCGATCTGGTGGTCCGCGCGACGAGCAAGAGTGCGCGCATCCCCAGTTGGGGCGGCACCCGCATGGCGATGTCGACGCGGCTGGCCGACCGGGTGCGCCATTTCCTGGCCGAACCCGACGCCTGGCACCGTTTCCCCGACGATGTGCGCGAATGGCTGGAGGTGCAGCGCGCCCGCTCCGCACTGCCGCAGCCGGGGCAGCTGCTGGTCGAAAGCTTCCCGCATGAGGGGCGCCATTATATGGTCTGCTACAGTTTCGAGGGCTGGAACGCACACCAGTCGCTCGGCATGTTGCTGACCCGGCGGATGGACGCGCAGGGGCTGATGCCGCTGGGCTTCGTGTCGAACGATTATGCGCTCGCCGTCTATGGCCTCAAGCCCGTGACCGATCCGCAGAGCCTGTTTTCCGCCGATATCCTCGATCATGAATTTGTCGACTGGGTCGAGCAGTCGAGCTTGCTCAAGCGCGCCTTTCGCGATGTCGCCGTGATCTCCGGCCTGATCGAGCGCCAGCATCCCGGCAAGCGCAAGACCGGGCGGCAGGTGACCTTTTCCACCGACCTCATCTATGATGTGCTGCGCAAATATCAGCCCGACCATCTGCTGCTGAAGGCCGCCTGGGCCGATGCGCGGGCACGGATGACCGATGTCGGGCGGCTCGGCGACCTGATCGACCGGGCGGCGTCGACCATGCTGCATGTGCCGCTCGACCGGGTCAGCCCGCTCGCCGTGCCGCTGCTGATCCTGATCGGCCGTGAACAGGTGGCGCAGCGCGATGCGGAGGACGCGCTGCTGATCGAGGCTGAGGCGCTGGTGGCCGAAGCCATGCGCGCGGATTAGGGGGGCATTCGCCGTCACCCTCTACCGCCGTCATCCCAGCGAAGGCTGGGATCCCACTTCTTTCTTCCACTGATGCCAAGAAAGAGAGATGCCAGCCTTCGCTGGCATGACGGAAGGGGGGAGGTTTTGGGTTTACCCCGGCAACCCGTTCAGCTTGGCAAAGGGGTCGTCACTGGCATCCTCCTGCCAGCGATACTCCGTCCGGTTGGCGGCCCAGCGCGCCATCTCCTTGCCATAGAGCTTCGCGATCAGGCCCAGCGCCATGTCCGTTCCCGCCGAAATACCGGAGGAGGAGATGAACTTGCCGTCCTCCACCCAACGCGCATGCGGGATCCACGCGACCTTCGCCCCCTGCGCCGTCGCCCAGGCCCAGGCCATCTTGTTGCTGGTCGCCTTCACCCCGTCGATCAGCCCGGTCTTCGCCAGCAGGCCCGAACCCGTGCAGATCGTCGCCACCTGCGGCGTATCCTGGGCCAATGTGCGGACGGCGGCGAGGAAATCGGGGTTGTTCACTTCCCGCCGGGTGCCGAGGCCGCCGGGGATCATCACGATGTCGAGTTTCGGCGCATCGGCAAAGCCATGGTCGGCGATCGTCTGCGGCCCGGCGCCGCTACGCACCGGTCCGGCCTTGTCGGCGATCATGACGATCTCGACCCGGTCTTTCAGCATGCCGAACATTTCCAGCGGGCCGAACACGTCGAGCAGCTCGAACCCCTCGAACAGCACCATACCCAGCTTCTTCTTGAGGCCACTTGGCGGCACCGGCGGCTCCACGGAAAGTTGCGCCGATACAGTTGTGCCGGTTGCAGCGAGCGCGATTCCCGCGGTCAGGAGAAAGTTGCGCCGCGCAACATCGGCTTTTGGCTGGTCGCTCATCGTCAAATCCTCCCTGTTCATGGAGCAGAACGAGCAATGGCCGCGATCCCGCCTATTCGCCGCCGTCCTTGGTGCCGCCACAGCCCTTGAGCGTCCCCTCGCCGAAGGAGACCTGCACCCGGTCGGACCAGATCGCGTCGCTCATCCCGTCGCTGCACGGTCCTTCGGTGACGGTCATGGTAAAGCCTTCGCCCAGGAAGCGGACAGCGCGGGGATCATCGGTGCGGCTGACATGATAACGCAGTGGGGGATGATCGGGCCGCTGCAGCGTCGCGACCGATCCCTTGACGATCACGGCCCAGAAAGGCTCGGTGCCGATCGCGCGATAATCCTCCTGCGGTGGTGGGGGAGGCGGTGTTTCACGGGAAACAGAGGCGGGCGCCGGTTGCGCGGCGGCGATCGGGGCCGCAGCTGTTTCGGGCGCGACACCCTCATTGGCGACGATCGCCTGGTTAAGCACCGGGGTCGCGTTGGCGATCGCATTGTCGGCGTGATTGTCGACCCTGTTCGGCGGCACCGGATCGCCCGAGCAGGCGGCAAGGGCCAAGAGCCCTGTCACCATCGCCGTCACTTTCACGCGCCGGCCCGCCGGAAACAATGGCTCGCATGATCGTCGACCATGCCGATCGCCTGCATCCAGGCATAGACGATGGTCGGGCCGACGAACTTGAAGCCGCGCTTCTTGAGATCCTTGGAGATCACCTCCGACTGGGCGGTCTGGGTCGGGAAGGTCGTGCCGTCGCCGACGATCGGCCCGTCGGGTGCGAAGGACCAGACATAGGCGGCGAAATCCTCGCCGGCGTCGCGCATCGCGCCATAGATTTGCGCGCCCTTGATCGTCGCCTGGATCTTGGCGCGGGCACGGACGATGCCGGGATCGGCCATCAGCCGCTCGACATCATCGGTATCGAAGGTGGCAACCTTGTCCGGATCGAAGCCGGCAAAGGCGGCGCGAAACCCTTCGCGCTTGCGCAATATGGTGATCCAGCTGAGTCCCGCCTGGAACCCTTCCAGCATCAGCATTTCCCACAGCATGCGCGAATCATGCTGGGGCACGCCCCATTCCGCGTCATGATAGGCCTGGTAGAGCGGGTCCGGCCCTACCCAGCTGCAGCGCGGCAGATCGGTCATAGGTTTTGGGTGCGTCTGACGGTGCACGGAGCCGCACCAGCCCGCACCCCCACCCGGCCGCCCAAGACATTATCCTGATGGGGTGGCCGGGTGGGGGTGCGGGCTGGCACAGTCATCCTTATCAAACGTCCAGGTTGGCGACGTTCAGCGCGTTGTCCTGGATGAATTCGCGGCGCGGTTCGACCACGTCGCCCATCAGCTTGGTGAAGATTTCGTCGGCGATATCGGCCTGTTCCACCTCGACGCGCAGCATCGAGCGATTGTCCGGGTCCAGCGTGGTTTCCCACAGCTGTTCCGCGTTCATTTCGCCCAGCCCCTTGTAGCGCTGGATCGACAGGCCCTTGCGGCCGGCGGTCAGGATCGCGTCGAGCAGCTCGCTGGGGCGCGAGATGTTGACGCCCTTGGCCGCGACGGCAGGCAGTTCATCCTCGCCCAGTTCATCCTGCGCCGCAACGGATTTGGCCGAGACCAGGCGGCTACCCCTGGCATAGCTTTCCGCCTCTTCGCTGGCGGTGCCGTGCAGCTTGCGCGCTTCGGCCGAGCCCAGGAAGCCATGTTCGATGACATGATGGTCGGTCACGCCGCGCCACAGCCGCTCGAAATGGAAACCGCCGCCTTCGGCGATGCGGCCGGTCCACTTGCCCTCGGCATCATGGCCGTCCATCCAGGCCACGGCGGCTGCCAGCTTCTCCGCCTGTTGTGCTTCGGTCAGCTCGGGGTCGAGCGCGCCGGTCAGGCCCAGCGCTTCGATGATCGCGGGATCATAACGGCGCGGCACATAGCGCATCACCGCGCGCATGCGGCGAGCATGTTCGATCAGGCTGCGCAGGTCGGCGCCGGTGCGGGCGCCGCCGGTCGTTTCCAGCGCCATCGTGTCGACGCCATTGTCGACCAGATATTGTTCCAGTGCGGCCTCGTTCTTGAGATAGACCTCCGACCGGCCACGGCTCGCCTTGTAGAGCGGCGGCTGGGCGATGTAGAGATGGCCTGCCTCAATGATCTGCGGCATCTGGCGATAGAAGAAGGTCAGCAGCAGCGTGCGGATATGCGCGCCGTCGACGTCGGCGTCGGTCATGATGACGATCTTGTGGTAGCGCAGCTTTTCCAGGTTGAAATCGTCACGGATGCTGGTGCCCATCGCCTGGATGAGGGTGCCGACTTCCTTGGACGAGAGCATCTTGTCGAACCGGGCGCGCTCGACGTTCAGGATCTTGCCCTTCAAGGGCAGGATCGCCTGGTTGTGGCGGTTGCGGCCCTGCTTGGCCGAGCCACCGGCCGAGTCACCCTCGACCAGGAAAAGTTCGGACTTGGCGGGGTCGCGTTCCTGGCAGTCGGCCAGCTTGCCGGGCAGGCTGGCAATGTCCATCGCGCCCTTGCGGCGGGTCAGTTCGCGCGCGCGCTTGGCTGCCTCGCGGGCGGCGGCGGCATCGATCACCTTCTGGACGATCATCTTGCCGTGGCCGGGATTTTCCTCCAGCCACTCGGCCATCTTGTCGGCCATCAGGCTTTCAAGCGGCTGGCGCACTTCGGAGCTGACCAGCTTGTCCTTGGTCTGCGACGAGAATTTGGGATCGGGCAGCTTGACCGAGACGATCGCGGTCAGGCCTTCGCGCATATCCTCGCCGGTCAGGCTGACCTTCTCCTTCTTCAACAGGCCGGTCTTTTCGGCATAATTGTTGAGGGTACGGGTCAGCGCGGCGCGGAAGGCGGCAAGATGGGTGCCGCCGTCGCGCTGCGGGATGTTGTTGGTGAAGCAGAGGACATTCTCGTAATAAGAATCATTCCACTCCAGCGCGACGTCGATGGTCACGTCGTCGCGGGTACCCGAAATCGCGATTGGATCGGGCATCAGCGCATTCTTGTTGCGGTCCAGATATTTGACGAAGGCCGCAATGCCGCCTTCATAGAATAGCTCGACTTCCTTCTTCTCCTCATGGCGCGCATCGACCAGGAACAGGCGCACGCCACTGTTGAGGAAGGCCAGCTCGCGATAGCGATGCTCCAGCTTCTCGAAATCATATTCGGTATGATTCTTGAACGTCGCGCCGTCACCGGGCGCTTTTTCCAGGCTGGCGAGGAAGGTTACGCGCGTGCCCTTCTTGAAAGTCCCGTCCTCTTTGGTGGGCGCATCGCCGATCACCTTGAGCGGCGCGGTGGCGTCGCCATAGGCGAAGCGCATCCAATGCTCCTTGCCATCGCGCCAGATGTTGAGGTCCAGCCATTCGGACAGGGCGTTCACCACGGACACGCCCACGCCGTGCAGGCCGCCCGACACCTTATAGGCATTGTCGTCGCTGGTATTCTCGAACTTACCGCCCGCGTGCAGCTGGGTCATGATGACCTCGGCCGCCGACACACCTTCTTCTTTGTGGATGCCGGTGGGGATACCGCGGCCATTATCCTCGACGCTGACGCTGTTGTCGGGATTGAGCGTGATGACGATCTTGTCGCAATGGCCGGCCAGCGCTTCGTCGATCGCATTGTCGCTGACCTCGAACACCATATGGTGCAGGCCCGACCCGTCGTCGGTATCGCCGATATACATGCCGGGCCGCTTGCGCACGGCGTCGAGGCCTTTCAGCACCTTGATGCTGTCGGCGCCATATTCATTGCTGTTGGGGCTGTTCTGCTGTTCGTCGCTCATACCCAGCATATAGGGAATGGTGGCATGAAACTAAAGCGAAACATGGCGTCTTCCACCCGGCTTTAGGGCGGTTTATCAGGCGCTCATGCGTGTTGTCCCGATCCTTGCCCTGCTGCTGCTTTCCGCCTGCTCGCGCAGCAGCGAAGTGGCCGATGAATTGCCCAACAGCTCGCTCGCCGGCGCGCCGCGCGAAACGATACCCGAAACCCGGATGGAAGCGACCCTCGCCCGACCGGTGACGATCGGCGAGGACGGGCCTCGGCTCGACGCCTGCGGCGCGATGGGACAGGCGACCCGCGTCGGCGCGCAGGGACTCAGCGTCCGCTCCGCCCCCTTTGCCGAGGCGAAGGCGCTGGCGCAGCTGGCGGAAGGGGCGCGGATCCATGTCTGCACCCGCAGCATCGACCAGAAATGGCTGGGCGTGGTGATCCCGCCACCGGTGACCGAGGGGCCGCCGTCGACCGATTGCGGCGTGCATGAACCGGTCGATCGCAAGCAGGCCTATGCCGGCCCCTGCACCAGCGGCTGGGTCTCCAGTGCCTATGTCCGGTTGATCGCGGGTTAAAGCCCGCCCAGATAGTCGAGCTTGCCCAGCGGTACGCCGGCCTGGCGCAGCAGGGCATAGGCGGTCGTCAGGTGGAAATAGAAATTGGGCAGCGAGAAGGTCAGCACATGGCTGCGCCCGGTGAAGGGAAATTCGCCGCGCGGCGTCTTGAGGATGACGGTCGCCTCCTCGCGCCCATCGATCCTGTCGCGCGGCACCGACTCGAGGAATGCGATGGTCCGTGCAATGCGATCCTGCAGGTCGGCGAACGTCTCTTCCATGTCGGGCAGGGGGAAGGGTTCCAGTTCGCCGATGCGGATGACCGCGCCCTTGGCGCTGTCGGTGGCGAGCTGCACCTGCGCGGTCAGCGGGCGCATATCCTCGATCAGGCGGGCATCCGTCAGCGTGGCGGGATCGATGCCCTGTTCGGCGGCAAAGGCGGCGCCTTTGTCGAGCAGGGTGGACAGAGTGCGCAAGCCGCGCAGGAAAGCGGGGACGGTCAGGTCGTAAAGTTCGGTCGCCACGTTACAGGGATTCCCTTCATTTGATGCCGGTGAAGACCAGCTTCTGCACGCGGCGGCCGGTATTCACCTCGGTCGCATAGATATTGCCGGCGCTGTCGGTATCAATGCTGTGCAGCCAGGTGAATTGCCCGGCCTGACGCCCGATCCGGCCGAAGGCGCCAAGGATTGTGTGGGTCTTGCGCTCCAGAACCCAGATGCGGCCGTTCATCATGTCGGCGACATAGAGATAGGTCTGGTCGGGATCGGGCGAGAAGGCGATATCGGTGACGGTGTGGGTGCCGCCGGTTTCCGGCGCGATCGCCAGGTCGCGCACGAAGGTCAGGCCGCCATCCTTCTCGCGCTTGAACAGCTGCGCGCGATTGTTGTTGCGGTCGCAGACATAGAGATGGCCGTCCTTCGTCGGCACTACGCAATGGACGATGCTGTTGAAGATGGCTGCCTTGGGATCGGCGACCCGGCTGGGATCGACGGCATGGCTCTGGTCGAACGTGCCTTGCAGCACCGGTCCGCTCGGCGGCTTGCCATAGGCGCCCCAGCGGCCCTTATAGGCGTTGCTCCTGTCGTCGAAGCCGATCACGCGGCGGTTCACATAGCCGTCGGAAATCAGCACCATGCCATCGCTGTGATTGACGTCGGAGGGGTTGCCCAGCTGGTCGGTCGCGTCATTGCCGCCGGTCTTGTCGCGCCGGCCGAAGCTGCGGATATATTTCCCCTCAGGCGTATAGTTCATGACGACATGGTCGCCCTTGCCATTGCCGCCGAACCAGACGCTGCCGGCCTTGTCGACGAAGATGCCGTGCAGGCTGGCGGGCCATTGGTTGACGCCATCGACCGTGGGGGCGCTGTCGGCGCCGCCCCAGCCGCCCAGATAGCGGCCATCCTGGGTGAAGCGCACCACCGGCGGGGCCGGCTTGCAGCAGACGGCGGTGGCGGGCGATTCGGCCAGGCCCGTGTCGGTCGCGGTCAGGCTGTGCGGGCGATGCACGACCCAGACCGAATCGTCCGGACCGACCGCAACGCCGCTGACCTGCCCCAGCAGCAGGTCATTAGGCATAGCCGGCCACGCGGCATCGACCTTGAAGCGCGGCATCTTGGTGCCGGCGGGTGCGATCTGTTCGAAGGCGAGGGGAGCGAGCGCCTGCTCCGGCGGCGCGGCGGATGCGGCGACGGCGAACGGCAGGGCAAGGGCAGCGGCGAGGAAGGCGCGCATCGGCGGGGACTCCTTGATCGTCGGGAATGGCGGAGGCGGGATCATGCCCGACTGCCCGGTCCGGTCAAGAAAGGTGCGACGCATTTTCAATGCGGAAAGGGACCGGCCGACGGGTTCCTGTCGGCCGGTCAGGGGGCAACTCTAGCCAGCGATCGCCGGGTGCTCGGGCGCTGTGATCGTGAAGAAGGGCAGGGCATGGTGGACGATCCAGCCGATCGTCGCGGCATAGACGATGGTGCCGATGCCCACCGTGCCGCCCATCATCCAGCCGATCGCCAGCACCGCGATCTCGATGCCGGTGCGCACCCATTTGACCGGCCAGCCATTGCGGCGGCACAGGCCGGTCATCAACCCGTCGCGCGGCCCCGGGCCAAGGCCGGCACCGATATAGGCGCCACCGGCAATGCCATTCAGCAAGATGCCCGCGCCCAGCCAGGCGGCACGCATCGCATAGCCTTCGGGTGTCGGTAGATAATGGAGGCTGATATCCACCGCCGTGCCGATCACCACTATGTTGCAGACCGTGCCGATCCCCGGCCGCTGCCGCAGCGGCCACCAGAGCAGCAGCACGATCGCGCCGACCAGGTTCACCGTCATGCCGAAGCTCAGCCCCAGCTTCGGCGCCAGTCCCTGGTGCAGCACGTCCCAGGGATCGAGCCCCAGATTGGCGCGCAGCATCAGCGCCATGGCAAAGCCGTAGAGCACAAGGCCCCAGAAGAGCTGGAAGAGGCGGCGGGTCATCATCATGGGCATCAGACCTAGCCAAATTGGCCTTTTACAAAAGGACCAATGGCGCGTAAGTGGCCTTCAAATCTCTCTGATTGGATTGATCGCCATGTCCACTTCCTTCCTTCGGCCCCCCTCGCTGCTGCGGTTGCTGGGCGCCTGGCGCGCCCAGGACAGCGCCGAGCCGGCCTATCGCCAATTGGCGCAGGCGCTGCGGATGCTGGTGCTGGACGGACGGATCGGCCTCAATGTCCGGTTGCCGGGCGAGCGGGAACTGGCCGCTGCGCTGGGGCTCAGCCGCACGACCATCGCCGCCGCTTTCGACCGGCTGCGCGACGAGGGCTATCTGGAAAGCCGGCAGGGGTCGGGCAGCGTCACCCGCCTGCCGCCCGGCCGGGTCGAGACCCCGACGCCCGATATCGATGGGGTGACCGGCGACAATCTGCTCAACTGGACCCATGCCGCGTTGCCGGCCGCGCCCGGCGTGGGCCTGGCCTATGCCCATGCGGTCGAGGCGCTGCCGGCCTATCTGGGCGATCTGGGTTATGATCCGCTCGGCCTGCCGGTGCTGCGCCGGGCGATCGCCGCCCATTATGAACGGCGCGGTTGCCCGACCGATCCCGACCAGATCATGATCACCAATGGCGCGCAGCAGGGTTTCTCGCTGCTGTTGCAATGGCTGGCCGGGCCGGGCGACCGGGCGGTGATCGACCATCCCACCTATCATAATGCGATCCAGGCGCTGCAGCGGGCCAATGTCGTGCCGGTGCCGGTCGGCCTGCCGGTCCATGGCTGGGATATCGATGCGATGGACGCGGCCTTCCGCCAGACCGCGCCGCGCTTCGCTTATATCATCGCCGATTTCCACAACCCCACCGGCCGCAGCATGGACCCGGCGACGCGCCGCGCGCTGGTTTCGGTGGCGATGCGCACCCACACCCCGCTGGTGGTCGACGAGACGATGGTGGCGATGGGGTTGGATGGCGCGCCGCCGCCGCCGGTTGCCTGCCATGATCCGTCCGGCCGCCATGTCATCACTTTGGGGTCGGCCAGCAAGATCTTCTGGGGTGGCCTGCGCGTCGGCTGGATTCGCGCCGATCCGCAGACCGTGGCGGCGCTCGGCCGCATCCGCACGACGATGGACATGGCCAGCCCCGTGGTCGAGCAATTGGCCGTGGCCCAGTTGATCGATGCGGACGAGGGGCTGGGGCCGCGCGCGGCGATGCTGCGCGACCGGCGCGACCATCTGCTGGCGCAGTTGGAACGGCATCTGCCGCACTGGCGGGTGGAATCGCCCGCCGGCGGCCTGTCGCTTTGGGCCGAACTGCCCCGGGCAGAGGCCAGTGCGCTCGCGGCGCTGGCGGGCAATCATGGCGTGCGCATCGCCGCCGGTCCGCGTTTCGGCGTCAATGGCGCGTTCGAACGCTTCCTGCGCCTGCCCTTCACCCTGCCGCAAGCGCAGCTCGACATGGGCGTCGCACGGCTGGTGGAGGCCGATGCCCGGCTCCACGCCCGCACCCCGCGCGGCCGCGATCCGCTGGCCCTCGCCCTGGAGGCCGATCGAGTCATCTGACCCATAGAAAAAGGGCCGCGCGGATGATCACCGCGCAGCCCTTTTCAATTGGCCTGTTTTCTAGACCATGATTCACGCTTCAGACCTTTGGCCTGAAGCGATCAAGGTCTATGCCGAAAAGGGCTCAGCCCTTCTTCTTCTCGGCCTGATAGCGCTCGATCGCTTCCAGCGTGATCTTGCGGGCGTCTTCTGCGCCGCCCCAGGTACCGATGCGCACCCACTTGGTCTTTTCCAGATCCTTATAGTGGGTGAAGAAATGCTCGATCTGCTCCATCACGATGCCGGGCAGGTCGTCCTTCTCGTCCACATTGCTGTAGTAAGGGAAGGTCTTGTTGTCGGGCACGCAGACCAGCTTCTCGTCGCCGCCGGCTTCGTCTTCCAGGTTCAGCACGGCGATCGGGCGCGCGCGCACGACCGAGCCGGGAACGAAGGGCGAGCGGGCGATGACCAGCGCGTCGAGCGGATCGCCATCGGGCGACAGCGTGTGCGGCACGAAGCCGTAATTAGCCGGATAGCGCATCGGCGTATGCAGGATGCGATCGACGAACAGCGCGCCCGACGCCTTGTCGAACTCGTACTTCACGGGTTCGCCGCCAACCGGCACCTCGATGATGACGTTCAGGCTGTTTGGCGGATCGTCGCCGACGGGGATCAGGTCAATATTCATGCATCTTCGCCTTTTACATGCGGTTGCTTGGAAATCTTCAGGTGCGCGGCTGGAGCAGCTTGTCGAGGCTGCCTTCGCCGGTACCGGTCTTTTCGAGGTGCGGATAGCGCAGGCCATCCGAATAAGCGAGGGTCACAGTGCGATAATATTTGTCCTGCTTTAGGATAAGCTGGACCGGCTTCTTGGGGTCCTTAGCCTCGGTCAGCGCCGTCTTGAATGCGTCGCCCGAATATTCATTGCCGTTCACCGCAATAATCTTCGATCCTACCGCAAGCCCGGCCTTGAACGCTGCGCTGTTCCAGATCACGGCCGAAATCTCGCCGTCATTCTTGACGATCAGGCCCGTGCCAAAACTCTGGTCGACCATCTTCTGGGCGCCCTCGGCCGCCTTGGTGATGGCGCCCGGCGTGTCGGTATAGACCAGCTTGTAACCGCCCAGGGTGAAGCCGCCCTTGGGCGTTTCCTTGGTGGGGCTGTCGACATATTTCTGGAACAGGCTGGCCCAGTCATAGGGGGCGACGCCGTTCAGCGTATCGATAACGTCCTGACGATTATAGACGACCTGACCCCAGTCGCCCGGCTTGATGCCGAAAAAGGCCTTGGCGAAATCGTCGATGCCCTTGGCACCCTTGGTCTGCTGGCGCAGGATGCCGTCGACCTCCAGCCAGATCATCAGGCCTTCATTATAATAATCCTCCGACCGCTGCCAATTGGCCCAGCCTTTGGGGCGGCGGGCCGAAATGATCGGGTCGTGGGTGGTGTCTTCCATCGGGCGCCATTCGCGGCCGCGCGTGGTGTCCAGCTTGCCCGCGATATGGGCATAGGCGTCCAGCGTCTCCTGCTTGGTGAACATGCCCGACCGCGCGCCCAGCACATAGCCCCAGAACTGGGTCTGGCCTTCATAGACCCACAGCAGATTATCCTGCATCGGCACGTCGAAATTGGGCGTCCACAGCAGGTCGGGGCGGCGGAACTTGCCGTCCCAGCTATGGGTGAACTCATGCGGCAGCAGATTGCGGTCGAGCAGCGCCTCGCCCGAATCCCACTTCTTGAAATAGCCCGGCTCGACCTGGTTCTCGGACGAGCGGTGATGCTCGAGGCCAATGCCGCCCATTTCGTCGGTGATCGACAGCAGGAAATCATAATGGTCGAAATGATAGGTGCCGAATGCGGCGCCCGCTTCGGCGACCAGCTTCTTGTGCCTGGCGATCTGGTCGGTGTTGAACACCAGTTCGTCGGCATCGTCGGCGACGATGTTCAGCGTGACGTTGTGGCCCAGATCGACGGCCTTGAAATGGGTGCCGGCAAAGACCGGCGAATCCTGCAGCGCCTCATAGTCGATCACGTCATAGGCGATGGTGTCGCCGCTACGCTTGCCACGCAGCGCGGTCGCCGCCTGCCAGCCGGCGGGATAGGTGACATTGGCCTGCACCGGGATCTGGCGGGTATAATAGCCGGCCGGGTAGAGCGAGACATCTTCCCACTGGATATTCTGCATCTTGGGCGTCACGACGACGCGGCCCTGGTTGGTCGCGGTCGCCGATAGGAACTGGAAGGATGCGACCACCTGCTTGGTGCCGGCCGGCACGTCGATCTCGAACGCATAGACGTTTAGCGGATTGCGCTTCCAACTGATCGGCTTGCCGTCGGCGGTGAAGGTGAGGCCGGTCAGCTTCTCGATCGGGCCGCGCGCGGCGTGGTTGCCCGGCAGCCATTCGGGCATCAGCAGGGTCATCGGGCCGCTCGACGCGACCGGAATGGTTTCCTTCACGCGGAAGATGCGCTGCACGGTGTCGGTGGCATCAACGTCAAGGCGGATCGTGCCGCCCGGATAGGGGACATCCTTGGGCATCGGCTTGGCGCTGTCGACGGGCAGGGCGGTCGGCTTGGAACGAATGACGTCCTGCGCCAGCAACGGGCTGGCGATCGCGGTCGAAAGGCAAAGGGCGGCAGCAAGGCTGCGGATCATGACGGTCTCCAGAAAAGGAACGGGGGCCGGACGGCCCGTCTGTCCCAAGCATGGCGGGGCGAATCGCCCGCGTCCACCCCTTATGCCGCCATAAAAAGCGCGTTTCCTTGGACCGCGATTATCGTTAAAGGCGCTGCCCCATGGCGAAGATCGAAACGCCGCGCCCGGTGCGCGGAACACAGGACATGTTGGGCGGCACGGCGGAGGCGTTTCAGGAACGCTTCGCCCATGTCGTCGCCACCTTTGACCGGGTGCGCAAACTTTATGGTTTCCAGCGGGTGGAAGTGCCCGTCTTTGAATCGACCGCCGTTTTCGCCCGATCGCTGGGCGAAAGCACCGACGTCGTGTCGAAGGAAATGTACACGTTCGAGGATCGCGGCGGTGACAGCATCACCCTGCGCCCCGAATTCACCGCCGGCATTTCGCGCGCCTATATTACCGAGGGTTGGCAGCAATATGCGCCGCTGAAGGTCGCGACCCATGGTCCGTTGTTCCGCTATGAGCGCCCGCAAAAGGGCCGGTTCCGCCAGTTCCACCAGCTTGACGCCGAAATCCTGGGCGCGGGTGAGCCGGCGGCCGACGTCGAACTGCTGGTGCTGGCCGACCAGCTGCTGCGCGAATTGGGCGTGTCGGAAGGCGTGACCCTCAACCTCAACACGCTGGGCGACGCGGAAAGCCGCGAAGCCTGGCGCGCCGCGCTGATCGCCCATTTCGAGGCGCATCGTGGCGAGCTGTCGGAAGAAAGCATCGACCGGCTGGCGAAGAACCCACTGCGCATCCTCGACAGCAAGGATCCGCGCGACCGCCCGATCGCTGATAGCGCGCCGGACATCGACGCCTATCTGACCGATGAGGCGCGCAGCTTCTTCGACAAGGTGACCAGCGGGCTCGACGCTGCCGGTGTCGCCTGGGAGCGTAATTCGCGGCTGGTGCGCGGGCTCGATTATTATCGCCACACCGCGTTCGAGTTCATCACCGACCGGCTGGGCGCGCAGGGCACGGTGCTGGGCGGCGGCCGTTATGACGGGCTCATTGAAAATCTCGGCGGTCCGTCCACCCCGGCGGTCGGCTGGGCGGCGGGGATCGAGCGGCTGGCGATGCTGA
This sequence comes from Sphingobium sp. AP49, assembly GCF_000281715.2. NCBI lineage: Bacteria > Pseudomonadati > Pseudomonadota > Alphaproteobacteria > Sphingomonadales > Sphingobiaceae > Sphingobium > Sphingobium sp. AP49. The sequence goes on along the minus strand of NZ_CP124576.1, from coordinate 14,992 downwards.
TCGACCAGCCGGCGATCGACAAGCCGCAGATCGTGCTGATTCCGATGGGCGAGGCGGCCGAGGCGAAGGCGACCGGCATCATCGCCGATCTGCGCCGCGCCGGCATTGCCTGCGACATGGGCTATCGCGGCAACATGAAGAAGCGGATGCAGCGCGCCAACGCGTCGGGGGCCGCCTGGGCGATCATCCTGGGCGATGACGAATTGACACGCGGTGAAGCGGCGGTCCGTAATCTTGGCACCGGCGAGCAACAGGCGGTCGCGCTCGACGCTCTGATTGGCACGGTGACGGCGCTCTGATGCACATCTCCGCCGAACGTATCGCGCAGATCGAGGCGCGCCGGGACGAGGTGCAGGCGTCGATGACGCGCGCCGACCTCGCGCCCGATGCGTTCGTGAAGCTGTCCAAGGAATATGCCGAGATCGAGCCGGTGGCCAAGGCCGCGCATGAAGTGCGCCGGCTGCGCCAGGAGCTGCGCGCGCTCGAACAGATGGCGGGTGGCGAGGACAGCGATGCCGATCCGCTGATGCGCGAGATGGCGCAGGAGGAAATGCAGCTGCTCAAGGGGCAGTTGCCAGACGCCGAGCGCGCCCTGGCCCTGCAACTGTTGCCCAAGGACTCCGCCGATGCACGCCCGGCGATGCTGGAAATCCGCGCCGGCACCGGCGGCGACGAGGCCGCGCTGTTCGCTGGCGACCTGTTCCGCATGTATCAGCGTTATGCCGATACCCAGGGCTGGAAGATGGAGATGCTCTCCGCCAATGCCTCGGAACAGGGCGGCTTCAAGGAAGTGGTGGCCAGCATCAACGGCACCGGCGTCTTTGCCAAGCTGAAGTTCGAAAGCGGCGTCCACCGCGTCCAGCGCGTGCCGGTAACCGAAAGCGGCGGTCGCATCCACACGTCCGCGGCGACCGTGGCGATCCTGCCCGAGCCAGAGGAGGTCGACGTGCAGATCGCCGACGGCGACCTCAAGATCGACATTTATCGCGCCTCTGGTGCCGGTGGCCAGCACGTCAACACCACCGATTCCGCCGTGCGCATCACCCATTTGCCGACCGGCATCGTCGTGACGCAGCAGGATGAGCGTTCGCAGCACAAGAACAAGGCCAAGGCGATGCAGGTGCTGCGTGCTCGCATCTATGAGGCGGAACGCGAGCGGACCCAGAGCGAACAGGCCGGCGCGCGCAAGGCGATGGTCGGGTCGGGCGACCGGTCCGAACGCATCCGCACCTATAATTTCCCGCAGGGGCGTGTGACCGACCATCGCATCAACCTGACCATGCACCGCCTGCCCGAAATCCTCGAAGGGCCGGGTCTTGTCGAAGTGATCGACGCACTGGTGGCCGAGGATGAGGCCGCGCGCCTCGCCCAGCTGGACGGGGTGGCGTGAGCGTCGCCGATGCGCTGCGCGACGCCACTGTCAGCTTAGCCGCGATCAGCGACACCCCCCGGCTCGACGCAGAATTGCTGATGGCCCATGCGCTGGGCATCGGCCGCAACGACCTGTTGCTGCGCCAGTGCGATCTGTCTGTACCTGTCACTTTCGCTGTCCATGTGCAGCGGCGGCTGGCCGGCGCGCCGATCGCCCATATCCTGGGCAGCCGCGATTTCTGGACGATCAGCCTGGCCGTCACCCCCGACGTGCTGATCCCGCGCCCGGACAGCGAGACGCTGATCGAGGCGGCGGTCGATCATTTCCGCGATCGCGCGCCAGCGACCATGCTGGACCTTGGCACCGGATCGGGCGCGCTGCTGCTCGCCGCGCTCGACCAATGGCCCGATGCGCGCGGGCTGGGTATCGATGCGTCGGCCGCCGCGCTCGCGGTGGCGCAGGGCAATGCCGAACGGCTGGGTATGCAGGATCGTGTGCATTTCCAGCTGGGTGATTGGGCCGCAGGCGTGACCGGGCCATTCGACCTGCTGCTGATCAACCCGCCCTATATTGCGATCGATGCGCCGCTGGCCGGCGACGTGCTGCATGATCCCGCCAGTGCGCTGTTCGCCGGGGCCGAAGGACTGGACGATTATCGTCGTATCGCGCCGCAACTGCCCGCGCTGATCGGACCAGGCGGCATGGCCGCGATCGAGATCGGCTATGATCAGGGGAAAAGCGTGTCCGCACTGCTGCGCGCGCAGGGACTCCGCGTATCGCTGCGTCGCGACCTTGCCGGCCATGATCGCTGTCTCGTCGCGACGCCGGGTTGAAAACAAAGCTGGATTTCGTGCGGTCACAGCGAAAATTGCTTGGTTTATGGCGTGAAAGCCACTACATCATCAGCAGGAATGGCGCCATTCTTGTGTCACGGCTATGACAGGCTGTTGATAGATAAGGCGTTTTCCTGCTCCTGAAAGTCAAGACGGCGCTGCTGCGCAAGCGCCTCTGGCAGCTGATGGCATGAGTCTGAAATGGCCCATGTCCTGCGGAGCCGTATCCGGCCTGATGAGCGGGCCGTGCTTGGGGATGGCAACTGAACAGTGTTTTCAGTGGATAGAGTCACAGCGAACGCAAGGATCATGTCTTGATCAACAACCGGCAGGCCGGTCGCCGCAATCGCGGCCGGAACAATAACAACAACGGACGTCCCAATGGTGGTAATCGCGGCGGCGGCGATAATGGCAACCGTATCGACAACCGCGCCCGCGGCAATGCAGCCCAGCTTCTTGAGAAATACAAGAATATGGCGCGCGATGCCCAGATGGCCGGCGACCGTGTGAACGCTGAATATTATCTGCAGTTCGCCGATCATTATTTCCGCGTACTGGCCGACAATCGTTCGCGCCAGGAAGAGCAGCAGCAGCGCTTCCGCCGGAATGATGAGAATTTCGACGACGAGGGCGAGGACTTCGAGGGCCATGATGATGGCGCTGAAGAGGGCCGTACCGAGCAGCCAGAACGGGCCGAGCGCGATTATGACCGTCGCGAACCGCGCGGCGAGCGTCAGGACCGTGGTGAGCGTCAGGATCGCGGGGATCGTAATGATCGGGGCGACCGCAATCGTCGCGACCGTAACCGCCGTGATCGCCCGGCTGCCGAGGAAGTCGCCGAGCAGCAGCCCGTCGCTGCCGAGCCGGCCCAGCCGGTCGAAGCGGTAGCTGAGGCTGCCGCCGAAGCGCCCAAGCCGCGCCGTGGCCGCCCGCGCAAGGCTGATGCCGTCGCCGATGCGAACGAAGGACTGGATGTCAGCATCCTGCCCCCCTCGATCGCCCGGGCCGACAATGACAGCGAAGCCGAAGCGGCCGAGGAAGCGCCCCGCAAGCGCACCCGCCGTGCCCGTCCGGCGACCGAAGCCGCCGAATAAGCGCGGTTTCGCATCAACCAAATGAAAAGGGCGGCGCCGTGGGTGCCGCCCTTTTTATTTGCAAATATAGCCGCTTGGGGCAGAAGGTCTCACCATAAGGGGAGTGCAGACCTGATGAAGACTGTCCGCCTGTTGTCCGGCCTGGCCCTGCTGATGCCGGCCGTCGCCTTTTCCCAGAGCAACGCCATCGATCCCACCGGTGCCACCGCCCAGGGCGATGTTGCCGTCACCATCTATAATGGTGGCCAGTCGCTGGTGCAGGATGACCGGCAATTGAGCGTCAATACCGGCCGCAACCGCATCGAATTTCCCGATGTGTCCGCTCGCATCCGGCCCGAAACGGTCAATCTTTCCGGTCCCGGCTTCTCGATCGTCGAGCAGAATTTCGATTATGACCTGCTGTCGCCCGACAAGCTGATGGACAAGGCGGTGGGGCAGGAGGTGACGCTGGTGCGCACCAACCCCGCGACCGGTGCCGAGACCCGCGAACGTGCGAAGATCCTCGCGGCCAATGGCGGCATCGTCATGCAGATCGGCGCGCGGATCGAGGTGCTACGCGACGATGGCCTGCCGGTACGGGTGATCTTCGACCAGGTACCCCCCAATCTGCGCGCGCGGCCTACCCTGTCGGTGACGATCGAGGCGGCGCGTGGCGGCACGGTGCCGGCCCGACTGTCCTATCTGACGCCCAATCTCGGCTGGACCGCCGACTATGTCGCGCTGTTCGACGCCGCCAAGGGGGCGATGGACATGCAGGGCTGGGTCACGCTCACCAACAACACCGGTACGACCTTCACCAATGCGAAGACGATCCTGGTTGCCGGCAATCCGGCCAATGGCGGCGGACGGCGTAACTGGTGGCAATCGTCAAGTGGTGCGATCGACCAGGCCGGCACCGAAAGCGGCCCGCGCGAGCGACTGGGCGACTATTATCTCTATCCGCTGGCCGATCGCACGACGATCGCCAATGCCCAGCAGAAGCAGGTCAGCTTCCTCGACGTGAAAGGCGCGCCGGCGCGTGCCACCTACGAATATCTCAATCCCTGGATGGGCAGTTCCCCCGAGCCGATGAGCGCGTCGAGCGTACTCAAATTCTCGACGTCGAAGCAGGGCGGCCTGGGCGACCAACTGCCTGCCGGCACGATTCGCGTCTATATGCGCGACGCGCGCGGCGATCCGCAGTTCATCGGCGAGAACAGCATAGACCATACGCCGATGGGCTCCTCCATGGCACTACGCACCGGAGAGGCGTTCGACGTCAAGGTGCGCCCGACCGTCGAGCAACGCACGAAGAAGGGGGGGCAGCGTTGGGAAACACGGATGCGCTACACGCTGACCAATGCCCGCCCCGAAGCGGTGACGATTGACCTTGCCCAGCAGGGGCTGTGGGGCGACACCCGCGTCACTGCGCAAAGCCTGGAAGGCAAGCGCGTCTCCGCCGACCGGATGGAATGGAGCGTGCCGGTGCCGGCCAATGGCTCGGTCGATCTCAGCGTCACCTTCGATTCGCGCTACTGACCGGGCGGGCTCCGTGCTGCTGCGCGTCCTTGTCTTCCTTCTGATGTGCCACGGCATCGCGCCGGCTTGGGCCGGGACGATCGTGTCGGCCAAGGCCGATTCGGTTTCGGTCACCGTCTATCGCCAGCCCGGTCGCGCCAAGGGGGCGATCGATCCCCGATGGCCCGGCGGCTATGCGCTGATCAATGAAACCCGCACCATAAATCTGCCACAAGGCGAATCGGTTGTCCGGTTCGAAGGGGTCGCCGAAGGGCTGATGCCCGAAACAGCCGTCCTCTCGGGCATGCCGCAGGGCGTGCGCGAGAAGAATCGCGATGCCCGGCTGCTCTCGCCCGCTGGCCTGGTCGACGCCTATCTCAAGCGCAGCGTCACCTTGCGCCGTACCGACCGCAAGACCGGCAAGGTCAGCCAGCAGGATGCGATCATCAGCGCCGGGCCGATGGGCGGCGTCATCGTCCAGACGGCGCAAGGCTATGAGGCGCTGGGGTGCAGTGGCTTGCCCGAACGCATGCTCTATCCGCGCGTGCCGACCGACCTGTCGCCGCGTCCGACCCTGTCGGTTATCGCCACCAGCGCCCGGCCGACCCGCATCACGCTGCAACTCATCTATCTCGCCGAGGGATTCGACTGGGCCGCCAATTATGTCGCCGACATGCAGGGGGATGGTCGCCATCTCGACCTCATGGCCTGGCTGACCGTGGCCAATGGCGGCGTCACCGGCTTTGCCGATGCTCGGCTTAGCGTCATCGCCGGCCAGCCCAACAAGCAGGGGCGTAAGACGCAACCCCGCCCGACCGGCGGTCCGCTTTCGCTGCGCTGCTGGCCGATGGACATCACCAGCACGCATCCGCAGTGGGAACTGTTCCCGGTGGAAATGCCGCAGGCCGAGGCGATGATGGATTCTGCCCAGGAAATCATACTGACCGCACGCCGCGTCCCTGCGCCGATGGTGGCCGCCCCGCCCCCACCGCCGCCTCCCCCGCCGCCAGAGGATGTCGGTGACCTCAAACTTTATCGCGTGCCGGTTCTGGTGGACGTCGCGGCCAAGGGGCAGAAGCAGATCGCCCTGCTGCGCCAGCCGGATGTGCTGGTCGAACGCCTCTATGCCGCGACGGTCGATTATCGCGACGGCAATAGCCGGTCGCGGCCGATGACGCTGCGCCTGCGCTTGCAGAATCGCAAGGCGGACGGGCTTGGCCTCGCCATGCCCTCTGGCCGGGTCGCCCTGTTCGAGGAGTTTCATGGCCAGCGCCTGCTCGCGGGTGAAGCCGATATCGGGGACAAGACCGAAGGGGAGCGGGTCGATTATGACATCGCCCAGAGCGCCGATGTCCGCATCATGGCGATCCGTAGCGGCGAGTCGCAAAAGGCCCGGCGCTGGACGCTGACTTTGTCCAATGCGCGCCCGTTCGACGCGACGGCGGAAATCCTGATTCCTCATGACATCATGCCGCGCCCGACCGACATGGAACGCCGCGGCAATAGCTGGGTCTGGCGGGCCATCATCCCCGCCAATGGCGAGATCAGCTATAGCTATGACCAGAAGCTGCGCTGAATTTCTCAGTTGGCGGGAATGGGCCGTGGCCGGTGGGTCTCGTCCAGCGCGACGAAGGTGAAGACGCCGCTGGTCAGCGCGACCGTTTCCGCGCCGCCGCCGCGAGTCGCGACCACGTCTATGCGGATCGCGACCGATGTGCGGCCGCGCTTTTCCTCCTGCGCATAGACCGATACCAGATCGCCCATCAGGATCGGCGAGATGAACTTCATGCTTTCGATCGCTACCGTCGCGACCGCACCCTGGGCGATTCGTCCGGCCACGATGCCGCCGGCAATGTCCATCTGGCTCAGCACCCAGCCACCGAAGATATGGCCGTTGCTGTTGATGTCGGCCGGGCGCGGCACAACCCGCAATATCACTTCGCGATGGGAATCAGTCGTCAAGCGGCACCTCGTCCTTCAGCCGGTCCATCACCTGGTCGTCATGCCCCGTTCCGGCGGAGAGGAAGACGAGCGCCATCAAGCCCGTTCCCAGCATGAAGGTCAACCAGACCCCCAATATGGTGGCGATGATCATGTGGATCGGCATCGGCCCGGTCCATAGCCGCAAGAACAGCAAGGCCGCGCCGACGCATAGCGCACCGACCAGGGCCATCCAGAGCATGATCCGGCGGAATCGCGACCAGGCGATAGCCGCGATCCGGGGATCGTCCAGGCCCTTTTTCTCTGTCATTCTCATGCTCTCCGCCCTTTTCTTTGCGCCGCGAAAGTGGGATCATCAAGGGCAGAGACAGTAAGTCCATAAAAGGAGAGCGGCCATGACCATCGCGGCAATCTTGCAGGGCAAGGGGCGCGACGTCGTCCAGGTGCAGTCGACCGACAGCGTGTTGTCGGTGGTGACCCTGCTGGCGGATCGGCGAATCGGTTGTGTGCCGGTGGTCGATGGCGGCCGGGTGGTCGGCATCTTCTCCGAACGCGATGTCGTCTATCGTCTGGCCCAGCAAGGGGCGGAGGCCTTGAACCACACGGTCGCCGATGTGATGACCCAGCCGGCGATCACCATCGACGACCAAATGCCGGTGATTCATGCCCTGTCGTTGATGACCAAGCGGCGCATCCGTCATCTACCTGTGGTGGCGGATGGTGCGTTGATCGGCCTCGTCTCGATCGGCGATCTG